>CP018627.1:11409772-12012215 GCA_002021875.1 Streptomyces hygroscopicus
GTGACCAACAGCGAACACGTCCCGGAATTGCTGCGCAGCGGAGCGGCGGACCTCGGGTTCGTCGAGTCACCGCGGGCCCCGGCGGGGCTGTCCGCCAGGCAGGTCGCCAGCGACCGGCTGCTCGTGGTGGTCGCCCCAGGGCACCCCTGGACGCGCCGCCGCCGCCCGCTGGGCGTCGCCGAGCTCGCGGCCGCACCGCTGGTGCTACGCGAACGCGGATCGGGCACCCGCGAAACCCTGGACCAGGCTCTGCGCAAGGCCGGCGTGGGCGAACCGCTGCCCCTCCTGGAGCTGGGATCCGCGACCGCCGTGCGCAATGCCGTGATCGCCGGAACTGGCCCGGCAGTGATCAGCGAGCTCGCGGTACGAGCCGACCTCGCTGATGGCCGCCTTGTGTCGGTGGAGGTCGAGGGCGTCGAACTACGCCGTGTCCTGCGCGCTGTCTGGGCTTCGGGACGCATCCTCGTCGGCCCCGCAGCGGAACTTCTGGCCGTAACGGGACGCCGGGGAAAGAAGGCATGAGACGTTGCGGGGCCGACGCGACTTCGGCACCGGCCCTGCACGCCGCGGCATCGTCAGGAGGTGGGGCGTTGTGGAGATGGAAGCGCACCGTCTCGATGTTCGCGGCCACATGTGCGGGGGCCTTGAGGTCGTCTTCGTCGATGCGGCCGTCACCGTTCTCATCCGTGACGACGCCGGGGGCGGTCGGCCACGCTGGTGCCGGGGCTGTGCGGGTGCCGATGCACCATCCGCACACCTCAAGCCGCTCGTCGGTATTCGCGGAGGGTTCCGCCGAGTCGCTCTCGCCCGCGGACGTCCAGGTGGGCGAGCCGGGCTTGTTGCGTGATGGAGGCGGGCAGCGGGGGCATGGGGCGGCTCGTGTCCTCAGATCAAGGGCCGGTCCAGGAGTTCGGCGCCGCAGGTCTGTATCCAGCGCTCCATGAGCGAGTCCATCTGGGGTATCTGAATGCCGGTGGTGACGATCTTCACGTCGGCATCGGCCATCAGGGCGTCGAAGGTGCCTGTGCACTGGGGATCGCGTTCGCGGATCAGGAACTGTGCCCTGCTGCCTGCGTCCTCGAGGTCCATGAGGAGGTTACGTTCGAGCTGCACCATCCAATCCGCGGTGGGGGTCGCGGTGGCGCCGAGGATCCGGATGCGCCTGGTGGTGTGCTCGAAGACGTGCAGGCACGCCCCGGTCGGCCGTGCGGACTTCGAAGAGATCGCGAGACGGATTGTTATGGAATCCCACTTGGCCGTGTGCTGGCTGGAGCGAACCGTCACGACTCCCCGCTGCTCGCCCCGACTCTGGCCCGCCTGGAGGACCTGGGACCGCTGCCCGACGACATCACCGTGCGTCTGGACGCCGGCCACGACTCGGACAAGACCCGCACCCTGCTCCACGAACGCGGCCTGCACGGCCGCATCGCGCACAAGGGCGAGAAGGCACCCATCCAGGCCCGTCAGAGGTGGCACGTCGAACGCACCCACGCCTGGCAGAACGCCTTCCACCGCCTCGCCCGCTGCTACGAGCGCCGGGTCACCGTCATCGACTCCTTCTTCGACCTCGCCGACACCATCACCATCATCACCATGCGTAGCCTGATCCGCCGAGCGTGGACCACCCATCGCTGGAACGACCGCCCCACCGCCGCCCATGACGGACCACCATCTGCGCCAGTGCTCGGCTGGTAACTTGACCCCCATGACGGTGGCATTGATCGACTCAGGGCTTGGCCTCCTTTCCACCACAGGATGGCTTCGGCACCTCGCCCCGGAACTCGATCTGCTTCTGCTTCTGGACCCTGACGGCGCCCCCTGGGGATCGAGAACGGCCTCCTTCGTCACGGACCGTCTGTTCAATGCCGCCCAATTGGCCGTCCAGCGGGGCGCGGAGGCCATCGTGGTTCCCTGCAACACGGCCACCGTCACCGCGATCGACGTTCTGCGCGAGAGTTTTGAACCTCGGGTGCCTGTGATCGGAACCGTGCCCGCCGTGAAGCCGGCCGCAGCGGTCGGCCAAGGAATCGCCGTGTGGGCAACCGTCCGGACCACGGCGAGTGACTACCAGGATCGCCTGATCGCGGACTTCGCGAACGGCCGGCCTGTCGCGCGTGTCGCGTGCCCGGGTCTGGCCGAGGCGATCGACCACGGAGACATGACCGCAGCAGCGGAGGCGGTCGCCGACGCGGCAAAGCGAACCCCCCAATATTGCGACTCCGTGGTGCTGGGATGCACGCACTACCCCTTGGTGGCGCCAGAGATTCTGCAGAGCCTGCCCACCGGAACCACCCTGTACGACAGCGCGGAGGCAGTCGCCCGCCAAACACTGCGGCGGTTGGACAGAACCACGGAATCGCACAGTAGTACGGGCTCCATCGACGTGGTACTCAGCGGGCGCCGCGGAAATCTCCCAGCAGGCGCCCACGCCTACCCGGTGGGTCGCGCCCTTGCCGCCGCAGCGCGGGTGCCCCGCGAAATTCTCATCACTGCCGCAACTCGCGCCTCGATGGCTGCTCCAGCGATCTGAGCAAGCCCCGGAACCCCTTCATCTCGTCGGCCAGGCGTACAGCCACTCCGTTCGCGGCAGACCCCGAGGTTGGGCGCGTTGGCGGGCGCCGCCGTCTCTAGCCTGGATCACGATGCCAGGACGCGGCCGGCGGCGATGGCTGATGCGATGGTGCCGCCGATGACGACGGCCCAGGCGGCGACGACCGGGATGCGGGTGCTCCAGGTGTGCAGCACGGGCGAGTTCGAGGCTCGGGCGAGGAACGCGTCGCGACCGCGGAGTACCACAAGGCCGACGCCGGTCAGGGTCAGCGCCATGCCGGCACCGAACGCCACCACCATCGCGATCGCCGTGCCGACGCGGCCGGTCAGCAGTCCGCTGAGGAGGACGAGGAATGCCGATGGGGAGGGGAGCAGGCCGCCGGACGTGCCGAGCAGCAGGATGCCGCGCCAGGTGAGCAGAGACGTGGACGTCGGGATGTGGTGGCTGTGGCTGTGGTGGTGATCGTGGTCATGCCCGTGATCGTGGCCATGGTGGTGTCCATGGCTGGGACGGTGCTTCCGGTTGATCAGGTGGCGCCGGAGCAGGCCGATGCCCACGGCGACCACGACCAGGGCCGCGGTCAGCTGAAGCCAGTTCGTCACCGCTGCGACGTCCGGTGCGTGCAGGGCGGCGAGCCACCAGCCCACGGCGAGTACGGTGACCGATGCGGTGTGCATGACGGCGACGACGGCGCCGAGCCACACCGCGTCCCGTGCCCTGCCCTGGCCGCCCACGAGGTACCCGGCGGCGAGCGACTTCCCGTGCCCGGGGGCGCAGGCGTGGAAGGCGCCCACCGCTGCCGAGACGAGAAGAGCCAGCGGCAGTACGATGCCGTGGTCCAGCAGTGCCGCGAGGTCCGTGGTCCACGCGGTCGCCGACGCCGTGGATGTACTGGCGGCGGAGTTGCCGGCTGCGCCGAGGGTGAGGGTGTGGGTGGGGTCGGTTGCTGTGTGCAGGCCGCCGCCGCCCTTCTTTGTCACGGAGATCGTGCGATAGGCCGGGTTGACGTCGGTCAGTGCGGTGATGGCCAGGGTGACCGTGTCCACGGGTGAGGGGCAGGTGTAGTGGATCAGGGCGCCCTTGCTCGCGAGATGTCGGGTCTCCACCGCCCCGAGCCGGCACTCGCGACTGTCCTGGTGCACGGTGATGTGTGAGCCGAGGTAGGCCGCCTCGTCCCCCTTGGCTGCCTGGTGCAGGACGTCCAGGTCGTTCTTCTGGGCCGACCAGGTGATGTCTACGGTGCGGCCTTCGGCCCTGACCTGGGCGACCGGCGGTGTACCGAAGGGGTGCGCCTCGGCCGTGCCTGCGGCGCCGAGCAGCGCCAGTGCGGCGGCCAGGCCGATCAGCACGAGACGGGCGGCGAGGAGGCGGGCGGTGTGGAGGATGTGCACAGCGGCTGTCCCGTCGGGAGTGGAAGGCCGCGCGTCGCCTCCCCTGGCGGGGGAGGCAACGCGCGGATGGTGGGTCAGCGGCCGTTGCCGCGCAGGTGGCGGGCGGCCAGTGCGTGGAGCGTTCCGTCGTCGGTGAGGGCGAAGACCCAGTCACCGCTGACGGACAGCGCCGAGGTCACCCCGCCGCCGAGGTTGTACTCGGTCAGCCGAGCGCCGGTGGCGCGGTCCAGGACGATCAGACGCCCGTCCCTGGTGCCCACGTACACCAGGTTCTTGGTGGCCAAGGCGTGCATCGCAGGGGAGCCAGGCCCCATCTTGTCGGCGCAGCCGCTGGCCACCTTCCACTTGTCATCCTTGGGGCTCTCCCCGGGCAGGTAGTCGACCTTGGTCTCCCACAACGGCTTGGACGGGTCGGCCGCCTTTGTGCCGTAGGCGAGGATGACACCGTCACGGCGCGCGATGTAGGCGATGTCGCCCCAGACAGCGGGGCTGGTCAGCGGAGCCTTGCCGTTCTCGCAGAGCCACGGGTCGTTCCAGGCGGACTTCCACAGTTCCTTACCGGTCTTGAGGTCGTGCCCGCGGACACCGCTGGCCGTCATCGTCACCAGCTGCGGGTCCCCCTTGGCCGGATCGGTCAGGGCCGGGGAGGAGTTGCTGTCCAGACCGCCGCCGGTGTCCTGTTGCCACAGCCGTGTGCAGGTCGCCAGGTCCATGGCGACCAGGTCGTTGGCGGAACCGGTGTGCAGGTAGGCGGTGTTGGAGCCGGGCTGGCGGATCGCCGTGCTGTGGAACTGGCCCCAGGAGAACGCGCCGTCGAAGCCGCCGGGCAGCATCTTGCCGGTCGCGCCGTCACGGCAGCGGATGTTGTACGCGTCCTGGTAGACGGCGACCGAGCGGCGGTCCTGGCCCGCAAGCGCGAAAACGCTGACCGGTCCGCCCGCTCGGCCGTAGCGGCGCACGGTGTTGCCGTGCTGCTCCTCACGGTCGATCGACTGCCACACGACGTGGCCCTTCTCCGCGTCGAGCGCGTAGATCCGGCCGACGCCGGTGGTCAGATAGACCTTGCCGTCGTGCAGGGTGGGCGCCGACTCGGCGTCGCCGTCCAGATAGGTGCGCCAGATCTCACGGCCGGACTTGAGGTCGTAGGCGAGCATCATGCTGTACGGGGAGTCGAACGCCCGGGAGGAAACGATCACCTTGCCGTCGGCGATCACCGACCCGTCGAGGTTGAACTGCTCACCGGTGTTGGCGGCCCAGCGCAGGTCGAGCTCGCTGCCCGGATTGTCCGCGCTCGCGGAGCGCCCTTGCTCGTCGCGGCCCTGGCGGGTCCAGTCCTGGCCGCTCCTGGGCTTGGGCAGCTTGCTGTCGGGCACCACCGTGAAGGTGTTGGTGATGGTGGGCCACGCCTTGCGCTTGGTGTCGAGGGCGGTCATCTTCGCCGTATACGTTCCCGGGGCCAGCCCCTTGACGCTGTCACTGACCCGGGTCCAGGAGATCCGCGCGTCCGGACAGGGCTCCGGCTTGCCGCCGGGGGCCGTGTAACAGTTCTCGATGCCCGTACGGCGGTTGGCCGTGCCGAACTTCAGGCGGCTGTAATTTCGCACCGCGTGGCCGTGGCTGTCACGGATGGTGAAGGACGCGGTGGCCGGGGTACGGCCGTCGTCCTCCGCGTACAGCTCGACCGGGATCCTGGCGCCGGCGGCGTGGACGCTGCCCTGTGCGGGGCTGACCAGCGCGGCATCGTCATCGACGTTGAACGCCCGGTGCGTACCCGTGACGAGGCCGGTGTCTTCGTTGCGCTTGGTGCGCGGGTCGTCGGTGATGTCCTTGAAATCAAGGATCTTGTAGTCCGGCTGGGAGCCGTCGATGCCGTACGTGCCCTGGTTGTTGATCTCGACCGAGCGGTCGAAGGCGCCACGGCGGTACTCGGCCTGCTGGTTGTGGCCCGCGGCGAACAACCGCACGTCGTACTTCGACAGCTCGTCGATGGTCGGCTGCATGCCGGTCCCCGGACCCCACTGGGTGAACAGCGACCGGTGCGCGAAGACCAGAACCTGCTTACCGACCGCGTGGCGCTTGAGGTCCTCACGCAGCCACTCCAGCTGCGGCTTCAGGCCACTGGAGTCGTAGTTGTCCTCGAGCACGACGATGTGCCGGCCGTCGCGGTCGAAGCTGTACCACTCCGGGCCCATATTGCGGCGGTAGTACTCCATGCTGCCCGCATAGCCCTTGGAGTCGGCAGCGCCGCCGAAGTCATGGTTGCCCATCACCGGGTAGTAGGGCATGCCGAGCTTGCCCTCGGTCAGCCCCTTGCGCAGGCCGTCGTAGCCGGCCTGTCGGCGTGGCTCCGGGGTCCCGTCGGTGACCGTCAGGTCGCCGGTGTCGATCGTCATCGACGCGCCGTCGACCTCGGACATCGCCTCGACCTGGCCGGTCCACTCCGGGCTGCCGGCCGTCTCCGTGTCGGAGACCATCAACCACTTCTCGGTGGGGTTGGCGGCGTTCTTGTCCTTGACGAGGGCGAAGTCGATACCGGACCCGCCGCTTTCCGAGACCTTGTGGAAGTACTGCGGGACGAAGTCGTCGCGCAGTGCGGGGGTGTAGCCGTTCGGGGAGACGATGCTGATGAGGTCGGTCTCCCGGCGGGTCGGGTCCATCTGCAGGGTGTACGAACCGTCCGCGCCGGTCGTCGTCCAGCCGGCGCCGTCCGTGACATCGACCCCGGCCATCGGAGCCTCGCCCGCGTCGCGCTTGCCGTTGGCGTTGGCGTCCTTGAAGACCGTGCCCGTGACAGTGACCGTGTCCGCCGTTGCCCCCTCGGCGAGCGGCGCGGCCGCGGCCAGCTGGGGAGCCAGACAGGACAGCGTCACCGCGCCGACAGCGGCCACCTTGATCCGCCCGCGGCCGGCCCGCACCCTGGCGCCCAGCTGGGCGACCTGGAGACGCCCGGTGCGGAACTTCCACACCGCGAACAGCAGCGCGGCGGCCGCCGCGATACCGAGCGCCACCTCCGCCCACGGGAAGGTGGGAAGCGCGTGGGCACCCGATGCGTCCACAACTGGGGTCCGCGCATTGGCGTTGACCGTGGTGCCGTCGAATTCGACGACGACCTGAATCAGTCCGGCCTGCTTCAGCATCGCGCTCAGGTCTAGCTTGTCGACGTGGCAGCCCCACGCCAGCTCGACCACCACGCCGCCCGGGACGCCACCGCTGTCCCCGGCGACGCCGGAGCCGGTGGCAGGGCACGCTGCGCTCAGCAGGTGCGACGCCCAGGCACCTGCCTTCTGAGGTGACACTACGTCATGGTGGACGATCAGCCGTCCACTGGTGACGTTTTCCTTTGTCGTAATGACGAGTTCGGCGTGTTCCGGTGACACATGTGCCGCAGCGGGCTGTGCACAGAAGCCCAGGATGAATAGAAGCAGCGTAAAGCCTACGCCTGCTGCTCTTCGAAGGAATCTCATGGGCAAAGACGCTATCTCGACTAGATAATCTGCCGCCCCTGGAAGCGGTAATCTTCATGGAACAGTTCGCCGAAATTCACGGTAGAGCGGCGTGAGGTCTCCCAGGGCGGCGCCACTGCTCCGCTGCGGAAAAGCCCTGCAGAACACGCGATACTGCGCAGAGACAGGACGGGGCGGGAGGGCGTTTCGTGCCAAGCCGGGTCGCTGCACACACGCGGGGCCCGGCATCGTTCCGACCAGACAAGGAAAACGGCACGCCTGAGGTGTCGGCGGTCCGTCACACAAGACCAGGGCTGCACGACTCATGAAGATCCTGCCGTGGTCGCCCAGCTTGCTTTACCGCCCGGGCCAATACGCGTAACCACGTCGGCATCTCAGAATTTCAAGGACGCGCCCAGGATGTCTTACGCCCTTGTTCGTCAGTTGCCATAGGTTGAGCTGACCCGCGCTTTGTAGGGGATTACTGCGTCGGTGTCAGCGGATATTTCAATTTCCTCAGTGGCGGACAAGATATGTACCCCGGTGACGGACAGCAAAAATCTCCATGGACGGGAATTCTCCCCACTGCGCCCGCGTGGCTCTTCCGGAGATGGGTTCAGTTCAGGGGTCTCACCTCATTTCCGGAGGTGGCCTCGTGTTGTTCACCTCGTCGGTGAACTCGAGGCAGATGTCCTCGAGTTCGGCGATACCTCGGTAAGGGGGGCGAATGTTGACCTCGGTGGGCGCCAGGCCCCGCTTGGTGATCCGCATCGTCGCCTTGGAGCCGCCCTTGGAACGAGGATCAGCCGGGACATACGTTCTGGTCGTCAGCCCGTGTCGGTGTCCGATGACGTCACGGCGCTGACGAGCAGAAAGCCGCGTCTGTCCACAGTTTCTCCTAGTTATAGGGGTGGGCGATGAGCAGCGACTCACATAGTTCGTACTCTTCAGGAGGGAATGAGGATCGGGATGGTCCAGCGGCTCGCTGCCGCCACGACGAATGAGTCTGATGTGATCAAAAAGGCGGGGACGGAGCGCAAGGGTCGTACCCGACCTAGGCGGTGAGGTCGGAGTGCCGGGCGGTCGGGTGTGACGCCTCGCGCAGCACGGGGGCGGAGGTTGTCGAGCCCTACATCACTGTCTCGCGCGAGCTCGCGTGTCGTGTGTTCGACCAGAGATGACGTCGAGCATCGGTGCCTTTGGGGTCCCGAGGCATGTCGTCACCAACGGATCATTCAAGTCCTCTGTTCTGTTGTGGGCGATGTTTCTCACTTGCTCGGCACGCCGTGTGGCTCAAGCCTGCTTTAGAGTGCATGCTTCTCGCCGATGCGTCAAGGCATAGATCTGATGTATCTGGTGACCGATCTGACGAGCACGTGGATCAGGCCGACGATGATGTGGATGCCGGGATCAACTCCCGGCAGACCGCCGCCATGTGAGACCAGAACCTGAATGATTGTCACTCATCTGTGCCGGCATCCGCTGCTGGGCCGACGAGAGATACCAGGGCATCGGCGGCACGGTGCGCGTGCCCTACCGCGGCCGTTGGGAGCGGCTGTCCGCAGGCGGTCAGCCCGGTCCGCGCATCGACCGGTTGCGACTACGGGCGGTGCTGTCGTCGAGCGTGCCTCCGGAGGCGGTTTCTTCTGTTATGAGCAGAGGTGCATCGGGATCGGATTCCGATGGGCAGGGGTTCCCGACTCTGCTTCGTTGGTCAGCTCGGCGAGCCGTACAGGACCACCTCCGCGATGCCCGCGATCGACTGCCCGCCGCCGCCGACGACTTTGGCCCAGGGTTATTCGGTTGGGTTCCGCCCGTGCCACCTGGCGGAACGACGCGGAACTCGCGGATGCTCGGCCACCACCGTTCGCCGCCCGACAGTGCGTTCACCCGCACATACCGCGCCTTGGCCGACACCTTGTGGTTGACCGTGCCACGTTTGATGGTGTTCGACTCCTTGTCGACCACCTTGGTCCAGTTCGTCGCGTCATCCGACGTGAGGATGGTGTACGTGTAGATTGCCTCGCCGGCGGTGGACGAGCGAGGCCGAACTGCACCTGCTCTGGGCGAGGCTGGACGGCGCCGAGCGACCCGCGGCCTCGTGGCCAACCCGGCCTGCGTCGGGGCCTATGCCTACGGCCGGCGTCCGTCCGGCCGGTGCCTGACCCCGGACGAGAGCGTGCACACCGTCACCGGCACCCGGCCGCGTGAGCAGTGGCCCGTCCTGATCCGCGACCACCGCCCCGGCTGGATCGTGCCCACCAACTCGACCTGCCCGACCGCGCCGCCCTTGAACAACTCGTCGAGCCGACCAGTCGGGTATCGGGCTGGTCACCGACATGGGCAGCCTCGACGGCATGGTCGAACGGCTGACCCCGGGACATCCACGTGCTCCGCGTGTGAGTGGAGCGGCGGTGCCCCGCGGCAGTCGCAGTCCACACTGGCCGTGAGACATGGGTGCGCGAAGCTGCGTGCAGAAGCTAAGTTAAGAGCATCTTTGAGCGTGACGAGTCAGACTTGTGCAGGAGAAACCCATGACCCATGTATCCGCGGAGATCGCGAGCCAGCCAGAGTGCTGGCGCCGCGCGCTGGAGCTGAGCCCCAACGACCTGCCCGAACCGGGCGAGCGCGTAGCCGTCATCGGCTGCGGCACCTCGCTCTACATCGCGCAGGCCTACGCGTCGCTGCGCGAGTCGGCCGGCCTCGGCGAGACCGATGCCTTCGCGGCCTCCGACTTCCCCGCCGCACGCCGCTACGACCGGGTGCTGGCTATCAGCCGTTCCGGCACCACCACCGAGGTGCTGGCGGCGCTCGAACAGACACGACGGACACCCACGGTCGCTGTCACCGGCGATCTCGCGACGCCGATCACCACAGCTGCCGGCAGCATCGTCGACCTCGCCTTCGCAGACGAGAAGTCGGTCGTGCAGACCCGCTTTGCGACCACGTGCCTGGCGCTGCTGCGCGGACACCTCGGCCTCGCCCCGGCAGACCTGCCCGAGCAGGCGGAGCAGGCGCTCCGCGCACCGCTGCCCGAAGGCACCACCACGGCACAGCAGTTCACCTTCCTCGGCACCGGCTGGACGACGGGCATAGCCAACGAGGCAGCACTCAAACTGCGGGAGGCCTCCGGGTCCTGGACCGAGTCGTACCCGGCCATGGAGTACCGGCACGGCCCGATCAGCGTCACCGGACCCGGCAGCGTGGTGTGGTTCTTCGGCGAGCCGCCTACCGGTCTCCTCGGCCAGGTCCGCGCCGCCGGTGCCGTCGCCTCGCTCTCCCCGCTGGACCCGCTCGCCGACCTGATCCGCGTCCAGCGGCTCGCGGTGGAGCTGGCCGAGAGCCGGGGCCTCGACCCCGACCAACCACGCAACCTCACCCGCTCGATCATCCTGACCCGGCCATGAGCGAGCACATCGCGAGACCGGTCGACCGACTGGTGATCGCACTCGATGTCGGCGGCACCCAGATCAAGGGTGGCGTGTTCGCAGGTGACGGCACCACCCTGCACTCCGAGCGATGGCCCACCAGGGCCGAGCGCGGGCCGAACGCGGTGATCGACACGATCCTCACCTGCGCCGACGAACTAGCCGCCGTCGCCAAGCGCTCGGGCCGGCCTGCGGAAGCGTCAGGCATCGTGGTGCCTGGCATCGTTGACGAAACATCAGGTACCGCGGTCTACTCCGCCAACCTCGGCTGGCAGGAGGTGCCGGTGCGGCAGCGGCTCGCCAAGCACCTGGGCCTCCCGGTCGCCTTCGGACACGACGTCCGGGCCGGCGGCCTCGCCGAGGCGCGCCTGGGCGCCGGCCGCGGCTGCGGCGATTTCCTCTTCGTCCCGCTCGGCACCGGGATCGCCGCTGCCGTCATGGCCGGTGGCCGGGCCCTGTCCGGCGCCCACGGGTCCGCCGGAGAGCTCGGCCACCTGGTGGTGCGCCCCGCGGGCGAACCCTGTTCCTGCGGCAACCACGGCTGCCTGGAGACCCTCGCCTCCGCCTCCGCCATCGCCCGCCGTTACACCCAGGCGACGGGAGAGCGAGAAGTCACCGCCAAGGACGTTCAACGCCGCGCCGAGGCCGGCGAGGCGGATGCCGCCAGGATCTGGGACGAGGGCATCGAGGCACTCGCCGACGGGCTGACCGCCACCGTCACCCTCCTCGACCCCGAGCGCATCGTCCTCGGCGGCGGCCTGGCCAAGGCCGGTGAGCCGCTCTTCGCCCCGCTCCGCACCGCGCTGGCCCGGCGGCTCACCTTCCAGCGGGCGCCGCAGCTGCTCCCCGCCGAACTCGGCCACGAAGCCGGCTGCCTCGGCGCCGCCCTGCTCGCCCAGGACCTCCTGCACAGCCGGAGCCGTCCGCGAGGCGGTGCCGGATGATCCTCGCCGTCACCCTCAACGCCGCCGTCGACGTCACCTACCACCTCGACCAAGTCCACCGGCACGGCAGCAACCGTGTGCACGAGGTCGCCCAGCGGGCCGGTGGCAAGGGCATTAACGTCGCCCGGGTACTCACTGCGCTCGGCCACGACACCGTCATCACCGGCCTGGCCGGCGGCGCGAGCGGCGAGGCCGTCCGGACCGACCTGGCGGCATCCGGGCTGCGCGACGAACTGATGGCCATCGAGGGACAGACCCGCCGTACCATCGCCGTCGTCGAGGACCAGGACGGCGACACCACGATGTACCTGGAGCCAGGACCCACCATCACCCTCGCGGAGTGGTCGCGCTTCCTGGCCCGTTACGAGGAACTGCTCTCCGACGCGGCGGCCGTGGTTCTCTCCGGCAGTCTGCCTCTCGGCCTGCCACAGAACGCCTACGGGCTCCTCGTCGCTCTCGCGACTTCACGTCGAGTACCCGCGATTCTCGATGCCGACGGCGACGCTCTGCGTGCCGGACTCTCCGCAGGGCCGGCTCTGGTCAAACCAAACGCCCACGAACTTGCCACTGCCACGGCCACGGTCGACCCGCTGGCAGGAGCCCAGGCACTGCGCGCCGCCGGAGCCCACGCCGTGGTCGCCTCACTCGGTCCGGGAGGGCTGCTCGCCACCACCCCCGAGGGCAGCTGGCAAGCCCGTCCGCCCGGGAAGGCCCGTGGCAATCCGACCGGCGCGGGCGACTCCGTCGTCGCCGCTCTCGCCGCCGGCCTCGTGGAAGCCACCTCTTGGCCCGAACGCCTCACTCACGCGGTCGCCCTTTCCGCGGCCACCGTGCTCGCCCCGCTGGCGGGAAGCTTCGACCCCGCCGACTACCACCGCCTGCTGCCCCTCGTCCGGGTGGAGTCGCTCAATCCCACGTCCCCTCAAGGAGAGTCATGCCCCTCGTAGGCATGGGCGACATAGTCGCCCCCGCGGTCCTCGCCCGCTGCGGCGTCGGCGCCTTCAACGTCATCCAACTCGAGCACGCCGAGGCCATCGTCGAGGGCGCCGAACGCACCGGGGCACCGGTGATCCTCCAGATCAGCGAGAACGCCGTCCGCTACCACGGCGCGCTGGCACCGGTCGGCGCGGCCACCCTGGCGGTCGCCCGGGCCGCGATTGTGCCGGTCGCCGTCCACCTCGACCACGCGACCTCGCCCGAGCTGGTCCGTGAAAGCGTGGAACTCGGCTTCACTTCGGTCATGTTCGACGCCTCCGCGCTCGATTACGCGGACAACGTGCGCGCCACCGCCGAAGTCGTCGCCCGATGCCACGCGGAGGGCGTCTGGGTCGAGGCCGAACTCGGCGAGGTGGGCGGCAAGGACGGCGTCCACGCACCTGGTGCCCGCACCGACCCGGCCGAGGCCGCCGCCTTCACCGAGAGTACCGGCGTGGACTCGCTGGCGGTGGCCGTTGGCACCTCGCACGCCATGCTGACCCGTGACGCCGTCCTCGACTTCGAGCTGATAGCCGCCCTCAGCCGGGCTGTTCCGGTGCCGCTGGTGCTGCACGGATCCTCCGGCGTGGCCGACGAGCACCTGACCGCGGCCGTTGAGTGCGGTATGACCAAGGTCAACATCGCGACCCACCTCAACAATGCGTTCACCGCCGCGGTGCGCGAACGGCTCGCCGCCGACGTCGAGCTGGTCGACACCCGGCGCTACCTCGGCGCCGGCCGAACCGCCGTGGCCGACGAGGTAGCCCGTCTGCTCGGCGTGCTACGCGGCCGCCGTCCCTGATGCCGGGGCCCGGTACTGGTGCCCGTCCGTCCGTCCGCCGAACCCCAGCGGTCCGCCTCCGCACGGCACCAGCCTCCGCGTTCCGCTGCGCCGGCCTGTCCGCGTGGGCAAGGCCTCACCGGGCCAACGACCGTTGTGGACAGCCGGCATTGAGCATCTCGACTCCGGTGCGAACCCAAAAATTGAGTACATCGTTGCGCCATTGACGGCGGAATTGGGTGCCCTCTACGGTTGATGTCTAGACCACTGCGGTCCCCCGGGCGGAACTCCTGCCCGCCGGTCGCACTGCTCGCGCGATCCGCACTGGATGCCTCCACGAGACGCACAGTGATCCGAAGTTCTCGGCAGCAACTGCGAACTCCAAAGCCTGATGGCCGCCCCGACCGTCTGGTGGCTGCCGGACACCACCCGGCGTCGCAGGCCAGGACAGCACACGCAGCAACAAGCCGGACAGCAGAGCAACGAGGATGATTCATGGAGCAGTCGTACAGTTTGTCACGCGTCAGACGGATGGTGCTCGCGGCCGGTGCCGCGCTCGCCATAACGGCCGGAGTCGCGTTGCCCGGAATCCGATGGACGGCGCAAGCGGCGGTGAGCACACCGCAGATCTTCCCCACGCCCCGATCTGTTACCCCACACGCCGGCCATGTCACCGTCACTCCCGTGGTGACGCTGATCGCCGGGACCCCTGCCGATCCCTCGGCGATCAGCGTGGCCGAAGCGGCCCTCCGCGCCGCGGGCGCCCGCGACTTCGTCCGCGCCCACCACCCTGTGAAGGGCCAGAACCTCACGGTGTACGTCGGCGGCCCGGACGAAACCCCCGGGTCTGCGGACGCGCTGGCCGAACTCGGCCTGCCGAGTGTCAGCGGTCTGCCCGCCGAAGGCTATGAACTGGGCGCCGGACGACAGACGATCGTGCTGGCCGGGGCCGATCACGCGGGAACCTTCTATGCCGCCCAGACCCTCCGCCAGATCGTGCAGCCCAGGGGCCAGGCTCCCCGGCGCACGTTTGACGGACTCGCCGTGCGGGACTGGCCGTCCACCGCGTTGCGCGGCGTCATCGAGGGCTTCTACGGAACGCCGTGGTCGGATCCGGCCCGACTGGACCAGCTCGACTACTTCGCGGCCCACAAGATGAACATCTACGTGTACTCACCCAAGGACGACCCCTACCTGCGCTCGCGGTGGCGCGACCCGTATCCGGCCGACAAGCTCGCGGCAGTCAAGGGCCTTTCCGACCGGGCCACCGCCGACCACGTCGCGTTCACCTACGCGCTTTCGCCGGGTCTTTCCGTCTGCTACAGCTCCGACGCGGATGAGAAAGCACTGGTGGCCAAGTTCCAATCGCTGTGGGACGTGGGTGTGCGGTCCTTCGCCGTCCCGCTGGACGACATCAGCTACACCGACTGGAACTGCGACGAAGACAAGACGAAGTTCGGCAGCGGTGGCGCCGCGGCCGGGGCTGCGCAGGCCTACCTGCTCAACCGGGTGCAGCGGGACTTCATCGCGACCCACGCCGGTGCCAAGCCGCTGCAGATGGTGCCGACGGAGTACTACAACACCTCGAACAGTCCCTACAAAGCCGCCATCGCACAACAGCTGGACCCCAGCGTTCTGGTGGAGTGGACCGGCGAAGGCGTGATCGCGCAGACCATTACGACCGCCCAGACGGAGAGAGCCGAGCAGGTCTTCGGGCACAAGATCCTGGTCTGGGACAACTATCCGGTCAACGACTACATGAGCGATCACCTGCTTCTCGCCCCGTACACCGGACGTGAACCGGGCGTGGCCGGGAAACTCGCAGGTCTCACCGCGAATCCGATGATCCAGCCGTATGCCTCGAGGATCGCGTTGTTCACGGTGGCGGACTACCTCTGGAACGCCGAGGGCTACCAACCGCAGCGCTCCTGGGCCGCATCCCTCTCGGAACTCGCCGGGGGAGACCGGGCGACCACCGCCGCCCTGAGGGCCTTCGCCGATCTCAACTACACGTCTCCCCTCCAGAAGGTGCAGGCCCCGGAACTGACCGCAGCGATCAGGCGGTTCTGGGCGGCCTGGCCGACCGACCCGGCCGCGGCCGTGCGGGCCCTGCGTCCCCGTCTGACAGCCGTCGCCAAGGCCCCCGCCGCGCTCCGTGCGCACCTGCCGCGGAGCGGGCAGGGCTTCCTCACCGACGCCGCGCCGTGGCTGGACTCCACGGCCGACTGGGGAACGGCCATGGTCACCGCCCTGGACATGCTGAAGCGCCAGCAGGCGGGAGACGCGGCCGGCGCGTGGGCCGACCGGCAGCGGCTGCCCGGTCTGGTCACGGCGGCCTCCTCACACACCCGCCCCGGCGACTCGCAACGCGTCCTGGTCGGCGACCGGGTGGTGGACGTATTCGTGCAGGATGCCGAGAACCGGTACGACGCCGCACTGGGCATGGTGCACACCCGCGGCACTGCGATCACGTCCTTGGGTACGAACAGCGGCCACGACCCGGCGAACTACACCGACGGCGACCCCGACTCCTTCTACTGGTCGGACGGGCCCCCGGCGGTGGGCGACTACGTCGGCGTGGACCTGGGCACGGTGCGTCCGATCAGTACCGTTGACATCCTCATGGCCAATGCCACGAGCGATGAGGACTACATCCACCAGGGGACGCTGGAGTACTCGTCCGACGGTACGACATGGCAGTCGCTGGGGAACTTCAGCAACACCACCGAGGTGAAGGCGGAGGCCCCGGCGGGTACCACCGCCCGGTACGTGCGACTGCGTACCACCGCGGCGCAGGGGAACTGGGTGGTGGCCCGGGAATTCACGGTCGGCTCGACGCTGGCGGCGATCACGGTCTCCGGGACCCCGGCTCCTGCGCCGGGCTCTTCGTTGGCAGCCGTGGCGGACGGGGACCCTGCCACTACCTACCGCGCCGGCGGTCCGCCGGCTGCCGGCGACACACTTGTCCTGCAGCTGCCGTCGGCGAAATCACTGGACTCGGTGCTGGTCCTCCAGCCCGGCGCCGGCCGCGCCCGGGCCGTGGTACAGATTCAGGACGGCGGTGCGTGGCGGACCATCGGGTCACTGAAAGGTCCGTATACACACCTGTCCGCGCACGACGTCACGGCCCACGCGGTGCGCCTGCTGTGGACGGCCGGGAGCCGGGCCCCAGTGATCTCCGAGGTCGTGCCGCGGTACGCCGCTGACTGATCCGCCGACCGGCCGACCCGTCGGCCGCCGGTCCGCAGGTCCGCTGATCCGCCGGTCCCGGCGGTGATGCGGGCGGGCGGACAAGCACGTACTACCTGCTGTGTGGCGCGGGCGCTCGGAGGGTCGTGGATCGTCCGGGCGATGGCCGTGAAGTCTCCCCGTGATCTTGGACACGACGCTTCCCGGCGCTTTTCACGTCGATGGCCGATCCCAGCCTCGCGATCACATCCTGGGGTTGTTCCTGTCCGTCGACGCGACGGTTGCCCATGTTCCGAGGCCGAGGCGGCGCCGTCAGTCCGCCACCCCGAACAGCTCCTTCTCCACCCGGTCGAGTGCGAGCCGTGCGCCGCCGAGCGCGACCGCCTCGTCGCCCAGGGCGGATGCGGCCACCTCCACGGGGAACAGGCACAGTTCGGCGAGGCGGGCACGCAGCGGGGTCAGCAGCAGGTCCCCTACGCGGGACAGGCCGCCGCCGATGACGACGAGCTCCGGGTCGACAGTCAGGACCATCGCCGCGACACCCTGCACCAGGTCCGCCGCGAAGTCGTCCAGGGCCCGCAGCGCGTGCGCGTCCCCTTCGCGGGCCGCGGCGAACAGGGCCTCGGGATCGGCCCAGCGGCCGGGCAGCCGGCCCGGGGCGGTGTGCCAGCCGGAGCCGGGCAGGACGCCGATCTCGCCCGCTGCCCCGTTGCGCCCGACGTGCAGCCTGCCGCCGAGCAGCACGCCGGCGGAGACGCGATGCCCGACGTGTACGCAGAGCACGTCCTGGTGGCCGGCGGCCACGCCACGCCAGTGTTCGCCGAGTGTCGCGTACGCGGCGTCGTTCCCGGCGACGGTCGGCGCGTGGAACGCCTCGGTGAGAGTGGTGGTCAGATCGGTACCGGCCCAGTCCGCAAGGCGCGAGCTGAGCGTGACGGTGCCGTCGGCGGAGACGATGCCCGTCGTGCCCGCGCCGACCGCGCGCACATCGGCGGTGCGCAGTCCGGCGCCGCGCAGCGTTCGGTGGCCGAGCGCGCGGGCGGCCGCGAGCCGTTCCTGAGCGGGCAGCGAGGGCTGGACCGAGGCGCGCCGCACCCCGAGCACCCCGCCGCGCAGGTCGGCGGCGACGGCGAGGACCTTGTGCACGCCGATGTCGAGGCCGAGCACGCAGCCGGACTCGGCGCGGAAGCGGTAGCGCTTGGCGGGGCGGCCTATCTGGCGCCGCCCGCCGACGGCTTCGGGGGCCACCTCCTCGACGAGCCGCTGTTCAGCCAATCCGGTCAGCGCGTTCTCCACGGTCGCCCGGGTGACAGCGGCGGCCTTGACGAGTTCGGTGAGTGTGAGTTCCTCCGCCTCGTGCAGAGCGCGCAGCACAGCGGCCTGGTTGAGGCGCCGGAGCAGTGATGAGTCGCCTCCGGTGATGGACACGTTTTTCTTCGACCCCCTTGACGCGGTGATGGGCCCGATGCACGATCGAGCCACCTTATTTTAGAAGGTACCAAAAATAAGCAGAGCTTGATGCCGACGTCCGGATCGAGGACAACCGTGAATCGCATCGCCAGGACAGCCGCACCGCTCCTCGCTCTCGGCCTGGCCGCGGGCGCCTGCTCACCCGCCGGGTCCGCGTCGGGCTCGTCGAAGGACGGGAAGGCCGAGATCACCTTCCTGACCTTCGAGACGCCGAACCTGGACGCGAAGTACTGGGACGGGGCCATCGCCCGAGCCGAGAAGAAGGTCCCGGGCGTGAGCGTCAAGAAGCTCGTCGCGCCGAGCACCGACCGCACCGGGTACGCCAAGCAACTGCTGGCCTCCGGGCAGTTCCCCGACGTGATGATCGCCGTTTCTCCCTCCGGTTTCGCCGAGTCCGGGAACCTGGCGGCGTGGACGGACAAAGAACTCGCGCCGTTCACGTTCCCCCACTCCAACCCTATCGGCGGCAAGATCTACCAGCTGCCGTACAACACGCAGCTGACGCCGCTGGTCTATTACAGCAAGGCCAAGTTCAAGAAGGCCGGGGTCGCCGCGCCCCCGAAGACCTACCAGGAACTCCTCGACGACAGCGCCAAGTTGAAGAAGGCCGGCATCAGCCCGTTCGTCGTCGGCGGTGGCGGCAAGGACGCCTTCGCGGCCTCCTTTCTGTGGACCGCTCTCGTCGGCACCGACGTCTACGAGAAGACGCCGGACTGGATGGTCCAACGCCGTGCGGAGGTGGCGAAGTTCGCCGACGCCGACTTCAAGGGCGCCACCGACAAGTTCGTGCAGCTCGTGAAGATGGGCTATGTCGACAAGGCGGGCCTCTCGCGCGACTACGCCGCCACCGAGAGGGCGTTCCTCGGCGGCAAGGGCGCCATGTACCCGATGGGCACCTGGTTCGCCACGGCCGCCGACAAGAGCGCGATGAAGGACGACATCGGCGTCTTCCCGTTCCCGACCGACGACGGCTCCCCGGCCGTCCCCTCGTACACCGGCGGCGGCATGTCCGTGAACGCCAAGTCCCAGCACGTGGCCCTGGCGAAGAAGTTCGCGCTCGCCTTCCAGCAGGACCGGCGGAACCTCGACGCCGTCGTGAAGAGCGACGGCGCGATCATCGCCATGAAGGGATACACGCCGCCCGCCGACATGGGGCCCGTCTACACCGCGACCGCCAAGGTCTATGACGACGCCGTGAAGGACAAGGGCATCGTCAATGCCTTCCTCGTCGAGACCGGCGACGACTCGCTGCTGCCCGGCATGGTCGAGAAGTCGTACGCCTTCGCGCAGGACGTCATCGCCGGGCGCAAGAACGCCGACCAGGTGACCCGGGCACTCGACGAGGACTGGGGCAAGGCCAAGTGATGGCGATCGCCGAGAAGGGGGCGGCCGTGTGCCGGGCCGCCCCCGTGATCCCCGCCCCGCGCCGCCGCAGCCCCTGGCCCGCCCTGCGCCACTTCGTCGGCTTCGGCCTGCCCGGACTGCTCGTCTATGCCTGCTTCGTGCTCGCGCCGATCCTGCTGAGCGTCGGCTACAGCTTCACCAACGCCGACCAGTTCAAGCCGCACACCCGCTTCATCGGGTTCGACAACTACGTGAACCTGCTGACCGACGACGCGTTCCTGACCGCGCTGAAGGTCACCACGATCCTCACGCTGATCGTCGTCATCGTGCCCAACGTCCTCGGTCTCGCCGTGGCCCTGCTGCTCGACCGGCGCGGCTGGCTCTACAACGCGCTGCGCGGCGTCTTCTTCGTCCCCGTCGTGCTGTCCTCAGTGGTCGTCTCCGTGATCTGGCAGGCGATGCTCACCGACGACGGGCTGATCAACACCACGCTGCGTTCCCTCGGTGTCGCGCATCCGCCCGGCTGGCTGTCCGACCCCCAGCTCGCCCTGTACTCCATCGGTTTCATCATCAGCTGGCAGATGCTCGGCTTCTGCGCCGTCGTCTACCTCGCGGGGCTTCAGGGCGTACCGCAGGAACTGCACGAGGCCGCGTCGATCGACGGCGCCGGGGCCCTGCTGCGGTTCCGGAAGGTCACCTGGCCGATGCTGGCGCCCGCGCTCACCATCAACACCGTCATGCTCCTGATCACCGGATTCAAGACGTACGACCACATCCAGGTGCTCACGAACGGCGGCCCCGGCACCGGCACCACCGCCACCCTCGCCTTCTCCGTCGCGCAGACCGGCTTCACCGCCAACCGCACCGGTGAGGCATCCGCGATGGCCCTGATCATGCTGGTGATCGTCGCGATCGTCTCCACCGTGGCCCTGCGGTTCCTCCAGCGCCGGGAGGTGCACCTGTGAGCAACGACCGGAAGATGCAGCAGGCCAGTTGGGCACGGCCGCTGGGCGCGCTCGCCGTCACCGCCCTGTTCTTCCTGCCCCTCTACCTCGTCCTCGCCAACGTCTTCAAACCCGGCAAGGACATCACCGACCACCCGGCGGCCTTTCCCTGGCCACCCACCCTCGACAACCTCCGGGCCGCGCTCGGCCGGCCCGACCGCCTCTTCTGGAACGGCCTGATCAACTCGGTCACCATCACCTTCCTCTCGATCGTGATCCTGACCGTCGTCTCGGCGATGCTCGGCCACTATCTGTGCCGCACCCGCAGCCGCCTCGGGCGCATCGCGATGCTGGTGCTGCTCGCGGGGCTGATGATCCCACCACAGGTCATCCTCGTCCCCGTCACGGACGTGCTGCGCCTCACCGGGTTGATGACCACGATCCAGGGAATCGTCGCCTTCAACGTCGGCTACTACGTGCCGTTCGGCGTCTTCGTCTTCTCCGGCTTCATCCGCTCCATCCCGATGGAACTGGAGGAGTCGGCGCAGATGGACGGCGCGGGACGCTGGCGCACCTTCTGGCAGGTGGTCTTCCCGCTCCTGCGGCCCGCCACCGCGTCCGTCCTCATCTTCCTGGGCGTGTGGATCTGGAACGACTTCCTCAACCCGCTGATCATCCTCGGCCCGGCCGGCGGCACCACCGTCACCGTCGGCGTCTACCGCGCGATCGGCGAACACCAGCAGGACTACGGCCAGGTCTTCGGGCTGATGTTCCTCGCCGCCCTGCCCGTGCTGATCTTCTACCTCGCCCTCCAGAAGCACTTCGTCAAGGGCCTCACCGGAGGAGCCGTCAAGGGATGACCGTGACCCAACCCGCCCTGATCGCAACCGAGTTCACCAACCTGCACCGGCACATCGGCCGTCCGCTCGGCCGCCCGCTCACCCTCGCCCTCGCCGGCGCGGGCGCACGCGGCAGCGGGTACGCGCTGCTCGCCGCCGAGGGCGACATCCCCGTGCGCATCACGGCGCTCGCCGAACCGCGCACCGGTCGCCGTGACCAACTGGCCGCCCGGCTCGGTGTGCCCGCCGAACACTGCCACGACGACTGGCGGGAGCTGGCCGCCGGGCCCCGCGTCGCGGACGCCGTCGTCATCGCCGTACAGGACGCCCAACATCTGGAAGCAGCCGAGCAGTTCACGGCCCGCGGCTACGACATCCTCCTCGAAAAGCCCATGGCCACCTCGGTCGACGAGGTCGACCGCATCGCCGCTGCCGCCGAGGCCGCCGGGGTCTCCCTCACCGTCTGCCACGTCATGCGCTACTCGCCATACAGCGTGCGCGTGAAGGAGATCGTCGCCTCCGGCCGGATCGGGGACGTCGTCAGCGTCCAACACCTCGAGCCCATCGGCTACTGGCACTACGCGCACTCGTACGTCCGCGGAAACTGGCGCCGCGAGGACACCTCCAGCTTCATGCTCCTGACGAAGACCTGCCACGACATCGACTGGATCGGCCACATCGTGGGCCGCCCGGTCGAGGCGGTCTCCTCGTTCGGCTCGCTGTCCCACTTCCGCCCGGAGAACGCGCCCGAGGGTTCGACCGACCGCTGCGTGACCTGCCCGCTCAACGACACCTGCGCCTACTCGGCACTCAAGCTGTACCCGGTCGGCCTGCGCGAGGGCGGCGTCAAGCGGTACTTCACGCGGATCGCCGCCGACGAGCTGACCGAGGACGCGGTGGAGCGGGCGCTCACCGACGGACCGTACGGGCGGTGCGTGTACCGCAGCGACAACGACGTCGTCGACCATCAGGTCGTCACCCTCGTCTACGAGGGCGGCGCCACGGCCGCCTTCACCGCCACCGCGTTCACCCCGCAGGAGAACCGGCACACCAAGATCTTCGGTACGCGCGGTCAGCTCAGCGGCGACGGTCGGCACATCGAGGTCTACGACTTCACCACCGACGAGCGCACCGTCATCGACACCGACAACGGCGGTGCCGGCGCGGCCGAGGGGCACGGCGGAGGCGACGCGGGCCTGGTCGCCGCCTTTGTGCGGGCCCACCACGAGGGGCGGCCCGAACTCCTGCTGACCGGCGCGGGCGAGAGCCGCGACAGCCACCGTGTCGTCTTCGCGGCCGAGCAGGCGCGGCGCAGCGGACGGGTCGTCGTGCTGGCCGGCACGGCGTGATGAACCCATGGGCAGGCGGCCGTCACGGGCTCGTCCCCGTGCTCGCCGTCGCGCTCGTCGCCCTGCTCGCGGGGACGTGGCTGCTGTCGGGGGAGCTTGTCGAAGACACCGACCCGCTGCTCGTCGCGGTGGGCCGAACGGGCGTGGCCTGCGCGGTACTTGCCGCGTTCGCGGCGGCACGTGACGACACCCGCGAGCAGGCGCGGGCGGTTCTCGCGCGGCCCGGCCGGCTCGTGCAGCTGGCCTTACTCGGCTTCGCCGCGTACGCACTCGGCACGCTCCTCGCCCTGCCGCGCATCGGAACCTCCCTCACCAACCTGGTGGTGGCGCTGATGCCGTGCGCGTCGCTGGCCCTCGGCGCACTCTGGTTCGGACAGCGCGCCACCGTCCGGCAGGCCGCGGGAGCGGTGCTCGCCACCGCGGCCACCGCGGCGTACGCCCTGCTCGGGGGAGGCAGCCGGCTCGACGGGGCGGGCCTGCTGCTCGCCGTCGCCGGGATGCTCGCCTTCGCCTGGTACGGGTTCCTGTACCGACAGCACCTCGGCGGCATCGCCCCCGCCGCCGCCCTGCCCGTGCTGCTCGGCGCGGCGACAGCGCTGCTGCTGCCCTTCGCCCTGGCGGCACACGAAGCTGCGCCGGGGGAGTGGGCCGGGATCGCGGTGTTCGGCGGGGCGGTGTACGTGCCCGCCTACCTCGTGCAGCACCGCCTGATCCTGCTGCGCGGCCCGGTGTTCACGGCCGCCGTCCAGTTGGCGGTGCCGTTCACGGTACGGCTCGGAGAGTGGGCGACCGGCCTGTCCGGACCGCCCTCCGCTGCCGAAGTCACCCTACTGAGCTGCGCGTTGGTGGGCATCGCCCTGGTGACCCTGCCGCGCCTGAAGCGCTCGACGTCCTACTGCACCACCGCACATCCCACCCGGCAGGGAGCCACCCCGCCGGACCGTGTGCCGCGCACAGCGGCAGGAGAGGACCGACCATGAGCCACCCGAGACACCCGCAAGCGTGGCGCGCCACCGTCCTGACGGGCGCGCTCGCCCTGAGCCTTGGCATCGCGACGACCGCACCGGCCGACGCGACCCCCACCGCCCAGCGCGCCGTGCACCAGGGCGTCAGGGGCGCCCTCTCGCTCTCCGCCGGCTATCTGTCCATCGGCCTGGACCGGACAGGGACCGTGACGGGCCTCCTGGACTCACGCACCGGCACGGACCATCTGGCCCCCGGCAAGGCCGCCTCCCTCGTCAGCCTCGTCATCGACGGCAAGCAGATACGGCCCACGCGTGTGGTCCGCGACCGCCACGATCCCCGCTTGCTCACCTTCAGCAACAGCAAGGCCGGCTACACGGTCCAGGTACGGGCCGTCAACAAGGGCGCGTACACGACGCTCGAAGCCGTACGTGTCCATGTCCCGGACGGCGCCGACGTACAGACCCTGCTGTGGGGACCGCTCGCCACGGACATCACCCGGACCGTCGGCGAGACGGTCGGCATCGTGCGCGACGACTCCTTCGCCATCGGCCTGCGCCCCCTGACCGACCGCACGGAAGGCGCGTGGCCGCAGGAGTACCAGGACTACGGCTGGGAGAGCGAGGTCGCCGACAACCCGTCGAAGCTCCAGGTCGCCCCGCACGAAGAGTGGAGCGCGGCCGGGAAGACGCCGTGGGGATCGGTGCTGCGCGCCTTCACGTACGACTACACCAAAAAGCGCGAGCGGCAGAACCTCGGTGGCTACCGCATTCCTGTCGGGCCGCTGCCCCGGCCCAGCGCGCGCGTCACCGGCTCCAAAGTGGCTCTGTTCGGCACCACGCCCGGCATGGCCCCGACCGTCCTGTCCGCCGTCGCCTCCGGCGAGGGCCTGCCGTACCCGACGCAGAACGGCCAGTGGCAGAAGGCCGCGCAGGCCAGTAGCCAGTCGTTCCTCGTGCTCGGGGACCTGAAGACGGACACGATCCCGGCCGCCGCCCGCTTCGCGAAGGCCGCGGGCATCGGCTACGTCTACTCGCTGCCCAATGCCGTGGGGCCCTGGCAGAGCACCGGGCACTACCAGTTCAACTCCAGCCTCGGCGGCAGCGACGCGGGAGCCAGGGCGGCGGTGGACCTGGCCGCATCCAACGGCGTACGCCTCGGCGTGCACACCATCTCCGACTTCATCAGCACCAACGACCCGTACGTCAGCCCCGCTCCCGCCGACTCCCGCCTCGCCGTCGGCGGCCGGGCCAAGCTGACCCGCCCCCTCGCCGCAGGCGACACCACGCTCTTCCTCGACTCAGACGCCCTCCTCGCGAATGGCCTGTACGGCAAACTCCTGCGCGTCGGGAACGAGTTCGTCTCGTACGACACCGCGCGGAAGACCGGCGACGAGTGGCAGGTCACCGGTGTCAAACGCGCCCAGTGGGGTTCGGTCGCCGCGGCCCATGCCACGGGGGAGACAGCCGCCCGCGTCGTCGTCAACAGCTACGGCGGACCCATCGGCGGCCACGACATCATCAAGGAGATCTCCACCCGCCTGGCCACCGCCTGGAACGACACCGGTATCCGTGCCAACTCCTACGACGGCGTGGAGTCGGCGTCGGAGTCCGGCTGGGGCTCGTACGGTCAGGCCCTGCTCATCAACGGCGCGTACCAGCGGAACAAGGCCAAGGACGGCTTCGTCACCGAGACGAGCCGCATGACCTCCAACACCTGGGACGCGCTCACCCGCGCGAGCTGGGGCGAGGTCGGCTCCACCTCGATGAATCAGGTCTTCATCAACAACGAGTTCTACCAGGCCAACTACCTTCCCGGGATGCTGGGTTGGGTCAGCCTCAACGGTTCGGAGAGCCTGCTGAGCATCGAGAGCAAACTGGCGCGCGGCGCGGGACTCAACGCCGGTGTCGGATTCCAGACGTCCGTCGCCAACCTCACCGCCGGCGGCGACAACGGCCTGAAGGTCCTCGACGCCATCAAGCAGTGGGAGACGGCCCGCAACCTGGGAGCCTTCACCAAGGCGCAGCGGGCACGGATGCGTGACCAGTCGACCAACTGGCACCTCACCACCGTCACCCCCGGCAAGAAGTGGGCGCTCCAGGAGCTCGACGCGAGCGGCACTCCGGTCGGCGCGCCGCAGCAGGTCGTGGCACCGGCCCCGCGCCTCGTCACACGATCCCTTCCAGCGGCGAAGCTGCACGGCCTCTACGAAGCGAAGGTCGCCACGAACACCCCGGCGACCGTGCGCTACGAGGTGACCGCGGGCGCACTGCCCGAGGGCTTGGAGCTGAACCGGGACACCGGTGGCATCACCGGCGTCCCGAAGCGGGCGGGGAAGTCCGGGTTCACCGTCACCGCCCGCAACACCGGCGGACTGCCCGACGCCTCCGCCCACTATGAGATCACGTTCGACTAGGGCCTGTGTGATGTCGCGAACCATCGGATGCTCGTAAGCCTTCTTCTCGGGGATGAGCGCCTCGATATGGCGATTCCGCCGGTAGGCGCGGTTGGCGCGGGACGAGCCACCCGAGCGTTGACAGGCTCCGCGCGATCCCTCACCATCGGCACGACTGCGCGACTGTGTTCGTTCATGTTGCAGATTGCGCGCTTGACGGTCGATCCTCCCCACCTTCTCGGAGTCGACATGACACCCCTGCTCAGACGCAGACCAACTCTCCTTGCACTCCTGTTCCTTGTGGTCGGCGCCCTCATCTATGGGCCCGGGCCCCATGCCCAGGCCGCCCCGAACACATCCATCACGATCGACGGCAAGAAGCCCGGCCGCACCTTCGACGGAGTCGGGGCGATCAGCGGTGGCGGCGGCAACACCCGGCTGCTCATCGACTATCCGGAGCCGCAGCGCGGCCAGCTGCTCGACTACCTGTTCAAGCCCGGCTACGGGGCCGCCCTGCAAGTCCTGAAACTGGAGATCGGCGGCGACACCAACTCCACCGACGGCGCCGAGCCCAGCCACGAGCACACCCGTGGGCAGGTGGACTGCGGGGAGGGCTACGAGTGGTGGCTCGCCGAGCAGGCCAAGAAGCGCAACCCCGACATCAAGCTGGCCGGCCTCGCCTGGGGCGCCCCGGGATGGATCGGCAACGGCAACTTCTGGTCCCAGGACACGATCGACTACTACATGTCCTGGTTCGGCTGCGCGAAGAAGCACCATCTGGACATCGACTACATCGGCGGCTGGAACGAGCGCGGATACAACGTCGACTGGTTCAAGAAGCTCAAGTCCACGCTCACGGTGAAGGGTTACGACACGAAGGTCGTCGCCGCCGAGAGCGGCTGGGACGTGGCGGACGCGCTCAAGAACGACCCCGAGTTCAACGACGCGGTCGACGTCGTCGGTGTCCACTACCCCTGCGGCTACCAGACCGACTTCACCTCGTGCCCCAGCACCGACACCGCGCAGGACCTCGGCAAGCCGCTGTGGGCGAGCGAGAACGGATCTCTGGAAACCGACACCGGAGCCCCCGCGGTGGCCCGCGCCATCAACCGCGACTACATCGACGGCAAGATGACCGCCTACTTCAACTGGCCGGCCATCGCCGCGCTCTACCCGAACCTGTTCTTCTCGACCGACGGCATGTCGGTCGCGGCGCAGCCCTGGTCGGGCCACTACGGCATCGGCACGACGACCTGGATCACCGCGCACACCTCGCAGTTCACCAAGCCGGGCTGGCAGTACATCGACTCCGCGAGCGGCTATCTCGGTGGTGACCGGGCCAACGGCAGCCATGTCTCGTTGAAATCGACGAACGACAGGGACTACTCGACGGTCATCGAGACCGTGGACGCCAAGGAAGACCAGACTGTGAACGTCGCCGTGGGCGGCGGCCTGTCGACCGGCACGGTGCACGTCTGGTCCACCGACGTGAAGTCGGACAGCACCGCGGACGACTTCGTGCGCGGCGACGACATCACACCGACGCACGGCACATACCGCCTGACCCTGAAGCCGGGACACCTCTACACGCTCACCACCACCACCGGCCAGGGCAAGGGCACCGCGAAGCCCCCGGCGGGCGCCGCGATGAAGCTGCCCTACTCCGACACCTTCGACAAACCCGGCGCGTCCACGAACGCCAGGTACTTCTCCGACATGAACGGGGCCTTCAAGACCGTGGACTGTGGCGGCGGCCGCGCCGGCACCTGCCTGCGCCAGATGGCCCCGACTCGCCCGATCCGCTGGACCGACGAGCCCTACTACGCGCCGTACTCGTTCATGGGCGACGGTTCGTGGACCAACTACACGGTCTCCGCCGACGTGCTGCTGGAACAGTCCGGCAGCGCCGAGCTCCTCGGCCGAGTCGGTATACAGGGCCGCAACAACAACGGCCTGGACGCCTACCACTTGAGGGTCGGTGACGACGGGTCCTGGTCGATCGACAAGAGCGACAGGACATGGAAGTACACGACCCTGGCCAAGGGGAAGACCGATGCCCTGGGCCTGAACACCTGGCACAAACTGTCGCTCATGATGCGGGGCACGAAGCTGACGGCGTCCCTCGACGGCAAGACTCTCGGCAGCGTGGACGACTCCACGTTCACCCGCGGCCAAGCGGGCCTCGGGGTGACCGGCTACCAGACCGACCAGTTCGACAACTTCAAGCTCACCGCGGGCACGGTGCCACGGCCTCGCACGGGTGAGGTCACGTCCGGCCTGGGCGGCAAGTGCCTCGACGACGCCCAGGGCACCACCGCGGACGCAAGCCGCATCCAGATCTGGGACTGCAACGGCTCCGACGCGCAGAAGTGGTCGTCGGACGGCAGCACGCTGCGCCTCGGCGGCCGGGACGGCAAGTGCGTCGAGGCCGACGCCAAGAGCACGCGGAACGGCACCCCGGTCCAGCTCGGGAAGTGCGACGGCGGCGAGAACCAGCGCTGGGTGCCACGCTCCGACGGAACCCTCTGGAACGCGGGCTCCGGACGCTGCCTCGACGTCCCGGGCGGCAACTCGGGCAACGGCGCGGTGCAGTTGGCCCTTTGGGACTGCAACGCCGGGGAGAATCAGCGGTGGACGCTGCCCTGAGGCATGTCTGGCAGGCCGGCATTCCGCGGCGGGATCTGCCCTCACCGTTCGGGAAGTGACAGACCGCCCCGTGTCTGTCATCGCAGGTGGGCGGCGGACGGCGCCTGGGAGAAGATCTTGGGTGCCGTGCAGGCCGCCGCCGAAGGGAGGCACGGACCGACTGGTCTTTGGTGAGCACGGACTCCACCCGGTTCAGGCGCGGCCCGAGGACCCGTTCCAGCGACGGGTCCTCGGGCCGCGTATCCGGTTGGAGGTGCGAGTGGCTTCGGCCGCGAGGTCCTGGTCGAAGGCCATCAGAACAGTCAGTTTGCCTCGCAGCCCCGCGATGTATCGCATCTATATCTCGGCGCTGGTGCGATTAGTTGTGTTTAACTTCTTGACGTGGCTGCGACCAAACCACAGACTCTTCTGAGTCCAAGGCGCTTGAAGGCGAGGCGTCAGGAGGAGAGCCCGTCAGTGAGTGCTGGTGCGACCGCCAAAAGTTTCTGGACTATGTGGGATCCCTTCAGGTGATTGAACTTGATCATCTGCCAATTCGTTTCGGAGCGGCAGCGAGGTGATGCCACCGCCCCGCGGCACTGCCGCTCAGAGGGATGAAGCGCAGCACGAACCTCCAAGAACGATCCCATCGAGAACGCTTGGAGCCCGCCATGAGATGTCGTCTGAGACTGCTTGCGTGTCTGCTCTTCTTGCTGTCCTTCGTCGCTCCCGCCGCGCCGGCGACAGCCGAACCCGCCTCCGTCAATGTGAAGCCCGCGGTGGTACCTGCCCTTCAGAAGTGGCAGGGCGGTACGGGCTCCTTCGAGCTGCGCCGACACAGCCGAATCGTGTTCGCCGGAAAACATGGCGACGGACTCCGCGACCGGATTGCCACGCTCCCGAACGAGATCGAGCAGGTGACGGGGCGGAAGCCGGACATCGCGCCCGGGGCCCCGCAGCACGGCGACATCGTGCTGGCGGTCGATCCCACACTGACCGAAGCCGAGGGCGGTGCCCGGTTCAAGGAGGAGGGGTACACCTTCACGGTCACCGACCGGAACGTGTGGATCACCGCACGGACCACGAGGGGCGTCTACTACGGCACGCGCACACTGCTGCAGATTCTGCTGCTCGACGACGGCCGCGACTCCGTGCCCGTGGGCACCGCCGTGGACTGGCCGAACTACAAGGTGCGGGGCTTCATGCTGGATGTCGGACGGCGCTTCTTCACCGCTGACTTCATCCGGGACTACGTGCGGCTCATGGGCTGGTTCAAGCTCAACGAGCTGCAACTGCACCTCAATGACAACGGGTTCAAGGGCGACAAGCCCTGGAGCGAGGTCCAGGCCGGCTTCCGGCTCAAGACCGACAACCCCGAACTGGCCGGGCTGGCCTCGAAGGACGGAGCCTACGACCGACGCGACTGGGACTCCTTCGAGGACACTGCGGCCGTCAACGGGGTCACGATCATCCCTGAGATCGATGCTCCCGCCCACTCGCTGGCGTTTACGCGGTTCCGGCCGTCGCTGGGGCTCAACAACGGTGACTCCGACCACCTGGACCTGTCGAAGCCGGAAACCACCGCGTTCATGAAGTCGGTGTTCGACGAGTTCGTTCCCTGGTTCCGCGGCCCGGATGTGCACTTCGGCGCCGACGAGTACACGGTGGACAAACCCCGCTACAAGATCTACTTCAACGAGATGGCGGCCCACGTCCGCGCGCTCGGGAAGCGTCCACGGGCCTGGGGCAGCTTGTCCGTCATGGCCTCCGACGCCGACGGCTACGACCGCGACGTCACCCTCAGCAGCTGGAACAACCAGTGGTACGGGCCGCGGGCCGCCAAGCGGGACGGATACTCCTTCATCAACACCAACGACGACCTGCTCTACATCGTCCCGTTCGCGGACTACTACCACGGCCGTGGGCTGGACGGTAAGTATCTCTACGACCAGTGGGAGCCCAACGTCTTCCCGGACGGTCAGAGCGTCGAACCTGGTGACCCTCAACTGCTCGGCGCCATGTCCGCCGTCTGGAACGACCTGACCGAAGCCACCTACGGCGAACTGGATGTGCACGGGCTGGTCGAGCCCACGTTCGGCGTGCTGGCCCAGAAGATGTGGAGCGGCGCCAAGTCCGGCGTACCGTACGACTCCTTTCTCGCGACCGTGCGCAGGCTGGGCGTGGGCACAGGACTGACCAAGGTCGCCACGACACTGGCCACTGCGGCCGACGGAGAGGTGAGCCTGGGCAGACCGGCGACCGCATCCGCGGGTGCGGCGTGCGCGGCGTTCGACGGTGTGGGCACCACCAAGTGGGAGAGCGGACGAGGAGATGACGCCTGGCTCCGAGTGGACCTCGACCGTCCGGAGACGGTCAGCAAGGTCGAGTTGGACTGGGCGCCCGCGCACGGGCGCGACTACGAGATCCAGGTGTCAAGGAACGGCACGACCTGGACCACGGTCGCAGGTCGCACAGGCCGCGAATCCGCGGGTTCCGACACGCTCACCTTCGATCCGGTCACGGCCCGGCACGTGCGGCTCATCGGGACCGAGGCGGGCCGGAAACAGGACGGATACGCGCTGTGGAGCATGCGCGTGTTCGACGCACCCGATCTGGCTCTGCATCAGCCGACCACGGCATCGACGTCCGAGGTGCCTGGCCTGGGACCGGAGAACGCCACCGATGGGGATGGAAAGACCCGATGGGCCAGTGCCTACCGGGACGACGAGTGGATCCAGGTGGACCTCGGCCGCTCGCAGACCGTCCGGCGCGTCCTGCTCGACTGGGAGACGGCATCCGCAGCGGACTACGACATCCAGGTCTCCGACGACGCGGAGAACTGGAAGACGGTGGCCGCGGCCAGAAGCAAGCCGACGGGCGCGCGTGTGGATGAACTCACCTTCGCGCCGGTGGCAGGCCGATACGTGCGCATGCAAGGGATCAAGCGCACGTCCTCCTTCGGCTACTCGCTCCGGCGATTCGAGGTCCGAGCCACGAGCCCGGAGGCCGACGTCACCCACGAGGGCCGGCAGCACTGACCGCCTGGGTTCACCCATGCCGTCGCGGACACCGGCGGAATCAGTACCAGCACCACCTTCGAACAGACCGACATGGAGGACTCATGGACAGGCGGAATTTCCTGATCGCCAGCGGTTTGAGTTCGCTGGCGACGATCACGGTTCCGGCGATGGCCGAGCCGGCGTCCGCGGCACAGGAGCCCAGGTCACTGCGGATCAAGGCGGGATTCCTGGCGATCGGCCTCGACCAGGCGGGTCAGGTAGCCAGTCTGGTGGACCTGCGCGACGGAACCGACTACGCGGCGGCGGATAGAAAGACGCCCCTGGTGTCTGTCGTGCTGGAGGACGGGAAGCAGGAAGTCCCAACCCAGGTGCGGGTTTCGCGACGAGACCCGCGGGTGTTGGTGTTCAGCAGCGACAAGGTGAGCGTCGAGGTCAAGGTCGTCACGCGTGCGACGTACTCGACGCTCGAGGTCACCGGTCTGGACGCCGCGTCGGGTGTGGATGTGCAGACGTTGCTGTGGGGGCCGCTGGCGGCACGCGTCAACCAAACGGTGGGTGAGGGTGTCGGCGTGGTCGGCGACGGCCGCTTCGTGTTCGGCATCCACCCGCTCAACGACAAGACCGTCGGTGCCTGGCCCAAGGAGTTCGGCTCGTTCGGGTTCGGCTCGGACGTCGAATCCAAGCCGTACGGGCAGGGCGGGACACAGAACGACTGGAGTGCCGCGGCGAAGACGTCGTGGGGCAGCATCCTGCGTGCCTACACCTACGACTACAGCAAGGTCCGGATCAGGGACGGCCAGATCCCGACCGGCCCGCTCCCGGGATCCGAAAGGAAGATCATCGGGTCGAAGCTGGCGGTGTTCGGCAGCGCACCGGATCTTGTGCTCACCGTGCTCAGCCAGGTCGCGCGGGGGGAGGGCCTGCCGTACCCGACCATCAACGGGCAGTGGCAGAAGGTGGCCGAGGCGACCCGGCAGCCGTTCCTGGTACTGCACGATCTGAGTTCCGCGAATCTGGCCTCCGCCGTCACGTTCGCCCAGCAGGCAGGCATCAGGAACGTCTACTCCGTCGAGGGCGCCGCCGGGCCCTGGAAGTCGACCGGCCACTACCAGTTCAACAGCAACTTCGGCGGTTCGGACGCCGCCGCGACCCGGATGGTGACGACCGCCGCCGCCGGCGGAGTGCGGATCGGCGTGCACACACTGTCCAACTTCATCGCCTCCAACGACCCCTACGTCATTCCGGCACCGGCCGACAAGCGGCTCACGACCGGCCGGACGGTGAAGCTGACCCGCCCCCTGGCCGCGACGGACACGATCCTGTACGCCGATGGCGACTCGGGCGGCGGCGGTTACGTCCTTGGTCACCGGCTGCGGCTGGGCGACGAATTCGTCACGTTCTCCGGTGTGTCCCAGGCAGGCGCCGGCGAGTGGCAGTTCACCGACGTCAAGCGCGCGCAATGGGGATCCGCCGCGGCGTCCTACCCCAAGGGAACCAGCGCCACCCGGATCGCCGAGAACCAGTACGGCGGAGCACGAGGCGACCTGCCGATCATCGACGAGATCGCCACCCGGCTGGCCACGGCGTGCAACACCACCGGCATCAGGAACATCTCGTACGACGGACTGGAGGAGGTGGCCTGGAGCGGCTGGAGCGGGCAGGGTTACGCGCACCTGGTCAACGGCGTCTACCGTCGGCTGAAGTCCCGGGACGGCTTCATCGCCGAAGCCTCCAACCCGTCGTCCAATTCCTGGTGCGCCCAGTCGCGGGTCAGCTGGGGTGGCATCGGTTGGTCCGACTCCAACTACGACCAGGTGGCCAGGAACGTCAACTTCTACCGGGCCAACTACCTTCCCCTCATGGGAGGTTCACTGCCGATCAACGGCGACACGAGCAAGCTCGACGTCGAGACGAATCTGGCACGGGGCGCGTCGCTGGGCGTGAACTTCGGCTGGTTCGAGACGAACATGAACAGCTTGTCCAATGGACCCAACACCACGGCGATCCTCGCCGCTATCAAGACCTGGAACTCTGCCATCGCGGCTGGAGCCTTCACGCCCGCTCAACAGAAGCTCATGGCGGACCAGAACAAGCACTGGCACCTGAGTGAGGTGACCGCGGCCGAGCGGTGGTCGCTGCAGGAGATGGATGAGGACGGCAACCCGGTCGGCGCGGCGCAGGTGGTGGAGGCGCCTGAGCCCGGCTTCACCACGCCCGAGCCGCCCGATGGTCGCGTGGGTGAGTTGTACGCGTTCAAGGTCACCTCGAGCACACCTGGGACGATTCGGTACGAGGTCACATCTGGCAAGTTGCCGGCCGGGCTGAGCTTGAACAAGGACACCGGCGGTATCACCGGCGTCCCCGCCAGCGCAGGCGCGAAGAACTTCACCATCACCGCCCGCAACAGCGGCGGCGTCCCCGACGCAGCAGTGCGCTACCGGCTGAACGTCGCCACGCGTCGGACCCGTTGATGGCCGAGCCGACCTGACCGCGTGCGAATGGCCGCCCTCTCCATCGTGAGAGGGCGGCCATTCGCATGTCCGGGGGCTCACCTGCAGCGAAGCACCGTCAAGGTCTCGTTCACGGCGCGGTCGCCACCCGGTAGGTGATCTTGGCGTCGGCGATGCCCCCACTGTTGCGGGCGGTGATGGTGAACTTGCGGGTGCCCTTGGTGGTGGGCACACCCGTGATACCGCCGGTGTCCTTGTTGAGGGTGAGTCCGGGCGGAAGGCCGCCTGATGTGACTTCGTAGCGGATGGTCCGCGGCGTGCTCGATGTCACCTTGAACGCGTACAACACACCGACCTCGGCATCCGGCGGCTCCGGCGTGGTGAAGCCCGGCGTCGGAGCCTTGACCTGCTGCGGGTCGCCGATCGGCCGACCGGACGAGTCCACCTGCCGCAGCGACCATTCCTGATCCGGTGTCACCTGGCTCAAGTGCCAGTGCTTGTCCACATCGCCCAACTGCTTCTTCTGATCGGTGGTGAACGCGCCGACGCTGCGCGCGGACTCCCACGTCCTGACGGCTTGAAGCAACGCGGCGGTGTTCGCTCCGGACGCGAGAGACTGCACGCTGGTCTCGAAGTTGACGCCGGCGTCCAGGGACGCCGCGCGGGCCATGGTGTCCTCGATCTTCTGCAGGTTGTCGTCGCCGGAGATTCCCTGCTGGCCCATCATTCCCGGCAGATAGTTGGCGCGGTAGAACGTGTTGCTCCGAATGAGCTGGGCGTGGTCCGTCCTGCCGATCTCACCCCAACTGGCCCGGGACTGGGCGTCCCAGGTGTTGGACGAGAGGTTGCTGCATTCGGTGACGAACTCCTTGGAGTCGAGCTGCCGGTAGACGCCGTTGACCAGGCGCGCGAAACCGTAGCCGCCCCAGCCGGTGTAGCCCGCCGATTCCAACCCGTCGTAGGACGTGGCCCGGATGCCGGTGTCGTTGTACGCGGTGGCCAGCCGGGTCGCGATCTCGTCGATGATCGGCAGAGCGCCGATCGCGCCGCCGTAGCCGTTCTCGATGAGGCGGGCGACGCTGGTGGCGGCCGGATAGGACCGTGCCGTAGATCCCCAGTCCGCCCGCTTCAGGCCGCTGACCTGCCACTCGGAGGCGCTCACCTTCGTCATGGCGCCGTAGGTGAGGAACTCGTCGCCGATACGCAGCCGATGCCCGTCGACGCCGGGCCCCAGCGGGCGGTCGGCGTCCACGTACAGAGTGGTGTCCGAGCTGCCGAGCGGGCGGGTCAGTTTGACGCTCCCTCCCACGGACAGCCGCGCATCTGCCGGGGCCTTCACATAGGGGTCGCGGGCGTCGATGAAGTCGGACAGAGTGTGTACCCCGACCTCGATTCCCTCCTTCGCCGCCGTGGCCACCAACTGGGCCGCCGCCGCGTCGGATCCGCCGAAGTTGCTGTTGAACTGGTAGTGGCCGGTCGACTTCCAGGGTCCGGCGGCGCCCTCGACGGAGTAGACGTTCCTGACCCCGGCCTGCTTGGCGAACTGGCCGGCGGCGGTGACGTTGCTCGTGGCGAGGTCGTGGAACCAGAAGTGGGATTGCGAAGTGCGGTGGGCCGCCTTCTGCCACTGGCCGTCGAGGGTCGGGTACGCCTGGCCGTGCTTCTTGGCGATCTGGCTCAGCACGGTGAGGGACAGCTCCGGAGCACTGCCGAACAGGGCGATCTTCGACCCGACGATCCGGCCTTCCGGTGCGGGCAGCGGCCCGAGCGGGATCTCGTACCCATTGGTGCGCTGCCGGACCCGCACTCGGCCGTAGTCGTAGGTGGCGGCCCGCAGAACGCTGCCCCACTTCGTCTTCGCGGCGACGTTGCCCGCCAGCCATTCATCCTTCTCGCCGGTCTGCAGGCCGTACGGGTTCCAGATGAGATCCGGGCCGAACCCGTAGGCCAGATGCTCGTTCGGCCACCCGCCCACGGTCTTGTCGTTGAGCGGGCGAACCCCCAAGAGGAAATCGTCGTCACCGACCACGCCGGCGGTCTCACCGATCGTCTGGGTGATGTCCGTCGGCAGCGGGCCCCACAGCAATGTCTGCACATCCACACCTGGAGCAGCTGTCAGACCGACCACCTCGAGTGTGGAGTGGGTCGCGAACTTGACGACCTTCACTTCGATCGTCACCTTCTCGCTGCGGAACACCAGGACTCGCCGGTCGCGCGGCGATACCTTCATCTCAGCAGGAACCTCATGTCTGCCATCGGCCACCACACTGACCAGCGGCACCGATGTGCCCGCCGCCAGATGGTCGGTGCCGCTGCGCAGATCCACCAGGCCGTTCACCCGGCCGGAGCCGTTGATACCCACCGACAGGAAACCCGCGGTGATCCGCTGCGGCTGGGACCCCCCACCGGCGGCTGCAGGCACCGCCTGAGCGGGGGCGCCGGTGAGCCCCATCGTTCCCATCGCCGTGATCGAACTCAGGCCACTGACGGCCAGGAAGCGCCGTCTATCCATATTTCCTCCTGGGTGAAGCGAATCTCGACGAAGCAGGTATGTGCTGATCTTTCGCGCTGGAGCCGCGAGGGAGCGGAGTCTCGCGCCGGGAGGTGGATGACGAGCGGCGTCACCTACATAGTTCGCACTCTTCCAGGGGGGATGGGAGGCAGGAGGGATGGCGAGCTGACACTTCTGAAGCCTCACCAGGAACGGAAAGAGCTTGCCTCTTCCGGGCAGACGCCCAGCGCAAGTGCGATCTAGGGTGCAGCCGACTGCAGGGTGAGTCAAGGCTTAGTTCAGATCTATCTGGGGGAGTCGAGGTGTTTCTTGCGATCTGGAACACATGATCACTTCGCCGACCACACATTTCACTCATATAGGGGCGAGATCGCTAGATCTTCCCGGCTCGCGTCGGCGGCATCGGGTTCGGAGACGGGGGCCGCTCACCGCCCCGTCTGCGAGGTCGTGGCGGAGGTGACGTGATCGACTCACCCGTCCTCCAGTCGGCCGGCGCGGCCTTGTGTTGATGTCTAGCATCTATGCCGCTGTTGCGAGATAGATAGGTGTGTTTCATCTCTTGACAATGTCGCGGACGGACTTCGATACTCAGAGCGCTTTCGACGGAGGAGCGCTCGGGGTGAGCGATCGCCCTCGAGCGCAGTAGGGCTCTCGGAAGAGTCTGAACCATGTGATGGATTCGGCGGACGGTTGGGAGCGTGATCCCCCACCTCGTCAGGGAACGACAAGGCAGCGACATGCCACCGCCTCCGACATCGACGGGTAGGGGAAGAGACGCATGACACGCAATCCGACACTCCTGAGGGGCGCCGCTCTCGCGGGTGCACTGATCCTGACCGGATGCACGGCCGGCGGCGCCGGTGGGAGTGCGTCATCAGGCGACAAGGTCACCCTGACCTTCCTCACCTTCGAAACGCCCAACCTCGACGCGAAGTACTGGGATGCGGCGATCGCCCGTGCCTCGGCGAAGGTGCCCGGAGTGACCATCAAGAAGCTCGTGTCACCCAGCGCCGACCGCACCGGATATGCGAAGCAGCTGGACAGTACGGGCCAGTTCCCGGACGTCATGATCGGCCTGAACCCTGCCGGATTCGCCGAGGCGGGCAAGTTGGCGCAATGGTCGGACAACGAGCTCGCGAAGTACGTCGAGCCCCGCGCCAACACGTACGACGGGAAGGTCTACCAGTTGCCCTATGCCGCCCAGGCGACGTTCGTCTACTACAACAAGAGCGCGTTCGCCAAGGCCGGTATCGATGCCCCGCCCCGTACCTACGATGAACTGCTGGACGACAGTGCCAAATTGAAGGCAAAGGGAATCAGTCCGTTTGTGGTCGGCGGTGGCGGCAAGGACTCGTGGGCCGACATGTTCCCGCTGATCTGCACCGTGGCCACCGACGTCTACAAGAAGACGCCGGACTGGTTGTCACAGCGCAGCGCTGGAAAAGTCAAGTTCACCGACCAGGCTTTCGTGGCGGCTGCTCAGAAGGTCGCCGACCTGGCGGACAAGGGCTACATGGACCGGGCGGGGCTGTCACGCTCGTACGCGGACACCGAGCAGGCTTTCCGCGACGGCAAGGGCGCCATGTACCCGATGGGCAGCTGGTTCTCCGCCTCGGCCGACACGAAGAAGCCGAGCTTCGACACGGGTGTGTTCGCGTGGCCCACCGACCAGGGATCGTCGGCGCTTCCGGGCGTCACCGGCGGCGGGATGACGGTGAGCTCCAAGGCGCCGGATGTGAAGCTGGCGAAGAAATGGGCTAAGGCCTTCATGGAAGACGAGAAGAACCTCAACGCCGCCGTCAAGGCCGACGGGCTCATCATCGATATCAAGGGCTACACACCGCCGGACAACATGGGACCCGTCTACAAAGAGGGCCTGGCAGCGTTTCGGAACGCCCAAAAATCCGATGGAGTCGTCAACTCGTTCTCCCAGGAGACCGGCGACGGCTCCTTGCCACCGGGTCTGGCCGACAAGGCTGCGGCAGGCGTTCAGAAACTCCTCAGTGGTGGTATGACAGCCGCGCAGTTCGGTGCCTACATGGACTCGCAGTGGGACAAGGCCACCCGGTAATGCGTATCCGTACCCTCACCCGACCAGAACGTTCTCCTGCCACGCCCGGAAGACCGGACGCTCCAGGAGAGCGGCAGTCTCCCACCGTCCCGAAGCGGTCGCCGCGACGGCCCCAGCGGTCACGCTCGCGAGACGGACTGAACCGATTCGCCGTCTTCGCGGCGCCTGGTCTGCTGGTCTATCTGGCTCTTGTGCTCGTGCCCATCGGCATCACCATCGGCTACAGCTTCACCAACAAGAACCCCTTCAATCCACCGACCCGGTGGGTGGGCCTGGACAACCTGACCAGCCTCGCCTCGGACGACGAATTCCTCACAGCACTGGGGAACACCGTCCTCGTCACCGTCATCGTGACCGTCGTCACCAACGCGGGTGGACTGGCGATCGCCATGCTCCTCGATCGACGCGGCTGGCTGTACAACGCACTCCGCAGCGTGTTCTTCGTCCCGGTCGTCCTCAGCGCCGTGGTGGTCAGCGTCATCTGGCAGGCGATCCTCGTCGACGACGGCCTGCTCAATTCCATGCTGGGGCAGCTGGGGATGAGTGACCCGCCGGGTTGGCTCTCCGACCCGAGTCTCGCCCTCTACACGGTCGCGTGGGTCATCGCCTGGCAGGGGCTCGGATTCTGCGTAGTCATCTACCTGGCCGGGCTTCAAGGAATCCCACAGGAGCTGCACGAGGCGGCAGCGATCGACGGTTGCGGACCAATGATGCGGTTCCGCCATGTCACCTGGCCGATGCTGGCGCCCGCCGTCACCATCAACACGGTGATGTCGCTGATCGGCGGATTCAAGGCATACGACCAGGTCCAGGTCCTCACCAACGGCGGCCCCGGCCCCGGCACCACATCCACCCTCGCTTTTCAGGTGATTCAGACCGCATTCAACGGTAACCACGTCGGCTACGCCTCTGCGATGGCTGTGGCGATGCTGGCCCTGGTCGCGGCTGTTTCGGTGATCGCGCTCGGGCTGTTGCAGAAACGCGAGGTGTCTTCCTGATCATGAAAGAACCCAAGGCTTGGCTTCGTCCGGTTGTCGCGCTGCTCGCAGGCTTCCTGTTCTTCCTGCCGATCTACCTCGTGCTGGTCAACGTGTTCAAGGACGGTTCGGCGATCGTGTCGAACCCGGTGGGTCTCCCGATCCCGCCGACCTTGGACAACATCCAGGGCGTGCTGTCCCGACCGGACCATCTCTTCTGGTACGGGCTGGTCAACAGCACGGAGGTCACCGTGATCTCCATCCTCATCGTCACGGCGATCTCCGCCATGCTCGGGCACTACCTTGCGCGGTCGACCGGCGTCATGGCCAAAGTCGCCATGGTCACGCTGTTGTGCGGCCTCATGGTGCCGCCTGCGGTCATCCTCAGCCCGATCACCGAAGTACTCCGGGCTCTTGGCCTCATGAGCACCGTGCCGGGTCTGATCCTGGCGTACGTCGGCTACTACATGCCGTTCGGAGTCTTCGTTTTCGCCGGCTTCGTCAAGACGATCCCACGTGAAGTCGAAGAGGCAGCGGCCATCGACGGCGCCGGCGCATTCCGTGCCTTCTGGCAGGTGGTCTTCCCCCTGATGCGACCGGCATCGGCCAGCGTGCTGATCTTCCTCGGCGTCTGGATCTGGAACGACTTCCTCAACCCACTGATCATCCTGGGCCCGGCCACCGGCACCACGGTGACCGTCGGAATCTATCGCGCCATCGGCGAACACCAGGCGGACTTCGGCTCGGTCTTCGCCCTCATGTTCTTGGCGACGCTGCCCATCCTCGTGTTCTACCTGGCCTTCCAGAAGCAATTCGTCAAAGGTCTCACCGGTGGAGCGACGAAGGGCTGATGGGCCGAGCGGCTCCGGTCGGAGGACACCCCGCCCCGTTGTGCCGCCTCCCCATCGACATGAAGGTTCGCAGGAGTGCGGCCGAGGCCCTGAACGAGAGGCAAACCTGAACTCATGCGCAGCACAGCACTCGGGCGCACCGCCACAGCGGTCGGCGAACTGTCGCTGGGCGCCGCTCCCCTCGGGAATCTGTTCCACGCGATCAGCGACGAGGACGCGGCCACCACCGTCGAAGCAGCCTGGGCCTGCGGGGTCCGCAGTTTCGACACCGCCCCGCACTACGGTCTGGGACTGTCCGAGCGCCGCCTCGGGGACGCCCTGCGCACCCGGCCGCGTGACCAGTACACGCTCTCCACCAAGGTCGGTCGCCTGTTGCGCCCACGTACCGGAGCGCAGGGTGACGACCGGGCGAACGGCTTCGCCGTTCCGGCCACCCACGAGAGGGTGTGGGACTTCACCGCCCGCGGTGTGCGCGTCGGCGTCGAGGAGAGCCTCATCCGGCTCGGCCTCGACCGGGTGGACATCGTCTATCTGCACGACCCGGACCACCATGAGCGGGAGGCTCTCGACTGCGCCTACCCCGAGCTGGAGCGGATGCGTGCGGAGGGCACGGTCGGGGCGATCGGCGTCGGTATGAACCAGACCAAGATGCCGACACGGTTCATCCGCGACACCGACATCGACGTGGTCCTGCTGGCCGGCCGCTACTCCCTGCTCGACCAGACCGGGTTGGCCTCACTCCTGCCACAGGCCGCGCGACGCGGGGTGTCCGTTGTGGTGGGCGGGGTGTTCAACTCGGGTCTGCTGGCCGATCCCAGGCCGGGCGCGACCTTCGACTACGCCCCCGCCCCCCTGCGCATGCTGGAACGCGCCCTGGCGCTGCGAACCCTGTGCGAGGACTTCGAGGTCCCGCTGCGGGCAGCGGCACTGCAGTTCCCGTTCGGCCATCCGGCGGTCGCCGGTGTCCTGCTCGGGGCACGCACCGCCACCGAGATGGTGGACGCCGCCGCGATGATCAGTTATCCCATTCCCCCGGACATGTGGCTCGCACTGCGTTGCCGGGGCCTGCTGCCGTGGAATGTGCCGGTACCCGACCGGCGGCAGGACAACAACCGCCGCTGATGCCGACCGTGCCGTTCCGTTCCGGCTACTCGGACCCGCTCATCCGGAAGGCGAAGCGCCCATGACCACCATCGACGCCCACCAGCACGTCTGGGACCTGTCGGTCCGCGAGCAGGACTGGATCACCGGACCCGAACTCGCGCCCCTGCGGCGCGACTTCGGTCTCGACGACCTGCGTCCGCAAGCCGCGGCCGCCGGTGTCGACGCCACCGTGCTGGTGCAGACCGTCTGCGTGCCCGAGGAGACACCCGAGTACTTGGCCCTGGCCGCCGACGACCGGCTGGTGGCGGGAGTCGTCGGCTGGACCGATCTGACCTCTCCCGCGGTCGCCGACGCTCTGGCCGCACTGCGAGCGCTGCCCGGCGGTGACCGCCTGGTCGGCATCCGCCATCAGGTGCAGAGCGAGGACGATCCGAACTGGTTGCTGCGCTCCGAAGCGGACCGCGGCCTGGCCGCCGTCGCATCCGCCGGGCTGGCCTACGACCTGGTGCTGCGCCCGGAGCAGCTGCCGTCAGCGGTGGCAGCGGCTCGCGCCCGGCCGGAACTCACCTTCGTGCTGGACCACTTGGGCAAGCCTCCCGTCCGGCCGCGCCGACAGGACAACTGGGCCGCGGATCTGCGAGCCCTGGCAAGCCTTCCCAACACGGTGGCCAAGCTCTCCGGCCTGGTGACCGAGGCCGACTGGCAGGCGTGGAGCCTCGCGGATCTGCGGCCGTTCGTGTCGGTCGCGCTGGAGACCTTCGGCCCGCGGCGGCTGATGTTCGGGTCGGACTGGCCGGTGTGCACGCTGGCGGCAGACTACGGGCAGGTGGTCGCCACCAGCCATGAGCTCCTGGCGGACCTGTCGGAGCACGAGCGGAAGGAGGTCTTCGGCGGCACGGCCTCCCGGGTCTACCACCTCTGACAGGCAGCAGGCAGGCGGCAACAGGGAGGGGCGGACGCACCTGCGTCCGCCCCTCCCTGTTGCCGCCTGCGGCGGCACTCGAAGTAAGCGGAAGCCTGCCTCGCCGGCGTCCCGGCCGCCGGCGACGCTGTCGAGCGGTCGGCGGCCGGTGCGGTGCGGCCTCACCCCTCGCGGATGGCCGGTGGAGGAGTCGTCACCAGCCCGGCTGGTCGAACCCGATGCCGGGGGCCGTCGGTGCCTGGACCAGCCCGTCGGCCCCCACCGCAGGCTCGCGCACCACGGGATTGGTGTACACCAGGGACTCGTAGTAGGTGGTGTTGGGTATCGCCATGCACAGATGGGCGTTGACCACTCCGGTGCCGTGCACCTCGGCCCGCAGCTGGTAGCTGTCGGCCAGATGCGCGATGCGCAGCGCCCCGGTGATCCCGCCCTTGTACTGCGCGCTGGTCCTGACCCGGCCCGCCGCGCCGGCCGCGATGAAGTCGCCGACGTTCATGTGCGCGCCGTCGGAGGTCTCCGCGACCAACAGCGGGACCTCGGCCCGCTCGGCCAGCCAGCGGTAGGCGGTCACGCTGAACTCGCGCATCGGCTCCTCGTACCACAGGTAGCCGGCCTCGGACAGCGCACGGCCGAGGTAGACCGAGTCGGCGAGGTCGAACCCGGCCGAACCGTCGTACATCAGCGGGACGTCGTCACCGACATGCGCCCGCAGCTTCCGGCACAGCTCCGCGTCCGCCTTCGCGTCGCCCCAGCCGTGCAGCTTGATGGCGACGTAGCCCAACTCCAGGCACTGGTCGGCCACATCGAGGTACTCCTCGACGCTGCCGAAGGTGACCGTACTCGCGTAGGCGGGAATGGCTTCGCGGTAGCCGCCCAGCAACTGGTGGACCGGCTGCCCGGCCACCTTGCCCGCCAGGTCCCACAACGCCACGTCGACCAGGCCGAGAGCATAGATCGGAAGCTCCTCGATGCGGTCCAGCTCCCACAGCCGATGCCACAGCAGCTCGCGCATCAGCGGATCGCGACCGGTCAGGTCCGCACGGATCCGCCGGTCAACCAGGTCGGAGACGATCAGTCCGCGCCGTGTGTGTGCCTCGCCGACGAGGCCCTCGTCGGTGTGGACGCGCAGGATTCCGCCCACCACCGCCGGCTCCGAGCCCGGCAGCCCGGCCCGCCACCGGAAGGGTGGCTGAGCGGGCAGGTCGACCAGTTCCACAGTCACATCGGTGATTCGCATGGATGTCCTTCACGGCTGGAGGCTCCGGGGGCAGGAGCGGGTGTCGTCGCCGGGCTGGCGTCCCGCCCGGACGAGATGGTTGAGGATGGGTCGGGGTGCGACCTCGTACCCCGCGTCCTGGCTGCGGCGCCCCGTCGTATGTTTCCGATACATAATTCGATTCCGGCTCAGTGAATCACATCCAAACTCTTGACGCCAGGATCCGGCAACCCCAGACTTTTCCCCATCCCAGTTGGGTTGTTGTGTCGGGGTGTCGTCGCGGGGCCGTGTTCCGGAGGCCGCCGTCGAACCCCCGTGCCTGAGGCGGACCTCCAGGAAAGTCAGCACAGTTCAGTCTCGTGAGATCTGACATGTGTCAGATCTATCCCCTCTACGTCATGTGCTCGTGACCGAGTAACCGGTCCTGCCCCGCCAGAGGAGTTCTCCGTGCAGAAGCGGCCGCATACCGCTGCAGGAACGGCTACAGCGGCGTTCCCCCTGGCCGTGGTGGCGCATCGGCCTGGGCGAGACCGTCACCGTCACCCGGCGGGTCACCCCGCCGACGAGCGTCGCGGCCACACGGATCAGCGTGCCGGGCGCAGGTGCCCCGTCGCGATGCCCCTGACCCCGCACCTCTGCTCCGCCGCCATCGGCTGATCCGGTGCGCCCAGGTCCGGCGCCTCGGCACGCCGGACCTCGGGCCACAGACACCGACCGGTTCCACCACGGCACCACCGACGAAAGGAGCGGGGATGGCTGCGACACGAGCGGCGCCCGTGCAGGCGCCGACACAACTCGGCAAGTACCGCGGCCCACGCACCGGATCACGCGCGGGCTGGACCTTCCTGCTGCGCCGCCTGGGGTTCTACCTGGTGACCGCCTGGGCCGCCATCACGCTGAACTTCCTGATCCCGCGATTCATGCCGGGCGACCCCGCGGTCGCGCTCATGAAGAACCTTCAGCAGGCCTCCGGCACCGTGCCGAACGCGGCGGCGATGCAGGCGGTGCGGATGTTCTACGGCGATCCCCAGCAGAACCTCCTCCAGCAATACCTGGAGTACTGGAAGAGCCTGGCGCACTTCGACTTCGGTCTCTCGGTGAGCCACTACCCGACCCCGGTCTCCGACATCGTACTCGAGGCACTGCCGTGGACCGTCCTGCTGGCCGGCACCACCACCGTGATCGGATGGCTCCTTGGCACCTTGCTGGGCGCCTTCCTGGGGTGGAAGCCCGGCGGCCGGGCCGACTCGCTGCTGACCCCGGTCACTGCCTTCTTCTACTCGCTGCCGCCGTTCTGGCTGGCGCTCCTGGTGGTCTACGTATTCGGCTTCACCCTCGGCTGGTTCCCCATCTCCGGCGGCTACGACCCGGACGTCCCGTTCCAGCTGAACAACCTGTGGTTCCTGCTCAGCGTGTTGCGCTACGGCGCGCTGCCGGCCTTCACACTGATCTTCATCGGGATCAACGGCTGGCTGTTCGCCATGCGCAACGTCATGGTCACCACCGTCGGTGAGGACTACGTGCTGCTGGCCCGCGCCAAGGGGCTGCGCCCGCATCGGGTGATGCTGCGGTACGCCGCACGCAACGCGCTCCTGCCCAACGTCAGCGGTCTCGCCCTGGCGCTCGGCAGCATCTTCGGCGGCGTCATCGTCGCCGAGATCGTCTTTACCTACCCCGGCCTGGGCTACGTACTGTTCCAGGCCGTCAGCAGCCACGACTTCCCGCTGATGCAGACGATCTTCCTGCTGATCACCCTGGGTGTGCTGGCCGCCAACCTGATCGCCGACTCGACCTACGTGCTGCTCGACCCGCGCACCCGGGAGCAGCGATGAGGCAGTTCCTGACCAATGGCAAGGTCCGCATCGGGCTCGCGGTCTTCGGTGCCTTCCTGCTGATCGCTCTCATCGGGCCGTGGCTGGTGAGTTCGGTCCTGGGCACCGACCCGCACCGGATCGACTACGACGCCCTGGGGGCGGCGCCCGGTGGGGAGCATCTGCTCGGCACCACCACCTCGGGCCAGGACGTGCTGGCCCAACTGATCACCGGTTGCCGGGGATCCGTCGCGGTGGGCCTGCTCTCCGGCGTCCTGGCCGTCGGGGTGGCCGCACTCGTCGGCGTGACCGGCGGCTTCATCGGCGGACGCACCGACCAGCTGCTCACCGCGGTCACCAACATCTTCGCCACCCTGCCCAGCTTCCCGCTGATGCTGATCGTGGCCGGATACATGGCCAACGTGGGCCCGGTCGCCATCGCCCTGTTGATCGGGCTCTTCGAATGGCCCGTCTGCGCCCGCTATCTGCGTGCCCAGACCCTCTCGCTGCGCGGGCGTGACTTCGTCCAGGCCCTGCGCATGGTCGGCGAGAGCCGCTGGCGGATGGTGCTGGTGGAGATCATGCCGCACCTGACCGGCATCCTCTCCTCGCTGTTCCTGCGGGCCGTGGTGACCGGGGTGTTCACCGAGGCCGGGCTGCGCTTCCTGGGCATCGGCGGCGGTGACAGCGTCACCTGGGGCACCATGATCGCCTTCGCCCAGCAGCAGGAGGGCGTGGTGCGGGGCATGTGGTGGTGGTTCGCGCCGCCGGGCCTGTTCATCGCGCTGCTCGGGACGGCCACCGCACTGGTCAACTTCGGCCTCGACGAGATCGGCAACCCCGTACTGCGGCACAGCAGTCGAGCCGCGGTACGGCGCGCCACCGCACACATGGCCGCACGCCGGGACCGTACGAACACCGTGGAGGTTGCCTCATGACCGCCCGTCCCCTCGATACCGCCCGGTCGGCGAGCACGCCATCTTCCGCACTGCGCGGTGAGCCGCTTCTCGACGTGTCGCGGCTGACGGTGGAGTACGTCACCGAGCGGGGGGCGGTAGCCGCCTGCAACGAGGTGTCCTTCACCCTGCGACGCGGCGAGATCCTCGGGCTGGCGGGGGAGTCCGGTTCCGGGAAGAGCAGCCTGATCACCGCGTTGACCAGACTGCAGCGACTGCCCGCGCTGACCACCGGCGGGGAGATCCGGTACCACACCCGCGATGGACACCTGCTCGACCTGGTCACCCTGGACGAACGCCGGCTGCGCCCACTGCGCTGGACCGAACTCGCGATCGTGCTGCAGAGCGCGATGGCCGCCTTCAACCCGGTGATGCGCCTCAAGGCGCAGTTCGCCGACGTGATGGTCGAGCATCAGCCCGGTATCACCAGGGACGAGGTGGCCGAGCGGACCGGCCGACTGCTGCGCATGGTGGGCATCGCGCCCGAACGCGCGCACTCCTACCCGCACGAACTCTCCGGCGGAATGCGCCAACGGGCCCTCATCGCGCTCGCCCTGGCATGCGAACCCGAGCTCGTCGTCATGGACGAACCAACCACCGCGGTAGACGTGGTGATGCAGCGTCAGATCCTGGCCCAGATTCTGCGCCTGCAGCGCCGACTGGGCTTCGCCGTCGTCTTCGTGACCCACGACCTGTCCTTGCTGATGGAGATCGCCGACCGGATCGCCATCATGTACGCCGGCCGGATCGTGGAGATCGGCGGGCCCCAGCAGCTCTACACCGACCCCCTCCACCCGTACACCCGAGGTCTGCGCGACGCCTTCCCGCCGCTGCACGCCCCGCTGACGAAGCTGGCCGGAATCCCGGGCAGCCCACCCGACCTGCGAGACCCACCGCCCGGCTGCGCCTTCCACCCCCGCTGTGCCCAGCGCCTGCCGGAGTGCGAGCAGGTTCTGCCACGTCTGCACCAGATCCTGCCGCAGCACGGCGAGCGGCAGGTGGCCTGTCTGCTGCACGATTCCATCGACCCCGACGGGGAGGCAGCATGACAACGACCGCCCCCACCTCCGATGCCACCGACGAGCCCGCCCTGCTGGCCGCGGTGGACGTCAGCAAACACTTCACCGTGCGCGACCAGCTGGGCCGCAAGGCCACCGTGCGTGCCGTCGAGCACGCCTCAGTGGCGCTGCACCGCGGGCGCGTGGTGGCCCTGGTGGGCGAGAGCGGCAGCGGGAAGACCACGCTGGCCCGGATGCTGGCCCAGTTCCACCCCGTCAGCTCCGGGGAGATCCGGCTGGCAGGGCACCGCGCACCGCCCGCCGGGCGCGGCTATTTCCGCCAGGTGCAGCTGATTTTCCAGGACCCGTTCTCCTCGTTGAACAACCTTCACCGGGTGCGGCATATCCTCGGGCGAGTCCTGCGCGTCCACGGCCACGCTCACACCCGCGCCGAGGTGGCGGAGCAGGTGCTGTCGCTGCTGAACCGGGTCAACCTCACCCCGGCCGAGGAGTTCATCGACAAGCGTCCGCGCGAGATGTCCGGGGGCCAGCTGCAGCGCGTGGCCATCGCCCGGGCACTGGCGGTGCGCCCGACGGTGCTCCTCGGCGACGAGCCGATCAGCATGCTGGACGTCTCCATCCGCCTCGACGTGCTCAACCTGCTGGCCCGGCTGTGCGACGAAGAGGGCCTGGCCCTGCTCTACATCACCCACGACATCGCCAGCGCGCGCTACCTGTGCGACGAGGTGCAGGTGATGTACGCCGGGCAGACGGTCGAGGGCGGGCCCAAGGAAGCGGTGATCCAGTCTCCCAAGCACCCTTACACCCGCCTGCTGATCGACTCCTCGCCCGACCCCGACCGGACCGGACGCGGCCTGCGCGACCAGGAGGACGCCGAGGACCTGGGGGAGCCGCCCAACCTGACCGCGCCGCCCGACGGATGCCGGTTCCACCCCCGCTGCCCGTTCGCCATGGACGATTGCCGGCGCGCCTTCCCCGACCGCACCACCTTCGCCGACGGCCAGTGGGCGCACTGCTGGCTGCACCAGCACGGCCGCTCGGCCGAGCTCGACAGGACAACCTCAAAGGAGCTTCCATGAAACGCTTGATGGCCGTGGCCGCCGCGGTCCTGGCCACCGCGGTGCTGGCCACCGCCGGTCTGCTGACCGGGTGCAGCACCGCCAAGTCGGACGGGTCCGGAGCCAAGGCCACGAGCACCGTGCGTCTCACCACCCACCCGACGCAGGCCTTCCAGGCCGGATGGAACCCGTTTGCCGCCCAGCTCAACGCCGGAGTGTCCTTCTTCTACGAGCCGCTGATGCGGGTCAACGCCCAGAATCCCTCACCACAGCCGTGGCTGGCGGACTCATGGAAGTTCAGCGACGGCGGGAAGACCCTCACCTTCCGACTGCACCCCGGAGTGAAGTGGTCGGACGGGAAACCGCTCACCGCCAAGGACGTGAAGTTCAGCTTGGAAGTGCCCCTCGAACACCCCGAGTTGAACCTCGCCGGCGCGCCCTACACCTCGGTCGACGCACCCGACGCGAACACCGTGGTGGTGCACTACCCGAAGGTCGGCTACAGCGACCTCGGCTCCTTCAAGAACCGCAACATCTACCCCCAGCACATCTGGGCCGCCCGGAACCTGAAGACGGACCAGAACCTCAAGCCGGTCGGCAGCGGCCCGGTCACCCTGGACTCCTTCAGCCCGCAGCAGATCACCCTCAAGATCCGCAAGGACTATTGGAACGGCTCGTTCCCGGCCGTCAAGAAGGTCGCCATCGTCGCGGCGCAGGAGTCCAGCACTCGCAGCCTGCTGCTGAAGGACAAACTCGACTGGAGCACCATGTCCTGGCAGGGCGCGGAGAAGAACTACGTCGCTCTGGACCCCGAGCACCACAAGTACCAGGTCTACCCCCTGCTGGGGTCCGAGGGCGTGCTGTTCAACATGAAGAAGGGACCGACCACCGATGTGCACGTCCGCCAGGCCCTGACCAAGGCGGTCGATGTGACCAAGGTGCTCAAGGTGATGGGGACGGGGCAACCCGCGGTCAACCCGTCCGGCCTGAACAACCAGGTCGGTGCCGCCTGGCTGCCCGCCGACCTCGCCGGCAAGACCCTCGAGCAGGACGCGGCGGGTGCCCGCGCCGAACTGGCCGCCGGGGGCTGGAGCGTGCGGGGCGGCAAGCTCAGCAAGGACGGCAAGAGCTATCCGCTGACGCTGAACGTCTACCAGCCCTACGCGAACTGGGTGGACATGGGCACCGCCCTGAAGGACCAGTGGAAGTCGGTCCTGAGCCTGGACGTCACCGTCAACAACATGCCGGAGGCCACCTTCACGCAGAAGGAGCCGGTCGGTGACTTCTCGATGGAAACCGCGTTCACCCCGCCCTCCGCCGACGGCAGCATCTTCGGCGCTCTGAACGCCTTCAGCAGCGACTACTACACCCCGCTCGGCAAGTCGGCCGCCAGTAACTTCGGCCGCTTCAACGACCCCGACTACAGTGCGCAGATCGTGAAGATGGCCACCGTCGACCCCGCCGACACCGCCCGGCTCAAGAAGCTGGCCGGCCCGGCGCTGAGGATTCTCGCCCGGCAGGCGCCGTTCATCCCGATCGGCGGCTCGGCCTCGTTCGTCGACATCAACTCCAGCCACTTCACCGGCTGGCCGACCCCTGAGACCGCCAGGTACACGCCGTACACCTCCGCCGGTCCGGACACCACGCTGACCTTGCAGCGTCTGCGCTCGGCCTCCTGAAAGCCCGGCGGGGCCGACGGGGGAGAGGCCGTCGTCCGCCCCGCCGCCACGCCCCCTGTCACCACCTGACCACCGGGAACAGTTGTGACCAATCCGCGCCCCGCCGCCGAACTGACCGTGACCGACCACGGCTTCCTGCGCGCCGGCCGCCCCCACCAGATCATCTCCGCCGCCATCCACTACTTCCGGGTCCACCCCGAACTGTGGGAGGACCGGCTGCTCCGCCTGCGCGCCATGGGCGTCAACACCATCGAGACCTACATCGCCTGGAACCTGCACCAGCCGACCCCCGGCCGAACCGACTTCTCCGGTCAGGCCGACGTCACCCGCTTCATCCGTACCGCCGCACACCTCGGCCTGGACGTGATCGTGCGGCCCGGCCCCTACATCTGCGCCGAGTGGGAGTTCGGGGGCCTGCCGGCCTGGCTCCTCGCCGATCCCGCGCTGCGTCTGCGCCGCACCGACGAGCGCTATCTGGCCGCCGTGGACGCCTGGTTCGACGAACTGGCCCCGGTCCTGCGCCCGCTCCTTGCCAGTCAGGGCGGACCGGTGGTCGCCGTCCAGGTCGAGAACGAGTACGGCAGTTACGGCACCGACACCGCCTACCTCGACCACCTGCGGCGGGGCTGGATACGACGCGGCGTGGACTGCCTCCTGTTCACCGCCGACGGCGCCACCGACGGCGTGCTGCGCGGTGGTGTCCTGCCCGGCACCTTGGCCACCGCAACCTTCGGCTCGCGGCCGAAGGAGGCGCTCGCCACGCTGCGCCGCCACCAGCCGACCGGCCCTCGGGTGTGCTCCGAGTACTGGCATGGGTGGTTCGACCACTGGGGCGAGCACCACCACGTCCGCGACCCGCACGAGGCCGCCGCGGAACTGGACTGGATGCTGGCCCAGGGCGCTTCGGTCAACATCTACATGGGCCATGGCGGCACGAACTTCGGCTGGTGGAACGGTGCCAACCGCGATGAGTCCGGCTACCGGCCCACCTGCACGAGCTACGACTACGACGCGCCGGTCGGCGAGGCAGGGGAGCTGACCGAGAAGTTCCACGCCTTCCGAAACGTGATCGAGCGATACCGCGGCCCGGTCGGGCACGAGCCGCCCGCGCCGCCCGACCGGCTCGCCCCGCAGACGGTGCGCCCGAGCAGTGCGGTGGCGCTGCTGAACTGCCTGGACGCGCTGTCCACCCCGCAGCACCGGCTCTCGCCCGAGCCGATGGAGGCACTGGGCCAGTCACTCGGACTGATCCACTACCGCACACGGCTGCGCGGCCCGTTCCCCGACTCGACCCTGCGCGTGCACGGCCTCGCCGACCGCGCTCAGATGTTCCTGGACGGTGAGTTGCTCGGCATCCTGGAGCGTGACGGACCGTTGGACGCGCTGCCGATCAGCGTCCCCGAGACCGGCGCCGAGCTCGACCTGCTGGTGGAGAACATGGGCCGGGTCAACTACGGCCCGTGGCTGGAGGATCGCAAGGGCGTCAGCGGCGGGATCCGGATCGACACCCAGTACCAGTTCGGCTGGGAGATCCGCCCCCTCCCGCTGACCGATCTGAGCGCCCTGCGATTCGGGGCGGCCCAAGTCGCCGAAGGCCCGGCCTTCCACCGGGCGGAGGTGGAGATCCCGGCCCCGGCCGACGGTTTCCTCGCCCTGCCGGGCTGGACCAAGGGCCAGGTCTGGCTCAACGGCTTCGCCCTCGGCCGCTACTGGGACCGCGGCCCGCAACGCACCCTTTACGCCCCTGCGCCGGTGTGGCGAGCCGGTCGCAACGAACTCGTGATCCTCGAACTGCACCGGCCGGGCGAGCGGATCGAGATCCACGACATGGCGGATCTGGGCCCCACAGGCTGAGCCGCCGCCCGACCGGGTGGCTCCGGTCCGGCCCCTTTCCGGACCGGAGCCACCTTGCCCTGGCGCGCTCGGCACCAGGGTCACCAACACCCTGCCGACATGCTCACTTCTGACCGTGCGCGAAGTACGCGGCCACGTCCGGATCCACGGGAGCGATGTCGACGGCCCTTCCCCCGTCCCGCAGCGACAGGGTGGCCGCGTAGCCGGCGGCCACCGCTTCGCGGGCCGCCACCGGCGAGGTGACGGTGGCACCGCCTTCCCGCACGAACCGCAGGAACTCCGCGGCCAAGAGCGGATCGGCTCCACCGTGGGTGCCGGTCGGAGTGTGGACGGGGACCACCAGATCGCCCTCGGCGCGGTATTCGGAGCGGCGGTTCCACACCCGGACCTCCGCTCCCTCGGAGTCGCCGAAGTTCTCCATCCGTCCCTCGGTGCCGATCACCGTGTAGTTGCGCCAGTAGTCCGGCGTGTAGTGGCACTGCTGATAGCTGGCGAAGACGCCGTTGTCCAGGTGCATCTGCATCATGCTCAGGTCCTCCACGTCCACCACCGGGTGGAGGCCGGTCAGGCTGAGGGGCGGCCAGTTGTCCATCGACAGCCAGTCGGTCATCCGCTGCCCACTGCGGTCGCGGCGCGAGCTGATGTCGCCGTAGACCGTCAGCCCGCCCATGGCGTTCACGCGCCGGGTGTATCCGTCGGCCAGCCAGTGGATGACATCGATGTCGTGGGCTCCCTTCTGCAACAGCAGACCGGTGGTGTTGCGCCGGTCCGCGTGCCAGTCCTTGAAGTAGAAATCTCCGCCATTGCCCACGAAGTGGCGGCACCAGATCGCCTTCACCTCGCCGATGGCCCCGCTGTCGATCAGGTCGCGCATGGCGACCACGACCGGCATGTGTCGCATGTTGTGGCCGACGTACAGCGGGGTTCGGTACGCACGGGCCGCCGTGAGCAGCCGGTCGCAGGCCTCGATGGTGATCGCCATCGGCTTGTCCAGGAACACCGGTACACCGGCCGCGAGGAAGTCCAGGCCGATCTGCTCGTGCGTGTGGTCGGGGGTCAGTACGAACACGCCGTCAAGCCTTGCATCGAGCAGTTCGTAATGGTCCAGGGTGGTCCTCACCCCGGTGCCGAAGCGTTTCTCGGCGAGCGCGAGCATCCGCGGATCGCGGTCGCAGGCGGCAGCCACCACGGAGCCCGAGCCCGGCCGATGGGCCAGCTCGACCAGATCGCTGCGGTTGCCCAGGCCGATGACGCCGAGCCTGATGTCGTTCAACGCGCTGTCCTTTCAAGGGATTTCGACGAGTTATGGTTGCGGCTGGTGAAGGCGGTGCCCTGAATGCTGCGTCGCTGGGGAAGCAGAGCGGTACGAGCGCCACGCTCATCGGTGCGGAGGCCGTCGGGAACCCGGCTCTCAGCACCGAGAGGCGGGTGAAGCGCGTGCGGTAGAGGCCGGCCGGGACCTCGGAGCGGGGAGGGGCTGGTCGCTGGATCCTGTCCCGGATCCCATAGGTGAGCCAGGCCGGCGGACGTGTCCACGGCTACGCCGAATGTACATGGAGACATCCCATCTACGCTATGATAAAGAAGAGATAAATCTGATACATGTTGGACCATAAGGCGGAATGCGCCGACCTCTCTGGAAGTCGTTCGCGGTTGCGGGGGTTCGAGAGAGATCATTCAGGGGGGCCTGTCGCGACCGGGCGCGGGTGGAACGGCTTAGGTGGGGCGGCGTGACCGGGATGGAGGAGAGTCTGGGGTTGCCGGATCCTGGCGTCAAGGGTTTGGGTATGATTCACTGAGTCAGGACTACATGATGTATCAGAAACATGCGACCGGCGTTGAGGCCAGGGTCTGCCGGACCGGCGGCCTCAAGAGGGAAGCGAGGGAGAGCCGTTGACCCACTCAGAGAAGAGCGCCGCGTCCGCCTCTGCACCGGCGGGTACGGCGCGCGGATACCGCCCCGGGTACGAGGTCGCGGCCGAACGCGTCCTCGAGTACATCGTCCGGGCGGGACTTCAGCCCGGTGACCGGCTGCCCACGGAGAAGGACCTGGCCGAAGAGGTGCAGATGAGTCGGACCGTGGTGCGGGAGGCGGTGAAGATCCTCTCCGCCTTGGGACGGCTGTCCGTACAAAAGGGCCGCGGCATTTACGTGGCCGAGCCCGAGCAGTCCTCCTGGCAGCAGTCGCTCGCCAACTTTCTGCCCGCGGACCTGCGACAGGTGGACGAGCTCTTCGAGTTCCGCCGCCATCTGGAGACCACCACCGCGAACCTGGCCTCGCAGCGAGCCACCCCCACGCAGGTCAAGGCGGTCCGCGAAGCCGCGCAGCAGTCCGTCCGTGCGGCAGAGCAGGGCGACATCGATGCCTTCACTTTCGCCGACGAGGCCTTCCACACCGGTATCGCGGCCGCTGCCGCCAACATGTTCTTCGCCTCCACCGTCGACGCGATGCGGCGCCTGCAGCGCCAGGTCACGACCATAGGGCTGGCCGGCATCGCAGGCGGATCCCTGCAGGTGGCCGCCGAACAGCACGAGGCCATTGCCGAAGCCATCGCCGCCGGAGAAGCCGGTCGCGCCGAAGCGCTGATGGCCGAACACATCGACATGACCGCCCAGCAGTTCCAGCAGGAGATCTGGCGTCGCGTCGTACCCGGCGACGAGACCCGCCCCTGAACCCCGGACCTTCAACCGGCGGATCGAGCATCCTGGAAACACCGGACGACGCCGATGCGCGCGGGAGTGCGTACTTGGCTTGGGTTCTCTGCGGACTCCGTCGTTGTGACGCGTGTCGGGCCGATAAACCCAACTGCCGGATGAAAGGCGGCGGGCGTGCGTCCCTGGTCGCGTACGGGGTGAGGAGTTCGGCCAGGATTGCGGCGCCGGGGTGGCGGGGATTCTTGGTCAGCACAGCTGGGCTGAAACCTCAACTGCTTTGCGTCACCCTCCTGGTGCTTCTCCGATGCAGAGCCGGGCCCACTGGTTTCGCGCATAGTGAGTGGAGCGAGAGGGTTGACCTTTGCCCATCGCGCGGCGGACCCGGCCAGCCAGCCGGTCGCGTATTTGCCCGATGACCCCGGTGGCCGCCCAGCGCGCCATGAACCCCCAAACCGTGCGCCAGGGCGGAAAGTTCACAGGCAGACCCTCCACTCGCAGCCGGTGCCGACCACGTAGCGAATGGCATCGACGATCTCGCGACGGGACCTGAAGGTTCCCTGGTTCGGGCCGCCGATGGGCCCGGCGACGCTGACCACGGCCTGCCTGATGGAATTGGGCCCGCGGCCCGGAAGACGCCCATGCCTCCGCCACCGGTGACGCGCTCGATTCCGCCCTGGTGGTCACCCAACGCAATTCCCGCTTCGACACGTTGTGACCTGCTGAGGTGAGGTGGCCGAGCGGTGTCTCACCATCGCCCGATGCTTCGCGGGCCCGTCCGGCCCGGGGCGACTGCCGGGCGGAGTACCGCACACGCAGCCGAAGACGTGGAACCCGGTGCCCATCCGACGCGACAGCCGGTCCAGCAGCCTGCCCGCAACCCGCCCGACAAGCCGAAAACGGTCCACCGGAGGAACCGACGGACCGTCACGAGACTTCGAGGCCGGAGCCTGCCGCTCTTACCGGCCATTGCGGTCCCGCCCCAGGGAAGCGGTGGGGCGGGAGCGTGTGCTCCCTGCGTACGCGGTGCCCCGCCCGTGCGGGACGCGCGCCGCACGGGACGGGGGGTGTGCGCGGGGATGTCCGTCGAGCGCTGCGCCCTACGGGGTAATTCGGCGTCTTGCTCTGGCGTTGACCGCGAGTCGCGCACCTACTGGTGCTATAGACCGGTGGGTTCCACCTACGCCGGGGGACGGTGACGCGGGCAACCCTCCAGCGGGCACGACTCGGCGTCGATCTCCGTACGTGTACATCCCCTGGCCCCCGATGCGCCGCCGCGCCCTGATCAGGCGTCGCATGGCGAGCAACGGCCCACCGAACCATACGATTCGGAGGGCCCCTTATGGCTCCCCCCACTATCACCCTGGTGACGGTGACCCCGAACCCGTCGGTGGTCGGACAGTCGGTCACGCTCACCGCCACCGTGATACCGCTCGGCGTCGGCACCCCCAGCGGCACGGTCACCTTCATCATCACCGGCGGCCCCACCCTGATGGGAACGCTGGTGGGCGGGACGATCTCGGTCACCGCGACGGGTCTGAGCGTCGGCACACACGTGGTCGCCGCCCTTTGCAGCGGTGACACCAACTTCCTCACCTCCACCGGTACCAATGCCATCGTCGTCGTCCCGGCCTCGACCACGACCTCGGTGATGTCCTCGCCCAATCCGTCGGCGCTCGGGCAGCCGGTGACGTTCACCGCGACGATCACCCCGGTCGCGCCCGGCGCGGGCACACCCGGCGGTACGGTCACCGGTTCCGGGACGTTGTCGGGCGGTGTGGCGAGCTTCACCACCAGCGCCCTCGACGCCAATGCCACCGCGTACACCGTGACCGCCGTCTACAACCCCGACACCGCCACCTTCCTCACCTCGACAGGAACCGACACGCACACGGTGAACAGGGCGGACACGAAGGTCACCATCACCTCCATCCCCAACCCCTCCACGGTGGGGGAGACGGTCAGCTACATCGCCTTCGTGGAAGCCGTGCCCCCCGGAACGGGCGTCCCCACCGGCAACGTCGCCACCGCCATCGACGTCATGGACCAAACCGTCTTCTTTACAAGCGTGGCCCTGGACAGCAACGGCTTCACCCTCTTCACCGACAACGCCTTTCCGGCCGGTGCCTACACCGTCTCCAGCCAGTACGAAGGAGATGCCAACTTCAACGCGTCGTCGTTCGACACCGACCCCCACATCATCAATCCGTGACCCCACACACCCTGCTCCGCTCGGAGCCGACGTTACAGCCGGGCCGCCGCACGACCCGCGGCGGATCGGCGAGTACCGATGACTGGGCAGGAGCGGTTCCTGCGCGGCGTGTCCTGGGTTTTCGGTGTGGTGGTCGCCTGGAGGGCGGGGTGGGGGTGTTGCTGGCCCCCCTTCCAGGTGCTGGGGCTGGCCCCCGTGTGGCCGGGGTGCTGACGCCATAGCGCCGCCTGGTCTCCGGTCCGTACGTTTAGGCAGGTCAGAGCGTTACTGACCGATTCAGGACCGGAGTCCTCCATGTCTCAGACCACCGTGCCGTCTGTGTCCACGGCACCCGTCGGCGCCACCGCGCAGCAGGGGAGTGAGTTCACTCCCCTGCTGCGGAAGGTCAGGGGACAGGGGCTGCTGGGGCGTCGCAAGGGCTGGTACGCGCGGATGATCACCGTGAACCTCCTCGCCCTGGCCGCCGTGGTGACAGGGTTCGTCCTCGCCGGGGACACCTGGTGGACGCTGCTGCTCGCCGCGCCGCTGGCCATCCTGTCCGCCCGCACCGCTTACGTCGGCCACGACGCCGGGCACGCCCAGATCGCTGTCGGCCGCCGGGCGAACCGCGCCATCGGACTCCTCCACGGCAATCTGCTCCTGGGTATGAGCTACGCGTGGTGGAACGACAAGCACAACCGGCACCACGCCAACCCCAACCACATCGAGAAGGACCCCGACGTCGGCGCCGGCGCACTGGTGTGGACCGCGGAGCAGGCCGCTGTGCGTCGCGGATTCGCCCGCTGGGTCACCCGCCACCAGGCCTGGCTGTTCTTCCCGATGCTGCTGCTGGAAGGCATCGCCCTGAAGGTGAGCAGTGTCCAGGACCTGCGGCGGCAGCCGGTGCGCGAGCGGGCCGTGGAGGGCGCGCTGCTGGCGCTGCACGCGGCCGGTTACGGCGCCCTGCTGCTGACCTGCCTGCCGGTGGGCAAGGCCGTCGCGTTCGCCCTGGTGCATCATGCGCTCTTCGGGCTCCACCTGGGAATGGCCTTCGCGCCCAACCACAAGGGCATGGAGATGCCCGGCCCGGCGGGCGAGCGCTGGGGCCATCTGCGCCGCCAGGTCCTGACCTCGCGGAACGTCCGGGGCGGGCCGGTCACGGACTGGCTCCTGGGCGGGCTGAACTACCAGATCGAGCATCACCTCTTCCCGAACATGCCCAGGCCCCACCTCAGGCTCGTACAGCCGCTGGTCCGGGAACACTGCCGCGACCTCAAGCTCCCGTACGCCGAGACCGGGCTGCTCGACTCGTACCGGCAGGGGCTGCGGCACATGCACACGGTCGGCGGTGCCGCCCGGCCCGAATGAGAGCGCCTTCGGCCGCGGGGCCACGGGGCCGGTCCGGGCCAACGTCCGCCGGCCTCGCCATGTGGTGGCTGATTCGCCCCGGTGCGCGACTTCCGGTACGGGGTCGATCCTGCGCCCCGTATGCCGACGGCGCGCCGTTCGCCGGCACCCAGGCATCCGGCACCCGGCGCCCGAACCGGTCGGGTTGGGGCGCGGTCGGCTTGGTGTTCCACAGAATCACCATGCTTCACCTCACTCCCGCCCGGAAGTCTCTCTGCGTGGGCCCTGGAGATTTCTCCCCGGAGGCTCGGTAGCGCCGCGTGGCGGTCAGCGTGGGGTGAACGGGGCGACCTCCACGGTGCTGTCCTCGTTCACCTCGACGCGGTGGGCGAGTTGAACGAGGACGCCGGGCCGCTTCCGAGACTTTCTCCGCCACCTGCGCGGGACTCGGACCACGGCCCTGCCGACGGGCGGCATCCCGGGCCAGGCCTTCAGCACTCCACCTCCCAAGATCCCCTTGTGGCAGAACGAGTACGCGTCCGCGAGATCGATGATGACGAGGGCCGACGGTTGCTGCGGATCATCCTGGTCAACGACGTGCCCATGGACCAGTGGGAGCCGGAGGAGGTCTCGGCGCATGTGCAGTACATGAACGACTTCGCGGCGCGGCTGGAGGGGACCGGCGAGTTCGTCGGCGGCCAGGCACTCGCCCCCGAGGGGACATGGGTGCGGTACGACGGTGAGGGGCGCCCGCCGGTCACCGACGGCCCGTTCGCCGAGACCAAGGACCTCATCGCGGGCTGGATGGTGATCGATGTCGACAGCTACGAGCGCGCCGTCGAACTGGCCGGGGAGCTGTCGGCCGCCCCCGGGGCGGGCGGGCAGGCGATCACTGCGAGGTCCACGTCCTCGGTCACGCCGTAGCGCGTCACGCGAGCACGGAGCCAGGTCGCGCCGACGGCCATCTCGGCAGCGGTGCCCAGGCGTTCACCCTTCCAGGCGGGGTGTCCGCGTTTGCCGGTGCGTGGCGGCTGGGGTCCGTACAGGATCGCGTGGGCGGCCGGGCGGGTGGTGAAGGTGACCCGGCAGGTCACGCCAGGCCGGCCCCCGGTACAAGGCGTCGCGCACTACGTGGACGACGCGGTCGGGCAGCGCTTGGGCGAAGAGGTCGACCATAGACGGCTCCGAGCCTTACCCGGCTGATGCGACCGCTGTGTCGGGAATGTGAATCTGCTGCGTGAGGAACAGGGCTGCGCGGTCCAGTGCCTGGTCGGCCTCGTCGAGAACGCCGGCGAAAGACTGGAACACGTGGGGTACGTCGGCGGTGATGTCGAGGATCACGTCCACTCCGGCTGCGCGGGCGCGGGCGGCCATGCGGGTGGAGTCGTCCAGGAGCATTTCGTTGGTGCCCGCCTGGAGGAGCATCGGCGGGAAACCGGTCAGGTCGGCGTGGATGGCCGGGCTGAGCATGTTGTGGTGCGGGTCCGCTCCCGCGAGGTACATGGCTCCGGTGTGTCCCAGGCTTTCGCGAGTGAAGAAAGGGTCGATGCGGGCCTTGGTGTCCATGCTCTCGCCCGTCCGGGTGGCGTCCAGGCCGGGGGAGAACGCCACGATCGCGGCGGGCATCGGGAGACCGGCGTCGCGGGCGGCGAGGCAGGTGGTGACGGTGAGGCCGCCGCCGGCGGAGTCCCCGGCGAACGCGATGGTCGAAGGGTCCTCGCCGCTGCCGAGGAGGGCACGGTAGGCGCTCAGTGCGTCTTCGATCGCGGCCGGGAACGGATACTCGGGGGCGAGCCGGTAGTCCAGCGAGAAAGCCCTGAACCCGGTCTTGGACACGAGGTTCCCCGTCAGCGACAGCGCGGTCTCGGGGGAGCCGAACACGTAGCCGCCGCCGTGGAAGTACAGGATCGTCCCGGTGCGCGGGCTGTTGCCCGGCTCGATGTGCAGCGCGGGTCGGTCGCCGAGCGTCGTCTCCGTGGTGCGGAGCCCGTCCGGGACGATCATCTGGGCCATCATCGCCTTGAATCCGGTTCGGATCGCCTCGACCGACCGGGGGCCCTCGGGGCGGGGATGCCGAAGCATCGCGTTGACCTGCGCGCGCTGTTCCTTGCTCACCTGTTTGCTCCTGTCGCAAGTAACTTCCAGTGCATTATATGCCGTGGCATTTAATGTAGACTATATGCCGTGGCATCTAAAGCAGGCGGTGAGACCGTCGACCTCCCGGGCTTCTTCGCCGACCTCGTCCGATGCGAGACGCGTCTGTACAACGCCCTCAACGACCGTCTTCGTGAGCGGCACGGGATCGTCACGTCGCAGTTCGAGTTCCTGCGCTACCTCCGCGACCACCCCGAATCCCGGGTGGCGGACCTGGCCGCCGAGTTCGCCGTCGGCATCGGGGCCACCAGCAAGGGCGTCGACCGCCTGCAGAGACATGGATGGGTTGCCCGCCAGCCGAATCCGTCGGATCGCCGGTCGTCCCTGCTGGCCCTGACTGACGACGGCCTGCAGTTGGTCGACGCGGCAGAAGGGACCTTTACCGAGCGATTGGCCGAGCTGATCGCAGATGCGCTCAAGGCGTCCCCCGTAACGGCCGCCGCGCAGGCCCTCTCGGAGCTGCGTTCCGTCCTGGAACGCGACCAGATCGGCATGCCCACGGGCTGACGCGTTTTCGCAACCCGGTCGAAACGGCAACGGCCAGGCATGGTCAGCCTCGGCGCACCATCAAGGTCCGCCCCGGACTGATGCCTCTTCGCGGTCCGCAACTGGGCGCCGTAGCCCGGGACGCGCGCTTATGCCTTCGGTGCCTGGCCTCTGGGTCAGGCGGCCCACTGGGGGCACCAGGGAGGCGAGAGCAGTGAGCACCCGCCGGCCCCTGGGCGATGGCCCCCGCTGCGGCGAGCCGGAACCGTCGCCAAGCGGCGACGGCCGCGAGCGTGCCCGTGGGGCAGTATGGGTGCACAGCCGATTCACTCGCACGCGGAGCCGGACCGGGTGCCGCGGAACGCGGAAGGCATCGCGGCCGCGCTCGAGGGCGAGCGCGGCCGCGATGGAGTTCTGCCTGCGCACCGAACGACGGGTACGCCTCGCCCGGCTCAGCGGCCCGTTCGCAGGGTCGTCCCCAACCGGGTCCCGGTCACCCGAACACCGCGTCGTGGAACATGATTTCCGCCTCCAGCATGCCGGTGAACCAGCGGGTCAGCCGCTCCTGGGGGATGTCGTCCGGCAGGGCATCGACCTCCGCCGCGAGGGCCCGTACCCCGTCCCGGAACGCCTGGTCGGCGTGGAGCGCCACCCAGGCGCTCATCGCGCCGTCGGGGACGGCTCCGCGCTCGTGCGCCCGGGCGCACCAGGTGAGGTAGAGGCTTTCCGCGGCAAACAGCATGGTCATCACCGCCGGGTAGCCGCCTTCCCGCGCCACGTCGAGGGCATACCGCGACAGCACCTCGGCCCGCCGGGCGGCGCCCGGCCGGGCGGGGACGGGCCAGGCGGCGCGGGCTTCGCGGAAGTAGTCCGCCTGGGTGGTGGTCAGCGCGTGGACCGCACGGGCGTTGCGCTCCAGCGCCGTCCGGTCGGGGGCGCTCCATACGGCCAGTCCGTGCAGCCGGGTGGCCGTCTCCACGAACGCGGCCTCGATCTCCAGGTAGTCGGCGTAGTCGGCGTCACTGATCGTGCCGGCGGTGACCTCGGTGACGAAGCGCATGCGCAACGCCCGTTCCATGACCTGGGCGGCGGCCTTCAGGAGCCGCTCGGACCGGCTCATCGGGGTTCTCCTTCGTGGGTACCCCTGGCTTCAGCCGGGGGAGGAAACGAAGCCTCTGCGGAGCAGGGCTGGGAAAGGCGAATCGCTGTCAGGGTGATTCGTGCTCCACCGAGATCCGGCCGACACCGGCCACTCACAAGGGTGCTGACCGGACGTGAGATGCGACGCCGCAGGCCAAGTGGGCGTTCAAGTACCGCTTTTACCGCACGGACTAGCAGGCGGCTGAGCTGTCGCGCGCGTTCGGCTGTGTCCGCCTCGTGTGCAACACGGCGCTGGAGGAGCGCACGCGGGCTTGGTACGGCGAGCAGCGCCGTATCTCCTATGTGCAGTCCTCCGCCGCGCTGACGGAGTGGAAGAAGTTCGCCAGGCGTGCGAAGTACCCGCGGTACAAGTCGCGGAAGAAGTCCCGCGCGTCGGCCGAGTACACCCGCAGCGCCTTCAAGTGGGGCGACGGGCGCCTGACGCCGGCGAAGGTGGCCGAGCCGCTTGACGTCCGCTGGGCCCGTCCCCTCCCGGAGGGTGCGGAGCCGACGACGGTGGCTGTGTCCCGCGACAGCACGGGCCGCTGGTTCGTCGCGATGCTTGTCGAGGACACCGTCGCCCCTGCCCCCGCCACGAGCGCGGCGGTGGGCCCGGACGCCGGGATCACCTCCCTGGTGACCCTTTCCACCGGGGAGAGGATCGCCAACCCCCGGCACGAACGGCGCGACCGGGCCCGCCTGGCGAAGGCGCGGCGGGAGCTGTCCCGCAAGGGCAAGGGGTCCGCGAACCGGGAGAAGGCGCGCCGGAAGGTCGCCCGCGTGCACGCGCGGATCGCCGACCGGCGCCGCGACTTCCTGCACAAGCTGTCGGCTCGTCTCGTCCGTGAGAATCAAACGGTCGTGATCGAGGACCTGCCCGTCCGCAATTTGCTGAAGAACGGCAAGCTCGCGCGTGCCATTTCGGATGCGGCCTGGACGGACCTGCGCATGATGCTGGAGTACAAGTGCGCCTGGTACGGGCGCGAACTGGTGATGGCCGACCGCTGGTTCCCCAGCTCGAAGCTGTGCGGGGCCTGCGGCACGGTCCGCGAGAAGCTGCCGCTGGACGTCCGCGAGTGGACGTGTGACTGCGGCACCGTGCATGACCGCGACGTGAACGGGGCACGCAACATCCTGGCCGCCGGGCTGGCGGCGTCCGCCTGTGGAGACGGTGTAAGACCTCAACGGGAGTCCTCCCGGACGGGGCGGTCGTCGGTGAAGCAGGAAACCCAGCGGGCGACCGCTGGAATCCCCCGCCTTCAGGCGGGGGAGGAAGTCAACGGGAGAGCCATTCGACGAGGCCGCCGAAGACCTGGGCGTAGCCGTCCCACTGCTCGCAGAACGCCGCGGGCGCCCAGTGCGGGGAGCAGTCGGAGGTGAAGACCGCCGACCGTCCCGCACCGTACTCGGCCACCGCCACCAGGGGGTCGCCGCCCAGGGTGGCCAGGACCTCGGCGCCCGGACGCGGCCGGACGCGGTTGTAGCCGAGCAGCGGCGGCCATTCGCCGGTCACCCCGCCGAGGGCGGGATGGCCGGTACCGACGGCCGACGCACGGCCGCCCGCGGGGAGTTCGACGCGGTCGTCCTCGGGCAGCAACTCGACCGGCAGCACCTCGTGCAGCGCGGTGTTGCGGTAGGCGGCCTTGCCCTCGAAACCGGTGAAGGAGAGATAGCCGCCGACCATCAGCAGCCCGCCGCCGTCGCCGACCCATCCGCGCAGTGCGTCGATCCGGTCGGCCCCCGGCGTGCCCCCCTCGAACACCTCGGGGGAGAGCTGGAGGGAGTTCGCCCCGATGTCGGAGAGGATGACGACGTCGTAGTCGGCGAGCGCCTCGGCGTCGCCCGGGAACTGCCCGGGTACCAGATGCGCGGGCAGGTGCGTGACCTCGTGCCCGCGGCCCTCCAGCGCCCGCCGCAACGGCTCGACTCCGGTCACATAGGTACTGGTGGTGAACGAGTCGACCCCCTTGATGTGTGTGGACTGGGAGATCCAGCTCTCACCGGCTATCAGGACGCGGGTCACAGGTTGCTCCTTCGTGACGGGGATGGGGCGAAACGCCGGGACGGTGGTCAGGGCGTCAGGACGCGGCGGCGTGCTCGAACAGCCGGGCCGGATTGGTGTGCAGCAGGCCCGTGGCGGTCCGCCGGGGCACGCCGTGCTCGACGAGCCGGGAGAGGAACAGCTCCGGCACATAGCGGAAGCCGTTGCCGCCGTAGGCGGTGAGCATGCTCTTGAGGAACACATCGTGGCTGAGCAGCAGCCGGTCGCCGTGTCCGCGGGCGATGAGCCCGGCGATCGCCTGCGCGGTTTCGTGGGGTGCCGGGGACTGCCCCTCGCCGGGGTAGTGGAACGGCATGCCGATCATGTCGAATTCGAGCCAGACGCCGCGGTCGGCCACCGACCGCTGATAGTCCGGGTCGGCGTGCGAGGGGTCCATATGGCACAGCACCACGGCGGCCGGCGTCACCCCGTACTCTCCCAGCACCAGGTCGAGGACCTCGTGGGCGCGGCGCTGCCAGCCGGGCAGATGGATGTAGAGCGGCACACCGGTCTCGCGCTGGGTGCGCGCGGCGGCACGCAGCGCGGTGTGCTCGCCCTCGGTGAACCGCGGGGAGACCCCGATCTCGCCGATGACGCCCGGCCGGATCCCGGTGCCGTCGGCGCCCTCGGTGAACTCGGCCAGCAATGCGACGGCGAGGCCGCGCTCGTCCGCCGGCGACAGCGGCCGGGGATGGTAGGGCTCCAGGTACCAGCCGCTGCCCATGACCACACGTACGCCGCTGTCCTCGGAGAGCGCGTGCAGCGCCGCCGGGTCGCGGCCCAGTCCGCCCGGGGTGACGTCGACGATCGTGCCGCCCCCGGCGGCGGCGAACGCGCGCAGATCGGCCAGCATTCCTTCGGTGTCATCGAGCACACAGTGGTCGAGGCAGGCGTAGGGCTGCTCGCGCAGCAGCCAGGCCAGTTCGGGTGTGGTGCGGGCGTCGCGCAGATGACCGAGCCGGGGGTCGGCCGGGGTGGTGACGGCCTTGCGGACGTCGTTGCGCAGATGCTCATGGGTGAGGGTGAGGCCGAGCCCGGTGCTGGGCACCGGCCCGGTCACCGTGGTCACGGTGCGGGGGGCGGGGTCGCTCATGAGCGGCCCGTCAGATGGGTGAACAGATCGGCCATCGCCCGGCCGCGCAGGTTGATCCAGATCGCGGCGAGCAGCACCAGTCCGGTGACGATGGGGGTGAGGAACGGGCTCACGCCGAGCAGATTGAGGCCGTTGGCGATGACTCCGGTGATGAGGGCGCCGATGACGGTGCCGAGTATGGTGCCCCGGCCGCCGAACAGATTGGTGCCACCGAGCACGACTGCGGCGATCACGGTCAGCTCGAAGCCCTGTCCGGAGTTGGCGGAGCCGGACCCCAGCCTGGCCGCGGTGAGCAGCCCGGCGATACCGGCGGCCACCCCGGTCATCATCAGGGTGATCATCTTGACCCGGGCGGTGTTCACCCCGGCCCGCCGTACCGACTCCTCCTGGGCGCCGATGCCGTTGACGTAGGAGCCGAACGGCAGCTTCGACAGCAGGACCGCTCCGACGGCGACCGTGGCCAGGGCGATCCAGGCCAGCGCGGACAGCCCGAGGAAGGAGGCGTCGCCGAGCTTGGCGACGAAGAGCCGGGCGTCGATGGGGACGGAGAACCCCTTGGTCCACAGCTGTGCCAGACCGCGGACGACCGACATGGTGGCGAGGGTGACGATGAACGGGGGGATCTTCTGATAGGCCGACAGCCATCCGTTGACGGCGCCCCAGAAGAGCCCGGCGAGCAGCGCCACGATGATCACCACGGAGGAGTCCCAGCCGGCCTGGAGCATCTCGGCGGTACAGGTGGCGGTGAACGCGAGGATCGATCCCACGGACAGGTCGATCTGGCCGGTGCTGATCACGAAGGTCATGGCGACCGCCACGATCAGCGTGATCGCCACCTGGGTGGCCAGGTTGGCCAGGTTGGTGAAGGTCAGGAAGTTGGGTGCGGCGATGCCGAAGCCGAGGAAGAGCGCGACGCCCACGCCGAGCATGGCCAGGGTGGCCTTGTTGGCGCGCTGCCAGCGGCCCGGGGGCCGGCCCAGTACGGCGGTGGTGCGCATCGCGGTGTCGGCGCTCATATCAGGCCACCTCTTCGGTGTCGGGCCCGCCGTGCGTGGCGCCGGATCGGGTGATCATGGCGACGAGCCGTTCGATGTCGAGATCGGAGATCGGAGCGTCCTCGACGCTGCGTCCCTCGTACATCACGGTGATCCGGTCGCAGACCTCGAACAGGTCCTGCAGCCGGTGGGTGATCAGGATGACGCCGACGCCCTGGGCGGCGACGTCGCGGATCATCTTCAGCACCTGCCGGACCTCGGCGACGGCGAGCGCGGCGGTGGGTTCGTCCAGGATCAGCACGCGCGGGCGGAACGACACCGCACGGGCGATCGCCACGGCCTGCCGCTGCCCTCCGGAGAGCTCGCCGATCTCCTGGTAGGTGGATTTCACCCGGACGTGCAGTTCGGAGAGGGTTTCCGCGGCCCGGGCGTGCATCGTGGCGCGGTCGATGAAGGGGCCTCTGCGCGGTTCACGGCCGAGGAACAGATTGCTGGCCACATCGAGGGTGTCGCACAGGGCGAGGTCCTGGTAGACGATGCCGACCCGCTCGCGGCGGGCGTCGGCGGGGCTGGTGAAGCGGACGTCGCGGCCGTCGATGGAGATCTGCCCGCCGTCGTGCTGGACCGCACCGGCCAGGACCTTCATCAGGGTCGACTTCCCGGCGCCGTTGTCGCCGACCAGGCCGAGTACCTCGCCCGGGGCCAGGGTCAGGTCGACGCCGCGCAGCGAGCGGACGGCGCCGAACGATTTGGTGATTCCTCGCAGGGAGACCAGCGCGCTCTCGCCCATCACTTCTCCAGGTAGTAGAGGTAGTTCTTGACGTTGTCCGGGGTCACCAGCTGGGTGGGAACGGGCACTTGTCGGCGGGCGGTGCGGCCGCAGGCCAGGTCGATCGCGGAATTCATGGCCTCGTAGCCGAACCGGAAGGTGTTCTGCTGCAGCACACCGGTGATCCAGCCGGCCCGCAGCCCGTCGACGGCCTGGCTGGACAGGTCCCATCCGACGACCTTGAGGTCCTTGGTGCGGTGCTGGCTGACCACGGCGGCGGCCAGGCCGATCAGGGCGGGCTCGCCGGTGGCGTAGGCGTACTTCAGGCCGGGGTCGCGGGTGAGCAGGTTCTCGGCGGAGGTCTGGGCGTTCTCCTGGATGTTCCGGCCGTCGACCACGTTCTGGATCTTCATGCCCTTGGCGGTGACGGTGCTGGTGAATCCTTTCTGCCGCTCGTTCTGGATGGTGCTGTTGAGCGCGCCGACGACGCCGATCCCACCGCGGTTGCCGGCCGTCTTCAGCAGGGCCTCGCCGATCCGCCGGCCGCCTTCCGCGTTGCCGACGCCGACCTGGACGGAGACCGCGGGGTCGTCGATGGTGGCGTCCACGGCGACGACCGGCACGCCCGCCGCCTTGGCCCGGCGGATGGCCGGCTTGATGCCCTCGGTGTCGACCGCGTCCACGATGATGGCGTCGTAGTGGTTGGTCACCAGGTCGTCGATGGCGTTGGCCTGGGTGGCGGAGTCGTCGTTGCCGTTGACGATCTGGGTTTTGACCCCGGCCTTGCGGGCCACGGTCCGGGCGCCGGTGTTGATCTGGTTGAAGAACAGCGCCTGGAGGTTGATGGGCACGATACCGATCTTCGGAGCGTGGCCGCGGACGGTACAGGAGCGGGCGACCTCCGCGGGCGGCGGCGGGCCCTGCTCGGTGGTCTTCTTCTCGGCCGCCATCTCGCGGCGGGCCTGGGTGTCGCAGCCGACGGTCGTCAGCAGCAGGCCCAGCGCGACCACGGCCGTCACTTTCTGGCGCATCTGCTCTCCTTGTCCTACGGGGTGCGGGTCGGCTCCGGGGTTTCGGAAGGGGGGTGGGCCGCGAGCCAGGATTCGATGGCCCGCCGGTCGGGCAGCCCGTCACGGGCGCCGGGGCGGGTACAGGACAGGCCGGCGGCGACGGCGGCGAAGCGCGCCGCCTCCAGCGGGGACCGGCCCCGGTCCAGTTCGGCACAGTATGCGCCGGTGAAGCAGTCTCCGGCCCCGGTGGCGTCGACCGTGTCCACCTCGATCGCCGGACCGTCGTGGCGGTCACCGGCCGGGGTCAGCAGGGTCCAGCCGCGCGAGCCGTCGGTCACGACCAGATGGACGTCATGGTCGGCGGCGGCCCGGGCCAGGGCCGGTTCTCCGCCCAGCAGCGCGATGGCCAGCGGCCGGCCGACGACGGCGTGATCGGCCGCGGACAGCGCGGTGCGCATCGCCTCCGCCCGGTCGCAGCCGTCGAGGTCCACCACCAGGCCCGGTCCGGGCGTCCCGGGCGGGGCGTCGGCGGCGGCCTCGGCCAGCGCGGCGGCGGCCTCGGGGAAGCGGTAGCCGTCGAGGTAGAGCCAGTCCGCCCCGGCCTTGCGCGCGGCCCGTACCGTACGGGTGATGTGCCGGGCGTCCAACTCGTCGTCCTGGCTGATGACGGCGCGTTCGCCGTCCGGGGTGAGCAGCACGACGGCGGTGGTGAGGGTGCCGGTGCGGGCGGTCCAGTCGGTGCGGACCCCGTCGGCGGCGAGTGCGGCGAGGAACGCCGTGCTCCGCGGCTCCGGTCCGACCACACCGGCGAACCACGCGTCGGCCCCCGTCCGGGCCGCGGCCGCCGAGGCATTGGCGGCCATCCCGCCGTGGCCGTGGCGGATGGCGGTCGCCTGCACACGGTCACCGGGAGCGGGCAGCGCGGGCACACCGACGGTCAGGTCGATGTTGGCGTACCCGCAGAAGACGATCACGGGAGCACCACTCCGGCCTTGGCCGCCGCGGTGGTCAGCTCGCGGACCTTGGCCTGGTCGACCCGGCCCCACCAGCGGCCGTTGTCCTTCACCGAGGACGCGACGATCACCCCGTCGCAGGCGGGCAGCAGGCCGCCGATGTTGCCCGCGGTGATACCGGAGCCGATCACCACCGGCAGGGTGGTGTGGGCGGAGATGCCCTCGACCTCCTCCAGCGAGGCGGCGTCCCCGGTCCGGGAGCCGGTGGCGATCAGCACATCGGCGCCGAAGAACTCGGCGTCCTCGGTCTGTTCGGCCAGTGTGCGGTCGGCGACGATGGCATGCGAACCGTGCTTGACGTGCACATCGGCGAAGACCTTGACCGGACCGGCACCGATCCGGCTGCGATAGCGACTGGCGTGTGCCGACTGGCCCTCGATGATGCCCTCGTTGGCGACATAGGCATTGGCCCACTGGTTGACCCGGACGAATCCGCCGCCGCCGGACCAGGCGGAGGCGATGGCGCACTCGGCGGCGTTGGACAGCACGCTGACCCCCAGCCTGCCGCCGGCTCCCTCCAGCACGGCGTGCCGCACCCGGTCGGTCACCACGGCCATCGCCGCCGATGTCTCATAACCGTGTTCGCCAGGCTTGAGGAACGGGATGTCCCAGTGGTTCTCCACGATCAGCCCGTGGCATCCGCCCTCCAGATAGGCCCGCGCCTCCTCGACCGCGAAGGCGCAGATCTCGTCCAGCGGGGTGCCCTCGTAATGCGGGCTGCCGGGCAGCGGCGGCAGGTGCACCACGCCGATGACGACCTTCGGGGTGCCGAACAGCTCCTTGATCGCGTTCGGCCGGGGTGGGAACACCCCGAGGTTGCTCGTGTTCGCGGATGTCGTCATCACGCCACCTCAATGCAATCGATTACAGCTGAGTTGCGGAGGACCGTAGGCAGGGGTCAGGTGCCGTGTCAAGGCTCTATGCTGATTCAACGCGCCAGGTCACATCGGCGTTGGAGCCATGTGACCGACATGTTTCCCGGCAGGAAGGTAATCGATTGCAACGGGTTACGATCGCTCAGGTCGCCGAGCGGGCCGGTGTCTCCACCGCCACCGTGTCACGGGTGCTCTCCCGCCGGGGCCAGGTCTCGGCCGCGGTCGAACGCAAGGTGCGCCGCGCCGCCGACGACCTGGGCTACCAGGTCAATGTCATCGCCAGGGCACTGCGCAACAGTCGTACCGACACCGTGGGGATGGTCGTGCCCAGCATCACCAACCCGTTCTTCACCTCCCTGGTGGAGAGCGTGGAACACGCCCTGGGGAAGGAGGGCAAGGAGCTGTTCCTGTGCGACGCGCGCTCCGACCCGCGGATCGAGGCGCGCCGGCTGGCCTCGCTCGCCGCGCGCAACGTCGACGGCATCATCGTCAGCCCGAGCCACGGCGTCGACAGCCGGCCCGCCGTGCAGCAGACCGCGGACCGGCTGCCGCTCGTCCAGCTCGACCGATTCGTCGACGGCACCACCACCGATTGGGTGGGCGTCGACGACGTCGCCGCGATGCGGCAGGTCGTGGACCACCTCCACGACGGCGGGGCGCGGTCGGCGGCCTTCATCGGCTCGCTGATGACCCACTCCTCCACGGAGCAGCGGTTCGCCGGGTTCCGGAGGCGCGCCGAGGAGCTGAACATCCAGGTGAAGCCGGACCAGGTGCTGCTCGGGGACTACAGCGTGGAGTGGGGTGAGGCCGCCGTGGCCCGGCTGATCGCGGAGGGCGGCCTTCCGGACGCGCTCGTATGCGCCGATGACCTGATCGCGCTCGGGGCCACCCGCGCCTGCCGGGCCCACGGTTTCGCGGTGCCCCAGCAGGTGCAGGTGACCGGCTACGACGACATCGAGTTCTCCCGGCTGGCCGAGCCGGCCCTGACCACGGTCCATCAGCCCCGCGACCGGATCGCCGCGGAGGCGGTACGGCTGCTGGCCGCGGCGAGCCTGGCCAAGGACGCCGAGCGCGGTCCGCACGCACATATCTCACTCGTGCCGGCCCTGGTGGTGCGCGACAGCACCCGGGCCACGCAAGCGCCCCCGGACCGCATATGACGGAGACTCACCACAACCCCAGGAGGACCCCGATGGACGACGCGGACACCTGGCGCGGTGCGACGGACCTCGCGCGGCGGCTGGTGCGGATCGACACCCGGGGCGGCCGGGAGGCACCGGCCGCCACACTGGTGGCGGACCGGCTGGACGGCGCGGGATTCGACGTCCGGGTCGAGGAGCCGATACCCGGCCGGGCCAACGTCATCGCCCGGTTCGGGCCCGAGGCACCACGGGTGCCGGTCACCTTCACCGGACACCTGGACACCGTGCCCGCCGATCCGTCGGGCTGGTCGTTCGACCCGATGAGCGGGGAACTGCGCGACGGCCGGCTGCTCGGCCGCGGCAGCAGCGACATGAAAGCGGGCGTGGCCTGCCAGGTCGAGGCGGCGATACGGGCCGCCCGGGAAAGCCCGCGGGACACCGCCGTACAGCTGATCTTCACCTTCGGCGAGGAGACCGGCTGCCATGGGGCCGAGGAGATCGACGCGGCGTCGCTCACCCCCACCGACCTGCTCATCGTGGCCGAGCCGAGCGGCAACCGGACCGTCCTCGGCCACAAGGGCGTGCTGTGGCTCGCCGCGACGGCCCGTGGGGTCTCCGCGCACGGTTCCCGCCCGGAGCTGGGCCGCAACGCGATCGCCGCGCTCGCCGCCGCGGCGAGCAGGATCCACGGGCACCGTGACTGGCCGGTGAGCCCGACCCACGGCCCGGTCACGGTCAACATCGGCACGTTCCACGCGGGCGAGCAGCCCAACCTGGTGCCGGACCGCGCCGAGATGCGGCTGGACGTGCGCACCGTTCCCGGCTTCGGACGGGACGAGGCGATCGCGGAGATCGCCCGGCTGTGCGGCGACGGCATCGGCCTCGAAGTGCTGCTGGACCTGCCCGGCGTCGCCACCGACCCGTCGGCTGCCGCCGCCGCGCGGGAGATCCTGGCCCCCGGCTCCTCGGCCCGCCCGGCCGAGTACGCGACCTACTTCACCGACGCCTCGGTGCTGACCGGTCGGCTCGGCGATCCGGCGGTGGTGGTGTACGGACCGGGCGACCCGGACCAGGCCCATGTCACCGATGAATCCTGCTCGTTGGCCGCCATGACCGAGTCCGCGGAGGCGATGCACCGGCTGCTGCGGCGCTTGTAGTCCGACGAGCGCGTTGCCGTCCAGGGCCCGGGTCCGGAGACCACCTCGACAGGTGCCGTGCGCTATAGTGGATCTTGTCGCGGTCGCCCGAACTCCGGGCAGCCGGTCGCGCGTTGGTGGTCCAAGGAAAGACGCCCCGCTTCCTGTGGGGAGATGCAGGTGCAAGGCCTGCCCGGCGCTCAGAAGACGAGCCCACCCCGCTCACGGGGTGGGCTCGTACGGTTTCACGGCACGCATGCGCAACAAGGACAAGGCCGGCGGCGACATCATGATCACCGAGGCCGGTGTGGACTTCTCGCTCCGCAAGCACCTCGGTTCCGGCCACACTCCACGCAACACCTCGGCCGGGGTGGCGTAAGCGATGCCCAGCCCCTTGAGATGGGCATCGGGAGAGCCGATGGCAGTGGCCATGCCGACCCACCAGCCCGGTCATCTCATCCACCACCGGTCCATCGCTGAACCCGGTAGTCAGGTCATCGGCCGCAGACAGCTGAAGCAGGCGATCCGCCCCGGTGTCGGCGGCCGGCAGACCACCGCGCGGTGCATGTGCGGGAAACCCGAACGACGCCACGCGGTGCCCCGGCACCCCGCTGCTGTCCCCAACACCATGCCCCGAGCCCGGCCGGAGCACCCTCCGGCCGCAGGACAACAACATCATCGCCCTCCGGCACCCGCCATCCCAGAAACGGCGGACCACCGGTCAGGCTCGAAGAGATTCCTTGCTTGCGCCGTAGCCAGTGCTTGTCCATGTGGTGAGCCGGGTGATGGTGGTGGGCACAACGGCCCAGAGGGTTTTGCCGGCGCTGCCGTGGAGTGAGTGTCCCCAGTCGTGGGCGAGTTCGTCGCTGATGTGACCACGAGCCGGACTGGCGACGTACGCCGCTGCTGCGGGAGGGCCGTACGGAGGCGCAGCGCGACGCCGCGCGCGTATGCCCGCCGAGGAGTAGCGGACTCGCGAGGACCCCAAGCGGCGATGACGTCGAGGAGTGGCCATGCCTCGTCTTCATGCCGGCCGGGACCAGGTAGTGCTTGAACTATCGAGTGTCCAAGATCGTGGAGGAACTTCAAGGTCGAGTGGGCTCATGGCACGGTCACTTCGTGCTGTGCGCCACCACCGAGGCGAGGCGCTGGGTGATGATCTCTTCGGCCTCACCGATCAACCGCGCCATCAGCGCGGCGCAGGTCGGGACATCGTCGATCAGCCCCTGGGTCTGGCCAGCCCACCACATGCCGCCGTCCACGTTCCCCTTGGCAAGCGCCTCACTCCTGCTGCGCTGCCCGGAAACAAGATCGGAAACATCGGCGAAGGTACTCTCCTCGCGGCTTTCGATCGCGACGACTTCTTCCGAGATCGCATTCCTGGCCACCCGCGCCGTGTTTCGGAATTTCCGGAACACCATGACCGTGGAGCGTTCGTCGTGGTCCACGATCTGCCTCTTGACGTTCTCGTGCACGGGAGCCTCCCGGGTGGCCACGAACCGAGTGCCCATGCTGACGGCATCGGCTCCCAGGGCAAGCGCCGCTACAAGACCGCGCGAGTCCGCGATACCGCCGCTGGCGATCACGGGAATCCTCAGTTGGGCCGTAGCCGCCGGAATCAGAACGAGACCACCAATGTCGTCCTCTCCTGGGTGCCCTGCGCATTCGAAACCGTCGATGCTCACGGCGTCGACACCCAGCTTCTGAGCCTTCAGTGCGTGACGCACCGCAACACACTTGTGAATGACCTTGACCCCGGCCTTGGCCAGCGCTGGCAGGTGCGGCTCCGGGCTGCGCCCGGCAGTCTCGATGACCTTGACGCCACCCGCGATCGCCGCATCGCGGTATTCGTCGTAGGGAACGGGCTTGATGCTCGGCAGAATGGTCAAATTGACTCCGAACGGCCGGTCCGTCATGTTCCGGCAGCGATTGATCTCCGTCTCAAGCGCCTCGGGCGTCGGCTGTGTCAACGCCGACAGGAAACCGAGTGCGCCGGTGTTCGCCACAGCGGCCACCAGTTCCGCGGTGCTCACTGCAGTCATCCCACCGCATACGACGGGATGCTCGACCCCGAAGGCTTTGGTGAATCGAGTTGTCAATGCCATGGTCTGCCCCTTTGGCCTACGGGTTGATGGATGTGTCGGTCATTTGATCTACGGATCGCGCGATGGGCACGTGCAGGTGTCACAGCGCCCCAGTTGGGACCTCTCGCCCCCTGCTCGGCAACTGCCCCGGAGAGGACTTCCGGCAGGGATCAGTGACGTGGCGCAAAGGCGATGTCATCGCGCCCCCCGAACGCATACGGCCTCCCCATGTCAGCGCCTCGTCGGCCGACAACACGCGACCGGTCAAGGCGGTCTCCCCGCTGTTGGTAGCGCTGGACGCGGTTGGGAGCGGGCCGTGGCGGTGGCTTGACCGGTACGACGTAGGGCGATCCCCTGATCTCTCCTTTGCTGGCCAATGAACTGGCGTGTGGGGAGGGCGAGAACGCCGATATGGTGGGCGGGAACATCTACGGGCCCCTTTTTTTTGGAATTGGCCCGGCAGCTGTGTTTCGAGCACGCCGCGCAGCTCCTGTTCTTCGTCCGCTCCGGCTTCACTGACGAACTCCGTCGGTGAGCCAAGGGGTCAGCTTGCCGGGGCGTTTTCTGCGATGACGCGGACAGCAGTCTCCATCTGGCCCTCGGTCAGATCGGCGCGTGCGGTGAGACGGAGCCTGGAGATACCGTCGGGGACGGATGGCGGGCGGAAGCAGCCCACCGCGACACCGTCGGCGTGGCACTGGGCGGCCCAGCGCACCGCAGATTCGGGCGATGGGGCCCTGACCGAGACCACGGCCGCGTCCGGCGTCGTGGCCCGGAGGCCAGCTTGAGCCAGCTGGTGCGCCAGCGCATGTGCCACGTTGCGGACACGGGCCGGGCGCTGTGGCTCTCCCCGCAAGATCTGCAGAGCGGCGAGCGCCGCGCCCACGGAGGCCGGGGCGAGGCCGGTGTCGAAGATGAAGGTGCGGGCGTTCTCCACCAGGTGCTGGATCACCCGGGCGGGGCCGAGCACGGCGCCCCCCTGACTGCCCAGTGCCTTCGACAAGGTCACGGTGGTGACCACGTCGGGCGCGCCAGCGAGTCCGGCCGCGGCGACCGCCCCCGATCCGCCGTCGCCGAGCACCCCCAGGCCATGGGCGTCGTCCACGACGAGCCCGGCCCCACCGTCCCGGCAGACGGCGGCGATCTCGGCCAGAGGTGCCGCGTCGCCGTCCACGGAGAAGACCGATTCGGTGACTGCTATGGCCCGTTCCCGATGCTCGGCCAGAAGCGTGGACAACACCTCAGGGGCGGCATGAGGGACGATCGCGGTGTGGGCCTTGGAGAGGCGGCAGCCGTCGATGAGCGAGGCATGATTGTTCGCGTCGGAGGCGATCAGTGTCTCCGGGCCGGTCAGGGCGGTGACGGCAGCGAGATTCGCGGTGTAGCCGGAGGAGAAGACCAGAGCCGCCTCCGCCCCGCACAGTGCGGCGAGCTCGGTTTCGAGCTCGGTGTGCAACGCCGTCGTGCCGCTGACCAGGCGTGAGCCAGTGGCCCCCGAACCCCAGCGCAGAGCCGCGTCGGCCGCGGCTTGCGTGACCCGGGGGTCTCGGGTCAGCCCCAGGTAGTCGTTGCCCGCCAGGTCGAGTACCGAGTCGTCTTGGGGCCGGGGCCGGGCGCGGAGCGTACGCGTGAGTCCGGCGCGGTGGCGCTGCTCGGCGTGCTGGTCGAGCCAGTCGAAGGCTGCCTCAGGCATGGGCGTGTCCCTGGGTCGGCGGTGTGCGGGAGGACTGGTGCGTGCGGACGGGAAGCGTGCGTGGCCCTCGGACCAACAGCCCTGGCCGGTAGGGAAGTTGTGCCGGGTCCATGGCCAGCCGCATGCCGGGAAGAGCTTCGAAGAGGGCGGGCAGGGAGATCAGCGCCTCAAGCCGCGCCAACCGCGCGCCTATGCAGTAATGCGGCCCGTGCCCGAACGCCAGGCTCGGCGGCGCTCCCAAGCCGGCCCACCGCTGTGGTCGGAAGACGTCCGGTTCCGGGTACCTGCTCGGGTCACGGCTCGCAGCCGCCAGCACTCCGAGCACGGACGCACCTGCTGGAACATGTTGGCCCCCCAGCCAGACGTCCTCCACAGTGCGACGCCATGTCGCCGCTTCCAGAGGGCTGGCGTGCCGCAGCGTCTCCTCGACTACGTGCGGCCAGTGCGGCTCCTCCAGTTCATCGGGATGGCCGAGAAGCAGCAGGACGGCGGAGGCCAGCAGATTCATCGTTGTCTCGTATCCGGCGAACAGCAGCAGGAACGCCATGGCCAGCAGCTCATCGCTGTTCAGCTCGGTATGCACCAGCGAGCTGAACAGATCGCTGCCGGGCGAGCGGCGTTTGTCCTCGATCAACGACGAGAAAAATGCGTGCAACGACGACCATGCCTCGTCCAGGGAGCCAGGAGGCAGCGCGTCGGCGGGCGAGCCCACACGGTAGGTCCATTCGCGCAGCGCCGACCGATCGGTGGGCGGCACACCAAGCACCTCACTGATCACGAGCACCGGCAGCGGGAACGCGAACGCGTTGACCAGGTCCACCTCAGTGCCGCGGGGGATGTCCCGCAGCAGCTCGGCGGTCAGCTCCTGGATGCGGGGGCGCAGCGCGTCGACGCGCCGGGGTGTGAAGGTCGCAGTGACCAAGCGCCTCAGTCGCGTGTGGTCGGGGGCGTCGGTGTTGAGCATGTGCCGGACGAGCAGCGCGCGAACCCGCTGCGCCGGGGAGTCGGGTTTCGGACGCCCTGCGTCGCGTGGTGGCACGTTCGAGAAGCGGCCGTCGGCCAGTACGGTCCGCACCGGGTCGTATCCGGTGACCAGCCACGCCTTGGAGCCGTTGGCGAGTAGTACCTGGGCAGCGGGCCCGTTGTCGCGGAGAGCCGCGTAGAACGGGTACGGGTCGGCGGCGAACGCCGGGTCGGCCGCGTCCAGTGCGGGCCCGGCGTACGGGCACTTCGTCGTCGCCCGGCCGTGGGCGGCCGATGCTGGTGGGGGAGTTCTCATGACCTCATACACCTCAAGAAGAGAAGGGCTCCGGCTGTGATTCCGCGAACGCGGCGGCGCCCCGCTGGCCCTCGAGTGCCGGTGCCGAACCGGCCAGCGCCAAGCGGCCCGAAGAGTTCCTGCTTCGGCTGGCAGCAGCACCCTCCGGAAGCGCGCCGAGCAGGGGAGTGGCTGCGACCTCCGGCAGGTCTGTCAGGTTGCAGTGGGCTGCCAGTCCGGGCTCGCGGATGGCTGCTGTGGTCACCGTCTTGCCGACCTCGGGTCCGGGTGCCGGTGACGAACACCACGCATGCACCGCCGCCACTTCCTCCACCGGCTGCGCCGCCGCCATGGTGCGTATTGGTGTCGGCGTCGCCGTCCTGGCCGGGATCCGCGTGGCCGCAGGGACCCTGCCCGCTCATCCGGCGTCCCCCGCCACGCGCACCGCTGTGCAGATCCGGGCCACGTCGTCGTTGGCCGTGTGTTCGTCGTGCCCCTCGAACGGCTCGGCGAGCCGCAGCCGGACTCCGACCGCCGACTCCACGACCAGGGGCTCGGTGCGGCCGGGCATCGGACCGTAGGGATGCCAGACGTGCTGCCGGTTCAGGGCCAGCAACTCGCCGGTGCCCAGCGGCTCAGGCATTGGGCGGCAGTTCGGTGCCCGCACCGCGGCGGCGTACCGCGATCAGGCCGGTGCGGGCCGCGCCCGGCTCCGCCTGAGCCTTGTCCGGCGCCGGGACGGCCGTGGTCGCAGCGGCGGCCGCGGTCTCCGGGACCGCCGCCCCGCTGTCGCCGCAGGGACCGCAGCCCCCGCCACCGCCCGAACCGCAGCCGGACCCGGCGGCCGCCAGAGCGTCCGCACGGTGCTCGGGCAGCGTCGTGGTGTCGGCGCCCTCCACCTCGAAGCCGGCGTCGGCGATCATGTCCAGGTCGGCCTGGCCCGCCTGGCCCTCGCTGGTGAGGTAGTCGCCAAGGAAGATCGAGTTGGCCAGGTGCAGGGCGAGCGACTGCAGCGAACGCAAATGGACCTCGCGCCCGCCCGCGATCCGCACCTCCACGTCCGGGCAGACGAACCGCACCATCGCCAGGATGCGCAGGCAACGCTGTGGGGTGAGGTTCCACTCCTTGGCCAGCGGGGTGCCTTCGAACGGGATCAGGAAGTTGACCGGGACCGAGTCCGGGTCGAGCTCGCGCAGCGCGAAGACCACCTCCACCAGGTCCTGGTCCGACTCGCCCATGCCGGCGATCAGCCCGGAACAGGCGGACATGCCGACCGCCTGCGCCTGCCGCACCGTCTCGACACGGTCGGCGTAGGTGTGAGTGGTGGTGATGTCCCCGTAGGTGGCCTCGGAGGTGTTGAGGTTGTGGTTGTAGGCGTCCGCGCCGGCCGCGCGCAGCCGCTCGGCCTGACCGTCGGACAGCAGCCCGAGGCATGCGCACACCTCGACGCCTTCGTTCTGTGCCTTGATCGCCTCAATGGTCTGGGAGACCCGGCCCACGTCCCGGTCGGTGGGTCCGCGGCCGCTCGCCACCAGGCACACCCGCTTCGCGCCGCCGGCCACCCCAGCGGCCGCGGCCTGCGACGCCTCGTCGGGCTTGAGCCAGGTGTACTTGAGGATCTCGGCCTTGGAGCCGAGCCGCTGCGAGCAGTACGAGCAGTCCTCCGGGCACAGCCCGGATTTCAGATTGACCAGGTAGTTGAGCTTCACCCGTCGCCCGAACCACTGGCGGCGCACCCTTCCGGCCGCGGCCACCACATCGAGCAGCTCGTCGTCCGACGTGGCGAGCACAGCGAGGGCCTCGTCCTGGGAGGGCAGCTCGCGTCGCAGCCCCTTGGCGACCAGAGTGTCGAGCAGACCTACGGGGCCGCCCGCATCGTTCGGCACCGCGTCCCACCGGGTACGCCTGCGCGACCCTCCGGACCGGCGCGCACCTGGGGTGCGCTGCGCGCGCTTGCCGTCAGTGGTCATGAGAACCTCCCATGTTCCGCAGAATTCGTGTGTTGGCGCATGTCCTTCGGTTCCTTTCGGATGTTCTCCGGCTCGCGCGACAACGCTTAGGGCCGCCGGAGGAACGACGTTCCATCGGCTCCCCTCACAAGGAGCCGCCCACCGCAGTGCGATCGACTGCTCTCCCGAGGCTTGTCACGGCATCGATGACGGGCTCAGCGCTCAAGGCGGCCGGGCGGCGAGGTACCGTGCTGCCGGCGGCCGTCAGCTCGCCTCGGCTCCACGGAGAGCCTGGCGCGGCAGGATCGAGTGCCAGGGGACGGGGATGAGCGCGGACTCGTCGAGCGCGGTCGAATGCTGATCAGCCCGCTCCTGCCTGGTCGATACTCATGCCGCGGGTTTCACGGACACGGAGCATCACAGGGCCGAGGCATACCAGGAAGATCGCGCAAATGAACCAGAAGGGCGCACTCGTTCCCCAGCTGGCCTGTATGAAGGGAATCGACGCGACAACGAGAACTCCACCGATGCACCGGCCCGCGGACTCCAGGAACCCGGTGGCGGTTCCCCGTGCGCGAGTGGGGAATTGCTCGGCCGTGAACAACTTGGTGAAAGGCACCAAACCCGTGCTGAAGAAGGCGCTGACAAGGCCGAAGGCGACAGAGAGTGCAAGGCTCGGGGAGAGCGCGAGCATACTGAAACCGAACACAGCGCCGAGGCTGTAGAAGAGGAAGGTCTTCTTACGGCCGAGTCTGTCGGCGAACTGCCCCACCGCGATCGCCCCCACTGCGCCGGCGATGAGGATCACGATGGTGGTGACCAGCGCTCTCTGGGCTGACATCCCCATATCCGCGTAAATCGTTGGCGCGTACACCAACAGCACATAGGCACCGGCACTGGCGCCGGCGCAGATCAATAGGCACAGTACGAACCGGCCGCGCAGCGGCCGGCGAAACAGGACTGCAGACCCGCTGCCTCGTTCGGCGCCGGCCGCGTACTCGGCCCGCACGATGGCGGTGATCCCTGGGTGCAGCAGGCCCTCAGCATGATCGCATCCGGCCTCGCGTTCCATCCGCTCCACCAGCGCCTGCGCTGCGGCTCTGTGCCCCTTGAGCAACAGCCAACGCGGGCTCTCGGGGAGATACCGGTGGACGAACGGCACCGCCAGGATCGGCAGGCCGCCGAGGAGGAACAGGATGCGCCAGGCCAGATCGACCGGGAGATGACCGATCATTACGAGCGCCGCGGCCTGGGGAATCAGATAGCTCAGCGCGAGCACCGCGGACGCCGCGGCGATCATCCTGGCGCGGGATCGGGTCCCCAGCAGTTCCGAGAGCATGAGGTACGGAATGGGAAAGACCGCGCCGAGCGCGAGGCCCCCGAGAAGGCGCATCGCCACGATCCAACCGACGTGCGCCGACACCGCGCACAGCGCGGAGAACAACGAAAACAGCGTCACGCCCCAGAGCAGGACCACCTTACGGCCGTGACGGTCGATGAGACGACCGGCGAAGGCCGCGCCCACGATGATGCCGAGAGTGGAGGCGATACCGAGCTGGGCGGTGCCCTGAGCCGTCAGGCCCCAGGGCCCCTTGACGAGCAGCAGGATGGGGCCGATCACCCCGGTCTCGAACCCCTCGGCGACCCAGATGACGGTCACGAGGATCGTGGTCAGCAGCGCTGTCCTCGTCATGGGTAGCCGGTCGAGGCGGGACAGCAGGTTGGCCGTCACCATGGTGTCCGGCGGGATAGTCGTTTCTTGCACACGGGCCTCCTTGGAGGGATGAGCGCTCCGGCGCGAATGCGATGGCGGGCCGAGGGGTCAGGTCGCGTCGAGGATCATGACCATGTGCGCGGACATGACCATGCCGGAGGCTTGCACCAGGCAGGTACGTGCGCCGGGGACCTGACGCGGGCCGCACTCCCCGCGCACCTGGCGGACCGCCTCGATCGTCAACTGCATGCCGAACTGGCCGGAATGGTTGAACGAGAGTCCTCCACCGGAGGTGTTCAGCGGGAACGGTCCGCCCGGGGCTATGCGTCCGCCGCCGACGAACGCTCCGGCTCCGCCGGGTTCGCAGAAACCGAGCGCTTCCAGCGCTACGAGCACGTTGATCGTGAAAGCGTCGTAGATCTGGACCGCGTCGATGTCCTGACGGTCGAGCTGCGCCATGGCCAGCGCGTCGTCGGCGACCATGCGCAGCGCGCCGTTGTCGAGCCAGTCCTCGTTGCCGAGGGGTGTCATGTGATGCCGGTAGGTATCACCGAAGCCGCGAATCGACACCGGTTTCTGTGCCAGGTCGCGGGCTCGGTCGGCGTTGGTCAAGATCATGGCGCCGGCTCCGTCGTTGATCTGGCAGATGTCGAGCTTGCGGAGCGGGTCGGCGATCAGTGGTGAGGCGAGGTAGTCCTCCATGGTCAGTGGTGCCTGACGCGCCGCGTTCGGATTGAGCTGTGCCCAACCGCGGGCGGCGAGGGCCACCTCCCCGAGATCCTCCGGCGCGCACCCGAAGCGACTGGAGTACAGCTGGGCCAGCATTGCGTAATATCCGACCGGATTGAGCATTCCGTACGGCGTGGCGAACTGGCCCGTCGGTGAGCGCGGGTCCTGGACAACGCCGGCCCGTGCACGACTCTGGTCCAGGCGCTGGGTGCTGCCGTAGGTGACCAGGGCGACCTCGCACAAGCCTGCCTCGATGGCGGCCATCGCGTGCACCAGGTGGGTGATGTTGGACTGGCCGCCGACCACCGTGTTGTCGACATACTGTGGGTGAATGCCCAGGTACTCCGCAACGAGGAGTGCGTTCGCACGATCGTCCCAGTGAGCGAGGACACCGTCGACGTCGGCCGGGCCGAGCCCGGCCTCTTGCATCGCCAGGCGTGCTGCCCGGCATTGCAGCGACAGCGACGTGGAGCCGGCGGGTGCCCTCCCCAGTCCCGCTTCACCGACCCCGACGATGGCGTACCGCCCCACAAGAGTGCGCTTGTCCGCCATCTCTCAGTCCGTCCTCATGTTCGCGGCGATGAGCTTGGCGCGTACGTCCTTCTTGAGGACCTTGCCGACCGAACTGCGCGGCAGCGTGGGCCAGAACTCGACCTGCTTGGGGGTCTTCATGCTGCCGAACCGGTTCCGGCACATCTCGGCGATGCTCCCGGCGGTCACATCGGACTCCGGCTTCAGCTCGATCACGGCGGTGAGCCGCTCGCCCCAGTCGTCGTCGGGCACACCGACGACCGCGCAGTCCTGCACCGCGGGGTGCGACCAGATCAGCTGCTCGATCTCACTGGGGTAGATGTTGAATCCGCCCGAGATCACCACATCTTTCGTGCGATCTACGACGTAGAGGTAGCCGCTCTCGTCGAAGACCCCGATGTCGCCGGTGTGGTGCCAGCCGAAGCGATGGGCTTCGGCGTTCGCCTCGGGATTGTTGAGATATCCGGGACAGACCAGTTCACCTCGGGCGACGATCTCCCCCCGCTGACCGGCCGGGACGAAGTTGCCGTCGTCATCCATCAGTGCCACCTCACACGCCCCGGTCGGCCGGCCGGCTGACGCGAGGTGCTTGACGGCCGCGGGGTCATCGCTGAGGTAATGATCCTGACGAGACAGGCAGGTGATCACTCCCGGCGCCTCGGACTGACCGTAGAACTGGACGAACACCTGACCCCACAGCGCCATCCCTTCCCTGAGCTTGTCGACCGACATCGGCGCGGCGCCGTAGATCACGTACTCGAGGGAGGAACAGTCACGGGTCTGGGCGTCCGGATGCGCCAGTATCCGGTAGATCATTGTCGGCGGTAGGAAGATGTGCGTCACCTGCTCCCGCTCGATCAGTTCGAGGATCACCGCGGGATCGGCCGACGGCGCCAGCACGTTGCGTGTGCCGAAGGCGGAGAGTCCCATGGCCGTCGCACCCGCAGCATGGGTCAGCGGCGCTACCACCAGGTGCACCGGTTCCTTGGCCGGTGCGGTGAACTGGTTGGCGATCCGGTACGCGGAGAGCAGGCAGCGGTGGCTCTGCACGATCGCCTTCGGACGGCCCGTCGTGCCGCCGGAGGACTTGATCAACGCAATGTCGTCGAGCTCTCGTCGGGTGTCGCAGGTCTGGCCACTGTGATCTCGCTTCCAGGCCTCGGTGCTCGTCCCGGCCGCGGTGTGCTCGTCGAAGGCGATACATGCGGTGAGGGTGGGTACTTCGGACCGGATGCGGTCGATGTGCGGGAGGTACTGCCCGTGGTAGACCAACGCCGACATTTCCGTGAAGCGCATGAACCAGATCAGGTCCTCGATCTGGTCGCGGGCGTTGAGCGGCACGTAGGTGGCGCCCGCGCGCAGGATCCCGAGCATCGCGACGAAGCCGTCGGGGTGGTTGGGGGACAGAATGCCGATGTTGCCGCTGTCCAGCCCTCCCTCGGTCAGTCCGTGCGCAATCGCGTGCGACGCGGCCACGACGTCCTGGTAGCTGAGCCGTACTGTGCCGGACTGCAGAAACGTTTGCTCCGGGTATCGAGCGGCACCCGCGTCGAAGTGGTCGGTGATCATCGCTCTTCCAGATCTGTCAGAGTGAATTGGGGAAGGACCGTGGTACTGCTGGTCCGTTCGAAGCGCACTGCGACTCGGGCGCCAATACGGATGCGGTCGATGGGGCAGTCCACGATGTTGGTCAGCAGCCGCACTCCCTCATCGAGGTCGATCATGGCCACGGCATAGGGGACCTTGCCCGCCATCGAGGGATGCGCGGGAAGTCGGCAGATCGTGAACGTGTAGATGCGCCCCAGCCCGGCGGACGGCACCCACTCCAGCCGTTCCGACAGGCAGGCCGTGCAGAAAGCGCGCGGGTAGAACTGGTGGCGCCCGCAATTCGCGCAACGCTGGACCACCAGGCGCTCGTCGGCGGCGGCCTCCCAGTAGGCCGCCGTCTCGGCGGTGGGGCGAGGTTCCGGACGCAGCGCGTTGTCAGCCATTGGCGCGCAGTTCCACGCCGGGTGCCACCAGCCGCACGTTCCGCCGGCTCGGCATCCGTCCGAGCCCGGCCACCAGCTCCACGATCGACTGCTCGACGCTGAAGGTGTCCTCGACCGGGACGAGTGCGTCGATCTTCTGGTCGTCGTACATGTACCGCAGGATCATCTCGTCCGGCGACAGGTGCCCGTGCCGGCCGCGCAGTCGCGGCAGGATCGGATCGAGCTGCGGCGGCGTCTCGGAAATGTCGCGCGAGCCGTTGCTCATCACCAGGTCCCTGACGCCGTCGTCAACGGGCAGAGGCAGCGCACCGAAGTATCCGCACACATACTTTTTCACCTCATCCGGCACCACGGCATAGCGCTCGGTGTTCAGGACGTTCATCACCGCCTGGGCCGCGACGATGGCGGGGAACGGCGTCGCCATGACGGGCGAACCCAGCTCCTCACGAACCCGGCCGATCTCCTCGATCACCGCCGGCAGCTTGTCCGCAATTCCAGCCGCCTTCAGCTGCGCCTCGAGATTCGTCATGGCACCGCCCGCGTACTGCGTGTGGTAGTTCGCGGGGTCGTACTCCGCCGGGACACCCACCGGGTAACCCAGTTGGTCGGCGAGCTTGCCCAGGTAGTCCCCGACGTCGTCGAGCAATCGGTCGTCGACGGCGACGTCGAACCCCAGGGCGCGCAGGTCCCGGGCCATCATCTGAGCCGACGGCAGCGAATTGCCGTTGGCCAACGGGTCGATGGCGGTCAGGATCTGATCCGCGCCGTACACCGCCGCCTCGAGAGCGACCTGCGGACCCATCCCGGTCAAGCAGTGCGTGTTCAGCTCCAGCCGGGTGCCGCCGATCGCGGCCCGCAGCGCCGGTACCAGCGTCCGGGTGCGCTCGACGGTCAGGCTGCCACCGGCATCCGCGAGGCAGATCGTGTCCGGGGCGAAGCGATCGATGACCTCTCGTGCCTGCCGGACGTAGAAATCGTCGTCGTAACCCGGCGCGAGGTTGAACACGAGAGCGATCGTGATCTTCGCCCCGAGCCGCTGGGCGACGCGGATCCCGGGTGACACGTTGTCCCACGAGTGGAGGGAGTCGAGGAACGCGAAGTCGCGGATGCCGTTGACCAGCATCCGCTCGATGAAGAGCGCGTTGAGGTCGTCCGGCTGAGGGTAGAAGCCGTGAAGCAAATTGCTGCGGACAGCGCCCCGGAGGGGAGTCATCGTGATCCGGTCACGGAGCAGCCGCACCCGTTCGAAAGGGTCCTGATGCAGAAACAGGACTCCGGCGTCGAAGCCCACCATCGCGAGCGCCTCGGCGGAACCGAAGCCCGCCTCTTCGATCTTTTCCGCGATCGGCAGCATGTGTTCGGTGCGCATCCGGGTCGCCCACAGGCACTGATGAGCGTCCCGGAGCGTGCCGTCGGTCAGGGCGATCGTCCGGCGCTGACCCGTCCGGGAGTATTCGGCCTCGACGAGCTGACGAAGGTTGGTGAGCACAGGATTCACCCTTCCTGTTGCAGATGGATGCGGACACCGGGCGCGTGCACACTCAACGTGGCGTAGCGGCCGGCACGCTCGAGCAATCCACGAGCGAGGCTCTCGTAGGGCGTCAACGCCTCGTACGGCACGACCCCCTCGGCCCTCCGCGGGACCGTGGCGATCGTGACTCCGGCCACCCAGGCGAGCAGTGCATCCTCATCTGCGTCGAGATCGGCTTCTCCTTTCGGAGAGGAGAATTCGGATGACGGCAGTGAGCCGACCCGCGCCTTCAGGTCGGTACGAAGGTCGCCGTCGACCGTGCCGTACGCGCCCTGCAGCAACCGGCGCAGCACCGGCCGCAGGCTCTCGTATCTCCGCTCGCCATCGAAGTGACACATCGCCTGCTCGGCGATCGCGCGGGCAAAAGGGGCCACCATCGGCGGCGAGCCCATCTCACGGCGCACGGCCGCGCACTCGGCGGCAAACGCGTGCAGGTCTGCCCAGCGTCCACGCTCGCGCACGGCCTGCCGAACGTCGGCCGCCACCTCGCCCGGCAGCTGATGGACGTACGTCGCCAGATCGAAAGGCCACGACGCCGCAGCAGGAAAGCCTTCCTGATCAGCGATATCGGCGAGGAGCGCATCGGCGGCCAGCAGGCTGTCGAGGTCAGGCAGATCCAGAGAGCGCTCCTCGCGCTGCAGGACGCGGATCAATGACGGCAGCGACGGCAGGGAGGCGCCGTTGGCGACCGAGGGCAGCGCCGTGTCGATGCCACTGACGCCGAGCCGGCCGGCCTCGACAGCGACGACGGTCCCGAGCGCGGTATGGCATCGCGTGTGGAGGTCGAGAGGAGTGCTGCCGAGCGCCGCCACCAGCGCGGGGAAAAGGGCGTGAGCCCGGTCCGGTGTCAGTACTCCGCTCTCGTCCCGCAACATCACCCGCGCAGCGCCGGCAGCGACGAGCGAGGCCGCTCGCTGCGCGTAGGTTTCGTCCGACACGCCGTCGTCGGCCGTGTAGGGCAGGGCGGCAATGGCGGTCAGTCCCGCGGTGGCGGCAGACTCCAGAGCCGCCTTGAGACGGGGCAGGTCCAGCAACGGATCCAGCAGGACCACCTGCTGCAGGCCCGCCGCGGCCAGTGCCGACAGCCAGCCGTCGATCGCCGCGGGGCCGAGCACGTCGGCGCCCGGCCGTCCATGCCCGGTCAGCAGGTTGACGGTGGCACGCAGCGGAACGGAGCCGTAGTGCCGCCGGGCGAGTTCCACCCGCTGCAGCGGGTGCTCATCGCGGGCCAGGCACTTGTCCAGGACCGCCGGACTGAGCACTTCGACCGCCGCGAGCCCACTGGACGACAGCGCTCCGGCGGGGGCGAGGAGCATCCGGGTATCCAGTGCGCCGTCCCAGACCGCGGCCTGGCCGTCGGTAAGACTCGTGTCGGTGAATGTGGGCCGGTGGCTGCTCATGCCGATGCTCCCGCCTCTGTGAGGGACTGACGAGTGCCGAGGTCCCGCTTACGCGAGGGGAGAAAGATGTCCTCGACCCATCTCGTGGTGACGGCCCCCTCCGAGAAGTGCGGGTGGGCGAGCACCGCGTGGTGGAACGCCGCGGTGGTCATTGGACCGCTGACCGTCAACTCGCACAGCGCAGTGCGCATCTTCTCGATCGCCTCGGCCCGGGTGGGGGCGTGCACGATGATCTTCGCGAGAAGTGAGTCGTAGTACGGCGAGACCGTGTACCCGGAATAGCAGTGGGTGTCGACGCGCACGCCCTCACCGCACGGCGGCGCCCACTCCTCGACCAACCCGGGACTGGGGAAAAAGCCCCGGTCAGGGTCCTCGGCGTTGATGCGGCACTCGATGGCGTGGCCGTGAAGGACGATCTCATCCTGCGTAAAGGACAGCGGCAGGCCGGATGCGATGCGGATCTGCTCGGCCACCAGGTCGCGCCCACTGATCATCTCGGTCACGGGATGCTCGACCTGGATGCGGGTGTTCATCTCCAGGAAGTAGTAGCTGTTGTCACGGTCGTCGACCACGAACTCGACCGTGCCCGCACCGACATAGTCCACGTTCCGTGCGAGGCGGACCGCGCTCTCGCCCATGGCGGCGCGTTCGTCTTCCCCGAGTACCGGTGAGGGTGCTTCCTCGATCAGCTTCTGATGGCGGCGCTGCGTAGAACACTCACGCTCACCCAGGTGCACGACGTTGCCGAACTGATCACCGATGACCTGGATCTCGATGTGCCGCGCTCGTTCGATGTACTTCTCGACGTACAGCGTGGGATCGCCGAAGGCCGATTGGGCTTCCGAGGATGCGGATCGGAACGCGTCCGGGAGCTCCTCGGCCGACCCCACGACCCGCATGCCGCGGCCGCCGCCGCCCGCGGTCGCCTTGATCAGCACGGGAAAACCGATCTGGGTGGCGATCGTCAGAGCCTCGTCCGGATCGGATACCGCCCCGGAGCCGGGCACGCACGGAACTCCTGCCTCCGCGGCCAGGCCCACCGCCGTGATCTTGTCGCCCATGCTGTCGATGGACTCGGGCGTGGGACCGATGAAGATCAGGCCGGCGTCTCCGCAAGCACGGGCGAACGACGCGCGTTCGGACAGGAATCCGTAGCCGGGATGGACCGCGTCGCACCGGGTCCGCTTCGCGACCCGGACCAGCAGGTCCGCCCGGAGGTAGCTGTGTGTCGGCTGGGGCGGGCCGATGACGACGACCTCGTCGGCCATCCGCGCGGCCAGGCTGTCGACGTCCGCCTCGGACACACCGAGAACGGTTTCGATGCCGAGCGAACGGCATGCCCGGATGATGCGGACCGCGATCTCGCCGCGATTGGCGACGAACACCCTCCGGATGTCGTGCTGAACGACGGGGATGTCGTCGGTCATGCTGCGGCCTCCGCCTCGGCTGGGTCGACGATCATCAGGATCTGGTGGTGCTCCACAGATTGCCCGTGCTCGACGAGGATCGAGTGGACCCGGCCCGCTGCCGGCGCCGCGACCGAGTTGAACATCTTCATGACCTCGACCAGGCACAGCGTCGCGGACGCCTCGACCTGCTGGCCCTCTTCCACGAACGGTGGCTGATCCGGCGCGGGCGTGCGGTAGAACATGCCGGGCATGGGCGCCCGGATCGCGATCATCCGCTCCGGTACCTCGGATGCCGCCGGGCTGCTGACGGCCGCCGGGGCCGCGGTCGGGGCACTGGCCGGCGCGGGTGGCGGCGTCCTGACGGCTGGGGCCGCGGTGGCGGGGAGTTCGGCCGGCGGCGTACTCAGCAGAGCGGCCCCGGGTTTGCGCGCCTGCAGGACGACGTCTCCGATCCGCAGGTCGAGCGAATCGAGATGCTCTGCGGTGTCCAGGAGTTCAAGGATGCGTCGGACGTCTGCGTGGTGAAGATTCATCTTCCCATTCCTCATGAAGTGCGTTCGCGATGGGGTGTCTGCGGTCAGGCCCGCATGCTGCGCGCGGTCGTACCGAGATGTCCGGGCAGGATTCGGTAGGCCTGACGTACCCATTCGCACAGCATCGGACGGGTGTCGCGGGGATCGATAAGGTCCTGGATACCGAACCGTTCCGCGGTCCGGAACGGATTCTCCACGGGCTGGAAGCGGGCATACAGCTCCTTGCGGAGTGCGGCCGGGTCGTCGCTTTCCGCGAGTGTGCGCCGGTAGGCGGCTTCGACGCCGCCCTCGATGGGGATCGATCCCCAGTGCGCCGTCGGCCAGGCGAGACGCCGGTTGATGCTGCCACCACCCACCGGGCCGTAGGCGGCGCCGGCCAGCCCGTAGGCACGACGCACGAACAGTGAGAGCCAGGGGACACGCGCCTGCTCAAGCGCCATCGCCGTCCTGATGCCCTTGCGCAGGGTGCCCTTCTGCTCGGCATCACTGCCGACAAAGGTGCCGGGCTGGTCGATCAGGTTCACCACCGGCAGGTGGAAGGTGTCGGCCATGTCGACGAACCTGGTGATTTTCTCGGCGGAGTCGACAGTCAATGACCCGCCGAGCCACATGGGATCATTCGCGAGGACCGCGACGGGATGACCGTCGAGACGTGCGAGCATCGTGATCTGGGACTGCCCGAAGTAGCGTCCGGTCTCGAACAGGCTGCCGTCGTCGAAGACCGAGGCCAGCAACTCGCGCATGTCGTACGAGTACTGCTTGATTGCCGGGATCGTCGTGGACAAGGCCTCATCACGACGGTCCACCGGATCGGCGCAGGGCGTCACCGGAGGAAGCTCATGGACGCTCGAGGGCAGGTAGGACAAGAAGCGGACGACTTGTTCGAGTGCCTCGAATTCGTCGGTGGCCTCGTTGTCGACGACACCCGATCCGCGCGCATGCACACCCGAGCCGCCGAGTTCGGCATTGGTGACGTCTTCACCCACGGCCTTCTTCACGACCGCGGGTCCACCGGCGAAGAGGTAGGAACCCTCGGCGGTCATGATCGACAGGTGGCTCGCGCACACCCTTACCGCGCCGAGGCCGGCGGCGGCGCCGAGCGCGACGCCGACGACGGGGACGGTGCCCAACAACTCCGTCATCGGCCAGTGCGGGTATCCGGGAATCTTGGTGGCAGACATCTGCTCAAGGAGGTTGACGCTGCCGCCGGCGGTCTCGACCAGCCGGATCACGGGCCAACGATAGGTCAGCGCCAAGCGCTCGACGTACTGCCACTTCTCGGGGTTGGTCGCCTCAGACGACCCCCCGCGCACGGTGAAGTCCTCCGCCACGAGGATCACGTCACGGCCATCGACCTTCGCTTGCCCGCAGACAACATTCGACGGTTCGACCGAGATGAGCTGCCCGCGTTCGTCGTAGCGGGCGGAGCCGGTCATCATGCCGATCTCGCGCCATGATCCCTCGTCGACGAGTCGCTCGATGCGCTCCCGCGCGGTCAAGCGCCCGCGCGCGTGTTGGCGCTCGATCTTGTCGGGGCCGCCCATCGCCAAGGCGAACTCACGGCGCTTGGCCATTTCTGCTTCGAACCACGGCCGGCCGGTGCTGTCCGCGGCGCTGGTGCCGACGGCCAGGGCCGGGGAAGCTGCTCGGGATTCGATCTGGGTCATGGCGAAGTTTCCTGTCTGTCAGGGATGCCGGTCAGCGAAACGCCGCGGCCGGGAGCGCTTCCGCGAGGTGCGCGCGTATGTCATGCGTCGAGCGGGCCACGAGGACGCCCACGTCGGCGAGCGCCGCACACTTTTCCTGCACGGTCGCACCATCGGCATCACGCGGCGCGTGTCCGAACGGCAGTGCCGTCGGCAAGGAATCGCCGGCACGCCCGGCCACCATCGCGATGATCGGCAACTCGATTCGTCCGTCCGCCACCGCGCGGGCCAAGACGACCTCCTGGCTACTGGACGGTTCGCCGAAGACCAGCACGGCCCGGGTCAGGGGGTCCCCGGCGACCAGTTCGACGCCTTCGGTGAGGGTGGTGCCGGCCGTCGGCATGCCGCCGATCGACATCTGCACACTGGTACCCCATCCCCACGTCCGCACCAGCATCGCCAGTTCGGAGGCCATGCCGCCGCTCCGCGAGACGATGCCCACCGACCCGGCCGCGAACCGCTGCCACGGTTCGTTACCGCCGGGACAACCGATCCTGCCCACACCCGGGACGACGACGCCCTGGGAGTTCGGTCCGATCACGCGGCAGTTGTGCGCTCGCGCGACATCGAGCGCCCGAAGCCAACGATGCCGCGGAATGTTCTCCGAGCTGACCACGATCAGCTCGAGACCCGCCTGCGCCGCCTCCGCAACCGCATCGGCCGCGGCCTGCGACGGCGCGTAGCTCATCGCCACCTGTGCGCCCGTCGCCGCGACGGCCGCGGCGACGGTGTCGAAGACCGGCACCCCGTGCACCTCGGAGCCGCCCTTGCCGGGGGTGACACCGGCTGCCACCTTGACACCGGAATCGAGCATCCAGCGGGTCTCCAGCTGCCCTTGCCTACCGGTGATGCCTTGCACGAGAAGCCCAGGACCAGCTTCGAGAAGTCGACGAATCATCGGGCAAGCCCTTCCAGCGCCTGTGGTGACCGTTCCATCGCGGACCGCAGTAGGTCGCATGCGTCTTCGAGCGACGCGGTGCGATCAAGTACGAGGGCTCCGGGCAGGCGCTCCTTGAGGGTTGCGTGCGCCTCCGCTTCGTGCGGGCCGGCCAGCCGAACGACAGTCGGCACACGAGTCGAGTCGAATCCAGCCCGATCCGCGGCAGCAACGAACTCGAGCGCGACGTCACGCGCATCGGCGAGACTCAGTACGGCACCGCCGAACAGCACCCCACGAAGCCCGGGGACAGACAGTGCGGAACTGAAGAGGGTCTGGAGTTTGGCGCTCCCTGCCCCTGGCGACGCGTCGAGGTAGCAGGCCGGGCTGATACCGAGGTCCGTCAGGTAATCGAGCCCCAGAAGACCCGCACCACCACCGGTGATCATGCAGGCCACGTCACCGTCGAGCTCGAAGAACTTGACACCGGCCCTGTTCGGCTCGGCAGCGTCGGCCTCGTGCACTGCCACCTCGCGCGGCGTCGGTGCGCGATCCTGGGCGGCCTCCGGGGCGACCAGCGGGGTCGGCCGGAACTCCCGTGCGGTCGCATGGCCGTGGGGATCGAATTCGACCGCCACACCGACGGCGGCCAGTCGCTGCCCGTCCCACCGGAAGGGGTTGACCTCGATGAGAACCGCTTCGGCGGCGCAGAAGGCGGTCCACAGGACCTGCAGCGCGTGAGCGAGCGCACGCCGCAGTTGCAGGTCATGGACGGCAGCCCGGTCGAGCAGGGCGACCACCAAGTGGTCGTGGAGGCCCTGCGTCAGGCCGACCGTCACCGCGGCGGCCTGATGCGCGTCGAATCCGACGCCGCCGCTGGTACTGGCACGCACGACAGCGCCACGCGTGGTCTCGTCCAGGGCGATGGAGAGATAGCACTCATCTCCGTCGATGTACTCCTCCACCACTGCGGGCGCACCGCTTCGAAGGGTTGCGGCGACGGCGGACGACAGCTCGTCCCGGGACCGGCAGATGTGCACGAGGCCGGCCAGGCCCTTGCCGCTGCCGGCTATGTCGGGTTTCACCACCCACGGTGGTCCGAACGCCGGCTCGTCCGGCGTCAGAATTTGCTCATCCGTCACGACGACCAGCTCGGGCGTCGTGACGCCGAGCCGGCGCAGCCAGGGCATCGCGGCGCTCTCGGTGGCGCGGGGCATCTCGGCTCCCTTCACAGCGGGGTCTTCAGGTGCTGGACCGCTTCGATTCAGCCACCAGTGTGGAGTGGGTAACCGATTCAGGGAAGTAGTCACTGGCGACCGGGGTGATTGCCATCATCGATCGGTCGGCCTATGGTCTCGGGATGAGATCCGAGCAGATGCGCTATTTGGAGGCGGCGATCCGCCTCGGTTCCCTACGCAAGGCGGCCGTGGAGGTGGGCATCGGGCAACCGACGCTCAGTCAGCAGATCCGGCGCCTGGAGGAGGACCTCAACGTCAACCTGCTGATCCGCCGCGCCAACGGGGTCTTCCCCAGCGCCGAGGCCCGGATTTTGCTCCCACACATGCGGCAGGTGCTGCAGGCCGACCGCGCCCTACGAGAGGAGGCCGGGCTGATCAACGGACTACGCAGCGGCAGCGTTCGTCTGGGCGCTGTCACCACCGCGAGCCAGATACTTCTGCCTCGGGTGGTTCCGCTCTACCGGAACTCGTTTCCTCACGTGCGCTTTTCCGTGTGGGAATCCGGCTCCTCAAGTGTGCGCGACAGGGTGACGAGCGGGGAGCTCGACCTCGGGCTGGTCGTGGGCCGCGGTGATCCGGCCTCCGACGCGAGCCTCACTGCGACCGATCTGATCGCAGATGACATCGTGCTGTGCGTGCCCCGGCGCCATCCGTTGGCAACCAAGCCAACTGTCAGCATCCAGGACCTTGAGGGCGAGTCCTGGGTGGTCCCCGCGCGCGGCTACGCACTGCGGGAACTGGTGGACTCCACATTCATGCCAACAGCGCAGAACATCGTCTACGAGACGACCAACCCGCACACGAGCCTGCTTATGGTCGCCGCCCGAGTGGGCATCGCCATGCTGCCGCGACATGCGCTCCATGACCACTGCGCCGGCGAGGTCGCGACTCCCACAACGGACTGGGACCCGCCCCAGCTGACCGTACGCATGATCGGGCGCAGGGACACTCAACCGGCGCCCGCGGTGCGAAAGCTCATCCAGGCACTGCGCGAGGTCAGTTCGGAGTGGTCGCGCAACTACCGGCGAGAGCGGTCAAAGCTCCCCCCAAAACCGTAGGCGCGACTGTCGCCTGCCGTGAGCATGGGACCCTCTGAGGGTTTTTCCGTCAGGCGATGATTCCCTGACATAGCGCCGGGCCCCCGGGCCGGCCGGGTGCCGTCGTGTGTGCAGTTGGCCTTCAGCTTCGCCTCGACGGCTGCGTATTCGACCCGGGCGATGTAGCCCTCGTGGTGGTCATGGAGCACGATGGGCCACTGCTCGTGCGGCAACGGGTGCCGCCCGGGTCCCCCGGCGCCGGGTGGTGGGTCGGCTGTCCCAGCGGTAGCGCTCGGTCGCGCGGCGAATGAGCATGCGGAGCGTGACGAGTACGGCGGCCAGGTGGAGGTAGAAGTCCACGGGCCTTGACGGCTCGGTGCCGACAACCCACGGTGGGGCTTTCGCCGCGTGCACGGCGAACCCCGCCGCCGCGGCCACACGATCAGCACTGCCACTGTTCGCCGCATCCCGCGCGCCGCCGGGCTCGGCCCCGCGCGCTGCCCGCAGACGGCACGCAGAGAGTGGGCCGCATTCCTCAACGCCCAAGCCGGCGGGCACTCAGCGACGTGTCATTTCCTCGACCGGGGACGGTGTGCGTCCAGTCAGGCAGTCCGGCCGACGAGCACGGAGACGAGGACCTGCTCGGGGAAGGGCTCCGCGTGCGGCACCGCCTTCCGGATGTTGTCCTCGAATGCCGACCGCTGATCGGCCCCCGGGAGTTGCCCTGCGGGGATGGCGGAGTAGAGACCGCCGATGACCTGCTGAAAGGTCAGCTCGTCGGTGCAGGAGACCGTCGTGCTCCGCACGTCTGAAAAGCCGGCGTCTTCGAGGGCCTGTGCATACCGGATCCGGTCCTGATCGGCAGTTCCGCAGGATGCGGTCAGTTCGGTCTCGAAGCGCTGTTCCAGGCAGGTGCGTAGAGCACGGGACCAGGCGGTGTTCTGCAGCCATAGCGGTGCCCCGTTCGCGATCACGGCGATGCCTCCGCCGGCGCGGAACAGCGGGAGCAGGCTGGCCGCCGAACGGGCGCTCCAACGCTCACCATGCGGCATGGGCGGAGGTCGTCCGGCGGTGTCCTACCGAAGCGTGGTCCCTCTCGACACGTTATGTGACACCTACGGCTTGGCCGACGAGGTGATCGGCGATCCGGCCGGGGCTGCGGAGTCCGGCACCCCCGCGTAGTCGGGCAGCTCGACGCCGTTGATCGCGCGCCCGACCAGCTCCGTGAACCATTCGCCGGCGAAATCGGGGCGCGGCTTGGCGTCTGGCCCGGGGACGTCGCGGCTGCGGGCGTTCAACCGGCCGATCTCCTGGTTGGCCTCGACGAACGAGCGCATCCGCGCCTCGTAGCGGGCGAACCCGGCGTCGGGGTCCCATCCGGCAGCGGCCAGCTCTCCGGCCAGCAGGTAGGCACCGACCAGTGCCAGCCCGGTGCCCTGCCCGGACATCGGCGACGAGCTGAACGCCGCGTCCCCGAGCAACCCCACCCGTCCACTCGACCAGCGGTCCATCACCACCTGGGCGACCTGGTCGAGGTAGAAGTCCTGAGTGTCGTCCAGGTGCGCGAGGATGTCCGGGGTCAACCAGCCCAGGCCCGCCATCCGCTCCCGCAGCAGGACCTTCTGGGCCGCGACGTCACGGTGGTCGACGTCGAAGTCGGCCGAGGCGAAGTAGAACATGGCCATCGCCCGGGTAGCGTCCTGGATGGGCCGCAGGAGGGCGGAGCGCCCGGACTCCTGATCCTGGTACTCCAGCAGCCAGCGGTCCAGCCCGAACTCGTTGGGCACACTGTAGAAGGCCAGCGCGTGCCCGAGGTGGCGGAGGAACCGCTCATGCGGCCCGAAGACGATCGCTCGCAGCTCCGAGTGCAGCCCGTCTGCCCCGACCACCAAGTCGAAGCGCCGCCGGTTGCCGCCCGCGAAGACCACGTCGACCCCGTCCGCGTCCTGGGCGAGCTCGGCGATTCGGTCGCCGAAGACGTACTCGACGCCGTCGCGGGTGTCGTCGTAGAGCACCTGGGACAGGTCCCCGCGCAGGATCTCGATGTCCGCGATGAACCCGTCGCCACCGTCGTCGTCGGCACGGAAGGTCTCCAGCACCTGCCCGTCCGCGTCCACGGTGTGCGCGCCGGCGGTGTCGGTGCACGCCGCGCGCACCGCCGGGTCCAACCCCATGCGCCCGATGACCTCCCTGGCGACCCCGCGCGCGTCCACCGTCTGCCCGCCGGGACGCAGCTCGGGAGCCCGCTCCACCACGGTCACCTCGGCCCCCCGCCGGCGCAGCCAGTGGGCCAGCGCGGGTCCCGCGATGCTCGCCCCCGCCACCAACACCCTGGGACCGCTCACCCGCGTCCCCTGCCCGCCCGTCCGGATCGCGTGCCCCTGGTCGGAGTCGTCGACGCTCATCACAGCCTCCATGTGCTTCCTCTCGCGCTGGAACGTCCCCAGCACAGACCCACCGCTGTCGGTGTATCCAGCCGTATCGACCACGGATCCGCACAAAACTCATCGGTCACGGCAGACATTGATGAGAAACGCCAACTCCGATGAGACTCACATCAACCCAGACTGGTGTAAACCAGGCGAACCATCCTGTCAGCTAGGCCGCCGCCTGAGACTTCGCCAGATCTGCGCGTAACACAGTGAGACTCTGAAAGGACCAGTGAGAACGGACGGTATCCGACGCTGATCCGACATCAGTCCTGAGAGGGTCAGGCCCAGGCAGATGGGGATGATCATCAGGGTGCGGGTGAGTTTGACCACGACCGCGTAGCCGGCCGTGGGGGCGCCGTAGGTAGTGGCGGCGGCGACCACCGAGGACATGTCGTTGACCGCGGTTCCGGCGAACAGGCCGAAGGCGTGCTGGTGCATCCCGAGCAGGTGGCCGAGGAAGGGGAAGGCGAGCACCGCGGCGACGTTGAACAGGAAGATGGTGGACACCGCGTAGGAGACCTCGACGCCGGCCGCGCCAATGACCGGTGTGACCGCCGCGATCGCCGAGGCGCCGCGGATGCCGGTGCCCACTCCGATGAGGGTGCGCAGGTCGTCGACGATGCCGAGTCCGCTGCCGATCCAGTAGGCGGCGGCCAGGCAGACCACCAGCGTGCCGTGTCTGCGCAGCACGTCCCGTGGCAGCCGGTGCAGCAGCGCCGCCAGGTACGCCCGGTCGCTCGGGGCGAACCGCACCCTCTTCTCGCCGAGTTGTCGCTCCACCCAGTCGCAGCTGCACGGTCGGCCATCATTCCGCGACGATCGACAGCCGTGCGAGGGCAAGGATTCGAGCGACCTTCGACGAGGTTGTCTGCACCCCCCGCACCAGTTCCCACCAGGTCGGATGGGTTTTTCGGCAAGCGCACGGTCGGGGGAGAAGGAGCGGGCGTATCACCATCGGTGCGCGGAACGTATCGCTGCAGACGCACCGCTGTTCAGCCGGTGACCACGGGGCACTCGCCTTCGCCCCGCTCGGGCAGGGCGGCCGCGGCGGTGTGCAGGAGGGCGATGGCCTGGGGGAGGAAGGGGTTGGGGTCGGTGGTACGCCGGGTGGCATAGACCCGACGGGTGTGGGTGGAGTCGGTGAGCCGGACGAGGCGGGTGCCGGATGCGTCGGGTGAGGCGGAGGCGTCCACGACGGCGAGTTCCGGTGCGATCGCCACTCCCAGGCCCTGCCGGACCAGTTCGTAGGGCAGGTTGTAGTCGTTCGTACGGAAGAGCACCTCGGGCAGGAAGCCGCCGGCCGCGCAGATGTGGCGCAGGCAGTGAGCGGCGTCGGTGTCCTCGTGGTAGCTGATCCAGCGCTCGTCCCGCAGGTCGGCGAGGCGGATGTGCTGCCGTCCGGCGAGGGGGTGTGCCGCGGAGAGGAGGAGGTAGAGCGGCTCTTCCCGTACCAGCGTGTGTTCCAGGCCCTCGGGCCAGCTGTGCGGTACCACGCCGTACTCGAAGATCACGGCGAGATCCAGCCGCCCCTCCAGCACCGCGGGCACGGTGACCTGCGGGTCGCCTTCCTCGTAGCGGACGTCGACCTCGGGCCGATCGCGGAGGAACCCCGTCAGCACCGTCGGCACCAGCCGGAACCCCGCGGACCAGAAGCTGCCCAGCCGCAGTCGCCCTCGCTCGGCCGCGGCGTAGGCGCGCATCTCGTTCTCCGTCGCCGACAGGTCGGCCAGCAGCCGTCCCGCGCGCAGGGCGAGCTGGAGCCCGGCCGCAGTGGGGCGCACGCTGCGCGGTGAGCGCTCGAAGAGCGGGACGCCCAGGGCGCGCTCGACGGTGGAGATCTGCTGGGAGACGGCGGAGGGGGTGTAGCCGAGGCGCTGGGCGGCCGTACGGAACGAGCCTGCGGCGACCACCTCGCATATCGCCTGAAGCTGCGGCGGAGTCAGCATCAAATGAACTTAACACTCCGCATGGAAACGTTCATTCTCCCTGTTCTTGCCCAGGCCGCCGCCATCCCGCAGATTGGGCGTTCACCAGCCCCGCGCCGGTCCTCTGACCAGCGGCACAGAAGGGAGGCACCGTGCCCGGAAGGCACGCGCGAGCCCGCGCCACCGCACTTCCCCTCGCGCTCGCGACGCTGCTCACGTTGGCCGTGACGGCCTGTGGCGGCACCGCGACCGTCAATCAGTCCAAGGTGCCCGAGCAGCGCGTCGACCCCGCACTCCGTGCCCTGCTCCCTCGGGACATTCGCGATAAAGGGTCCATCACCTCGGCTGTCGGCAACGACTACCCGCCGCTGTCCCTCCTGGACATCGACAACAAGACCGTCATCGGCGCCGAACCCGACCTCATTCACGCGGTCGGCCAAATCCTCGGCGTCCGCGTGCACCTGGTGCAGGCGAACTTCGACAGCATCATCGGCGGTGTCCGGTCCCAACGCTACGACGTGGCGATCCAAGCCATGCTCGACAAGAAGGAGCGCCAGTCGCAGGTCACGTTCGTCGATTACATGAAGACCAGCAGCTCGATCCTCGCCTCCGCGAAGGCCGCCGGGAACATCCGCTCCCTCACCAGCCTGTGCGGCAGCCAGGTGGCCGTCGAGCAGGGCACCTCGCAGGTGGACGATGTGGCGGCGCAGGCCGAGAAGTGTGCGGCAAACGGCAAGCCGGAGCTGGAGAAACTGGTCTTCCCCGACTCCGTCGGCTGCTTCCAGGCGCTGTCCACGGGCCGCGCCGACGCGTTCGTCGGCGGCACCCCCACCGTCGTCTACCAGGCGGAGATGTCGCACGGCAGGTTCCGCACGGCCGGTGAGCCGTACCGCTTCCTGCCCTACGGAATCCTGATCAACAAGGAGGAGCCGACCTTGGTCCGGGCTGTCCGCGGTGCCCTGCAGAAACTCATCGACAACGGCACCTACGCGAAGATCCTCAAGCAGTGGAACATCAGGTCCGGAGCCCTGAAGAGCGCCACCGTGAACGGGGGCGCGGCATGACCGAGACCCTCATCCGGGCGGACTCCGGCGACACCACCGAGTCCCTGCGCCCCGTCCCGCCGCGCCGTCCGGGGCAGCGCGTCGCCGCGGTCGTCGTGGCCTTCCTGCTGGTCTTCCTCCTGGAGGGCTGGATCACCAATCCCCGTATGCAGTGGGGGACCGTCGGTGAGTTCCTCTTCTCGCCGGTGATCATGGAGGGGCTGCGGACCACGCTGCTGCTGACGTTCCTCGCCATGGCACTCGGCATCGTCGGCGGTGTCGTCCTCGCCGTCCTGCGGATGTCCGCCAACCCGATACTCTCCCGGCTCAGCTGGTGCTACATCTGGCTCTTCCGCGGCACCCCGCTGCTGGTCCAGCTCCTCTTCTGGTATTTCCTCTCCGCGGTCGTCCCCATCATCGGCCTCGGCATCCCCTGGGGGCCGACGTTCGTGCAGGCCGATACGAACGACCTCATCACTCAGCTCACCGCCGCCGTCCTCGGCCTCGGGCTGCACGAGGCGGCGTACATGGCCGAGATCGTCCGCGCGGGCATCACCTCCGTCGACGACGGCCAGAACGAGGCCGCCCAGGCGCTGGGCATGTCCCGCGGGCAGACCCTGCGCCGCATTGTGCTACCGCAGGCACTGCGCATCATCATCCCGCCCACCGGCAATCAGGCGATCTCCATGCTGAAGACCACCTCGCTGGTCTTCGCCATCGCCGTGCCCGAGCTGCTGACCTCCATCCAGGGCATCTACTCACGCAACTTCCAGCAGGTTCCGCTGCTGGTCGTCGCCTGCTTCTGGTACCTCGTGGCGACCTCCGTGCTGGGCGTCGGCCAGTACTACCTGGAACGGCGCTTCGGCCGCGGCACCAGCCGCGACCTGCCGCCCACCCCGCTCCAGCGGTTGCGCGCCGCGGCCCGGAACCACCGTAAGGAGAGCGCACGTTGACACCAGCCGTGATCAGAGCCGAGAGCGTGCACAAGAGCTTCGGCCGCACCGACGTGCTCAAGGGCATCGACCTGACCGTCGCCCCCGGGGAGGTGATGTGTCTGGTGGGCCCCTCCGGGTCCGGCAAGTCCACCTTCCTGCGCTGCGTCAACCATCTGGAGACCATCGACCGGGGACGCCTGTACGTCCGTGACGAGCTCGTCGGCTACGAAGAGCGGGACGGCAAGCTCCACGAGCTGAGCGAGAGGGCCGTCTCACGACGCCGGCAGGGCATCGGCATGGTCTTCCAGCGCTTCAACCTCTTTCCGCACATGACCGCGCTGGAAAACGTCATCGAGGCCCCCGTCCAAGTCAGGAAGGTGCCGAAGAAACAGGCATGCGAACGCGGCGCGGAACTGCTCGACCGCGTCGGCCTCGCCGACAAGGCGGGCAGCTACCCCGCCCAGCTCTCCGGCGGCCAGCAGCAGCGGGTGGCCATCGCCCGCGCGCTGGCGATGAAGCCCGAACTGATGCTCTTCGACGAGCCCACCTCCGCGCTCGACCCCGAACTCGTCGGAGAGGTGCTGGAGGTGATGCGAGCGCTCGCCGACGACGGCATGACCATGGTCGTCGTCACCCACGAGATGGGCTTCGCCCGCGAGGTCGGCGACTCGCTGGTGTTCATGGACGACGGAGCCGTCGTCGAGACCGGCCCGCCGGCGGACGTGCTGAGCGACCCGCGCCACGAACGCACCCGCGCCTTCCTCAGCAAGGTTCTCTGACCACCTCGCCGGGATCTTTGACCTCCCCGGCAAGGTTTTCCGGCCGCCGGGCGCGCTCTCCGACCGCCCCACACCTGACCGCCACCCAAGGAGTCTCCATGACCCGTGCCCTCGTCATCGGCGCCGGAGTGATCGGCGCCGCCACCGCCCACCGCCTGGCCGAGGCAGGTGTCAGCGTCACCGTGCTCGACGCCGGCGGCCGCACACCGGGCACCTCCAGCGCCACCTTCTCCATCGACGTCACCCATCTGAAGACCCCCCACTCCTACTTCCTGCTCAACCGGCGCAGCGCCGCGCTCCACCGGGAGCTGGAGCACGAGATCCACGCGGGCACAGGAGCCGTCGGCTGGCGCCATCCCGCACCGCTCGTCCAGTGGGGCCACACCGAGGAGGAACAGCGCATCCTCCGCGCACGTGCCGAGCGCCTCGCGGGCTGGGGGCACCCCTGCCGCACCGCCGACCCCGGCGAGCTGCGCACGCTCGCACCTGCCGTCGACCCCGCCTCCTGCCGCGCCACCGAACTCGTCGTGCACGACGACGCCGCCTGGTACGACGCCCCCCTCCTCGCGCGCACCCTCCTCGACCGGGCCGCGGCCCTGGGCGCCGACATCCGCTACGACAGTCCCGTCACCGCCCTGCTGCTGGACGGTGAGCGGGTACGCGGCGCCGAGGCACGGGGCCGGCGCTTCGAGGCCGATCACATCGTCAACTGTGCGGGCCCCGACGCCGGGCGCATCGCCGAACTGGCCGGGATACGGCTGCCGTTGCGCCAGATCCCCGGTCTGGTGGGCGAGTCCGTCCCGCTCGCCGAGCCGCTGCGCGCCATCGTCGCGACCCCCGGCGTCGATCTGCGCCCCGCCCCGGGCAACCGGGTCTGCGCCATCTCCTGGCCGGTCGACGCCCTCCTCGCCCCGACCGCGTCAACTGATGTGCCGCCCGAAGCGGATCTCCTCGGCCGGTGCGCCGCGATCCTGCCCGCCTTCCGCTCCCTGGGGGGTACCCGGATCGGTGTCCGCCCCGTTCCCGAAGACGGCCTTCCCCTGGTCGGCCCGCATCTCCAGGCTCCCGGCCTCTACACCATCACCACCCACAGCGGCGTCACCCTCGCCCCGCTCCTCGCCGCCCTCGCCGCCGAGGAACTCACCACTTCCATGCCCGAACCCACCCTGGCTCCTTACCGGCCCGACCGCGACACCGCACACCCCATCCGCGACGAAAGCCTGGCAGTGATGAGCGGGCACCGCGCTGAAGCCGGTTGAGTTCTCACGCCTGATGACGCGCAGTGGCCCGGACGGCTATCAGCCCGCGGGCCAGGTGACCGCCTGCCCCTCGGAGGACGCTGGGGTGAGGAAGCGCCGCAAAGGGCCGGGCATCCCTGTGAAGACACGCCCCTGAGGCCCAGCACAACCGTGCCCTGGCCCGGGTGCGATGACCGGGCCATGGCACGGGACACGCGGGGCACTCACGACAAGAGCTACCTCCTGGACACCAGACAGGCCGAGGCGGGGGAGCGGTTCACCGCGCTGTCGACGCTCTTCGACCCGTCGACGTTCCGGCACTTCGGGACGGTCGGGGCCGGCGAGGGGTGGCGGTGCTGGGAGGTCGGCGCGGGTGCGCCCACCGTGCCGACCTGGCCGGCCGAGCGGCCCGGCCCGACCGGGCACGTGGTGGCCACCGACATCGACACCTCCTGGATGCGGTAGGCGGCGGGCTTCGAGGTGCCGCGCCACGACGTGGCGGCCGAGGCGCCCCGGCCAAAGGGCCGTTCGACCTGATCCATCCCCGGCTCGTGCTGGTCCACGTCGCCGACCGGGACAAGGCCGTACGGTCGATGGCCAAGGCGCTGCGCCCCGGCGGGTGGCTGGTCCTGGAGGACGCCGACCCGGCGCCGCTGCAGCCGCTGATCTGCCCCGACAAGTACGGGCCCGAGCAGGAGCCGGCCAACAGGCTGCGCCGCGGCTTCCACGCGCTGCTGCAGCAGCGCGGGGCGGACCTGGAGCACGGGCGCAAGCTGCCGCGGCTGCTGCGCGGGGCCGGGCCGGCCGACGTCGAGGCCGACGCCTGCTTTCCCATCACCTCGCCCGCGTGCACCGTGCTGGAGGAGGCCACCGTCCACCAGGTCCGCGACAAGCTCGTCGCCGAGGGGCCGACCACGGACGAGGAGATCGACCGCCATCTGGCCGACATCGCCGCGGGCGGCCTCGACCTGGCCACCTGGCCGATGATCTCCTATTGGGGCCGCCGCCCGGGGGCCTGAGCGGCCTCCTCATCCCCACTCCGCCATGACGTCACCCCGAACCGAGAACCTCAGTAGCCGAAGAGTCATCGGCTACGCCGTCCGTGTCCGCTCGGACCGAGGCCCGCCTACCGTTGACCCGGCGCCAACCACCGGTGAACTCCGTACAACCAGCTCCGCCCTTCGACGGTCACACCAGATGACCCGCACCCGTCGACCGAGTGGGAGCCTCCGTGCCACACAGCTGCCGCATCCTGACATACGCCATCGCAGCCGGCGCTGTGGCCACCGCCGGGTTCGTGTTCCCGTCCGGCGCCACCGCTGCCGCGCCCCGTACCGCCACGAGCGACTTCAACGGCGACGGCTACGCGGACCTCGCTGTCGGCGTCCCGGACGGGACCGTCGGCGGCCAGGCCAAGGCCGGGTACGTGAACATCGTCTGGGGCGGTCCGAAAGGCGTCGGCGCCTACGAAAGCATCCGTGTCACCCAGGCCACTCCCGAGGTTCCCGGCACCCCGGAGGCGGGCGACCGCTTCGGCGCATCCGTGGCCCTGGTGGACCTCAACGGCGACGGCATCGCGGAACTGCTCGCCGGTGTCCCCGGGGAGGACGTCACCGACCGCGGTACGGACGCGGGCATGGTCATCGCCATAGGCGGCTCGACGGACGGGCCGGGACCGGGGGCGACGCTCCTGACCGGGCCGTCGCCGTCGGCCGCGTACGGCAAATCGGTCGCGGCAGCCGAGCTGACCGGCGACGACAACAAGGAGATCGTGATCGGCGGCACGGACAAGGTCCTCGCTCGTGTCATCCAGGGTGAAGACAGCATGATCACCACCGTCGTCGCCGCCCCCATGGGCGGCCGCGCCCCCGTCCTGACCACTGGCGACTTCGACAGCGACGGCACGGCGGACCTGGCCGTGGCGTACTGGACCGCGGGCAACCCCAACACGCAGTCTCACGTGCGCCTGTGGAAGTGGGACGCCGACCGGTCCGAGATGGCCAACTTCTGGAACACGGACAACGCCGGCGTGACCGCCCTGGCCGCCGGCGACTTCGACGGCGACGGCCACGACGACCTGGCCCTCGGCGAGTGCCGTGAGATCGCCGACGAGAACATCGACGACCCGTGCGGCCCCGAAACACTCGCCAAGGGCGGCGGCATCCACCTCCACTACGGAAGCCCCGCGAGCGGCTCGTTCGGCAGCCGCGCCCAGACTCTCAACCAGGACACGGCGGGTGTCCCGGGCGTGGCCGAGGACGGCGACCGCTTCGGCGCCGCCCTCGCGGTCGCCGACGTCAACCGCGACGGCCGCGACGACCTGATCGCGGGCGCTCCTGGTGAGGCCATCGGAAGCAGAGCGGGGGCGGGCGCCGCCTGGCTGCTCTCCGGCAGCGCTAAGGGCCTGCTCGACGCAGGTGGCGCTGCCACATCCGTCTCCTGGAACCAGGACACGCCCGGTGTCCCGGGCGTCGCCGAGGCGGGCGACACCTTCGGCGCGGCGGTCGCCTCGGGTGACTGCGACGCCGACGGTGTACCGGATGTCACGGTCGGATCCCCTGGCGAGAACGCCTCCCTGGGCGCCGCATGGCTCTTCCGCAGCGGCTCGGCCGGCGGCTCGGCGGCCCTCTCGCCTCGCACGCTCGGCCTCCCGAACCTGTCCACCGCTCAGAAGTACGGCAAGCCGCTGAGCAGCCGCTGAGTGCGCCCTACGGTCGTTGTACCCACCCCCACAGCGTCGGCTCGCCCGCCGGGCGACGGGCCGGCACCTCCCTGCCCGGAGCACTGGATGGACGCCTCGACAGCTGCCCAACACAGAGGCGGTGGCAGACCGCGCTCCGCGGTCTGCCCGTGAGTTCCTTCGTTGAGGCCGGCGTCAGCCGCACGAGGCCCCCTTCGTGATCGCTGCCGACCCCCAGCGCCCCGCCCCCAGCTCCACGTGATCGCGGCTGCGGTTCCCATCACCGCCTCAGCCAGTGCGGTTGATCATGCAGCCTGCGATGAGCCGGCCCTGGCCGTTCGGAGACGGCGGGTCACCCGCGTCTTTGCCGTCGGCGAAGTATCCGGGCCCGGAACTTCGGCCGGAACGCCCGCCTCGAGGCCCGAACCCTGGTGTTGTCTCCTGGTTCTCGTGCCAGTGCAACCAGGCGAGTGCGAGATGGCACAGGGGGCCTGGCGGCGCCGGCGGTGGAGTGGATCAGGATGCTCGCCGGCCACGCGCTGGAGGACGTTGAGGTGGCGGCATGGTGACCGACCCTTGCCCCGTCCTGTCATTGGCATGACGGGGCGGCGCTGGGCGTGGCGCGACAGGCCAGGCGCGAGGGCGGGGCTCCTCCTCACGGCCGAGCCACTCCGCCGTGGCCATCGGCGATGTCAGCGGTTCCGCAGATGCGCAGCATGGTGGCGAGGTGCATGCGGACCGCGTCCAGGTAGTCGACGATGTCGACACGCTCGTCCGGCATCGTGTTGTAGCGTCCGCCCGGACCGCAGACGACACCGGACATGCCGGCCGAGTGCATCAGGTGTCCCGCGTCGCTGCCGTAGAAGCAGTAGGGCGTCAGCGGGCCGTTGGCCTGATCGGTTCCGCGTACCTCGTGGTGGGCGGCGGCGACGGCGCGGACCACCGCTGAGTCCAGGTCGGCGGCGAAGGGCGGGAAGTCGGGCTTTCCGGATTCCGGGCCGTGCCGTCCGACCTGGGCTCCGAGGCCGGGGAAGCGGGGGAGCAGCTCGGTTTCGATCAGGCTTCGGATGTCCACCAGGACATCCTCCGGGTTCTGGCTGGGAGCGAACCGGGCGGCCCCCGACAGGCGTACGATGTCGGCCACTTGAGGGGGCCTGGTCTCATTGAACTCCCGGGACAGGGCGCCGCGGATCACACCGACGTTGGCCCGGTTCACCGAGCGGTGCTCGGCGTTCGCCGCGCCGCCGAACGTCATGGCGTTGATCCGGGGTATCAGTTCGCAGGCGGCCATGATGGCGTCCACCGCCTCCTCCCGCTTGGACAGGTGGCGGGTGGCACCGGTGAGTTCGACGCTGAAGTCCACCGAACCGGCGTGCAGGGTCAGGGCGTTGAGATCCGTCGGCTCGCAGTTGACGAAGTGGTCGGCCCTCAGTCCCTCGTCGATGAGCTTCAGCGTTCCGACGCCGCCTTGGAGCTCGCCCACGACGAAGGTCAGGACGACATCGCCGCGCAGCCGTGTCCCGTGGGCCAGGAGCGTCTCCACGGCGGCGAGGTATGAGGCACACCCCGCCTTCATGTTCGACACGCCCAGCCCGTACACGAAGCGGTCGTCGGTCACCCCGCCCCAGGGGTCGACGGTCCAGCCCTCCGTGAGCGGGTTGGTGTCCAGGTGTCCGTTGAACATCAGGCTTTCCCCGCCGCCGGTCCCGCGCAGCCGTCCGACCGCGTTGAAGCGGCCGGGGGAGACCGGGATCAACTCTGTTTCCAGGCCCGTGTCGCGCATGCGGTCCACCAGGCGCCGGGCGAGTTCACCTTCCCCCGGTGTCTCGGTTCGGCTGTCGACTTGGAGCATGTCCCGCAGCAGGTCGAGGGCGCCGTGCGGGTCGGGGTGGAGGGTGCTGCTCATGGTGTGACGGGGTGTCCTTCGTTGCGGGGATGGTGGAACGGGGGGTGTGCCGACGGTCAGCGGAGCGGCTCCAGGCGACGGCCGGCCCGGAGCCCGGTCGGCATGCCGGCCCGGACCGCTTCGCGGCCCGCGATCAGCACGGTGTGCACACCGGCCGGCGGCACGACCGGGGTGCGGTACGTGGCCAGGTCGGCGACCATGGCCGGGTCGAGGAGCACCAGGTCGGCGAAGGCTCCGGGGACGACGCGGCCGCGCCCGCCGAGGCCGAACGCGTCGGCGGCGCGGGAGGTCATGGCGGCCACCGCCTCGGGGAGCGTCAGCAGGCGCTCCTCCCGGACGTACCGGCCGAGGACCCGCGGGAAGGTGCCGTACGCCCGCGGATGCGGATGGCCGCCGAACCCGGGCGGAGCGGCGTCCGTGCCGATGGTGGTGTGCGGGTGGCGCAGCGCCGCGGCCACGTCCGACGGATCCATGCACTCCACGATCATGTTGGCGCGATTGCGCTCGCCGGCCACTATGCGGACCAGCGCTTCGAAGGGATCGCAGCCCAGGCGGTCGGCGACCTCCGGCAGCGGCAGTCCGTCATGGGTTCCCGAGGCCGTGCTGGCGACCGTGATCCCCTCGTACCCAACGGCGTCCACGTGGTTGTCCCAGTCGTCCTCGCCGCCCTCGACCGCGGCGCGGATCGCCGCCCGCCCGGCCGGGTCCGCCAGCCGGGCGAGGAGCCCTTCGGTGCCGCCCTCGTGGGCCCAGGGCGGCAGGGCGGCGGAGAGCATGGTGGAGGACGCGATGTACGGATACACGTCCTGGCCCACGCGGAGGCCGCCGTCACGCGCCGCGTCCAGCCGCTCCAGGACGGCGGGCAGCCGTCCCCAGCGCCGCGGGCCCGACGCCTTGATGTGCGAGATCTGCACTCGGCAGCCCACCGTGCGGCCGACCGTCAGTGCCTCCTCCACCGCGGTGTCGAGTCCGGCGCCCTCGCTGCGCAGATGCGTGGCGTACACGTCGTCCTCGCCGAGTTCGGCGGACACTTCCAGGAGGTGTCCGGTGTCCGCGGCGGCACCCGGTGCGTAGGCCAGTCCCGTGGACATTCCGAAACAGCCCGCCGCCAGCGCCTCGCGCAGCATCCGGCGCATGATGGCGGGATCGCCGTCGGCGGCGGTCCACAGGGTGCCGTGTCCCACGAGGGGGACATGGTTGGTGCCGTGGCCGCCCGCCTCGGCGGCCGCGAACAGCCCCTCGTGGTCGCGCCAGGAGGGCGACAGCGGTGGCCACACCTGCTCGGCGAACCCGGCGAAGGTGTGCGGGTCGCCGACCGGGGCGAGCGAGAAGCCGCAGTTGCCGACCACCTCCGTGGTCACCCCTTGGACGAGCTTGGACGGGTCGACGGTGGGGTGCAGGGGAGCGTTGTCGCTGTGAGAGTGGACGTCCACGAACCCCGGCGTGAGGACCTGCCCCGGGCCGGCCCGCAGCACCCGCCGCCCGGCCGGCTCGACGCTGCCGGGCGGTTCGACGGCCTCGATCCGCTCGCCACGTACCAGCACGTCGGCGGCGAAGGGCGGCGCGCCGGTGCCGTCCACGACCGAGGCCCCGGCCACAAGCAGTTCGTTCACGCCGTGGTCACCGCCCCGGAGTCGGCGGTCTCCGCCGCCGGCTTCACCGCGCGAGGCGCGGTCTCCGGCAGGCAGAACCGGATGACCAGCAGCGATACCAACGCGATCACGGTGATGTACACGGCAGGGGACAGATTCGAACCGGTACGGGAGATCAAGAACGTCGCCACGTAGGGGGCTGTGCCGCCGAACACCAGATACGACAGGTTGTAGCCGATGGACGAGGCCGTGTAGCGGACACGGGTCGGGAACATCTCCACCAGCAACACCGTCACCACCGGCCCGGTCGCGCCCGCGACGGACACGAACAGCAGCTGACCGGCGAAAGCGGGCCAGAATCCGCCGACAGAGGAGAGCAGGAAGGCGGGCACGGCCAGGAGCGTCAGGCCGCACGCCGCGTACGTCATCAGCGGACGCCGCCCGTACCGGTCCGACAGGTGGCCGAATACCGGCACCAGAGCGATGAGCACCAGGTAGGTGGCGGCCGAGGACCACAGCGCGGTGGTCCGGGGAAGCCCGACGACGCTCGTCAGGTAGGTGGGCCAGTAGCTGCCGAGCACGTAGAAGGCGACCGCGTTGAACGTCACCACGCCGAACACCACGCCGATGGCCCGCCGCTGACCGTGCCACGTCGCCTTCAGCGGGGCGGACTCGACCTCGGCATCACGCCGCAGGGCCAGGAACTCGGGAGTGTCGTCGACCCGGAGCCGCAGATACAGCCCGACCAGGCCGAGCGGCAGCGCGAGCAGGAACGGGATCCGCCATCCCCACGACTGCATCGCCGTGTCGCCCAGCGCTTGCGTCAGCAGCGCGGCCAGGCCGAGACCGCACAGCGACGCCGCGTTGGTGGATATCGACAGGACGCTGGCGTACAGCCCCCGGCGCTCGCGCGGTGCGTACTCCACCACGAAGGCGGAGGCGCCCGAGTACTCGCCGCCCGCGGAAAAGCCCTGCACGAGCCGCAGGACGAGCAGGAGCACCGGGGCGAGTGTCCCGACGGACGCGTGGGTGGGCAGTACCCCGACCAGAGCGGTGGAGCCCGACATCATCAGCACCACCAGGGAGAGCGTGGCGCGCCGGCCGACTCGGTCGCCGAGCCTGCCGAGGACGATGGCGCCCACGGGGCGCATGAAGAAGGCCACGGCGAAGATGCCGAAGGTCGCCAGCAACCCCGCGGTCGGATCGTGACCGGGGAAGAACGCGGTGGCGATGACGGTGGCCTGGAAACCGTAGACACCGAAGTCGAACCACTCGACGAAGTTGCCGGCGGCTCCGGCCAGCAGGGGGCGCCGGACGCTCGGAGGCGTACCGGGCGGTGTGGAGGGGACTGAGGATGGCATGGGCGCTCCACGGTTGCCGAAGATCGGGGAGAGGGCGGGATCCCCTTCGCCGTACACCCGTCGTGTCGCGGTCCGAAGGTTGCTCCACTTTCGGATCGACGGAAACCGTTGTCCAATTCCTCTTGGCGTGCTATCCATTCCCGAATGGGAATGGATCCGACGTTCCAGCAGCTCAGAGTGTTCCTCACAGTTGCCGAGGAACTGCATTTCGGCCGTGCCGCCGAGCGGCTGGCCATGACCCAGCCACCGGTGAGTCGGCAGGTGCGGGCGCTGGAGAAGGTCGTCGGCGTCCCCCTGTTCGACCGCACCTCGCGCCACGTCGCGCTCACCCCCGCGGGCGAGGTGCTGCACGCCGAGGCGGCCCGGACCCTGACGTCCTGGGGCCGCGCGGTCCAGGAAGCCGCCCATGTGGCCCGCGGGCTTCGCCGCGCCCTAGTGCTCGGCTGCGTCGAGGCGGTCGCCCTCGAACTGCTCCCCTCGGTCGTCAACGAGATCCGCCGCACCCATCCGCAGGACGAATGGGAACTGCGGGAGGGGGACACCTCCGACTTGCTGGCCGGGCTGCACGCCCGCGAGCTGGACTGCGCCGTGGTGCGGGGCCCGGTCGCCGCCGACGCAGAAGTCCTGGTACGGCCGTTGTTCGACGACCCGCTGGTCATGGCGTTGCCGTCCGCGCATCCGCACGGCGGATCGCCCATCGAGTGGTCCGCCCTCGCCGAGGAGGATTTCGTGGTGTACCGGAGGGACGTCAGACAAGGTCTGCTTCCGGTGCTCCTCGATGGCTGCGCACGGGCCGGTTTCACCCCGCGCATCCGGTACCAGGCCACCGCGACCGAACTGCTCCTCGGCCTGGTGGCGGCCGGTGACGGGGTGGCTCTTGTCTCCTCGGCGGTGGCCCGCTCCCCGCGGGCCGGTGTGCGGTTCGTTCCGCTCGCGGGTGGCGGGGCCACCTCCCCGCTGTTGTTCGTGTGGCGCCGGGGCGCCGCGGTGGGGGCCGTGAAACGGATCGGCGACATGCTGTGGCGGGCCGCGGCGGAACGTCGCGCCGCACCGCGCGATCCCGCGGTGCCGTGACCGTCGTGGCCGACGCGGACGCCGGTTCTGGCCCAACTTCCGTGCACTGGTTACCTGCTGTAGCCCGTGGTTCCTGGTGGAATCGACGGCCTTGCTCGCACGACGTTCAGAGGATCTTGGTCATGAAGGTACTGTTCGGGTCAGGCTGGTAGTCCGCGAACGGTTCACAGTGGCGGAAGCCGAACTTCTCATAGAGTCTCCTGGCTGGCATGAAGAACTCCGTCGAGCCGGTCTCCAGGCTTAGACGTGTAAAGCCCATACCTTTGGCTTCGCGCAGGATGTGCGCCAGCAGCTGGGAGGCGATCCCGCTTCTCTGCCGGGCCGGCCTGGTCCGCATCGACTTCAGTTCCGCGTGGCTCGCATCCAGTCTCTTGATCGCACCACAGCCCACCAAGCTGTCGCTGTCCACAGCTGACCAAAACGTGATGTCGGGCTTCCGAAGACTGTCAAGGTCGAGGGCGTGCTTGCTCTCCAAGGGCGTGAGGGACCGCATTTGCTGGATGTGTTCGGCGAGGAACCCGACGATCTCCGGCCCGGAGAGGTCATCTACCACGATCTCCAATGCGCCATCCTCTCTCCGAGCCCCCGGACACCCCGAGTGCCGCCTCTACTGTCGGAGCCGCTTTCCGAGCGGCCTGGACCGAGACTATGACGACCTTGAGAGGTGCGGCCACATGCTCGGGTGCCCGGGATCACGTCGGGAGCAGGACGCGTTTGCGGAGGAGGCGGAAGTGGGACGTCGGGTTTCGACATCCACCAGGACAGTGCCGTAGTAGCGGCCTTTCCGGGTGGCGTACTCGCCGACGCCGACCACCCGCGGCGCGGGCACCTCCGGCTCAGGCAGTGCGTTGACCAGGCGCAAGACCGTGCTCCGGCTCACAGACACGCCGAGGACGGCAGCCAGCCGGGCGCAGGCCCGGCCAGCCAGGGCAAGGCCGACTGCGGTCAGGGTCGAACGCAGTCGCTCGGTGCGCTGGCCATACCTGCGGGTCAGGCCAGCTATCTGCTCCACGAAGGTCCGGCGCGGACACCTGGTGTTCCGGCACCAGAACCGCCGAACACACAGCTGGAGTGTGACGCTTCGTCCGGCGCTCGGTACGTCGGTGGGAAACCGCAGGTAGGAGCTGTGAATTCGTGTCGACCGGGCCCCGCCCCCCCGGGCAGGCAGCGTCGGCCGCGGCGCATTGCGCCTCAACGCGCGCTATCTGGTTATGCACGTCCGCCGGCAGCACCGCGACGTCTACGATCGAGGGGAACAACAGCTCCTTCAGCCGGAGCACAGCCTCTTCCACAGCGGGACCGTCAGCCCTACCGCCCCGACCACGGCCTGTTTTCGGGCGGCCTCACCCTGCACCTGGAACTCCGCGCCGCGTGATCGGCCACCGGCCTGTTCTGAGCGTGGACATCCTCGTGGTGAGCGCCTGACCTCGGCAAGTCCGCGCTGTCGGTGGCGGCTGTGAGAGACGGGGGACGAACGGCCGTATCCACCTCCCCCTCGTGCGGCCTGAGTCCGATGCCGCCCGCTCAGCGACGATCTGCTCCTAGCCTGCTGTGATGCGGATCCTGATCGTGCGCGCTTGCGGGCGAAGCGTGAACTCGGGTTGCACGTCCGGTCCACAGGCCCGTGAGCCGAGCCCGTGCTGGGCCGCGTCGATGATCAGGTGACTCGTCGTCGTTTCGGGAAGCTCAAAAGCATGACGGGCTTGCGCGATCTGTTGGGGCGTGTGGCGGCTCAGGGTGTAGCCGGGGCGGCGCCCGTGCAGGTCCGGGAATGCCTCCAGGTGCAGCACCTTGGTTTCGCCGCTCGCCAGCGTCAATCGGCGCAGTTGGGAGCGATGCCCGCTCTCCTGGGGACGCGCGTAGTCGACCGTGAGGTCTTGGATGGTGGAGGAGAACCGGGACGTGCGTGCCGCGCGCAGACTGTCGGGGTAGGACTCGAGCGGGCCCAGACCGAACCACTCGGCGCCGTCGATGGCGGCGTCGCCGTCGGGTAGGTCGAAGCAAATCCCGATCCGAGGCCACACGGCCCGCCAGTTACAAGACGGCTCGATCTCCACGCGCAGTTCCAGTTCATCGTCTTCCAGGGACCAGACGGACTCGACCGTCACCAACGTGGCGGAGTTCGCCGCGGAGACCTTGTCGACGGTGCGCAGGGCGTCCGCGGCGTGCGACACCGACAGGCGACGGCTGGTCAGCCGGTGGAGCCCCTCGCGCCGCCACAGTTCGGCATTGGCCACCCCGGGAGTGCCGGCGTCGCTCCCCTCGACTCCGTCAGAGGGGCTTTCGTCGTTGTCGGTCGGCGCGCGGAACAGCTCCAGCCGCGGGCCCGTCACCGCGCGGCCGGCGAGCCTGACCAGGGATCCGCTGATGAACTCGGCGATGCCGAGCGTCAGCGTTCCGTCGCCCGGATGCCAGTCTTTCCGCGTCCGGACAGCGGGGGCAGGACGGCGTACCGAGCAATCCAGTTGGGCAGTCGCGATCACATGCCCTTCGGGCGCCCAAGCGGTTGCGGCTGCCAGCACTGCGTCGATCGTGAGCCATGTCTCGGCGTCGGGCGACACTTCGATGTGCGGCAGCTGAACCCGTCCTGACTCGCCCGCAGTGACGACGGGGACCTCCAACTCACCGAAAGCCACCGGGGTACCGTCGTGTTCCACGCGCCAACGGAAGCGCAGGTCGGACGTGTCGGCCGAGTGCCGCAGATTTGAGATCGCGACTCTGTCCGCGTCGAAGGTGAAGCGGACCGGCTGGACGACTGCCTTGTACTCGTGGAGGCTGGGCGTGGGGACGTCGTTGCTCAATAGCATGCCGTCCATGACGAAATTCCCGTCGTGCACGACCTCCGCGAAGTCACCGCCGTAAGCGTAGTACGGCGTTCCATCCGGGGTGGTGGCCAGGATGCCGTGATCGCGCCACTCCCATACGAAGCCGCCGTGCAGCCGCGGATACCTGTGCACGAGCGCTTCGTACTGGTCGAAGGCTCCCGGCCCGTTGCCCATGGCGTGTGCGTACTCGCACAGCAAGAATGGCTTGGTGCGCTGGCGGGCGCTCTGGGCCGGAGTGCAGTTGAGCAGCGCCGAGCGGGCGCCCGGGGTGCCGATCTCCTCGGTCTCCGCCACCGATGCGTACATGCGCGAGTAGATGTCGGTGTAGTCGCCGGTGTGGTCACCCTCGTAGTGCACGGGGCGTTCGGCGTCGCGGGCGTGGACCCACGCCGACATCGCCGCGAGATTGCTGCCCGTCCCTGCCTCGTTGCCGAGCGACCAGATCACGATGCTGGGATGGTTCTTGTCGCGTTCGACGGTGCGTTGGATGCGGTCCAGATAGGCTTCGCGCCATGCGGGATCGTCGCTCGGATTGCCGGCCCAGCCGACTTTGTCGAAGCCATGCGTCTCCAGATCGCATTCGAGGATGACCCAGAATCCGAGTTCGTCGGCGAGGTCGAGCAGCCGCGGATGCGGTGGGTAGTGGCTGGTGCGTATGGCGTTCACGTTGAACCGCTTCATGCGGGCCAGGTCTTCGCGGGCGTGTTCCTCGTCGAAGACACGGCCGCGCTCGGGATGAGCCTCATGGCGATTCACCCCGTGGAACACGACGCGGTGGCCGTTGACCAGGAACTGATCCCCGCGGATCTCGACCGTGCGGAAGCCGACCCGCAGTGCGATGCGCTCCGCGGCCGAAAACACCGTGGCGTCATACAGGCGGGGCTGCTCGGCCGACCACGGCTCCACGCCCGCGACGTCGAGGGGTTTCACGTCGGCTGCCGTGCTCCACACCTGCTCGATGCCGAGTTCAGGGATGCGCAGGGTGAGGGGGAATGCCGCCGGTCCGGCGATGACTTCCGGATCCAGACGCCCCCGCCCGTTGTCAAAGCCGGTCCGCAGCCAGACGTCCTCGATGCCCCCGACCGGCCGGGCCAGGAGGGTGACGTCACGGAAAATGCCCGGCAGCCACCACTGGTCCTGGTCCTCGACGTAACTGGCCGCCGACCACTGGTGCACACGCACCGCCACGACGTTGTCGCCTGGGTGGACTGCGCAGGTCACGTCGAACTCGTGGGCAAGCCGGCTGCCGCTGGCGCTGCCGATCTCTACACCGTTCACCCACACCTTGAACAGCGATTCGACCCCGTCGAACCGCAGCACGACACGGTCTCCCTCCGACCAGCCCGAAGGCAGATGGAAGTGGCGGCGGTAGTCGCCGGTGGGGTTCTCATCCGGAACATGGGGAGGGTCGATCGGAAACGGGAACTGGATGTTCGTGTAGATCGGCCGGCCGTAGGCTCCGCCACCCTGGAGCACCCAGTGCGAGGGCACCGGGATGCTGTCCCAACTGTGGTCATCGAAGCCCTCGGCCGCGAAGTCCTGCGCCGCCGATGCCGTAGGTGACAGACGAAAACGCCAGGGCCCGTTCAGCGAGAGGGAAGGGGCGTCGGAGTGCAGCCACGAGCGTGCCGGGCGCAACGCGCCACGCCCAGGTGCGGTGTCCGAAACAAACGCGGAAGACTCGGAAGTCAAGAGGTCACAACTTTCGTGAGAGCGGGGGAATCAGGCGCGGACTGGCAGCCCTCGGCCTCATCACTGTCAGCTCGATTCCTGCCTGCGGATGTCGTTGGTCACCTGAGCACGACGGTTCGGATTTCCCACGGCCCGAGGACGAGCTCGAACCCGCCGCGCACAGGCACCGGCTGAGAGACCGGCCGGCCCAGCAGGTCCACCGTGGTGACCTCGGTGAACGCACCGGTCATGCCGACGGTCGACGCGGTGTCGCTCATCGCGGCCAATCGCACCTCGGTTCCGGCACTGCGCGCGCTGTCGGTGACGCGGCGGATGCTTGAGACGTGCACGTTGCGGCCATCGACCCGTATGCCGCTGGTGCCGGGCGGAAGCGGGTCTGTGCTGGGCGCGGTCCCGCGGGCGATGAGTGCGTCGTTGCGGAACTCCTCGGCCAGAGCGACCGCGTTCGCCCCCTGCCAGCCGGCTGCTGAGGGCACGATGGCGAAACGGTTCTCGATGCGCATGCCGAGATCCTGCGCGCCCGGTGCGGCAATTTCGCTTGCCGCGGGCTCGTCACGGAGGGGATGGATGTTGACGCTGATCGAACCGATGGCGCGCAGCAGGGTGATGGCGAGTGCGCAGCCGCCGTCGACGAGTTCGTATTCGCCGGCGTGGTCGAGCAGGACGGTGGCGGGGCCGGCCGATACGAAGGAACTCGCCGGAAACGTCGGGATCGGGAACTCGCCCCAGCCGCCCTCGGCGGTGAGCCCACGCCTGGTGACGGCGAACTGTCCAGCAGACGCGGACGTGTCCACCGGCTGGGGCAGAGGAACGTGCAGGCGCAGCCGGTGGTCGGCGCTCTGGTTCAGGAACGAGGTGGACAGGCGGACGAACGGCTCGCCCGCGCGTACCTCCACCAGCATGTCCACCGGCGTTTGGACGGTGTGGCCGCTGCGCAGATCCCGGTCGTGGGAGAGCGCGGCGGGCCAGTCGTAGACGCGGGTGACCAGCATCCTGGAACGCAGCGGTCCGCTCTCCAGGAGTTGGACGGTGGTCTTCGTCGGCTCCGACACGAGCACATCCCGAGCCGGGGGAGCGTAGTTGTAGCTGTCGCCACGGTCACCACCGTCGACGAGGCGGCCGACCCCAGCCAGGACAGTGCCGTCCGCACCGGTCACATCCAGGGTGCCGTCGTCGGCGACCGCGACCTTGACCAGCCCGTTGGCCAGAGTGTCGGCCCTGGCCGTCGCAGGAGCCAGGGGTGTCGCTGGGACGGCGGACCGGTCGCCGGCCGTGACCCGGAAACTGGCCAGCCCGCCGGCCGGGACGTGGACGGGCACCAGCGCGGTGGCCCGGGCTTCCGTCAGCGTCCGCACCCGCCACTCACCCGGATGCGCGGCCGCGGCGGCGGCGACCTCGCGGCGCAGGATCAGCAGGTCGAACGGCCCGGCGGGCGCCTCGGCGAGGTGGAAGACGAGTGAGCCGGGGGCGATTTCGTAGTGGTCGATCAGACGGCCGAACAGCTCGCGGCGGTGAATGCGGCGCAGCACTCGTTCGAGCTGCGACGCATCCAGACGTTCGTCGCTGAGGACGGTTGGGGCCTGGGAGATCAACTGTACGGGATGCGCCGATCCGCCGGCCGTGGTCGAGACCAGCGTGGAATCTTCCGGCGGGACCATGACATCCACCTCGACCAGAGCCGTTCGCTCCCAGGGCAGGGGATTGGCCACCAGGAAGCCGTCGCCCGGCACCCGGGCGGCGGGTTCGGCGAGGGCCGCGTCCCGAACGGCACGAGCCGCCTGCGCGGCTTCGGCGAGCCGTGCCGCGACCTGGTCGCAGGTCTCGTCGGTGCCGGATCCGACCACCGAATCATGCGCCGTCGACTCGATGACCTTGTGCCACGCGAGAGAGAGGAACGGCGAGTCGTCGCGCCGGGACCACAGTGCGTTCATCCGCTCGGCGTGGTCGATGGTGCGCTCGGCCACGGCCATCCGCTGCTTGAGCCCGAGCCGCACCGACAACACACCCGGAAGGATGTTGCCGCGCACATGGCTGCGCAACTCACCGGTGACGACCGCGGACACCTCGTCACGCACGTGCTTGCGGATGTACTCCTCGAGCGTCGCGACGGTGATGGCACGCTCCGGGCTGGATGCGTGCCGCAGCCACGCCGCCAGTTGCGGGTCGGGCGCGTTGTGGTCGGTTCCGGCCATGGCCAGCACCGGATCTCCACCCCATCGTTCGGCGGTCATCTGGGCGTACTCGCCCAGCGCGCGGCGAATCCTGTCGGGCACCAGCAGGACGTCGAGACCGTTGTCGTAGCCGTCGAAGAGGAACTCGGTGCGCACTTCGGAGCCGTCGGGCGCGCGCCAGCGAAAGGCGTGACCCGCGACGGAACCGGGGACACCGCGCCACAGCGCCGCATGTTCGATCCCGGCACGCGCCAGGATCTGCGGCATCTGCGCGATGTGGCCGAACATGTCCGGGAGATAGCCGATGGACATCGCGCCGCCCAGCTTTTCCGCAGCAGCCCAGCCCATCTGCAGGTTGCGCACGATGGTTTCGCCGGAGCAGAGGAACTCGTCGAGGAGGATGAGCCACGGGCCGATCGCGAGCCGGCCTTCGCTGACCAGAGCGATGATGCGCTCACGGTTTTCCGGCCGCATCTCCAGGTAGTCCTCGATCGCGGCCATCTGCCCGTCAACGGTGAACCGGAAGTCCGGGTCGGCTTCGGCTGTTTCCAGCACTGTGTCGAGGGCGGCGACCAGCCGGTGCCGGAAGACCTGGAACGGCTCATACCATTCCCGGTCCCAGTGGAAATGAGGCACGAAGACGGCGGAGTTGCGCATGGCGAGAGGGACCCTCTGACCTTCTGTGCTGGCGGGCGTGGGGGAGCGTGGAGCGGGGCGGGCGGTCATTTGAGGGAGCCGGCGGCGAGCCCGGTGCGCCAGAACCGCTGGAGAAGGATGAACACGATGATCACGGGCACGATCGATACCAGCGATCCAGTGATCACCGACTGCTGTAGCAGCGGGGCCCGGGCGGTCTGGCCGTTCCACTGGTACAGGCCGAGCGTGATCGGGAACAGCGACTCCTTCTGCAGCATCACCATCGGCAGGAAGAAGTTGTTCCAGATTGCCACGAACTGGAACAGGAAGATGGTGACCAAGGCCGGTGTCATCAGTCGGAATGCCACCGAGAAGAACGTCCGGAACTCGCTCGCACCGTCCAGACGCGCCGACTCGATCAGCTCCTGCGGGACGGCGGCGTTCGCGAAGATGCGCGCGAGATAGACACCGAACGGGCTGACGATGCTCGGCAGGAACACCGCGAGGTAGGTGTTGACGATGCCGGTCTCCGAGAACAGCAGGAACAGCGGCAGGGCGAGTGCGGTGGTAGGCACGAGGACGCCGCCGAGGACGACGGAGAACAGCAACTCGCGTCCACGGAAGGGGAACTTGGCCAGTGCGTAGCCGCACAGCGCGGAGATCAGCGTTCCAACGGCCGCACCCAGCACCGCGTAGATGACGGTGTTGACGGCCCAGCGGCCGAAGATGCCGTCGCTGCGGGTGAACAGGATGCGGACGTTGTCGATCAGGTTGAAGTTGGAGAAGACCAGCCCGTTGGTGGAGGCGAGGTCGCCCTGCGGCTTCGTCGCGGCGACGATGAGGAAGTAGACCGGCAGCATGAAGTAGACGGCCAGCAGGCACATCAGGGCCGTCACGGCCGTCCGGCTGACGCGGCTTTCACGGGACACGGATGGGTCGGTCACAGCCCGGCCTTCTTCGAGGTCAGTCGCATGAACCCGAAGCTCAAGACGAAAGTGATGACGGCGATGACCACGGAGATCGCCGCGGCCTGCTGGTAGTTGTTCCCGGAGGCCACCGCGTACGCGAGCATGTTCGGGGTGAACGTGCTCGAGATGTTCGAGGAGATCTGCCGCAGCACGGCCGGTTCGGCGTAGAGCTGAAGGGTGCCGATGATCGAGAACACCGTGGTCAGGACGATCGCCGGGGCGATGATGGGAACCTTGATACGCCAGGCGATCGTCCACTGGCCCGCACCGTCGAGCTTCGCGGCCTCGTAGAGCTCCTGCGGGATCGCTTGCAGCGCCGCGTACATGATCAGCATGTTGTAGCCGGTCCACAGCCAGGTGGAGACGTTCGCCGCTGACCACAGCACGGCCCCCGGGCCGAGGAAGTCGGGCTGCCAGCCGATGCCCTCGAGCAGGTCGACGACCGGGCTGAGCTGCGGGGAGTACAGGTACGACCACATGATGGCAGCGATGACACCCGGCACGGCGTACGGCATGAACGCGGTGATGCGGAAGAACGCCTTGAGCCGCAGCAGGGGAGTGTCGAGCAGCAAGGCCATGATCAGCGCGATGAACAGCATCACGGGCACCTGCACGATGCCGAACAGTCCGATGCGGCCGATGCTGGCCCAGAACTCGGTGTTCTGGAACACCTGCGCATACTGCTCGAATCCGCCGAAGGCCGTGTACGAGGTCCCGTACTGGCCGCCGGTGCGGCGCACCACGCGCAAGCTCTGCCAGAGCGCGTAGCCGACGGGTGCCACGTAGAACAGCAGGAAGGGGAGGAAGAAGGGGGTCAGGAACGCGGCGACGGTGCCCACCCGGGGGCGGCCGCCGTTGCGTCGGCGGCGGCCCCCGGGCGACGACATCACGTGGGGCACGCGGGTTGAGATGTCGGTCATGTCGCAGTCACTTGCCCGCCGTGGCCGGGATCGCCTGGTCCTTCATCGACTTCAGCGCGGCGGCCTGGGAGGTGGAGAGGGCGTCGGTGAGCGTGCCGTCTCCAGCCGCCGCCTTGGCCATCGCGTCCTGTAGCGCCAGGTTCGCGGTCTTCTGCGTGGGACCCCAGGCGAAACTGGTGTTGATCTTCTTGGACGAGTCCGCGAAGACGTCGAAGATCTTCTCGTTGTTGTAGTAGGCGACACCTTGCGACAGCGCGGGAAGGCGCAGCCCGGCGTTGGCCGCCGGATAGAGGCCGCCCAGCTTGTTCTCCAACGCGAGGGCCTTGGGGTCGGTGTTGAGCCAGGTGTTGAACTTGACTGACTCGTACAGATGGCTGTTGCCCTTCATGAAGGCCACCGTCGATCCGCCCCAGTCACCGGACGCGCCGTCCGCGCCCCACGTCGGCATGGGGACGATCGTCCATTTGCCGGCCTGCTGGGGCAGATTGTCGCGGAACATGCTGTAGCCCCAGGAAGCGCCGACGTAGCTGGCCACCTGGTCCTTCTGGTACGCGGCGTACATCTGCGTCGACCCGTTGGCCAGATCGGTGCGCACGAGCTTGTCGGATATCAGCTTCTGCCAGTACTCCGCGACCTGCTTGCTCTGGTCCGACTCGACGGTGACGTGCCACTTGTCGCCGGAGTAGCTGTACATCTCGGCGCCGTTCTGCCAGAGCAGACCGTTGAACCACTCGGCATTGTTCGGGTCGAAGAACGTGATGCTGATGTTCGGGTTCGCCTTGTGCAGCTTCTGTGCGGCCGCCGCGTACTCGTCCCAGGTCTTGGGGATCGGGAGGTCGTACTTCTTGAAGATGTCGCTGCGTACATAGAGCGCCATCGGACCGGTGTCCTGCGGGAAGGCGAACACGCCGGTGCCGCCGAAGCTGGTCTGCGACCACGTCCACGGAACGAACTGCGACTTGGCCGCGGCGGCTGTCGAGCAGGCGGAGGCGTCCACGAAGGCGTTCTGGGTACGCAGGCTGGGGAGCTGGTCGTAGCCGACCTGTGCCAGGTCCGGAGCCTTCCCCGCCTTGAGGGCGTTGCCAAGGGTGCCGTACTGGTCGTTGGAGATGTTCTTGGTCTGAACCTGGATGTCCGGGTTGTTCTTGTTCCACAGGGCGACGACCTTGTCCATGCCCGGAACGGTGTTCCAGTACTGAAGGGTTACCTTCCCCTTCGCAGGCGTACAGGAGCCTGCGGCTGCCGTATCCGAGTCAGCGGGTGACGAACACCCGGCGAGTAGCGCGAGACTGAGGGCGGCGGCGGCCGCGAGGCCGGTGCGCGTGACTGTGGTGCTCATATTTTCCGTTCCAGAGAACGACTAGCTGCGGGTGCTAGGCGGGGTCGACGTTGACACCTCAGGCGAATGCCATCTGGTTGGAACAATGGGACCGTGAGCGGTAACGTGAGCGCTCACGGGAGCGCTCACGGTGATGATGTTCTGAAGTGATTGGGAGTGTGCGCTTCGGCACAGCCGAGTGTCAAGGCTCCTGAATCACACACCGGGCCCTGGCTGCGGAGGCAAGTCGATGCAACAACTCGAAACCCCAGGAGGAGAGGTGGCGCATGTGCCGGCCGCCTGGTTCACCGCCGAGATCGTCAAGCGCCCACCCAGAGGGTCGCACCGCGGCTTCAGCCCGGGCATACTCGGTGCGCCTGCGACGTGGCCGCGTCGACCACTACGCGGAGGTAAGTGATGGTGTCGTCGGAAACCGGCTCTCGCAGGGTGACGATCGATGACGTGGCGCGGATCGCCGGTGTGTCCCGGCAAACCGTGTCACGGGCGCTCAACGACAAGGGCGAGATCGGTGTTTCCACCAAGCAGCGCGTTCTTGACGCCGCCCTCGAGCTCGGATACCGGCCGAGCCGGTTCGCCAGGGGGCTCGTCCGGCAGGACGCGATCAGCGTCGGGCTCGTGATCCCCGATCTCCTCAATCCATTCTTCACCGAGGTAGCCGCCGCTTCGCTGGACGCGGCACGGGCGCGTGGCTGGCATGTTGTCGTGTACGACACCGGTGACCGCATTCAGGAGGAGCGGGGCATGCTCGAGGTGATCGCCTCCCAAGTGGACGCCGTAGTGGGGTACCTGAGCCAGCCGGAGGGCGAGATCGACAAGCTGATGCGCGGGCTCCCCGTGGTGCTCATCGACCGGGAGCACCGCACCGAGCGGTTCAGTTCGATCCGGATCGACGGTGAGGGGGGCGTTCACGCCGCGATCCGGCATCTGGTCGACTCGGGCCATCAGCACATCGGAATGCTCGATCATGCGGGCCGGTCCGAGCCGAGCATCCGCCACGACTGGTTCGTCAGCGCGATGTCCGCCTGCGGACTGGATGCCGGATCGGTCAGTCGGGCAGATCAGAGCGTTGAGGGCGGGGAGAGCGCACTGAAGGAACTTCTCGCCCGTCACCCCGATATAACCGCCGTGTTCACGTTCAATGACGTCATCGCCATCGGAGCACTGCGCGCCGCCCGTCGACTAGGACGGCGGGTTCCTCGCGACCTCGCTGTGATCGGCTTCGACGGCCTCCGGCTCGGAGCGCTCGTCGAGCCGCCGCTGTCCACCGTTGCTCTGGACACGCGGGGACTCGGCGCGCTCGCCGTGGAACAGACCGCCCGGCTGCTGGCCACAAGCAGTCCGCTCAGCCGGGATGAACTGGTGGTCAGGGCAGAACTCCAGCTGCGTGAATCCGCATAGCAGGTGCCGCACCACCGGTGGGTGGCGTACTGCCTCTGTTCCTACAGGCCGTCGGTTCTGTTGTAGCGCCGTATTCGAATCAGCGAGCGCGGTCCCCAGGACGGGCGGCGACAATGATCGCGCCGAGTTCTATGCTGGTGAGGTTGGCCGGGTCGGTGAACAGGACGACGTCCGTCGCGCCCGCGGCCAGCGCGGCATGGCTCACCTCGACCGTCACGGCGCCCGCGTAGCCGCGGCCGCGGAGGTGAGCTGGGGTGTAGACGGGGTCCACCCGGATCATGCCGCCGACGATCGAGGTCGCGGCCGCCATGGAGACGGGAATGCCGTCCGGGGTCTCCCAGAGCGTGAAGTGTCTGTCGCCGAAGCGCGAGTCGGCCCAAGAGCCGGAGTCGATCAAGTCGATGGAGGACTGCTCTCCGACATCGACGCAGAACTCACGGCACCAGCAGACGACTTGCTCGTGGTCCCTTTCACCTGCGACGCGACCCCGGCCCTCTGGACGCGGCTGCGGTGGGGTGAGCGTGCCGAGACGGTAAAGATGAGTCTGCCAGAAGGGCGCCGGCGCTGCGTCCGTGTGCCGCTGCCATGCATCCGCGAAAGCGGTGGCGGTGTCGTGGTCCGCGAGGACACCGGAGGGGGAGTGGCCGAGGCCGGCCAGTTGAGCGGCGAGGGTGCCGGCCTGCTCGGCAGGCAGTGGGGTGACCCACAGGTATCCGCGCGGAGTGCGATAAAAGATGGCGCAGACCTCGCCTCGTGACTCTAGAAGGCCGAAGACGGTGGCTGCGGCACTGTGTGAATCCACCCCACGTGTTCGCAGCTTTTCGATGTCCGTCAACGGCGTGTTGTGCAGAGCGGGCCGGGAGCGCAGGAAGTCTCCGGCTCGGGCGAGGAAGTCGGCGACGTCGTCGGTGAGTTGCCAGCCATCCGGGAGCATGTTTCATCATCCCGGATGTACTCGGCTCGGGGGAGTTCGTCCACTGGCTGGTAGGGACAACTACCTGCTGATCATAGTCGGCAGTCTGCTCTGGTTGATCGGGGCTGGATTCAACCTCAGCCACCTGAAGTACACACCAGGCGCCCACCTACCGGTGCCCGTGCTCGCGGGCATGGTGGCCATCGGAGCCCTTTTGGCTCCCGCCTCGCGGCTCTTCCGTTGACCACAGGAGGGCCGTATGACCGTCATCGGTGTACCCCGACAGGCACATCAGCCCCGTGGGCATGAGCAGCCGGCCGAGCCTCCGCGACACTCACCGCTTCGACATCGAACACATCGACATCCTCCGTAGTCCTGATCCCGACGCCGTCATCGCCACCCGGCTCTTCATCGCCACGGCCAGGCCCAGATGATGGCGACACAGGGAGGGGAGGACAGACAGCGACGGGACCCGACGCCGTTCACGCCAGCGCTGCGTCGGGCCACGCTCAGCACGCCCTGTATGCCGACTGCGCCAGCAAGTGTCTGAGCTTGGCGACGGCCTGGGGAGAAAGGGTCCCGTACGCGTCCCTCTCCTCTTAGCGACGTGCGCCAGTTTTCCGGACGGTGTATGTCGACGCTGGTTCTTCTCGAGTCAGGTGGAGCTGTTCACGTGGCGGACCAGCCATGTGAGCATGGCGTCGAGGTCGTCGGCGGCCGCGAGGACTTTGCCGACGGCTTCAGGGGTGTGGAGCCAGTCGTCGCAGCCGAGGGGATAGGCGGCGATCAGTGAGCGGTGGCGCAGCAGGTCCGTGCGGGAGTGGTCGGACGGATAACCCCGTGGGGGGCGCTTCATCACGTCCCCGGAGATGTCGTAGCCCTTCGCCCTCAAGCCCTCGACGATGGCCGAGAGTTCGTGGCCGCTTCCCTCGGCGGCGACGGCCTTGCGGAACATGGTGACCTGGCCAGGGGCGGGATACCACCAAGCGCCTTGGATCCGCAGGCCGTCCAGGTCGAACCGCAGGCCGATCTCGATCTTGTGGCCGAGCCGGATCACCGCGCCCTGATGCTGCCACCACCAGGAGTTGGTGCGGTAGTGCCAGACAGAGAAGTCCTCGTACCGGGGATTGACGTCAGCGACATCATTGAGCAGCGCGATCATCGGCTGCCGGACGAGACGTTCGCGATCCGCGCGGTACTGCTCGCGCACCGCGTGTGTTGGCTCGCCCTGCAGGTGCAGCAGCACGTCCATGGCTCGTTCCGGCCAGCCGGTGAACCGTCCGCTCATGCTGGCACCATAACCCACCAACGATCCGACAAGGAGGTAGAGCGACGGGCAAGGAGGAGCAACTCCACATGTGTGAGAGGTGTTGCGGTGGATCAGCGGTAGCGCAGGGCAGGAGAAGGCGCCCACCAGCCCTACGCGTGCCGATCCCTCACCAGCCCCCCATCGAGGCTGGGGGGCTTCTCGAGCCCTGTGAGGTCGGCCTACAGCTCTCAGGAGGAAGACGCCGCGTTGCGCTCAGCCGCACCAGCGGCCGCGTCCGGGGCGGTAGCCGAGTACAAGACGGACCTCTGCTGCTTGGTGCGGTGAGCTTCGCCCTTGGCGACGAGCGCCTCGAGAGTGCTGCGCACGACCGTGGCCTTGATCTCGCGGTCCGGGAGCGTCTGGGTGAGGGTGGCGGTGACTTCGGCTGCGGAGCGCGGTTCACCGTGCTGGGTGAGGTCACCGTGGATGAGGTCCCGGAGGGTGGGCGCACCCGCTGCTCGGACCCGCTTGGTGCGGTTCCCGCCCGACTCCGCCCCCTTCCGCTTGCCGCTGGCTGTGTCGGTCTTCTTCTTCGGCTTGCGTGTCGCCGACCGCTCCGCGGACTTCCGCGCAGCGGATGCACCATTCTCAGAGCTGCTGACGCCGGTGTTCTCCGGAACGTCACCGGCGGCTTCGTCGCCAAGGCTCTGCCGCATGCCGAGCAGCAGCGTCCGGTTGTTTTCCAGTACCAACAGCTGCTGCTGTAGTGCCGTGATCTCGGAGCTGACACGTTCGTGGTCGGCGGAGTTGAGTTCGAGGTCGGTATTGATCTGTGCCGCGTATTGGGACTTCAGATTGGTGTTGTCGGCAGAGGTGTCCATCACAAGCTCCCTCGTCTGGGGCGTTTTCATGTTGGTGGTGGATGGTACCTCTGCTCGACGGCTATGCGGCTCCTGGCTTCAGCGGGCAGGTGTGTAGGTGATCCGGGTGTCGCGGCAGCCAGCCGCGAGATCGGAGAGCGCGGTCACTTCGCCCGGGTCCGCTGACAGTCCCCAGCGGGACTTCACCACGGTCCACTCCTCGACGTACCGGCAGAGTGCTCCCGGATCGGAGGGAAGCCACTGGCTGGGGTCCTGATCGGCTTTGGAACGGTTCTCCCGAGCACTCACCGCGGCCAGAGACCTGAGGCTGATCCTTTGGAGTGGACACCCTGACAATGGATCTTGATGGTCCTGGGAGGGATGTCCAGGTGGGACGTAAGTCTCCGTACCCGGAGGAGTTCCGGAGGGACGCCGTCGCGCTGTACCGCGCGTCCGGCGGCAAGCGCACGTATGCGGCGGTGGCCGCGGATCTCGGGATCACCGGGGAGACGCTGCGCACGTGGGTCCGCAAGGACACCGGCCGGCCCTCGCCCGAGCCGCCGGGTGGCAGTGCGTCCAGTCCGGCCGAAGAGCTGGCCCGGCTGCGGGCGGAGAACCAGCGGCTGCTGAAGGCGGAGAGGGAGTGGCAGCTGGAGCGGGAGATCCTGCGCCGGGCAGCCGCGTATTTCGCTCGGGAGGTGCGGTGAGCCCCCACCGCTGGGACTTCATGTCCGAGAATCGCGCCGCCTTCGGCGTGAAGCGGATATGTCGGGTCCTGGGCGTCTCCCGTTCCGGCTGCTACCGGCACCAGGCCACCGCGTCGGCCCGCGCCGCGCGCCAGGCCGAGCAGGCCGCGGCGGTCGCCGAGATCCGGCAGATCCACGCAGACCACCACGGCGCCTACGGCGCCCCGCGGATCCACGCCGAACTCCGCTCGCGGGGCCGGAAGATCAACCGCAAGCGTGTCGCCCGGCTGATGCGCATCAACCACATCGTCGGCCGTCATCTGCGCCGCAGGAAGCGGACCACGATCGCGGACAAGATGGCCCCGCCCGCACCGGACCTGGTCATGCGCGACTTCACCGCCACGGTGTTGAATACCAGGTGGTGCGGCGACATCACGTATATCGCTGTTGGCTCGTCGTGGATGTTCCTGGCGACGGTTATCGACATCTGCTCGCGCCGCGTGATCGGCTGGTCCGTCGCCGACCACATGCGCACCGAGCTCGTCACCGACGCGATCGAGATGGCGGTCGCCGCCCGCGGCGGCCAGGTCGACGGAGTCGTCTTTCACACGGACAGGGGCGCCCAGTACGTCAGCCGGGCCTTCGCCGAGGTCTGCCGCCGGCACGGCATCCGCCGCAGCATGGGGCGCGTCGGCTCAAGTTACGACAATGCCCTGGCCGAGTCGTTCTTCCAGGGCATGAAACGCGAGTTGCTCCACGGGCGGCGTCTCACCTCGAAGGCGCAGACACGACTGGAGCTGTTCTGCTGGCTGGCCTACTACAACCGGCGCCGCCGTCACTCTGCTCTCGGCTACCTCACACCAGCCGAATTCGAACAACATCTGATCTCGTCACATACGCTGTCACTCGTCGCATGAAACCCGGTGTCCACTCCCGAGGTTGAGCCTCACCTGCTGTCGCCCACATCGTTGGCGTAGTCCTGGCGCTCCTGCGCCGACCAGTTGGAGGCACCGACTGGTGGGGAGCGTCATTTCGGAACGTGCTGTATTGCGGCCAGCGGGACGTGCCAGGGCGCTCGAGGCTGTGACCTGCTCTGGTCAGGGGTCCCGGGCTTTCACCGTCCCGTGCGCATGTAGGCGCGCAGTGCGAGCGGAACGAACACCGCCAGCAGCGCGGCCGACCAGAGCAGGACTGCGGCCACTGGATGGGTGAGCGGCCAGGCCGTGTGTCCGGACGTCGACATCCCGGGATTGCCGAACAGGTCCCGGGCGGCGGCGGTGAGCGCGCTCACCGGGTTCCAGTCGGCCAGGAACCGCAGCCACTGCGGCATGCCGTCGGTTGGAACGAACGCGTTGGACATCATCGTGATCGGCAGGAACAGCGGCACCAACTGGGCGACGGTCTGTTCGTTCTTCGCCAGCAGGCCCACATAGGCGCCCGCCCAGCTCAGTGCGTACCGCAGCAGCATCATCAGCAGGAACGCCTCGACAGCGGGAATGAGGCCGCGGTGCGGCTGCCAGCCCACCAGCAGGCCCGTCCCCACCATGGCGGCGAGCAGCGGCAGGCCGATCAGGGAGTCGGCGCCGGTGTGCCCGAACGGCACCGCCAACCGTGCCATCGGCATGGATCGGAAACGGTCCATCACGCCGCGAGAGGTGTCCGCGGCCATCCGCCCCATGACCCCCTGCATCGCGGTGAAGGTCACCATCGCGAACAGTCCGGGCATGAGGTACTCGCGGTAGTCGCCGCCGCCCGGCACGGCGATCGCGCTGCCGAAGACGTACCCGAACAGCACCACCATGATGACCGGGAAGATCAGCGCGGCGATGATCTGCCCGGGCTCCTGCCGTAATCGTCCCAACTCGCGGCCGACCAGGGTCAGTCCGTCGGCGAACGTCCAGCGCAGGCGGCCAAGGGGCGAGGAGATGGCAGTCATCAGACGTGCTCCTTTTGATCGGTGAGGCGCAGGAACACCTCGTCGAGGGTGGGGCGGCGCAGCCGCACGTCGGCCGCGGCGACCCCGGCGCGGTCGAGCTCGCGCACGATGTCAGCGAGCCGGAACCCACTACCGGGCAGGGCAACGCTCAGCTGGTCGGCGCCCTCCACCGTGGGATCGGTCCCGGCCAGGGCATTCAGTATGGTCGCCGCCGGACGCAGCCCGGCGGGGTCTTCGACGGTGACATCGAGGCGGTCTCCGATCGTGGACTTCAGCTCGTCGGGCGTGCCCGTGGCGATCACCTGCCCGTGGTCGATGACGGCGATGTCGTCGGCCAGACGGTCAGCCTCGTCCAGATACTGCGAGGTGAGCAGCACCGTGGTGCCGTCCGCCACCAGTTCGCGCACGCTGTCCCAGATCTCGCCGCGACTGCGCGGGTCCAGACCGGTGGTCGGCTCATCCAGGAAGAGCACCTCGGGGCGCTGGATGAGGCAGGTGATCAGGTCGAGGCGGCGCCGCATCCCGCCGGAGTAGCCGACGACCGGACGATCAGCGGCGTCCCTCAGGCCGAAGCGCTCCAGCAGCTCGTCGGCCCGCCGGTGCGCCTCGCGCCGGGACAGGTGGTACAGGCGCCCGAACATGTGCAGATTGCCACGGCCCGTGAGCTTCTCGTCCACGGCTGCGTACTGGCCTGCGAGCCCGATCCTGGCCCGCACCTTGCCGGCCTCACCGACGACGTCGTATCCGGCGATGCGGGCGTGCCCGGCATCGGGGTCGCACAAGGTCGCCAGAATACGCACCACGGTCGTCTTACCCGCGCCGTTCGGTCCCAGCACTCCGCAGACCGTCCCTCGCGGCACGCTCAGGTCGAGGCCCCGCAGCGCATGGGTGTCGCCGAAGGTCTTGTGTAACCCCTCGGCGATCACGATCGGATTTCCCATTACCCCTCCTCGATTGCGTACCTTGTACGCGGCCTCGGTGAGGCTATGCCTTCGAGTACCATGTACGCAAGTGGAGGGTGGAACGGTGACCGATGCCGAGTACGTGAACATCTGGATGCGGCCCGAGCGCCCGGCCGCGGGTCGGAAGCCGACCTACAGCCGAGCGCAGATCACCGAAGCGGCGGTCCGGATCGCCGACGCCGAAGGGCTGGAGGCCGCCACCATGCGGCGGATCGCCGCCGAGATCGGCACGGGCGCAATGTCGCTCTACCGATACGTCCCGAGCCGTGACGACCTCATCGAACTCATGGCCGACCACTTGATGGGCGAGATCGACATCACTGGCATGCCCTCCGGCGACTGGCGCGCGGACTTGACACGCTACGCCAACGGGCTGCGAGCGATGTGGCTACGGCACCCGTGGGTCGCCACCGTGCAGCGGTCGCTCCCCGGCTTCGGTCCTAACCAACTGTTGCTGATCGAACGGGTGATGGGAGCCCTCGACGCCCACGTCTCCGTAGACGGGAACCTCCGCCTCATGGCCATGCTGAACAGCCACATCGAGGGCGCCGTCCGCGAGGAGATCAGCACGGCCGAGGAAGTCCGCCGCAGCGGGCTCAGCGAATCGGAGTGGATGGCGCGAAGCTCCCCGCGTATCAATCAGCTGGTGAGCAGCGGGAAGTACCCGATCTTCACCAAGATCGTGACGGAGTCACACCAGCCGCACCTGAGTCGCGACGACCAGTTCCGCAACGGGCTGGAGCACATCCTCGACTACATCGCCGTGGCCCTCCCGCCAACGCCCGAGCCTCCGTGCCCCCCGGGCACGCAGCCCGACCTGCCCGGGGCCCGCCGTGACGAAACCCTCGCCACGACGATCGACGACACGCCCATGTGTGACGAAATAGCCATCACGGGCGTCGGTGAGACGCCCGGATGTGACGAAACTTCGGAGGATCTCGCCTCCACCCGCAGCTGCGCTGTGTGCGGCCGCCCCGTCCCCCAAACCGTCACTGGACGGCCCCGCCAATACTGCTCACGGGCATGCCGACAGCGCGCTTACCGCACCCGGACAAGAGCTGGAGCCTCAGTGTGATCATGGGGCGGTCCGTTCCTGGCACACCGTCACCGTGCTGCGTTCTCCTCGCAGTGAGGACAAGCCCCACTGACACCTACCCGGGCCTGATCGTGGCCCATCTCGGTCGGCTGTCGGCTGCGCCGCGACCCGTGGCCGCCTGACCGGAGCGGGCCCCGGATCACTCTCGGCAATGATCTCCACCAAGTGGCGCGCATCGACGACGGTTCTCTCCGGGACGGCGATGGGCAGGTCCTTCGGCGGCTCCGCATAGTAGACGGCCATGCCGCGTTCATGGACGCACCCCAGTTCGTACGCCGTGGTGCGGCCGATGTATCCGCCGGGATTCACGACGTACACCAAGTCCGAGGCGAAGATCTTCTCCAGGGTCGCCGCCTGGAGGTCGTGGTCCGAGGACTCCGGAGGGTCGGACTCGCAGCGCACGAAATCGTGCCCGTGGTTGACGATCCGGCAGATCGGCGGGCTCTTCACGACCAGTCCGTCGAACGTCGCCGATCCGAACTCCCAATAGCGCCGTCCTGACAAGAACCCGGGTGTTTTCCGAGGTGAGAACGGATTTACCAGCAACGTGTCAGAACGAAAAGATCCAGGGCCGGTTGCTGCCCCGGCCTGTCGCGACACTACCGGACGGCGGGCATCGGTTTGCGAAGATCTCGCGGCAGTCCGCCGGTGCTGTCCGGGGCATGCCGCTTGCGTCTTGGAGAGTGCGGCTGCTGTCTGGACTGCCACGGCAGCCCCGGGGCTCGCCCGAGAGTTCAGCCGGTTTGCATCACCGGTGCGCCGGTCGGTCCGCAGGCAAAGCAGCACCGTAGTTCCGCGGTCGGTGAGATCTCGACCTTGGCTTTCCTGGGGCTTCCCTGCCTGCTGCGGACGCCTGCGATAGTGAGTCCATGACCGATGCGTACGAGCGGATGATGCGGGCCAATCAGTCGAACTGGGACGCCCGGACCCCCGTCCACCTCGCCAGCCGGTTCTACGGGATCGACGGGGAGCCCGACCCGTCACGCTGGTTCGCTTCGTGGGAGTGGGACGACCTCGGCGAGATGGCTGGCCGCGACGTGCTGCACCTGCAGTGCCACCTGGGCACGGAGACGATTGCCTTCGCGCAGCGCGGGGCGCGGACCGTCGGCCTGGACTTTTCCGCGGCATCTGTGACGGCGGCGACCGGCATCGCGGCGCGTGCCGGCTTCGACGTGACGTATGTGCAGGCCGATGTGTACGACGCCGTGGAGGCCCTCGGCGGGCGGCGGTTCGACGTCGTCTACACCGGCAAGGGTGCCCTGTGCTACCTCCCCGACCTGGACCGCTGGGCCGGTGTCGTCGCCGAACTGCTGCGTCCCGGCGGCCGCCTGTACGTCGTGGAGTTCCACCCGCTCCTCAACTCGCTGGGCCCCAAGCCCGCCCCCGGAGAAGGACCCGAACTCCTGCTCCGGCATGACTACATGGGCGGCAGCGGCCCCGTACACCGCGACGCGACACACACCTACACCGATGGCCCGGCCGTCGAGGGCGCTACCGACAGCTACGAGTGGATGCACGGGCTGGGCGAGGTCGTCAATGCCCTGATCGGAGCCGGTCTGGACATCCGGCGGCTGCGCGAAAGTCCTGAGCTGCCCTGGCCACGCTGGCCCCATATGGCTCGTGGCTCATCCGGCTGGTGGCGGCTGCCGGAGCCGGGGATCCCTCTGCTGTACGGACTTTTGGCGTGCCGCTGAGCGAATGGCCACGGTGGTGACCTGTGCGGTGGGAGGCTGCCGCGAGCCCGTGCCGGCGGAGTGCGCCGCGCACACTGCGGTGGCCCCAGCGCGAGTTCTCGGGGCCGACTCGGATCTCCGATCGGCTGGATCTGGCGTTCCTGACCGCCGCTCAGACGACCTGGAACGCCAGTCGGATCTGGTGCGACCGCTCTGGCGACCGACGGCGCCTCGCCGGCGCTTTCGCAGTCGGCGTTCGCTTCCGGACTCGGCTCCTTCTGATGGACCCGGCAGATCCGATAGCACCCGCCACGCGGGAGGAGCTCGACACGGTTCTCTCCGGCCCTGGGGCGCGCAAGCTCGCCCCACAGTTCAGCAGCCGGCCGGCCGGGAGAAGCGTTCCGCTTTTGCCCGAATGCCGAAACAGTAGCGGGAGCGAAGACACGGTAACCGCCAGATCCGCAGGACAAAAGGAACAAGGGGAGACCTGCATGCCACCCGCCGCTGCCACCCGTCTGTCCGTTGTCATCGATACGGACCCCGGGGTGGATGACACCTGGGCGATCTTGTTCCTGGCCGCCCAGCCGGATGTCGAGATCGTCGCCGTTGGAGCCGCGCACGGCAACGTGCCCACTTCTGTGGCGGCCGCGAACGCCTTACGTGTGCTCGACCTCGTCGGCCTGGATCAGGTACCGGTTGCCGTGGGTCATCCGACCCCTCTTCAGCAGCCTTTGCAAACGGCAGAGTTCGTCCACGGCGCGGATGGACTGGGTGGCAAGGCGGGGCCTCCGTCACCGCGTCGGGTCAGCACGGAATCAGCAGCGGAGCAGCTGGTGCGCCTGGCCAGGCAACGGCCGGGAGAACTGACGTTGCTCGCCCTGGCGCCGCTGACCAACATCGTCCTCGCCCTTCGGATGGAGCCGAACCTCCCTCGACTCCTGCGCCGCGTGGTGTTCATGGGAGGTGCGTTCCACGTCCCGGGCAATGTCACTGCCTGGGCCGAGGCGAACTCCGCTCATGATCCGGAGGCAGCGGAGGAGGTGCTGCGCGCGGGGTTCGACCTGATCGTGGTGCCGCTGGACATGACCGAACACGCATGGGCTGACGCATCCTGGCTGAAGCGGATCGCGGAAGTGGCCGCTCCGGCTGCCCGCTTCGCGTCATCGGTGCTCGATATCTACGTCGCCCTCTACAGTGACGCTCACGGCACCGTCGGCTGCGTCCTGCACGATCCACTGGCCGCGGCCATCATGGTTGATGAGTCCTTGGCGACATACCAGGAGCGCCAGGTCATGGTCGAACTTGCCGGACATGCGCGTGGCGCCACACTGATCGACGAACGGAAGTTCAGCACTGACCACGGGGGCATCCCCGATCAACGGCCTCCCGTGCGGATAGCCGCCACCGTGGATGCCGCCACTGCCATGGACCGCGTCCACCGCGCTCTGATCACCCCTGAGGCCGGCCAGTAACCGAAAGCACACTTACCGTAGGACTGGACAAACCTCCAGGGCAGGGTCTGTCAAACGAACGGCTCTGTTCCGTAGTCGGTGGTGACGGCAGGTGATGGCCGTCGTTGACGTCATATGCAAGATGTCAACTCCCTTGTGGCAACCGTGTTTTCAGGGCTCTCGGCGCTGTTCATCGATGATGTGGCGGACGATGGCGAGGTGATCCGGGTCTTGGCCCGGACCCGGGATGTTCCCTGTCCTTGCCCGATGTGCGGGATCCCGACGGGAAAGGTGCACGGGTACCACGTCCGGACAGTAGCGGACGTGCCGGTGGATGGGCGCCGGGTCGTGGTCAACGTCCAGGTGCGACGTCTGGTCTGCCCGGTCCTGGGCTGTCGGCGGCAGACCTTCCGCGAGCAAGTCCCTGGGCTGCTGGAGCGCCTCCAGCGCCGCACCACGCGTCTGAGCAGCGAGGTCTCGGCGGTAGTCAAGGAGTTATGCGGCCGGGCGGCCGCCCGGCTCACCCGGTCGCTGGCCGTACCCGTATCGTTCGCCACCGCCTTGCGGGTGCTGCGGCGCATCCCCGTACCGACGGTGCGGATCCCGCGCGTGGTCGGGGTCGACGACTTCGCCCTGCGCCGCCGCCACCGCTATGCCACGATCATCATCGACGCCGAGACCGGGGAACGCGTCGACGTCCTGCCCGACCGCGAGGCTGCCACCCTGGAGGTATGGCTGCGTGGGAAGAAGGGGATCGAGGTCGTGTGCCGGGACGGCTCGGCCACCTACGCCGAGGCGATCCGCCGGGCCCTGCCCGACGCGGTGCAGGTCAGCGACCGCTGGCATCTGTGGCGGAACCTGTGCGACAAGGTCCTGGCCGAGGTCCGCGCTTACGCCCCCTGCTGGGCCACCGTCAACCCGCCCCAGCCCGGTGGCGTCCGTGAGCAGACCACCCGCGAGCGCTGGCACAAAGTACACGCCCTCCTCGACTCCGGCGTCGGCCTGCTCGACTGCTCCCGCAGACTGAACCTCGCCCTGAACACCGTCAAGCGCTACACCCGCATCCCCACCACAACGGACGCACCGAAGGCGTCAACACCCGCACGAAGAAGATCATGCGACAGATGCACGGCCGAGCCGGATTCAACCTCCTCCGCCACCGCATCCTCCTCCAGTGGCGAACGCACAACGTCACCACCGACTACGGAACAGAGCCAACGATTTACAGTCCCGCCCGGATCCCCGTCGTCCCAGCCGGGTAGGAGTCGACGGCTACGGGTCCGTCCTGGTGGCACCGTTTCCTGCACTCACGGGATGAACAACTACACGTGCACCCATTGCGGCACCGTCGGTCTGGCGGAAGGTTTCATCGAGGACGCCGGCGAGCACTCGCGCGGGTACGCGCGCTGGATCGAGGGCGCGATAGAGCGGGGAATCTTCGGGGGGTGCCAAGCGGACGGGCCAGCCCCGGCGGCAGATACTGGCATTCCGCTGCCCCGAGTGCGGGCACCTCGAGCTGTTCGCCACCGGCGAGGTGTAGTCGGCCCTCGTTGTCCCGGACGCCCTTGGGCCCCGGTGGCATTGTTCCGTAACACCATGATCACGATGATTCGACTGCTCGGCGCCTCCCTGACTCACCGCAGCGCGCGAAAGCCAAGAGGTTCCGGACCAGGTTGCTGCGTCGCCGTCAGTTCTGACGGGACGCCGGAATCGGCGTGGCCCGTGGGACGGCTCGTAGGCGTGCCTTTCCCGCTACGGGCTCGGTGCCGCGCGATGGTCGGCAAAGACGCCGTGCTCGACGGCGTCGAAGGCATGGTTCAGACGCTCACGATGCACGGAGATGGTCTCGGCGAGGTCACACCTGGCGAGTCGGCGCTGAGCTGTTGTCACGGCGACCGTGCGGTAGGCGGCAATCAGCAGCGCCGCGACGAGCGCCGGGTCGCCGGTGAAGCGCGCGTCGTTCCGCAGGTCCTCCGTCAGGGCCTCTTCGACCTCGTGCTCGAACGTGCGGAGCCGTGCGATGAGCGCGGGGGAGCCCGCAACCGTACGGAGGAGCGGCTCGACTCCGTCACTCAGTCCGGACAGTGCGTGCCGCTGGTCCACAAGGGTGAGGGCGAGGGTCCGGAACGCCTCCACGGGGCCGACGCACTCGGCGCGCTCCCGGATTGCGGAGCGCAGGAGCTCGACCGCGTCGGGAAGCCGATCCAGCAGGAGGTCTTCCTTGCGCTCGAAGTGCGAGAACACCGTCACCTTCGAGATGCCGGCCGCAGCCGCGACCTGGGCGATCGTGACGTCATCAAAGCCGCGCTCCAAGAACAGCTCCGTTGCGACGGCCGCGATCCGCGCCCGCGTCTTCGCACCACCCCGGTCTCCTCGGTTCGGCATGACCCACCTCTCGTGTTACGTTTACCCGGTAAGACTACTCGGTAAAGCTACCGAGTTAACTCACAGACGCAGTGTAAGGGGTGCGCCATGCAGCGGACCGATGTGATCGTTGTGGGAGCCGGACCCACCGGGCTCCTCCTCGCCAGCGAGCTGGCACTCCAGGGCGTGCAGGTGACGGTGCTCGAGCGCCTTCAGGAACCGGACACGACCATCAAGTCCGGCTCGATCAACGTGGCCAGCGCCGAAATCCTCGACCGGCGCGGCATGCTCCCGGCAGCGGAAGAGAGCCAACAGCGCCGCATGGCCGTCGCCGGGAAGTTCACCGCCGGCGGCGGCACGGCCGTCACACGCGGAGTTGTCGGCGGGTTCGAGCAGACGTCCCCGCGCTTCCCGGTGATGGGGCACTTCGCGGGAATCATGTTCCGCAATGACCTGGTCGACCAGGAGGACCCGGTGCTGGCCTCCTACACGGCGGTGGCGGGCGGCGTCGCGGTGCCTCAGTACGACCTTGAGCTGCTGCTCGCCGACCGCTGTGCCCAACTCGGCGTCGACGTTCGCCGAGGCATCGCTGTCAAGGGCGTGCGCAGCACCGGCGGCGATCTCCTCGCCGATGCCGACGTCGTCGTCGAGACGGACGCGGGCGAGCTGACCGCCGGCTGGGTCGTGGCGGCCGACGGCGGGCGCAGCCCCATCCGCAAGCAGCTCGGCATCGACTTCATCGGCACCGACCCCGAGCTGGTCGGCTATCAGGGCATCGCTGACTTCGACGACACGACCGGTCTGAGCCACGGGTGGAACTGGACGCCCCGCGGCGTTTACGCCTACGGTCCCATCCCCGGCCGGATCCTCGTCGCACGCTTCGGCCCCCAGCCCGAGGACCGCGACGCTCCCGTCACCCTGGAAGAGCTGCAGGAGGTGGTGCGCGACGTCACCCAGACCAACGTGACCCTGAGCGTGATACACGGCCGTGCGACCCGCTGGTCGGACAACGCCCGCCGGGTGAAGCACTACCGCCATGGCCGGGTGCTCTTCGCCGGCGATGCCGCCCACGTGCACTCGCCGTTCAGCGCACAGGGCCTCAACCTCGGCTTCGGGGACGCCGTGAACCTCGGGTGGAAGCTCGCCGCGACAATCCAGGGCTGGGCACCGGCCGGACTGCTGGACACCTACGACACGGAGCGCTCCCCGATCGCCGATTGGGTGCTCGACTGGACGCGCGCCCAGGTCGCCCTCATGCGCGGGGACGAGCGCACCAAGCAGCTGCGCAGGGTCGTCGGCGACGAGCTGTTCACCGTGCCGGGCGCGACGAACAAGATGCTCGCCGTGTCCTCGGGCATCATGCAGCACTACGACGTCGCGGACGACGCCACCGCGCCCGTCGGAACCACCGCCGGCGACGTCGTCCTGACCTCCGGCCGCCGACTCGCCGACTTCGCCCACGACGGTCGCTTCGTCCTGGTCGACCGCACGCACGACGGCCGGTTCGCCGACGCGGTGCAGCATCTCAGCGAGCGGATCGCCTACGTCGCCGACTCCGCCGCCGACACGGAGCTGCCGAGCCTGCTCGTACGGCCGGACGGCATCATCATCTGGGCCGCGGACCAGGATGACGAGCCCACCAGCGACGACGCCACGAAGCGGCTCGATGCAGCCACCCTGCGCTGGGTCGGTACGCGATGACGCCGGCCGAAAGCGCGTAGCACCAGGCGCGTGCCAGCACCTGGCCCGGCCCGAACTGAAGCCCCGGTCACCACCGTTCGGCCGCCATCGCCACGGAGAGCTGGTCGTGTGCCGCGGCAACTCGCCGAGCAGGGCGCGGCGAGTCTGTTCGGACAGGCCGGCGATGCTGCGAATCACCAGGGAGCCGGGCAGCGGCGAGCGGGCGCGGACCGGCAGGCGCGGCCGGCCTCCGATCTGATCGGCCGCGATTTCACTGCCGAGCGGCCAGGCACCCTGAAGGGTGTCTTTATTGGCGGACGGTGGTTGACCTGGGGCTTTGTGATCCTCCGAGTATGGGCATGATCAGTGATTGTGGGTCTGCGACTGCTCTGCCTGATTTTCTGCCGACTGCTGGGCTGCCTCCTCCTGCTCGGCCGATCGACCGCCGCGAACAGCGCCGAGATCCTCGTGCTTCGTCATGAGGTCGCCGTGCTGCGCCGGCAGATCGAGCGGCCAAAGCTCTCATGGGCCGATCGTGCCGTGCTCTCCGCCCTCGCCCGCCAGCTGCCACCCGCCTTGCGTCGTCATCGGCTAGTCACTCCGGGCACGCTGCTGACCTGGCACCGTCGTCTGGTGCGCTGGAAATGGCGCCAGACCCCAACGGGCCCCGGTCGGCCACCGCTGTCAGAGGAGATTGCGGCGCTCATCCAACGCTTGGCGCGAGAGAAGCCCACCTGGGGGTACGTCAGGATCCAGGGCGAGCTCCGACGGCTGGGTCATCGGGTTGCCGCCGCTACTGTCCGGCGCGTCCTGCCCCGCTCTGGTCTACCGCCCGCGCCGCAGCGCGCCTCCCAGCAGACCTGGCGTTCCTTCTTGCGCACCCAGACCCACACGTTGCTCGCCTGCGACTTCATGCACGTGGAGACCGTCCTCCTGAAGCGTCTCTACGTCTTCTTCGTCATGGAGACTGCCACCCGGCGCGTCCATGTCCTGGGTGTCACCGCCCACCCGACCGGTGCATGGGTCGCCCAACTCGTCCGCAATCTGCTCATGGACCTCGAGGAGAGGGCTGGGTGCTTCCGGTTCCTCATCCGGGACCGGGACAGCAAGTTCACCGGCGCGTTCGACGCCGTCTTCGCCGGCAACGGCACAGCCGTCATCCCGACTCCGCCGCAAAGTCCCCGGTCCAACGCTTTCGCTGAACGATGGATACGCACGGCCCGCGCCGAGTGCACCGACCGGCTCCTCATCACCGGTGAACGACACCTGCGTACGGTCCTTACCGCATACGCCGAGCACTACAACGCCGGACGAGCCCACCGCAGCCTGGGCCTGCGAGCACCTGACGACGACCTGAACGTCATTCCCCTGCCCGCTGCTGCGGTCAGGCGCCGACAGGTACTTGGTGGACTGCTCAACGAGTACCACACCACGCCACTCCGACTGCCTTACCATCTACAGGGAAGGCCCAGCCCAGCAGCCTGATCGGAATATTGACACCCTTCAGGAGGCGATCGCCGAGGTCACCAGCCTGCTTGCGCCCGGCGACAGCCGACGCTGACCGCGGACCGGGGCGGGACCTCACGGATCCGCCCTCCCGCCCCAGGGAATGAGCCGCCCGCACTCCAACGCGCGAGCGAAAAAGAGAGACTTGGGGCAGGCGCCTTCGCCACCAGCCCGTATCGTCCGCGAGCGATTCGGCAGGCACACTGGCCACTCCGGTACCGGGCGAACTCGGCGCTGTGCTACACCACCTCAGAGAAGCGATCGAGGCGATCCCACCGTGACCTGCCGGAAGATTATACCGAGGTCTACCGGCCGTCACCTGAGCCCAGCACAATCGCCCGTATGACGATCACCACGGGTGCGCCTCCGCCCACGCACAACACGCCCGTCGCGCTCGCCCGGGGTTTCCTGACCGGTGGCGTGGTCGGGACGTCGCTCGCCGCGCTCGTCGTGGGCGGGATCATCGAGAACGCACCGCTGTTCGTAACGGGGTTGGTGCTGCCCGCGGTCTACGGACTGCTGTTGTTCCTCACCGGTATGCCGAGGCGTGCCCGGGAGGCGGCGGTCGTGCCCCGCACGGCGCTTGCGGTGATCGAGAGTCGGGAGGCCGTCGGGGGCGAGACGAGCGAGGTACCGGTGCGGTTCGAGCTCACCGTCGTACCGGACGACGAGCCGGCGTACCGGGTGGACATCACGCAGGACATCAACCTCGTGGACCTGCCCGACTACCGGCCGCGTGGTGTCGTGGTGGTCCAGTACCCGCCGGACCGGCCATGGCGGGTGCGCATCGTCAAGCGGCCGACGCCGGAGTGGGAGGACCGGGCGGCCTCGGCCCGCCTCGATTCGGTGCCTGGGACGGCCAGAGTGGCCGCGCCCCCGGAGGGCTGTGCCTTCGGCTTCGTCGTGCTCCTCGGCGTGCTGCTCGGCGCGGCCGCCGTGGTCCTGCTTTTCCGCGCGGACCTCTTCGGCCGGGACGACGCCGCGACGCCGCCTTCGGCCGCGCGGCCGTCCGTTTCCTCCACGTCGTCGACCACGGTTGTGTCGTCGGCGTCCGGAACGGTCGCCCTGGGCCCGGGCCAGTCGTTTCTCGACAAGGGCGAGTTGGACCGGGCCCTCGGCTCGCTCACCAAGGGTGGGGACACACGCCAGGCGCTCACCGTCGTCGTGCAGGAGCGCCTGCTGTCGGTCGTGTTCTCGCCCGCCGGCACGCAGACTCCGGGGTTCGACCCCCGTGCGCTGCCCTACGGCCGTTTCCCCGCCCTGGTCGAGGAGGCCACGACCACCCTCGGCGTCCGCTCCCCGCGGACCTGGCAGATCACCGCCGACTGTCTCACCGGCTCCCTCATCATCAGGGTCGTTGTGACCGGGGTCGAGGGCACGGCGTCACTGGAGGCGGACGGACAGGGCAAGGTGGTGCGGCGCGCGCCCGCACGGTGAGGTGCCCTGGGACCGCACTGTTGTGGACGGCAAGGGGTGTGCTCGGTGGCCGTCCCCGAAGCGGCAGGAGGAAAGACGGATGGGCTGGCACGGATATCTGGTTCTGTGGTGTGGCGTGTTCGGCGCGGTGGCGCTGGTCGGGTACGGGAGGTGGCTGGCCGGGATGACTCGGGCGCAGCGGACGGTCTGGGCGAAGGGGCGGATCGAGCGGGTGAGGGAGCCCCGGCAGGGAAGCTCCCCGAAGGACGGGATAGCCGTGGTCGTCTCCTTCCAGGACCCGGCCACCGGGCAGGAGTTCACTGTCACCAACGACGGTGAGCGGGGCGAGAGGATCAGCGTGGCCTGGACGGGCCGGGAGATCGGGGTCCACTACCCGCGCGGCAGGCCCCACGCCTTCCGGTTCGCCAACCACCTTTCCGAAGGCGGGCGCGGACTCGGCTGGCCGACCTTCGCGCTCTTCCTCGTCTACGCCGGTCTGGTCGCCGTCGCCGCGATTGACTGGGGCTGGCCGTGGGCGCTGCTCGGCTTCTGCGGACCCTGGGCCCTCTCCGGCGCGTACCACCTGCCCGGGAACGTCCGCGACAGGAACCGTCGTATCGACGCGCTGGCCGCCATGGCCGCCGTACCCGGCCGTGTGGTCGCCGTGCTCAAGAGTGTCACCGTCGACTCCGATGACGGCAGCACCTCCACCCACCTGGTACCGGTCGTCACCTTCACCACCCTCGACGGCAGGGCCGTCACGGCCTACTGCGAGTCCGGACTGGCGGACCCCGACGGATCGCGGGGCCTGGACGTCACGGTCCACTACGCCCCCGACGACCCGGCGGTCTTCGTCCTGGACGTCGAGGCCGAACGCCGGTCCTGGAAGCGGGACATGGTCGTCAACGTCGTGGGTGTTCTGGTCGTGGCGGCGGCGGCCGTGGTCGGGGCGGTCGCGCTGTGACGCGGGAGCCGGGCTATCTTCCCGCCATGGATCCACTGACGTTCGACTACGAGGACCTGCATCTGCGAGTGGACCGGGGGGTGTTCGAACTATTCTATCTGACCAATCCCGCCAGCACCTTCCGGGTGCCGCTGCGGTGGCTCGGCGCGCTGGTGCACTACAAGAAGCCCAACCAGCCCGGGAAGTTGTCCATCGGTTCCGTACGCGATCCGAACGCCGCGCTCTACGGCACCGACCCGGCTGCCTTCTGGTACAGCACCTCGCCCGCGTTCCGGGTGCCGCACAACGACGAGCCGTTGTTCCGCGCGTACTTCACCGAGGTGGCCGCGCTCGCCGACCGGAGGGTGGTCTGACATGGATCCGGCGGATCCGAAGGTCTTCCATCACGAGCGTGTGCACATCCAGGCCGACCGCGGGATCCTTGAGGTCTTGGGGTGCCGGTAAGAGGCGTGTGACCGAGGGAGGGCGATCGGGCCATGGCCCGATCGCCCTCCCTCGGTCACACGCCCGAGCCGCGATCTCGTACCGGCGCTGATCAGCGGGAACGCCCTTCTGGGATCCTCCTGGCGCCGAACGGACGATGCTGCTCGGGACGTTGACCAGGGCGTTTATGAGGCGAATATCGGGCCCACTATCCCTTCTGGCCGTATCTCGGCTGACCCCCTACTTGTCGGGGTCGACGCTGCAGAACTGTTCCAGCAGCAGCGGCGAGCCGAGCGCCTCCACCATCAGGGTGCGGTGGGCGGCCTCCAGGGTGCGCCGGGCGGCGGGCATACCGGGGCGCGGCGCGGGCTGGCCGGCGCGGGGGCGCCCGGGGGCGGTGGTGACCCACAGCTCCTGGACCTGGCCGCCCTGCAGCTGTGCGGTGATGGCGGCGTGGGTGCCGAGCCACCGGGTGAGGATCGTGCGGGTGAGCGCGTCGAGTGGGAAATGTTCCTCGCCGATCCGTACGCGCGGCAGGCGGCGCTCGAGCTCGAGGTCCTCCAGGCGCAGCGGGTGGAGTTCGGCGATGCCGCAGCGGGTGGTGACGGCCAGGGCGAGGACGGCGACGGTGCGCTCCCAGGTGGCGCTGAACATCTTGGTCGGCGGGTGACCGGAGAGCAGGCGCAGCGTACGGACGGCTTCGGAGGGACTGAGCCGGTCGGCGAGCCTCGCCTGGGGCACGGGCAGGTTCAGCGGCCGGCCCCAGTGGGCGCTGAACTTGTTGATCGTGGTGGTGCGGGCGGCCATGGCGGAGACGGACGCCGCGGTGTGTGGGCCCTTCATGCCGGTGCGCCGGCGGGTCGCGCCGCGCTGCGCTGCGGTGAGCCAGACCAGGACGGTCTCCTCGTCGAGGAGGTCCCGGGTGAGCAGCTCCCGTTCGGTGGTGGCCAACGCGCTGGCGAGGAAGAGGAGGAACTCTTCCATGTAGGTGCGCCGCTGGGCACGTGTCTGCACGCTGCGGAAAGTGTCGACGAACAGCTCGACGGCCCGGCGGGCGCGGCGCGGCGGGGTGGCCGGGCGGCTGTGGTCAGGCGGCTGTGGTCAGGCGTCGCCCGGCCTCCGCTTCCGCCTCGAGCGCCTCCTTTCGGGCGGCGGCCTTGATGGCCCGGGCGGTGGGGTTGATGAAGCCCTCCAGGAGGCGCAGTGCCCCGTCGCACTGGTCGCCGACGGCGCTGATGTCGCGGTGCCGGCGACCGCGGGTGCCCTTCCCGGAGGGGTCGACGAGGTCGAGTTCGTGGACGCTTCGTGGCGGGCGTTGAAGAACGGCTGGTGTATCTGTAGGGCGCTGTCGTCCAGGTCGGTGCTGGGGATACCGAGGGCGTCACGGACCGCCTTGAGTTCCTTCCACCCCTGGATGCTCGAGCCGGTCAGGTCGGTGACATAGAGGTCGATGAGGGCGGTGCGTGGGTCCAGGGCCACGACGGCGCTCTTCGTGGCCCCGGTGAGGTTGCCGAGCAGGCGCTGCTCACGCCGGATCCGGCGCCGACTGGAACAAGGCGAGGACTCCGCTCTGCCGCCGGGAGCCGTGCTGCACGCGATCGCACTATGCACGTCGATCATCAACGCCATGGAGATCGTCCGGGACACGCTGTTCGACCTGTTCGGTATCGACGCCACACCAGCGCCTGTTCAGATTGGATACGCCGCGCGGTTCTCAGCGTGAGTCTGTCGGGTTGTGCGACGAGAACTGATGTGTGTGGTCGCTGAAGGCGCGGGCTTGGGTGCTCCACATGGCTGCGAACTCGCCGTCGTGCTGGAGGAAAGGAATGGTGGGTTCCTTCCTCCAGCAGGCGTCCACCGTTGAGGACGATGATGCGGTCGGCGGAGCGGGTGGCACCGAGGCGATGGCTGATCAGGATGACTGTGCGGCCCTCACTGAGTGCTTGGATGCGCCGGTAGACGGCTTCCTCCGTGAGGGGGTCAAGAGCGGAGGTGGGTTCGTCGCAGATCAACAAGGGGGCGTTGCGGTAGAAGGCACGGGCGGCGGCGATGCGCTGCCACTGTCCGCCGGAGAGGTCACGTCCGCCCCACCAGGAGGGGGCGAGGTTGGTGTTCAGGCCGTCGGGCAAGGAGTCGAGGACGATGTCCGCGCCGGCCGCTGCTGCTGCGGCGGCGATGCTGGATTCGTCCTGGTCGCCCTGGCCGAGGGTGACGTTCTCGCGGGCGGTGACCGGCCAGCGGCTGAAGTCCTGCGGCAGCATCGCCAGGCGCCGCCAGAGCTGTTCGGAGTCGGTAGCGGAGATGTCGGTGCCGTCCCAGGTGACAGTCCCCGTGGTGGGGACGTAGAGGCCGGCCAGCAGCTTGGCGAGGGTGGACTTGCCCGAGCCGTTCGCGCCGACGATGGCCAGTACTTCACCGCGTCGGACACGGACGCTGATGTTCTTCAAAGCGGGCAGCTCGCTGCCCGGGTAGTGGAAGGTGACGTTCCTCGCCTGGATCGTCTTCGGGTCGGCGGGCACGGGCTCGGGCTGGTGGGGGAGGCGGGTGCGTGCGGTGGTGTCAGTGAGGAAGTCGTCCCAATCGCCGAGGTAGAGGCCGGTCTTGTAGGTGGCGCCTTGGACGAGGCCGATCAGCAGACGTCCGCTGGTCTGAACGCCGATGAACGCCGATGAACGCGGTGCCGGCGGCGGCGGGTGGGATGTGGCCGTTCGCGGTGAGCCACAGCGGGGCGGCGTACACCGCACCGGTGGCGGTACCGGCGGCGGCGTCGCCGATGAGCTGGTACCGGGCGGTCGCGCGGCCCACAGTGGCGGCGGCCTCCTCCAGGCGGGCGGCGACGGTGCGGAACCGGCTCAGCAGCCAGGGCCTCAGGGTGTAGGCGCGGACCTCCAGCGCGTTCTCCCGGCTGGAGGTCTCGAAGATCACGGAGTGCCGAAGGCGCCGGTCGGCGAGAGTGTGGCGGTCGGCGACGTACGCGGCGCGGGCGGCACGGACGGCGGCCCAGCTGCGGGGCACGACGGCGAGCAGCAGCAGCGGTAGCAGCACGGGATGGAGCTGTGCGAGGACACCGGCCGCAGCGGCGATCGACAGCAGCGCGGTGTTGGCGGAGCCTGGTGCGCCCAGCCATCCCTCGATGGATGCTTTGCGACGTTCTTGCCGGTCAGGTCTCCTCGGACGTCAAAGGGCACTCCGCTCTGGTCATACGCCCGCCGCCATTTGTGGTGGTGGATGGAAGACGTGCTGGCGGCTACTTGCCGTCGTCCTCGCGCTCGAGGGCTTCCAGCGCCCGCCGCGTGACCTCGTCCACCGGGCCCAGGGAGGAGATCGTGACCGCCAGGCCCTGCGTCTTGTAGTACTCGATGATCGGCTCGGTCCGCGTGTGGTAGACCTCGAGCCGCTTGCGGACGGTCTCCTCGGAGTCGTCGTCGCGCTGGTAGAGCTCACCGCCGCAGACGTCGCACACGCCCTGCTTCTTCGGCGGGCTGTACGACACGTGGAACACGTGTGCCGACCGGCTGCGGCAGATGCGCCGGCCGGCGATGCGCTTGATGACCTCTCCCTCGGGGACTTCGAGGTCAAGAACCGCGTCCAGCTTGATGGCCTCGGTCTTCAGCAGCTCGTCGAGCGCCTCGGCCTGCGAGACGTTGCGCGGGAAACCGTCGAGCAGGAAGCCGTTCTCGGCATCCTGCTGTTGCATGCGGTCCTTCGCCATCGCGATGGTGAGCTCGTCGGGGACGAGGTTGCCGGCGTCCATGGAGACCTTCGCGAGTTTCCCGAGCTCGGTCTGCCGACTGATGTTGGCCCGGAACAGATCGCCCGTAGAGATGTGCGGGATCGACAGCTTCCCGGCCAGGCGTGTGGCCTGAGTGCCCTTTCCAGCACCCGGCGGCCCGACGAGGACGATGCGCATCAGCGGAGGAACCCTTCGTCCTTGCGCTGCTGGAGCTCATCGGCGGCGGAGGCGCTTGCCGACGGCTTGGAGACGACCTCGCCGATCCTGCCACCCACGGCCGGATACGGACGACTGGCTGACGGTGCGGCTGGTCGGGGAACGGCCGGAGCCCCGGACCACTTTCGTTCGATTCCGCTCAGAGCCTTCATCACATGTCCAATCGTCTGGGTGGTGCGTCTGCTCGGCTCGCCGTGGGAAGGGCGGACAGGTTGGTTGCGACCGTCCAGCGGCACGGCGCGGCTTGTCAGGGCGGGTGCCGCGCCGTGCCGCCGGACGGAGTGGGTGGGGAGCTGTTGCCCCATGGGGTGGTGGTACGGGTCGGCTGCGCCGGGACCGTCCGGCGGTACGTCTTTTCGGCAGGACAGGGGCGTGCCGCCGGACGGGGTATGAGAGGCGAATCCCCGGCGAGGGGACGGTGCGGCGGACCGGTTGTGCATGGTGGCTGCCGCGGTCAACTCCTGGTGCGACCCAGCACGGTGTTGTCGAGGGGCGACGTCGATGATGTGGGACGCGGCCGGCGCGGACGGTGAGTGTGGTTTGCTCTTTTGTACCGGCCCCTGCACGCAGAGGCTGCCGAGTTCTCGCTCAATCGATGAGGTCGAGGGCGGTGGTGACGATGCTGTCTGTGTCGATGCGGTGGTAGCGGTAGACGTCCTCGATCGCCCCGGACTGGCCGAACCGGGTCACGCCGAGAGTGCTGACGGGAACGTTCTGGATCGTGCTCAGGAAAGCCAAGGTGTGGGGATGCCCGTCCAGGACGGTGACCAGCGGGGTGGCCCGGTCGAGGGGGAAGACCTGGTCGAGGATCCAGGCCGGGTCGTCCGACAGGCCGCGACGGGCCTGGAGCGCGCGGAAGAGTAGGTCCGGGCTGGTCACGCACACAACGTCGGCGCCATGCCCGAGGGCGGCGAGCCGGTCGGCGGCGGCCAGGGCCTCCGGGACCAAAGCGCCCATCGCGGCGAGTGTCACCACGGGCTTCTCGTGCTGCCGCAGCCGGTAGGCCCCGGCGGTCACATGTCGGCGACGGCGTTCGCGAGCGGCCGGGTCGCTGGGCACGGCGGCTGTCGACTGGTCGATGGGTCGGGTCGACAGCCGCAGATAGGCCGACCTGCCCCCTGGACTGGCCAAGTTGCCGAGTGCGGCGAGCAGGCACCATTCGGTGTCTATCGCAAACGCCGGCTCATAGGTGACGCAGCCGGGCTGCTCAATGCCCAGCGAGGGGGTGGTGATCGACTGATGTGCACCGCCTTCCGGGGCGAGGGTGACACCGGAGGGGGTGCCGACCAGGATCGACTGGCCACCGGCATAGATGCCGAACGACCAAGGCTCCAGTGCCCGGTTGACGAAGGGATCGTAGACGACGCCGATCGGCAGCAGCGGCTGGCCCCACCGGCTCCAGGTGGCGCCCAGCTCGCCGAGGAGACCGACCAGGTTGGTCTCCGCGATGCCCAGCTCGACATGCTGGCCGGTGGGCCGCTCCCGCCAGTGCAGGATCGTCTCGGCGTCATCGGCGAACCAGTTGGGGCGCTCGGTCGGCGACCACACACCGACCTTGTTGAGCCAGCCGCCGAGGTTGGTGGTGGAGCTGACGTCCGGGCTGACGGTGACGATCCGGGCGGCCGCCTCCGGCGCCCGCCGGGTGAGATCCAGCAGGACGCGGCCGAGAGCCTGCTGAGTGTTCCCGATGCCGGTGGGGGCCGGGCGCGCTAGGTCGGAGGGGACCGCAGGGGGCTTTGGGGGCGCTTGTTCGGGGCGGTGCAGCCGCTGGGCGGCCGCCGCGCACAGAGCCGCTTCCGCCGAACCCTCACCGAAACGCGTCCACGGGTGGTCGAGATCGGTTCCCAGGCGGTCGGCCAGCGCACTCATCTGCTCGGCCGCCAGGAGCGAGGAGTGGTTTTGCGGGTGGCCCTCGGTGGGGAGCCCGTAGCCCTTGACCGTGTACGCAAAGATGACGGTCGGGCGGGTGTCGTCGACACCGGCGAACGCATCCGTCAGCGCGCCGATGTCGTGGCCGCCCAGGTTGCGCAGCGCCGCCAGGAGCGAGAAGTCGTCCAGGGGGGCGATGAGGTCGGCGATCGGCCCGGCGGTCGAGCCGGTGCCGGGCAGGCGCTCGCGCAGCTCGCCGGCGGAGCAGCGCAGCAGGCGCTGGTATTCGGGGTTGCCCATGGCATCGATACGAGCGCGCAGGGCCTCGCCGCCGGGCCGGGTGAACAACTCCTGTAGGAGATGCCCGTACTTGAGGGAGATCACCTGCCAGCCGGCCGCGGCGAACATGCCCTGCAGCTTGTCCGCGGCGATGCCGGGGATGACTCGGTCGAGGGACTGCCGGTTGAGGTCGACGACCCACACCACTTCGCCCAGGCCCGGCACCATCGGATCCTGGATGGCTTCCCAGATCGCGCCTTCGTCCAGCTCGGCGTCGCCGAGCAGGGAGTACTGGCGCCCCCTCCCGGCACCGCCGAAGCGCCCCTCCACGTAGCGCCGGGCGAGAGCGCCCCACAGGGGAGCGGTGGCGCCGATACCGACCGAACCGGTGGAGTAGTCGACCGGGTCGGGGTCCTTGGAGCGACTGGGGTAGCTCTGCAGACCGCCGAAGGCACGCAGCGTGGTCAGATAGGACTCGTCCAGCTCGCCCAGCAAGTAGTTGATCGCATGCAACACCGGTGAGGCGTGAGGCTTGACCGACACCCGGTCCTCGGCAGTCAGTGCATGAAACCACAGCGCCGTCATGATCGAGGTCATCGAGGCACTGGACGCCTGGTGACCGCCCACCTTCAGCCCCGAAGGGTTCGGCCGCACCCGGTTGGCGTGGTCGATGATCGCGGTGGACAGCCACAGCACCCGTTGTTCGACCGACTCCAGCGCGGCAAGCTCCTCCGCCTGGGCTGGACCGCCGTTGCCGCCGGCCGACCTCAGTTCCGCGATCATCACAGACCACCTCCGTATTCGGCACCATGCCTTAGGAATTTCGCGTTATGCTCCGCCAGAAGACGGGTAACTCTGCGACTGCACAAAATTTTTCTTATAGATCGAGCATTCTGCTCGGATTCGGGCCACCTGATCGGCTGGCCCGGGGCGCTGGACCGGTTCGCACCGGCCTTAAGACGCGCCCCCATCACGCGCCTTGGCTGACGGCAGAGAGTCGACTGCTCGCAGGACATCTGTCAGCCATGCGACCTGCCCGTCGAACTGTGACAGCTTCCCAGGCCGTACCCACCGGTATGCCTTGTGCTCCCAGTTGAGAGTGAGCCGGCGTTGACTGGTACAGGCCAAAAAAGTGTGGACGGTCCAGTCCGGCCCGCCACGAGGGTCGGCCAGACGCAGCGTGGGGCCCGCAGTCAGCCGCTCCAGAGCGCGGGCGGGGAGCAGAGTCTCCTCCCAGATCTCCTGGATGGCTTGCCGTACCGGGTCGCTGTCAGCGTCCAGATATCCGGTGATGCAGTGCCACAAGCCTGCATCATGCTGGACAGATCCACTGCGCTTGAACAACCCGATGCGCCCTCGCCACATGAGGATGACAGCGACTACCTGCCGCGGGCCCTGAGACCTGGGGCGACCGGACTCATTCAGGGACTGTGCCCCTGCTGAAGCCTGGGAGACCGCCCCGCGACCACCGCCTTCGGCACGGACACCCGGGGAGGACCCGACGCGCTTCATCTGGTGCCTCCTTCATGCGACGGTCTGGCCCAGGAAAAGTCCCCTAGCGGGCAGGAGCTCTTCGCGTTTCTGATCACCTACCGGACGTCCTGCCGCGCGGAAGCACGAGGTTTGACACTCCCTGACGACGACCTCGCGTGCCACCGGTCCGTTCACGTCGTTCACCGGATGCGGCTCTCGCTCCCGGCCCACGCCTTGTCCCGCAACACAAACTTCTGGATCTTTCCGGTGGAGGTCTTCGGCAACTCGGTGAACGTGACCGTCTTCGGCGCTTTGAACCGGGCCAGCCTGCCCCGCACATGCTCGATGATCTCCGCCTCGGTGGCTGTAGCGCCTTCCCGCAGGCTCACATAGGCGGCAGGGACCTCACCCCAGCGCTCGTCCGGCACCGCGATCACCGCCACCTCCAGTACCGCCGGATGATCCATGATCGCCTGCTCCACCTCGACCGACGCGATGTTCTCCCCACCCGAGATGATCACGTCCTTCGAGCGGTCACGCAGCTCCACGTACCCGTCGGGGTGCAGGATGCCGATGTCCCCGGTCCGGAACCATCCGTCCGGCACCGCTGCCAAGGTGGCCTCCGGGTCGTCGAGGTAGCCGAGCATGAGGTTGTTGCCGCGCAACGCGATCTGCCCCGTGGTGACACCGTCCGCGGGGACGTCCGTGCCGTCGTCCGCGATCACCCGCGGCACGCACGAGATCATGTTCCCGACGCCCTGGCGCGCCTTGAGCCGCGCTTGTGCCGCGGCGTCGCGGTCGTTCCACTCCGGGCGCCAGTCGCACAGCATCGCTGGGCCGTAAGTCTCGGTCAGCCCGTACAGGTGCGTGACCTCGAACCCCAGCTCCGCCGTCCGCCGCAGGATCGCCGGCGACGGCGGCGCCCCACCGGTGGCGATCCGCACCGTGCGGTCCAGTGGTGCGGCCTCTTGGGCGTGGGCGATCATCGACAGCACCGTCGGCGCCCCGTTGAGGTGCGTGACGCCCTCCTCCCGGAGCAGTCGCCAGATCTCCGCCGGATTCACCTTCGGCAGGCAGACGTGCGTCCCAGCCGCCGCGGTCACCGCCCACGGGAACGTCCATCCGTTGCAGTGGAACATCGGCAGCGTCCACAGGTGCACGCTCGACGGCGTCAGTCCGGTGTGCCCCACCATCGCCACGGCCTGGAGGAACGCGCCCCGGTGGTGGTACATCACGCCCTTCGGGCGGCCCGTGGTCCCCGAGGTGTAGTTGATCGACAGCAGCGCCCGTTCGTCGGTAGGGGTCAGATGCAGTGGCTCCGCCGCGGCCAGCAGATCCTCGTATTCCCGCCCCGCCCTGATCCGGTGCGGTGGGGCGGCCAGCCGGGCCAGGGCCTCGTCCACCAACGCGTCGAACGACGGGTCGTGGATCAGCACGGACGCCTTGGAGTGCTCCAGGATGTAGGCGACCTCGCCCACCGACAGCCGGGTGTTCACCGCGACCAGCGGCACCCCCGCCCACGGCACCCCGTAGTGCGCCTCCAGCGGCACATGCGTGTTCGGCGCCAGCACCGCCACCGGACGCCCCCCGGCCAACGAGGCCAGCCCGCCCGCCAACCGCTGACACCGATCACGCAGCTCCGCATAGGTCCACCGGGACCGCCCATCCACCACCGCGACCCGATCCCCGTGCGCCGCCGCGGCACGATCCAGATACGACGTCGGGGTCAACGGCTCGAAGGACAGGGAGCCCGGGTCGCGGGTCATCGCACCGCTCCGGGCACCGGGACGCCGGTCGTGATCAGGAGGGTGCCGTTGTCGTGGCGTTCGGTGAGGATGTCGCCGGTGCCGTGGTTGTAGAGGTCGGTCATCGGCGGGTCTCCTTGTGGTGTGTGGGGTTGTGCTGGGAGTGGAACTGGCGGAGTGCTTCTTGGTGGGCGGGGCGTGCGGCTCGGATGTCGGCGAGTACGTCGTCGGCGGGGCGGATGACGTTGCGGGGGTTTTTGAAGTGGGGGATCACGTACTTGCCGAAGAGTTCGATCGAGCGCATGAGCTGGTGGTGGGGGAGGCTGTCGACGCGTAGGACGAGTGCGTCGACGCCCATGTCGGCGTATCGCTGTACGTGTTCGATGCAGTGGTCCGGGTCGCCGACCATGAAGCCTTGGGAGCGCTCGAACATGTACTCCTCGTCGTCGAAGTCGATGTCTTTGACGGCTCCCATGTAGGCGTAGTCCTGTGAGAGCTTGGAGAGCCGTTCGTAGGCGTCGGTGGAGAGTTTGGCCATCTCGAAGAGGGGTTTGGCTTCGGTGCGGGCCTGTGCTGTTGTCTCGGCGCAGTGCATGCCGCCTGAGATCGCGACCATCTTGCGTGGTGTGATCGGGTGGGGGTGGTCGGTGGCGGCGAGTGTCTTGTCGTAGAGCTTCACCATGTTTTCGACGAGGTCGTATCCGAGGTAGAGGCCGCCCATGATGGCGCCGATGCCCATGGTGGCCGCGGTTTCGACGGAGCTGGGGCTGCCGGCGGCGGCTGAGATGGGCGGGTAGGGCGTTTGGAGGGGCTTGGGGACCAGGCTGCGGGGCGGGATCTTGTAGTGCTCGCCCACGTAGGAGAACGGGTCGTCCAGGAAGGCGCGGCGGATGAGTTCGACGCCTTCTCGCCACTGGGACTTGTTCTCGGACGGGTCGACTTCGAACGCGCGCAGGGCGAGGGTGGTGTTGCCGCGTCCGGTGCCGAGTTCGACGCGGCCGTTGGAGAGGATGTCCTCGGTCGCGACGCGCTCGGCCACGCGCAGTGCGTGGTTCATCCGTGTCGGCAGCAGTGTCACGAGGTGGATGAAGCGGATCCGGCTGGTGAGAGCCATCAGGTACGGGTAGAGCACCTCCGGAGCGGAGACCGAGGCCGTCCCGAGGGCGACGTGCTGCTCGGAACTGCCGAAGGCATCGAAGCCGACGCGCTCGGCGAGCAGTACCTCCTCGACCAGTTCCCGGTAGCGGTGCTCATGCGTGAGCCCGACCGGGGTGTCCCCCTCGGTCATGAGGATGAAGTCCATACCGACCCTTCCGTCGAATGTTATTCGCCAATAACGTAGGACGTAGTTCAGCCCAGGTCAAGGCCCCAGAAAGGGCAACAGGCGTTACCTTGCGATAACAACTGGTCGCCCAGGCGCGCACGGGAGGGGTCGCGGCCAGGGCGACCCCGGTCGCACCGCGACCGACGGCCGCACAGGCGGCAGCGGACTGACGTGGCACCCAGTTCGTTACTGTGCACTAACGGCGTCGCCTCTCCATTCGGGGACTTGACCGCACCTAAGCCAAGCCTTACGTTATTCGTCAATAACATTCGAGGAAAGGATCGGTATGGACGTCATCGTCATGGCTGAGGGGGACATCCCGACGGGGCTCGCACGGGAGCACCGCTACCGAGAGCTGGTCGAGGAGGCGCTACTCGCAGAGCATGTCGACGTTGATGCCTTCGGTGGCTGCCACGACCTTCCCGCCCGAGCTGCCCGCGAGGTGTGGAATGGCTGACCAAGTCCAAGGGCTGGACGCGGCTGCCTTCCGTTCGGCGTTGGCCCGCTTCCCTTCCGGCGTGACGATCGTGACGACCCGAAGCGCCGGGGGCACGTCGCATGGGTTCACCGCGAGTTCCTTCGCGGCGCTGTCGCTTGATCCACCACTTGTTCTCGTTTGTCTGGACCAAGGAGCGGACTGCTTCTCAGCTTTCATAGCGGCTGAGCAGTTCGTCGTGAACATCGTGACGCCCGCGCATGCGAAGTTGGCCATGAGGTTCGCCACCAAGGGCGAGGACAAGTTCGCACACGGGAGCTTCGAGTCCGACGAGGGCGGACACCCGATACTGCCCGACGCCGCAGCGGTCATCCGCTGCGAGCTGGAGCAAGCCGTACCCGGCGGAGATCACGTCATTCTCATCGGTCGTGTGCACGACGCACGCATAGGTAGCGGCAAGCCGGTGATGTGGTACCGCGGTGATTTCCTCCACCTCGGGCAGAGCGTCACATGAATGACATCGGGCCCGGCTCGTCAGCTCCGGTGGATCGCACGAGTGGTTCATCCACGCGCGGCGCGCGGTGTGGTGGAACCCTCCGCTCGGGCCGTGCTGCGGGGCCGTCCGGTGGGTGATTCCGTGGAGTTCGACCGCGTGAAGATCGGGAACGTGCTGCACCCGGTGGCCGACATCGACGCCGCCGTGCGCTTCTACACCGACACCTTCGGCCTGGCCACGAAGTTCGTCGACGGCGACCGCTACGCCGCCCTCGACGCCGGCAGCACCACGTTGGCCCTGACCGGCCCGGCCGAGGACGTCACCGGTGGGGTGCCCGCGGCGTCGTTCAAGGTCCCCGACGTGACCTCGGCGCTCACCGCCCTCGTACAAGGCGGCGGATCCGTAGTCCGGGAGCCCGAGCAGGGCCCGCACGAGGTCCGAGCCGTGGCCCGGGACCCATGGGGCAACACCGTAGTGATCTACGGGCCGCGGTAGCGGTCAGTCCGGTAGCGGATCGGCCTCCGCCGTGCCCCAGACCGAGACGTCGGATGCCATGGACATTCCTGTTCGTGTCCCTCCCCGGCCGTCGGCCAGATCCCAGATCTTCTGCGCGCCGGAACGACCTGCGCGTCCGAGGCACCAACGCTCGCCGACCGCGTCACCTGCCCTCCAAGCCCGGAAGGTTTCCGTGCACCCCGTCTTCCCCTCACCCTCACCCGATCGCCCGCCGGCACCGGACCAACGGCCACGTAGGCACCTGCGCCCACTCGGTGAAGAACATGAAGACCAGATAGACGACTCCGACGGCCCAGAGGTTGGTTGCTGCGATGAGGAGTGCGAAGACCGGCCAAGCGATGACGGCGAAGATGATGTTGGACGCCAGCAGGATGGGCTTGCGGTCGTAGCGATCCGTCAACTTGCCCGTCCATGGGTAGGTGAGGGTGGCCAGGGCGATGCACAACGCTGAGGTCCAGGCGACGCCTGTGGCGGAGAATCCTTCCTCCTGCAGGAAGATGGCGAAGTAGGCAACGCCGAAGTAGCCGGTGCCGTTGAACGCGATAGCCAGGCCCGCCACGCGGGCAACCGACAGCGGGTGGCTACGCAGAGCGGCCAGCATCGGGCTGCGTACGATCGCGGCCTTCTCCTTCAGCTCTTGGAATTGAGGCGACTCCTCGACCCGCAGCCGAGCCTGCAGACACACCACAGTGAGGACCAGTGAGAGGAGGAACGGAATCCGCCAGCCCCACGTTGCCATCTGGTCGGCCGGAACCAGCAGACGGACCAGCCCTACGACGCCAGCGGCCACGGCGAACCCGAGAGTAGACCCCATGGAAACCGTCGATCCGTAGAAGCCCCGCTTGCCGGGCGACGCCAGCTCGGCGATGTAGGTGGCAGCGCCACCGATCTCACCACCGGCAGCGAACCCTTGGGCGAGTCGCACAACGATGATTGCGATCGTCCCGGCGACTCCAATCTGTCCGTAGGTGGGCAGCAGGCCCATCACGCCGCACGCCACGCCCATCATCACGATCGTCGCGACGAGGGCTGTCCGGCGGCCGCGGCGGTCGCCGAGGCGACTGAAGAACCAGCCACCGAGCGGACGGATGAGGTAGGACGACGCGAACACCGCGAGCGCGGACAGGGTTGAGACCGTCGGATTGTCGCTGGGGAAGAACAACGGTCCGATGGTGAGCGTCAGAAACCCATAGACACTGAAGTCGTAGTACTCGATCAGTGTCCCGACGCCGCCCGCCAGCGATGCACGCCGGGCGGACCTCAAGCTGATCGTCTTTTCGGAATGTTGTGCCGTCGTCATTGGCTCTCCTTGTCACACCAGGATGGGAGATGCGCCGTTCGGCCGCCCTCGCCGCGCGAGGGCGGCGCCGTTACGTTGCTCGGCGCGATCAGGGGGTGGGTCCTGACTGGACCCTTCCGTCGGGTCAGGCTCCGAGGCACTGTGGCGAGGTCGATAGTTGCCGGTGCCCGGTGCTGCCTCAGGGGGCTGAAGCCCCCATCTCTCTGGGTTCGAGCCGCGCAGGCGTCAGGGCTACCTCGTCGGTGACTGCTGATTCGACGACTGCGGGATGACCATCGGATGATGGGGCGCATTGATGGAGCGCCGCCGATCGCATGCCATACCTCGTGGGTCAGCAAGAACTGCGTACGCACACACTCGATGCACTTCGCATGTGCTGACTCTGACCCGTCGTACACAGACGCGCAATGCACTGATACGACTGGACTAATTCAAATTCCACAAGCATGGATGCAGAAGAGACATGGTCCGGGAGTGGCGCGCAGGAATGGAATTAAGTCAGCATTGCCGAACGACTCAAGCCGCAGGGCGGTCCGGGGAACCGAGCTGCTCGGCCCAGGACAGAAGCCCGAGATGATCTGTGGTCGTCGTGCCTTTGGCGCGCTCACCGAGTCTGCGTCGCGGCGCCGACTCGCGCTGCTTGGATCTGTTGCCGTGTCAGGTCGGGAGCTGCATGAGTCCACCCATTGCTGTATACGCGTCAGCAGACGTAGGGGCCATGGCCAACCCATCAAGGTTCTTCGCTAATGCGACCGCTACCGTAGGTGGTTCGCGATCACTGTGTCGTCATTCCCGCCGTACATTTCATCGATCAACGTGGCGAATGAACTCACTACCGCGTTCCGCTTGACCTTGCCGTTCGCGGTCCGCTCGCCGCGTTCGGCCTCGAGGGGCCGAGGCAGCACGCGGAAGTCCTTCAGCTGTTGCGCGCGCGAGGTCCGTGTTGACTCGCCCGAGCTCAGCTCGCAGGCGTTCGGACAGTGCCGCCGTAGTCAGCGCCTTGGCCTGCGCGCTCGGCTCGAGCAGCACGGTGAGGCACTTGCGCGCGTCGCCCACGACGATCGCTTCGCTGATCAGCGAGCTCTCCTTCAGCCGGGTTTCGATCGGCTGCGGATTGATCGTTTTGCCGCCGCTGGTGATGATCAGGTCCTTCTTTCGGCCGATGAGGCGGATCTCACCGTGCGCGCTACGCTTAATCAGGTCGCCGGTACGGAACCAACCGTCCTGCAGAACGGCATCAGTCTCTTCCGGGTTGCGCAAGTATTCGCGGAACAGCAGTGGTGCGCGGACCAGCATCTCACCATCATGTGCGACCTCGACCTCGAAGCGTGCGCAGCTCCTCCCACGTTGTCCCGGTGGTTGCCTCAGATAGCGCCGGGGGGCGGTGTCCATGCCGACGACGAGCCGCAGCTTCGGTGCGCGGGCTGCGATCTCCGCCACCTTGTTGAGCTCCGTGGTTGTCTCGCCCATAAAGGCCACTGCCTCGCTGTGCGCCAGGATCTGCTCGATCTCGGCGGGCGAGTTGGTCGGGTAGACGCCGACCACCACGCCGCCGACACTCTGCACGGCCAGTGCGGCGAAGGCCCATTCCGGGCGTGCGCTGCTCATCACCGCGACGCGATCGCCGTGCCGCACGCCGTGCTCGACAAGGCCGAGCGCGATCTCGCGTACTCGGTCTCGGTACGTCCGCCACGTGATCGCGTGCACAACCCCATCGCGCCAGTGGCGCAGCGCAACGATGTTGGGCTCAGAGCGCGCACGATCAAGCAACAGCTGCGGATGCGTCCGGATCGGTTCAAAATTCATCAGATCCATCACACGGCCTCTCCGCAGATCCACGAGAGCTGACGAGCCAGGTGATGTCATCCATGTAACACCCTGCCCGAGGTGGAGGAAATCACCGCGGTACCACGTCATCGGCTCGCAGAGTTCAACAGCGGCCTTGATCCCGACATCGTCGCGGCGACCATCCGCACCGCCGCGATCAACGCGCTGCTCGTCCCCGCGGACGCGATCTGACAAGAAGAGTACGGCTCGATCGCCCTCCGCAGCACACCGGATCCTTCGACATCCGGCCGAGTCTGCCCAGGCCTAGGCGGTCAAGGACATCACCTCACCCACGACACTGCGCGAGCGTTGGCTTGGGGAGATGCTGTTCGCGGTCCTGGACGACTTCTCCCTGCACCGGCACGCGGTCCACCCTGGACCGCTGCCGACGACGCGGAGCCAACGCTCGCCGCCAGCGGTTCGCCGACATCCGGGTCACCCCGAAGAGCCGGGTCACCTCCCGGGCACCAGCCCCGGCCTGGATCAGGTCAGCGGCTACGAGCCGCGCCCTTGAAGACCGCTCTTCTTGTCAGCTCGCGTCCGCGGGGACGAGCAGCGCGTTGATCGCGGCGGTGCGGATGGTCGTCGCGACGATGTCGGGATCGAGGCCGCTGTTGAACTGGGGTACCGCGTTGATCATCGAGAAGACGGCGTGTGTGAGAACGCGGGTCTGCGCGTCTGACAGGTCGGGCCGCAGCCGGGTGACCAGTCCGCTCCACTCTTCGGCGTAGAGGCGCATCATGCGTCGCATGCGATGGCGTTCGTCCTCGGGGACGTTGTGTTCGTTCTTCAGGAACACCAGCGTGGACGGAACGTTCTGGAGACTGCGTTTGACGTGGTAATCGATCATCTCCTCAAGTGCCTTGCGTGGATCCGTCACCTCGGCTGCCGTCTTGCGGGCATGAGCCAGCAGTTCGTCCAGCGGATCCTCGAGCACGGCGATCAGCAACGCCTGCTTGCTCGGGAAGTGCCGGTAGAGCGCGGGGCCGGTCACACCGGCACGCGCGCCGATCATCTCAGTGGTGACCGCATCGAAGGCACGCTCGTTGAACAACTCTCCGGCGACCTTGATCAGCACCTGCCGACGGGTGGCGCGGGGAGACGCGGTACGGGGGGTAGGTGAGCTCGACACACAGAGAGTCTAGTCTAGGTGAGCGGCCGATAACGTGCCATTGCGTGTTCCGCGAGCAGGTCGGCCACCGCGGTCAGACAGGCGAAGCCCAGCTCAGACGACATGCCGCGTGGATCACCGAGCACCCCGCTGGGGGCGACTGCCTTGACACCGTCAGTGAATACGCGGGCCAGCAACGCGTCATCCATGGACCCGGTGAAACCCGCGGCGGCGCGATCGTTCCTCACCGCGTCCGGCCGCACGGCCAGCATGATCGAACTTTCGGCGACGTCGGCATGTCCTCCGACGTGGTCGGCGAGGCCGGCGACGCGTTGAGCAGTATCGCGCCACGCGCGGAGGACCGCTGCCGAGTCCGCGAACGCGATGACATCCAGGTCGGAGGGAAGCCGCGCGGCGAGCTTCGGCTCGATGTCACTGAGCACCGGGTAGTTGCCGATATGCGCCGAGAAGATCAGTACCCGGCGGAAGCCGTGCGCAGCAAGGCTCGCGCAGCAGTCGGCGCAGATCGCCTCGAGCGTCTCGGCCTGCACCGAGAGCGTTCCGGCGAAGCCGAGGTGGTGCGACGAGCAGCCGATCCGCACCGTCGGTAGCACGAGCGCGTCGCCAAGTCGCTCGGCGACAAGAACACCTAGTCGATCGGCGTGATCACTGTCGACCGACATCGGCAGGTGCGCGCCGTGCTGCTCCGTGGCGCCCAGCGGCAAGACCGCCGTACGCATACCGCTCGCGATGGCGCTCGCGATGTCGGGCGAGGTCAAACGCTCAATCCGCAACTCGCTCACGTGTGGTCACTCCTCCTTCTGTGCCCGCTCGGCCAGTACCTCACGGATGCGTCACTACTCGACGGATGGGGAGAGGCCCGCAGTCCAGGCCCGCGCACGTTAATCAGAACTAACACCTGTCGCTCTTTCTGGGGCCTTGACCTGGGCTGAACTACGTCCTACGTTATCGGCGAATAACATTCGACGGAAGGGTCGGTATGGACTTCATCCTCATGACCGAGGGGGACACCCCGGTCGGGCTCACGCATGAGCACCGCTACCGGGAACTGGTCGAGGAGGTACTGCTCGCCGAGCGCGTCGGCTTCGATGCCTTCGGCAGTTCCGAGCAGCACGTCGCCCTCGGGACGGCCTCGGTCTCCGCTCCGGAGGTGCTCTACCCGTACCTGATGGCTCTCACCAGCCGGATCCGCTTCATCCACCTCGTGACACTGCTGCCGACACGGATGAACCACGCACTGCGCGTGGCCGAGCGCGTCGCGACCGAGGACATCCTCTCCAACGGCCGCGTCGAACTCGGCACCGGACGCGGCAACACCACCCTCGCCCTGCGCGCGTTCGAAGTCGACCCGTCCGAGAACAAGTCCCAGTGGCGAGAAGGCGTCGAACTCATCCGCCGCGCCTTCCTGGACGACCCGTTCTCCTACGTGGGCGAGCACTACAAGATCCCGCCCCGCAGCCTGGTCCCCAAGCCCCTCCAAACGCCCTACCCGCCCATCTCAGCCGCCGCCGGCAGCCCCAGCTCCGTCGAAACCGCGGCCACCATGGGCATCGGCGCCATCATGGGCGGCCTCTACCTCGGATACGACCTCGTCGAAAACATGGTGAAGCTCTACGACAAGACACTCGCCGCCACCGACCACCCCCACCCGATCACACCACGCAAGATGGTCGCGATCTCAGGCGGCATGCACTGCGCCGAGACAACAGCACAGGCCCGCACCGAAGCCAAACCCCTCTTCGAGATGGCCAAACTCTCCACCGACGCCTACGAACGGCTCTCCAAGCTCTCACAGGACTACGCCTACATGGGAGCCGTCAAAGACATCGACTTCGACGACGAGGAGTACATGTTCGAGCGCTCCCAAGGCTTCATGGTCGGCGACCCGGACCACTGCATCGAACACGTACAGCGATACGCCGACATGGGCGTCGACGCACTCGTCCTACGCGTCGACAGCCTCCCCCACCACCAGCTCATGCGCTCGATCGAACTCTTCGGCAAATACGTCATCCCCCACTTCAAAAACCCCCGCAACGTCATCCGCCCCGCCGACGACGTACTCGCCGACATCCGAGCCGCACGCCCTGCCCACCAAGAAGCACTCCGCCAGTTCCACTCCCAGCACAACCCCACACACCACAAGGAGACCCGCCGATGACCGACCTCTACAACCACGGCACCGGCGACATCCTCACCGAACGCCACGACAACGGCATCCTCCTGATCACGATCAATCGACCCGACCGGTACAACGCGCTCACCTTGCCGATGTTCGAGGAGATGAACCAGATCTGGGCCGACGTCGAGCGCGACGAACAGACCCGGGTCGTCGTCATCACCGGGGCCGGCAAAGCCTTCTGTACCGGGATGGACGTCGCTCAGCCCGATCCCACGCCCGAGGAAGCGCTCGCCATGCTGGAGACCGAACGCAAGCGGGTTGCGACGGTGTTGCGCATCGAGAAGCCGATCATCTCTGCGATCAACGGCCCCGCGGTCGGCTACGGGCTGTCGACCGCGCTTCTCGCCGACATCAGCATCGCCGCGGACGACGCGGTGCTGATGGAAGGCCACACCAAGGTCGGCGTGACCGCCGGCGACCACGCCGCACTCATCTGGCCGTTGCTTGTCGGCATGGCCAAGACCAAGTACTACGTGCTCACCTCCGAGAAGCTGACGGGCACCGAGGCCGAGCGGATCGGGCTCGTGAGCCTGTCCGTTCCCCGCGAGCAGGTGCTGCCCCGTGCCCTCGAGGTCGCATCCCAGCTGGCCCGCGGTTCCCAGCAGGCGCTCCGTTTCACCAAGCGTGCGCTCAACGCCTGGCTCACCAACGCGGTGCCTCAGCACGAGCTGTCCGCGGCACTCGAGATTCTCGACTTCGCCGGTGCCGACTACGCCGAAGCACGCCAGGCTTTCCGGGAGAAGCGCCCCGTGGACTTCCCCTCCGCTCGCACCGCTGGCGGACCGGCGAACTAAGAGGGAAGACGAGCATGAGCATTGCCTCGCATAACACAGCGTCCAGCGCTGTGCACGCGTCCGATGAAGTGGACGGCGTGGTTGTACTCACTCTGAACCACCCGCCGGCGAACGCGCTCAGCAACTCGCTCGTCAGCGAGCTGACAACGACACTGGAAACCCTTGCCAGCGGCCCCGGCACACCCGCAGTGGTCTTGACGGGAGCTGGTGAGCGCTTCTTCTGCGCGGGTGGCGACATCAAGGAAGCCATCGGCTTCGGCGCCGATTCGATGGTCGAACGGATGGCGTCGTTTCACGCGCTGCTCTGCGCACTGGAGGACTTTGCCCGGCCGCTGGTGTGTGCGGTCAACGGCTGGTGCGTCGGTGGTGGCATCGAAATGGCACTGTTCGCTGACATGGTGTACGCGTCGACTGAGGCGCGTTTCGTCTTCCCGGAGATCAACCACGGGATGCTGCCGGCCGTGAAGGGGATCACTCGAGTGCGCGGGGTCCTGGGTGACCGCGCGGCCCGGCGCCTCCTGCTGAGCGGAGAGCCCGTCGACGCGTTCGACGCGGAGACGATGGGCATCGTCGACCAGGTGGTCGAGCAGGACGACCTGCTCGCGATCGCGATGGCGGACGCGCGGGCGGCAGCGGCGAAATCACCTGCCGTGTTCGCGGCGCTGAAACGGGCCCTTCACTCAGGGACTTCCAGTTGGCCGGTCGAAGAGCAACTCCGCGTCACGGTTGCCGACGCGCGCACGGTCTTCAACGACCCTGCCGCCCGAGCTGCCCGCGAGGGATATCATGGTTGATCAATTTCAAGGGCTGGACCCGGCCGCCTTCCGCTCGGCGTTGGCCCCCTTCCCTTCAGGCGTGACGATTGTGACGACGCGAAGCGCGTCAGGCACGCTGCACGGGTTCACCGCGAGTTCCTTCGCGGCGCTGTCGCTCGATCCGCCGCTCGTCCTGGTGTGCCTGGACCGAGGAGCGAACTGCTCTCCCGTCTTCATGGCGGCTGAGCGGTTCATTGTCAACATCGTGACACCCTCGCACGCCGAGTTGGCGATCAAGTTCGCGACCAAAGGTGAAAACAAGTTCGCGTACGGAGCCTTCGAATTCGATGAGAGGGGTCACCCGCTACTGCCCGATGCAGCGGCAGTCATCCGTTGCGAACTGGAGCAAGCCGTACCCGGCGGAGATCACGTGATCCTCATCGGCCGTGTACACGACGCGCGGACAGGTAGCGGCAAGCCGGTGACGTGGTACCGAGGTGACTTCCTGCACCTCGGGGAGAGTGCCGCATGAATCTCATCGGGCCCGGGCTTGTCGGCTCTGGAAGAGAGGCCGTGTCATGGATCTGACCAATTTCGAGCCAACCCGGACGCTACCGGGGCTACTGCTCGATCGCGCGAACAGGGAACCCGACGCCGTCGCGCTGCGTTACTGGCGTGATGGGGTTATGCAGGCGATCACGTGGCGGACGTACCGGGATCGTGTGCAAGATCTCGCGCTCGGCCTTATCGCGCAAGGTGTGCAGCACGGCGATCGCGTCGCGGTGATGAGCAGCGCACGCCCGGAGTGGGTGTTCGCCGCGCTGGCCGTGCAGAGTGTCGGCGGCGTCGTGATCGGCGTCTATCCGACCAACTCACCTGCCGAGATCGAGCAACTCCTCGCACACAGCGAGGCCGTCGCCTTCATCGGCGAGACGACGACGGAGCTCATTAAGGTGGCGGAGGTCGCCGCACACACACCGAAGCTGCGGCTCGTGGTCGGCATCGACGCCACTCCGCCGGAGCTACCCGAGGTGATCAAAAGGACAACGTGGGAAGCGCTGTGCGAAGAAGGAACACAGTACGCCGACGACAGCGCCGATCCTCTGTCCGAGTTGGTCGCCGGCGGATCCCTCGACGATGCCGCCGTGCTGTTTTACACGTCGGGATCCACGGGACTTCCGAAAGGCGTCACACACTCGCACCGCACGGTTCAGCACTCGGTTCAGACCTTCGTCGGCCTCTACCCGCAGATCCTCAGTCACGAGCACGATGTCGTGGGCTTCCTGCCGTTGGCCCACGTGGCGCCGGCGGTGGTGTCGGTGTTCGCGCCGCTGCTCTCACGGCTGGTGGTCACATACTGCCGCATTGGTGACTACGAAGATGTGTTGCGCTCGGTGCGGCCGACGGCAGTGCTCTGGCCGCCGCGGTTCTACGAGAAGATCGCCGGCGAACTGATCGCACAGACGGAGGTCTGGCCGCGACTTCGTCGCTACGCCTATGTCGCCGCCATGTGGGCCGGCCGCAGGGTAGCCGAACGCCGCTGGTCCCATCGCCGGCCCTCGGTACTGCTGCGGATCGCGTACGCTGCCGCACTTCGCGGAGTGTTCTTGCCACTGCGGGCAACCGTCGGAATGGATCGCATCCGTGTTGCCTACACCGCATCTGCCGCGATGCCCGAAAGCGTCATCGCGATTTGGCAGATCTGGGGGCTCGATCTCCGCGAAAACTACGGTCTCACCGAGACCGCCGGGTGTCCCATCGCTCATTTCGACCAGCCGTTCCCTCGTCCGGGCTTCATCGGCAGGGAATTCCCGGACCCACGGTTCCAGGTGAAGGTCGCGGACGATGGCGAAATGCTGCTTCGCGCGCCGTTGCTCTTCGACGGATACTGGCGCAACCCGGCGGAGACCGAGGCTGTTTTCCAGGATGGCTGGTTCCGCACCGGTGACCTGATGGAGCGCACAACCCACGGCGACATCCGGCTCATCGGCCGGAAGAAGGACGTGATCATCACCCGAGGCGGCAAAACGATCAATCCTCAGCCCATCGAAACCCGGTTGAAGGAGAGCTCGCTGATCAACGAAGCGATCGTCGTCGGCGATGCCCGCAAATACCTCACCGTCCTGCTCGAACCGAGCACAACCGCAGACGCCCGGTCGGCAGAGGTGCTGGCCGAACGCCTGCGAGCGGAGGTCGCTCGGGTCAACGCGGACCTCGCGCGCGTAGAGCAGTTGAAGGACTTCCGCGTTCTGCCGCGGCCCCTGGCAGTCGAGCGCGGCGAGCGGACCGCGAACGGCAAGATCAAGCGCAATGCCGTCGTGAACTCGTTCGCAACGTTGATCGACGACATGTACGGCGCGAACGACGACGCGGCGATCGCGAACCACGTGCGCTCAAGGTCGAACTAGGGTCCGTCTTCAAACGGATCTTGCCCAGAGCAGAAACGACGCGAGACCGACCGCTGCTTCGTACGAGGTAGCGGTCTTTTCGTATCTGGTGGCGATTCCGCGGAAGCCCTTGAGGCGGTTGAAGCAGCGCTCGACGACGTTGCGTCGCCGGTAGACCTCCCGGTCGAATCCTGGTGGTCGGCCGCCGCGACGGCCGCGGTTGTGCCGGTGACGTCGCTGGTCGGTCTTCTCCGGGATGGTGTGTGCGATGCCGCGTCTGCGCAGGTAGGCGCGGAAGCCTCGGGAGCTGTAGGCCTTGTCCGCGATGACCTGGTCAGGCTTGCTGCGGGGTCGGCCAAGGCCGGTCCGCGGGACGCGGATGCGTTCCAGGAGGGGGCGTGCGCAGATACTGTCGTGGCGTTGGCCGGGTGTCAGCAGGATGGCGAGGGGGCGGCCGCGGCCGTCGCAGGCGAGGTGGATCTTGGTGGTCAGTCCGCCTCGGGATAGGCCGAGGGCGTGATCATCCGGTTCGTCCTGCTGGTGTCGCCCCCTTTTCGGCCGGTGGCGGCGGCGTGCTGGTGGGCGCGGACGATAGTGGAGTCGATCTGGACGAGCCAGTCGATGTCGCCGGCGGCGTCCGCCCGGGCCTGGATCTGCTGCAGAGCCCGGGTGAACACACCGTCGAGTGCGTAGCGGCGGAAGCGGGTGTAGACCGTCTTCCACGGTCCGTAGCGTTCCGGCAGGTCACGCCATGAGATACCGGTGCGGATCTTGTAGACCATCCCGTTGATGACCTGCCGGTCTCCCGCGCGCGGTCGCCCTGTCGCAGCGCGCGGTATCAGTGGAGCGAGTAACTCCCACTCCTGATCGGTGAGTTCATGACGGCGTATCACCCCACCATGATCCACCATTCGATGATCTTTGAAGACGGACCCTAGTAGGACTCCGTTAGGTCTATCTGGATCTTGGTGTGGTTCTGCTGGGCAGGGGTTGGTGGCAGGTGGTGCAGATGCCGGTCCAGCAGTTCAGCAGATCCTGGAGGGCGTCGAGGGTCTGGTAGAGGGTGAGTCCGGTGTGTCGGCTTTTGGGGCCAGTCGCTGTTCGGTGAGGAGGCGTCCCGTCCGGCGGCCGCGGCCAGTTCCGTCACCGTCACCGGTGGCTGCCGGTAGCGGGGCCGGGGCCTGCGGCCAGTGCCGGACCGGGCGGGGGCCGTGGGGTGCGCGTCGTGCGGCTGAGCGGTGATATCGCCGCGGATACCGACCACGTAACGGATCTCCCGCTCGGCCAGGCCGGCGCGGAAGTCAGCGTTCTGGCCGTCGCCGGCATCCGCCACCACGACCGGCGGCACCAGTTGCCATCCGGCCAGTTCGTCCAGGGCCTCCAGTGCCAGCCGCCACTTCTGGCGGTGCCCGATGTCCTCGGGCACGCCGGTCCGCCGTCGTCGGACGGCGTCATCCGCCCACTCCCGCGGCAGGAACAGCCGCCAGTTCAGCGGGCACGAGGCCGTGTCGGACACGGCGTGCACGCTGACGGCGACCTGGCAGTTGGCCTGCTTGCCCAAAGCGCCGCAGTACTGGTGGGCGACGCCGACCGACATCCTGCCGTCCTTGGGGAACGACACGTCATCGACCGCCCAGGCGTCCGGCCCTATCCGCGGCACCATCCGCTCGGCGATCCGCCGGCGCACCGGCACCGGATCCCAGGTGGACTGGTTCACGAACTGCTGCAGGTTCTGCTCGTTGCCGTCCGGCAGCCGCGAGGCCATGGCCTGGATCGACTTACGGCGACCGTCCGTCATCAGGCCCCGCAGATAGCAGTCGCTCTTGGCCCGCTGGTCCTTGCGCGGCACCGAGGCGAACACATCTGCCACGAATAACGCCAACGTCGCCCGAACGCGATTGACTTCATGTGCGTCCACATAGACCTCATGCCCCTGAACACGGGCGGCACACGAACCTAACGGAGTCCTACTAGGCCGAGTCCCCGAGTCCTCAAGACGCCCATCCGCGCCACCGCGATCAACGCATTCGCTGCGTCCAGGGCTCCTGCGCGACGGGAGGACAAAGGCGGGTGGCGACCTACATCACATACAGATGTCAGACATTCGGCGTTAGGGTGGCCTTATGAGAGATCTTCGTGCGCCACGCCGCGTCGCGAGCTTGTCGGCGCAACTCGTGGACACCCTTCGTGAGCAGATCACATCCGGCGCATGGCCTGTAGGGATGCGGATTCCGCCCGAACACGATCTGGTCGAGCAACTCGGCGTCGGGCGTACGACGGTGCGCGAGGCGCTCGGCGCGCTGGTGCATCTGGGCCTGCTGGAGGCTCGGAAGGGTGACGGGACGTACGTCCGGACATCGAGCGAAATGCACTCGGTACTGATGAGACGTGCCAACACCTCGAGGTGGAGCGACGTGCTGGAACTGCGCGCAGTGCTGGAAGAGTACGCCTCGGGCTTGGCCGCGTTGCGGCGTACCGAAGACGACCTGAATCGCCTGCGGCACCTCCTCGACGAGGCCGCGGCGACAGCGGATTCACCGGAGATGGCCGCCATCGCGGAGATCGATACCCGCTTCCACCAGGCTGTGGTGAGTGCCAGCGGGAACACCCTTCTTACCGAGGTGTACGACGTCCTCAGCACCGCGGTCACCGAACAGATCGGCGGCACAGTCTGGCCCAGCGCGACGGCCGCGGAGCACAGCCTTCTGCACAGGCGTCTCGTGGAGGCGATCGCCGCCCAGGACGAGGTCGGTGCACGCTACTGCGCCACCGAGATCGTGAAGCTCACCGAGACCGGAACGGAACGACAGAAGTGACCACCTCGAGGAACTCCCGCGCCGGCCTCACCACGGCTACGAAGGCCGACCGGATCGCAACCCCGAAGACGCCGGTTGCTACGCCCGCCCTTTCGGCGGGCCTCTTGATCGCGATCCTTTTGGTGGCGGCCAACCTACGCGTGACCTTGACGGGTGTGGGCACACTGCTGCCGGCCATCGAGCACGACACCGGGTTGACCGCGTCAGAGGGTGGCGTACTGAGCACCCTGCCGCTGTTTGTGTTTGCCGTGACTTCGCCCTTTGTCGGGCGCACCTCGCACCGGGTCGGCACCACCCGCCTCCTCGTGGCCGCCCTCGCAGTGCTGGCAGCGGGCACCGTGATCCGGTCCTTGCCTTCGCTTGCCTGTTTGTTCGTCGGAACCGTGATCCTCTCGGTGGCGATCGCAGTTGGCAACGTCCTGCTGCCTACGGTGATTCGCACCCACGTGCCCGGCTCGCGGGTTCATACCGTCAGCGCTCTCTACGTCACCGCTATGGGAGTGGTCGCTGCTCTGTCGTCCGGCATCTCCGTCCCGCTTGCCGGGGCCCTGCCCGGAACCTGGCATTCCGCCCTGGCCTGGGGAGTAGTCGTCGCCGTCGCCGCTCTCGCCGTGTGGCTGCCTCGGCTACGCGGATCCCGGCCGGACGGCGGCGTGCGGTCTCGTGGCACACACGCTCGAACCCCATGGCGATCCTGGCTGGCGTGGCAGGTGTCCTTCTTCATGGGCCTGCAATCCCTTGCCTTCTACACCGCCGTCGCTTGGCTGCCCAGCATCCTCAGTCAGCAGGGCATGAGCACCACAGCTGCCGGCTGGATGCTGTTCTACTACCAGCTCGTCGCACTGGTCACGAGCATGTTGCTGCCTTTGATCACTCGAGGCCGCCACGACCAGCGCTTCGCCGCGGCCGCGGGCTCAGCGATCGTCGCCGCAGGCTTCGCGCTTCTGCTCCTCTTTCCAGCGCTCGCACTCGCGGCGTGCACTCTTCTCGGGTTGGGCGCCGGTGTCTGTCTCGTGCTCGCCCTGAGCTTCCAAAGCCAACGTGCCACTGGTCCCAGCGAGACCACAGCCCTGGCCGGGATGGCTCAGTCCATCGGCTATCTCGTCGCCGCGGCCGGACCCCTTCTTCTGGGCGTCCTCCACGACACCACCGGCAGCTGGACTGGTGCTCTCCTTGTCCTCACCGCATTGAGCCTGGTCATGGCCGCTGCCGGTTATGGCGCTGGACGCGACCGCCACGTTCGCACCCGGCCTGACCGCGAAACAGACTAACGCCGTCCAGAACGCATCGGACCGGATACAGAGAACGCGGAGTCAGCCTCCCTGAGCCGCTGCGGTCCTCAGGTGTCGCGCCAGTTCAGGGTGGATTCGCGGGTGAGTCTGCGGCTTATGAGGTCGATCATCGCGAGGTGGATTATGGCTTCGAAGCGGTGAGGGTGGGTTTCGTAGTCGCGGGCGAGACGGCGGTGGTGCATGAGCCAGCCGAAGGTCCTCTCGACCACCCAACGCCGCGGGATCACCTTGAACCCTTTGACGCCGGGATCGCGTTGGACGACCTCGACGTCGATGCCGAGGCGGGCGCCGTGGTCGATGACCTTCGTGCGGTAGCCGGTGTCGGCCCATGCCTTGGCCACGTGAGGGCTTGTGGCGGCGATCTGGGAGAGCAGGTGGATACCGCCGGCGTTGTCGGAGACGCTGGCCGCGGTCACCCAGACGGCCAGCAGCAACCCGAGGGCGTCGACGCCGAGGTGGCGCTTACGGCCTGCGATTTTCTTGCCCGCGTCGGTACCCTGACCGGCCGCGGGCACGTTGGCCGAGGTCTTGATGCTCTGCGCGTCCAGCACACAGGCGGTCGGCTCGGCATCCCGGCCCTCGGCCGCACGCACCAGGCGCCGAAGCAGGCCGTTGAGCTGATCGAAGATGCCTTCCTTCTGCCACGCGGCGAAGTAGCCGTAGACCGTCTCCCATGGAGCGAAGTCGTGCGGCAGGTAGCGCCAGGGGATGCCGGTGCGGTCGACGTAGAGGATGGCGTCCATGATGCGGCGCAGGTCGTGTTCGGGCGGGCGGCCGATGTCCAGGCCCTTGCCCCTGCGCTCAGCCCGCCAGACGGTGAGCGTGGGCCCGAATTCCCAGCGGGCATCGGACAGGTCGCTGGGGTATGGGCGTTGCCGCGGCATGTTTCGGTAGTACCGTCGCGCATGGCGTGGAACGCAAACCTGGCGAGCCGGAGCTGGGCAACCCCACGCACTGTGCGAAGCGCACATCAGCGTCACCAGCGACGTCTTCGACGAGCTAGCGGATCCTGCTCGCCGTTGCCGCCCCGAAAGCGTCAACAGCAGTTCTCTTCTCTGCTGGAGTCAACGACCGGTGTGGTGGCGGTGTCACCCGTCCCCCGGTCGCGGTCCGGGCCGCCGGGGCCGGTCAGGCGCGCTCGCGGCCATCCGGCAGCGCATCAGCCGCCTGACGGGCGAGAAAGCACACCCAGCTGAAGGAGCCCACCTGCATGGACCACTACATCGTCTCGGCCGACCTCGTGCCGGGTAACCGAGCAACGTTGCTAGGCATCATGGCGACTTTACACAGCCGCAACGCCGACCTCCACGAGGTGAGCTTCCGGCGCAGGCCCGCAGGCACGTCCGTCTTCAGCGCCGTAGTATGCGCAGATCCCGAGCGCCTTGACCATCTCGTTGCGGCACTGGGCAGGCTCGTGCACGTCACGGGGGTGACGGCACAGCGAACGCCGCAGGTTCTGCGGCAACCGTAGCAACGTTGCCTAGTGCCGCATCAGGCAACGTTCGCCCTGTTCACGACCTCGCGGAGGCGTTCGTCGGCGGCGTGCTTGTTTCACCAGATGATGTAGCGACGGATCATGCTGCCCTGCTCAAGTTGTCGAGCACGATCGCGATGCGGATCTCGGGCGGGTAGAGGCTGCGCAGGTAACGGCAGAACTCCAGGAACCTGGTCCGCTTCTTCTTCGGCTTGATGCGGCCCCGTAGAGCTTGCCCTTGGCCAGGTCGTAGGCGGCGAACAGGTGCCGGACCCCGTGCGGGCGGGTGTAGGCCGCCCGCCGGCGGGGCCTCGGTTCCCGGGCGGGGTCCTTGTGGCGGCCGCCGCGTTCGGTCCACTGCCGTCCGGGGGGCTGGAGGTTGAGCGGCCCGAACTCGTCCGTGCAGAAGACGACTTCGGGCTCGCCTTCCTCGGGTATGACCTCACCGTCGGCGATCGCGTAGAGATCCTTCTTGGCCGCGTAGTCGTGTGAGGTCTTCCAGGTCTATATGCATTGAAATCAGACGCCTTCCTCGCGGAGCAGGGCCCGAAGGCCCTCGTGGCTGATGTCGTCGAACGCCCCCTCGGCTACCAGGAAACCGGCCAGCTTGGCTGGGCTCCAGGTCGAGCACGGCAGGCCGTGCTCGGCTGGCTTGGACTTGGCGATCTTCTTGATCTCCCGGTCGGTCCGGGCGAACAGGGTCTGGTCCATGGAGGATTCAAAGGAGGCGAGACGGGTCCGGCGGACACGGTGGGAAAGGCATTCCGCTCGGCCCGGACCAGGTCGCGGTGAGCATCCGCCAACGCCGCGCGGGTGCGTCGAAGAGATCGCCGCCGCCCGCCGGCCGGGAGAGGGTGACGCTCGCCGCGGGCGTGGAGGCGCTGCCGCTGATCACCCAGGGCTGGCAGATATATTTCGTAGCTCGATATATACTCGACGCATGACACGCCAGAACCCGTCCTTGACGGAACCGCAGTACTTCATCCTCGCTGCGCTCATGGATGGACCGTTGCACGGTTACGGCATCATCAAGGCTGCCGAGCAGGCCACCGACGGGCGGCTCCGGATCGCTGTCGGCACGCTCTACGGCGCGCTGGAGCGGATGGAGCGGGCCGGGCTGGTGGCCGCCGACCATGAGGAGATCGTGGACGGGCGGGCGCGGCGCTACTACCGGCTCACCGAGGACGGCACCGAGGTGCTCGGCCGGGAGGCGCTGCGGATGCAGCAGGCGGCGGCCGTCGTCATCGGACGCTCGCGGGATGCCGGAGCGGCCCCGGCATGAACCGTTTGCTGCTTGTGGCCTATCCCAAGTCCTACCGTTCCCGGCAGGGAGAGGAGTTGCTGGCCTGCCTGGCCGAGGCGTATCCCGGCCGCTCCTGGCCCCCGCCGCGGGAAGTTGCCGCCTTGGCGTGTGCCGGGGTGCAGGCCCGCGCCCGTGCCGTCGTCGACGACGCCGCGCGGCCGTGGTGGCTGGACGGCATCCATCTGGCCGCCCTGGCCCTCGCCGCACTGGCGCTGGTTCCGTACCTACAGGACGTGTGGCACTGGGCACTGCACATCGACCCCGGACAGCACGCCATCGCTTTCCACTTCTCCGGCTGGTATCCGTGGGCCGGAGGTCCCACGCGGATACGGCTGCTGCCCTACGGGCTGCTCCCGCTGGGTTGCCTGATCGCTCTGCTGCGTGGCAGAGCGTGGATCGCGCTGCCGGCCGCGGCAGCCATGATCTGGGCCGGCGCCACGACCCACGGCCGCACCCTCTTCGGCAGCGAGGGCAAGGCGGGCTTGAGCTACTACGGGTTGGGCGCCCCGCTGACGGCCCGTGACCTGGTGCTCTCGGGGACACTGTGCGCCGCGTGCGCCGTGCTGGCGCTCTGCCGTCCCAGCCGCCTGCGACGCCACTCCTACCGCTGGCTGGCCCCTGTCGTGCTCGCCATGTTCATGGCCGGGGGCCTGCACATCATCTCCGTCAGTCCGGCTTTCCAGCGCGGCTTATTCGTCCTCGAAGTCACCGCGCTGCTCGGCGCGTGGGTGGCGACGGCAGCCACCGGCGACCACCGGTGGCTGATCCCCGTCGCGGCGGTCGCGATCGTCCGCACGCAGGCGATCGTCGTCCAGCCGGACGCGTTCATGCAGTCCCTTCCGGACCTGGTCGTTTTCCTCCTGCTGATCGCGCCCCTCCCCGCCCTGGCGATCACCGCCCAGCGCCGACAGGGGCAGGCACTCCCCGAATAGGAACGGACCCCCGGTGGGCCGACCGAGCCCGGCGGCCCACGTCGTGCCACAAGACGGGCGTGACCGAACTCCCCTCAACGGAAGAAACAGAGCGATGACTCAGCACGATTCTCCGGCCCTGCCCGCGCACCGTCCGGGGGCCTCAAGGCAGGGCCCCGCCGACCCCAGCCCGTCGCGTACGACACGGCCGTGGATGCCGGCTCTGCTCTACACCCTGGGGCTCCTGACGCTCTACCTGCTCGCCATCTGCACCCCGTGGGGGCAACGAGCCGAGAACGCACTGTTTGATCTCGGTAAACAGGGCAGCGAAGAAGCATGGATCTACCCCCTGTCAGGATCGGAATACGGCTCGACGCCCCTACCCCCGATGGAATTGAGCGCCAAGCCCACCCTGATGGTGGGCCTGGCCGTCATCGTGGTCCTCACCCTGGTGCGGCGGTGCTGGTGGCCGGGGTGCGCGGCGCTCGGCGTCGTCATTCTCACGACCGGAGGCAAGGAGGTGCTCAAATCGACCCTGCCCCGCCCCGATCTGGTGGGTGCGCCCGAGAATCTCCTTGATCAGGGTTTCCCCAGCGGGCACACCGCCATCCCCGCCGCGCTCACCCTCGCCGCCGTCCTCGTGGTTTCCCCCCGCATCCGCCCCTACATCGCCACGGCCGGTGTGCTTTGGCTCGCCTGCATCGCCGCCGCCAGCGCGACCATGGGCGGCCACCGGCCCAGCGAAGTGCTGGGGGCCACACTGTTGGCCTGTGCCTGTTACGGCCTCGCAACCTGGCTGCTGCCGCCGGTCGCCGCGCCAGGCGCCACGCGGAGCACCCGTGCGCTGCCCGTCATCACCTTGACGCTGGCCTTGGCCATCGCCCTCGTTTCCGGCGCACGGAACGACACCCTCACAAGGTCACTGGTCTCCGCGGCGACGGCCTTCATATGTGCGGCCCTGGTCTGGTACGCCGCAGTCGGGTGGCCCGCACACACCGCACGCCGCACACGCCCCGCACTGGGTTGACCACGCGGCCGGCTCCGGGCGGGAACCGGCGCATCCTGGCAAAGCGGCGGTCCGATGCCACCGCCCAGTCGTAGAAGCCGTCGACGCCCGAGCGGGGATGCACTCCCGCCCGGCGTGTCCTCCCATAGTCCGGTCAACAGGTCTGCGACGCCCCCCAGCACACACAGTGACTGCAACGGCGCTTGGGCAGCAGTACTCGCGACAGTTGAATACGCGAGTCCACCAGTATCACACCCGGAGAACAGCGCCGCGATGGAGGGCTACTTCGAGGACGGGGAGGGCTGGGAGGAGAACGCCCTGGTCAAGGTGGCGTAGGACGGGAGGCCCGGCCCGCCGGTGCCCCGTGGTTGAGTATCCGTACCACCCGGGGAGGGGCAAGCGATGAACCAGGACGGTCTGGAGTTTCCCGCGACGTTTGACCAGGAGTTCGTCCTGCAGGACAGACAGCGCGGCTACTTCGGCAGGAACGTGCTGAAGGGGCTGGTGGACGGGATGGAAGGCTTCCTCGAGGAGAAGCGGCGCACGCCGGGCTTCCGGAGCATGGGGCCGGTGGCGCTGGGCGGGTTCCTCTGGCTCGACGATTCGGAGCTGACCGGCTGCCTCGCCCGATTCGCCCACACCTGCGTGGTCGTCTCCAACCCTGCGTGCCGGCCGGGAGCCGTGGCTGGCTGTCGACCCCAAGGGGTACGTGGGAGATCCTGCCTACGATGGCGGCATACTGCTGAAGTCCCGCGCGCTGACGCTCCTTGAAGCGGATGACCTGCGCAAGGCTGTCCACCGCGTCTTGGACGTCTTCGCCGAGGCCGCTGAACTCGACCGTGAACTCGCCCAGCGGTGGGCCCGGTTCCATGCCGTCCAGGCTGCGTTGTCCGCCGTTCAGCCTCTTCCGACTTCCGACACGGAAACGCACTCCGCTCGCCGCGGCGCGACTCACTGGGGGAGATTCGCCTGCACCGCTGCGGTGTGCGTCCCCAGTCCCAAGGCAGCGGCCAGGGCGAGGTCTCCGGGTACGTCGATGTCCAGTCGGGCGCCAGCGACCCCGGAGTGCGCGATCTCGTAGGCGCCGTTTGCCGCATGCCGTGCGCGTGAGGCGCCTTCGAAGCCGGGCAGAAGGAATGACGGGTCCTGCGCGGTCAAGACCGTGGACCCATGGCCCCTATGGTCGGCGAGGACGGCACGAGGATGACGGCTGGCCTCGGCCAGAACACTCGCCAGTTCGCGCGGCTTCAACGCCAAGAGGTCTGCCGCGACTACAGCCACCGGGTCGGTACGGACACCGGCACCATGGCCGGCTGCGGCTGCGGCACCCAGGCGAGCGGCGGCGTTGAGACCGCCGACCGAGGCTTCGTGGATCCCTTCGGCACCGGCCCCGGCGGCGAGGGCGTGGGCCTCCGGATCAGCGGTCACGACGATCAGTCTGCACACCTCCGGGGTGTGGAGAATGGCGTCCATCGTGTCCAGGAAGACGGCCCGGGCGATGTCCCGCCTGGCGGCACCCGCCCACGACCCGAGACGGCTCTTGCCCAGGGCAAACGGCTTGACCGGCAACAGCACGGTCCAGCGGCTGCCTGGTGAGCCGGACATCATCACGCGTCCAGGACCGGGAGTAGCTCCGGGAGGTGCCCGTCGGAGGCCTCGGCGGCCCGCCTGCGCTCCTCCGGGACCTCCCCGTACAGCGTGGTCCGCGGCCTGGCCGGGCGCCCCGCCGCCTCCGCCACCGAGACCAGGTCCCGGACCGACTTGTAGGAGCCGTAGGAGGACCCCGCCATCCGGGAGATGGTCTCCTCCATCAGGGTGCCGCCCAGGTCGTTGGCGCCGGACCGGAGCATATCGGCTGCGCCCTCTGCGCCCAGTTTGACCCAGCTCGTCTGGATGTTGGGGATGTGAGGGTGGAGCAGCAGCCGGGCCATGGCGGTCACCGCGCGGTTGTCGCGGACGGTGGGGCCGGGGCGGGAGATGCCGGCCAGGTAGACGGGCGCGTTGGTGTGGACGAAGGGGAGGGTGACGAACTCGGTGAAGCCGCCGGTCCGTTCCTGGGTGCGGGCCAGGGTGCGCAGGTGGCCGAGCCAGTGGCGGGGCTGGTCGACGTGGCCGTACATCATCGTGGACGAGGAGCGGATGCCCACTTCGTGGGCGGTGGTGATGACCTCGATCCAGGTGGCGGCGGGCAGTTTGCCCTTGGTGAGGACCCAGCGGACCTCGTCGTCGAGGATCTCGGCGGCCGTGCCGGGGACGGAGTCCAGGCCGGCCTCCTTCGCGGCGGTCAGCCACTCCCGGATCGACAGGCCGGTGCGGGTGGCGCCGTTGACGACCTCCATCGGGGAGAAGGCGTGGACATGCATCCCGGGCACGCGCTCCTTGACGGCGCGGGCGATGTCGAAGTACGCGGTGCCGGGCAGATCGGGGTGGATGCCGCCCTGCATGCAGACCTCCACCGCGCCGATGTCCCAGGCCTGCTGGGCGCGGTCGGCGACCTGGTCCAGGGAGAGGGTGTAGGCGTCGGCGTCGGTGCGGCGCTGGGCGAAGGCGCAGAAGCGGCAGCCGGTGTAGCAGACATTGGTGAAGTTGATGTTCCGGGTGACGATGTACGTGACGTCGTCGCCGACCGCTGAGCTGCGTACGTCGTCGGCGACCCGGCACAGCGCGTCCAGAGCGAGCCCGTCGGCGTGCAGCAGGGCCAGCGCCTCGGCGTCGGTGAGCCGGGTCGGGTCGTCGGCGGCGGTGGCCAGCGCCTGGCGGACGTCGGTGTCGATGCGCTGGGGGACCATCCCGGGGGCGGCGGCCTCGCGCAGGGCGCCCCAGTCGCCGTACACCTCGTCGAAGTCGTCGCGGCGGTCGCCGGTACGGCCCTCAGTGTCGATAGTGCGGTGCAGGTCGGTGCGGCCGGAGGCGGTGAACGCCTCATCGGGCTCCTGCCAGGGCCGCCCCTCCACCACCGCGGCCTCGCGGACGAGTCCGGTCTCCGGGTCGGCGAGGGCGGTGACGTGCGGGAGCAGGCGCGGGTCCAGCCAGGGCTCGCCGCGCCGGACGAACTCCGGGTAGACGCAGAGACGTTCCCGCAACTCGAAGCCGGCCGCGAGGGAACGCCGGGCTAGTTCCTCGATCTTCGGCCAGGGGCGTTCGGGGTTGACGTGGTCGATGGTGAGCGGGGAGACGCCGCCCCAGTCGTCGATGCCGGCACCGATCAGCCGCTCGTACTCGTCGTCCACCAGGTTGGGCGGCGCCTGGAGGCAGGCGGCGGGGCCCATGATGTGCCGGGCGACGGCCACCGTGGCGACCAGCTCGTCCAGTTCCGCGTCGGGCATGGCGCGCATCGCCGTGTCCGGCTTGGCCCGGAAGTTCTGGATGATCAGTTCCTGGACGCCGTGGTAGGCGCGGGCGACCCGGCGCAGTGCGAACAGCGACTCGGCGCGCTCCTCGTACGTCTCGCCGATGCCGATGAGGATGCCCGAGGTGAACGGCACCGAGGAGCGGCCGGCGTCCTCCAGGACCCGCAGCCGTACCGCCGGTTCCTTGTCCGGGGAGCCGTGGTGCGGGCCGCCGGGCTCCGACCACAGCCGGGTCGCCGTCGTCTCCAGCATCATGCCCATTGATGGCGCGACCGGCTTCAGGCGCTGGAAGTCGGTCCAGGTCAGCACGCCGGGGTTGAGGTGCGGCAGCAGGCCGGTCTCCTCCAGGACGCGGACGGAGATCGCCCGTACGTAGGCGAGGGTGTCGTCGTAGCCGTGCGCGTCGAGCCATTCACGGGCCTCGGGCCAGCGGTCCTCCGGCTTGTCGCCGAGGGTGATGAGGGCTTCCTTGCAGCCCAGCGTGGCGCCCTTGCGGGCGATGTCCAGGACCTCGTCCGGGGAGAGGAACATGCCGTGGTCGGCCCGGCGCAGCTTGCCGGGGATGGTGACGAAGGTGCAGTAGTGGCAGGTGTCGCGGCAGAGGCGGGTGAGAGGGATGAAGACGCTCTTGGAGTACGTGATCACGCCGGGGCGGCCGGCCGCTTCGAGACCCGCGTCGCGCACCCGGGCGGCGGAGGCGGCGAGGTCGACCAGGTTCTCGTCGCGCGCTTGGAGCAGCACGGCCGCCTCGGCGACGTCGAGGGCCACTCCGTCCCTGGCTCTTTTCAGCGCCCGGCGCAGGGAGTTCGCAGTAGGGGCCACGGTCGGTTCTCCAGATCTCGTACGTGTCCGCGGGGCGAGCGGTTCCGCCTCGCGGGGGTTTTCCTGGTGGTGGGGCGGATCAGACCAGTGCCCGGACCGGCTTGTGGCCGGCGGACGACGCGGACGAGTCGTCCTTCTCGGCCTTGCGCTCGGCGGGTCCAGGGGCCGTGATGCGGCTCGGTGCTCCTGGCCCAGGGTGGGGTGGTGCTTGACCGGCCAGGTGGAGTTCGCAGTTGGTCCCACCGGCTGCCGTTGTGCGGTCGTGGCCGGTGGGGACCTGGAAGCGGTTCACCGGGGGAGGGGTTGTCCCTTGGTCTCCGGCCCGACGAACCAGACGGTGGCGATGGCGATGACGTACATCACCACTCCGACGACTGTGGCAGCGGCGGTGATCCCGCCGAGCAGGCTGATGAGCATTCCGGTGCCGAGGGTGACCAGCGCGCCTGCGATGCGTGCGGAGTTGAACACCGTGGAGATCGCTGTGGCGCGACCGGAGGTGGGGAACAGCTCGGGCATGTAGATGGGCATCCAGGCGAACTGGCCCAGGATGAAGAATCCGGCCACGGCTGCCACGGCCAGTGCCGCCTGCGGGGTGTGGACGGCGAAGAAGAAGACCGGGACGACGGCCGCGGATACGGCGTAGTAGAGGAGCATGGTGGGTTTTCGGCCCCAGCGGTCGGCCAGGTAACCGAGCAGGAGGTAGCCGGGTACGGAGGCGCCGTTGAACACCAGGCCGGCGTTGGCACCCCATCGGGTGCCCGTCTCGCCGGTGTCCTTGGCGAGTTGGGCGGTGTATGCGGGGATCCAGGCCGACACGGCGTACAGGCCGATGACCGACACGACAGTCAGCACGAGCAGCCGCAGCCCGCGACGGCGTAGGTGGGCGTGGCTGAAGACGGCGGTGAAGGGGGAGCGCAGGAGTTCCCTGTCTGCGGCTGCGACGGTGTCGCCGGCTTCTTGGGCGGCTTTGGCCTTGCGCCGCCGGTCGCGGACCGAGGTCCACATCTCCGGGTCGTGGACGGCCCGCCGTACGTAGAGGACGATGAGTGCCGGGAGCGTGCCGATCAGGAAGAGGTAGCGCCAGGCGTTGTCGCCCACGGGCTCCAGCAGGTACCAGGCCAGCGCGGCGATGACTGCGCCGACACCGAAGCCCGACTGAAGTACTGCGGCGGCTCGTCCTCGTGAACGGTCCGGCCAGAGCTCGCCGATCAGGGCGGTGGCACTGCCCCACTCCGCTCCCAGTCCCATGCCGGTGATGAAGCGCAGGGTGAGCAGCCACCAGTAGTCGGGTGCGAGTGCGGTCAGACCGGTGAAGAGGGCGTACCAGAGGATGGAGAGGATGAGGGTGCGGCGTCGGCCGAGTCGGTCGGCCGCGAAGCCGGCGAGGATCCCGCCGAGCGCCCAGCCGGCGAGGGTGGCCGCAAGCAGGCCGCTGACGTAGGTGGGAAGGTCTGCCAGCTGTGCTTCGGTGCCCACCGCCACGACGGCCGTGGGGCCGATGAGGACGAGGGCGTAGGTCTCGAACCCGTCGAAGGTCCATCCCAGCCAGGACGCGAACAGCGCACGGCGGCTGCTTTTGTCGATGTGGCGCACGGCTGCGGACGGGCCGAGAGTTCTGGGGGGCGACACGTCGTTTTGCAGGTCGGACATGGTGCTCTCCTTTGAGCGGTCGCGCGACGTCGTGACGTGCCCGTTGTCAGCCGATGACGTTGACCGGCCTCAGGACGGAAACCTCGACCGGTTTGGCGAGGAGGTCGGACAGCTGGGCGCGGTACGCCTTGTAGTGGGCCGTCGTGCGGTGCGCCTCCAGGGCTGCGGAGTCCTGGTAGCGCTCCAGGAGGACGAAGTCCGAGGCTTCCGTCTCGGTGGTGTAGAGGTCGTAGGAGCGGCATCCCGGCTCGGAGCGGGTCGGGGCGATCATGCCTTCGAGCAGGGCCTGCAGCTGCGGAGCGCGGTCTGAGGCCGGGGTGAAGCGGGCGATCACGGTCACGTGGTTCTGGTCTGACACGGGGACTCCTTTGATTCTCGGCGGGGCTACTTGCGCCCACCAGATGTAAGACGTTATAAAACGTCTCATGACATGCGTCAAGGGTTCGGTGACCCCGCCGGCCGTGACACCCGAAGGGGTTGTTACACGTCCGGGCCTGCTACCGGGTTCAATACGACTTATGACATCTGACATGGGCAACGAGCCCCGCTTCGACCTGTCGGCCGCCGGATTCCGGATCGAACGGGGCCGGACATCGGCGACGACGCAGCTGGCCGAGCAGATCAAGGCACTGATCCTCAAGCAGCAGCTGCCGCCGGGAACGCGGCTGCCCACGGAACGGGAGCTGATGGCTGAGACCGGTCTGAGCCGCATCACGGTCCGTGCCGCCGTGGGTGCACTGGAGTCGCAGGGCTGGGTGGTACGCAAGCAAGGACTGGGCACCTTCGTCTCCGAACCGGTGGACCAGGAGCTGTCCTCCGGCGTGCGCACCATCACCGAGGTCCTGCTCGAACAGGGCGTCACACCGCACATCGACGTCCTGGGCTTCGGGGTCGAATCCGCTGCGCCCCACGTCGCGCAGGTCCTCGGGGAGTCCGAGGTACTGACGATCCGGCGCCGGTATGGGGACGGGGAGAAGCCGGTCGCGCTCGTCACGATCCACCTCCCGACGCGGGTGCTGGAGGCGGCCGGGCCGCTGCGCTCCGGCGAACCCGCCACCGAGACCACGTACACGATGTGGGAGCAGCGCCTGGGGGTGCGGATCGCGCAGGCCCGGCACCAGATCCACGCGGCCGCAGCTTCTCCGGACGTCGCCGCGGCGCTGGAGATCGACGAGTCCGCGCCCGTGCTCGTCCTGGAGCGGGTCAGCCTCGGCCACGACGACCGTCCACTGGAAGTCGTGATCTTCCACTACCGCCCGGAACGCTACGGATTCACCGTAACGCTTCCCCGCACCGTCTCCGGTGCCCCAGTCGGCATGACCGACATGACAGAAAGGCGACGTCCATGAACCACGACGATCCCTCCGGCGCGGGTCCCGCCCACGAGCCCGAGCCGCACATCGGGCTGATCCTGGCCCTGACCATCCGCGGCCTCGCCGTGGGCAACTATCCCGACATGGTCCGCGCCGCGCAGGCGGCCGAGTCCCACGGATTCGACTCCGTGTGGCTGTGCGACCACTTCCTGACCCTCAGCCCCGACGACTACGTCCGGGACGCGGGCATCACCGCCGGACCCGAGAGCGACGGCGGCGCCCAGCAGAGCCGCTCGTCGTCGGTCCCGCTGCTCGAATGCTGGACCGCGCTGTCGGCCCTGTCCCGCGACACCACCACCGTGCGCCTGGGCACCAGTGTGCTGTGCAACTCCTACCGCTACCCCGCCGTGCTCGCCAAGATGGCCGCCACCCTCGATGTCATCTCCGGCGGCCGACTGGACCTGGGCATGGGAGCGGGCTGGTTCCAGCAGGAGTACGAGGCATACGGCATCCCGTTCCCCCCGACCGGGGACCGGGTCACCGCGCTCGGCGAGTCGCTCCAGGTGATGCGCCAGGTGTGGACCGACCCGCACCCGGCCTTCCACGGCGACTTCTACAGCATCGACGGGGCGGTCTGCGATCCGCCCCCGCTCCAGCAGCCGCATCCGCCCCTGTGGGTGGGCGGCGAGGGGCTGCGGGTCCACCGCATCGCCGCACGGCACGCCAACGGCGTCAACGTCCGATGGTGGCCCGCCGAGAAGTGCGCGGAGCGCCGCGCGTTCCTGGACCGTGAGTGCGAGGCGATCGGCCGCGACCCGGCGACCCTGCGCCTGTCGATCACCACCCTGCTCGCACCGACCGACTCCTCGGCACAGCAGGACGAGCTGCGTACCCGCTTCCAGTCGATTCCCGACACCGGACTGATCACCGGGACGCCGGAAGCCTGTGTCGAGCGCATCCGCGCCTACCAGGACGCCGGCATCGACCACTTCCTGTTCACCATCCCCGACGTCGCGGACTCGACCTATCTCGACGTCGTCGGGGAGCAGATCCTGCCCCACATCAAGCCCGCACGGCACGCACAACTCACCTGACCCAGCCGCGCGACCACGACGCCAACGACTCAACGAAGGGCTACTCCGTGACCTCCGAGACGACCGCACACAACGAGCTCACCACCATCGACGAGGCGTACCTGAGGCCGACCGCCTACATCGATTCCGACCACCCGCTCGTGGTATCCACTGCACGAGAGCTGACGGACGGTGCCACCACCGACAGCGAACGACTGGGCCGCATCTACCACTACGTCCGCGACCTGCCCTACGACATCCTCGCCTCGTTCCGCTATCTCGCCCAGGGCGAATCGGCGGCCAGCGACGTCCTCGCCCACGGCGTCGCCTTCTGCATGGGCAAGGCGAGTTCGTTCGTCGCCCTGTCCAGGGCCGCCCGCATCCCTGCCCGCATCGCGTTCCAGGCGCTCCACGCCCCGAAGATGGAATTCCTCTCACCGGAGGTCCGCACCCTGTGGGGAGGGCCGGTCGGACGGCCACTGCCCTGGCACTCGCTCGGCGAAGCCTTCCTCAACGGCCGGTGGATCAAGCTGGACGCAACCATCGACGCGCCCACAGCGACCCGTCTGGGCAAGCCCTACACCGTCACCTACGACGGCGTCACGGACATCCCGACCGTCGAGGGGCCCGTCCTGCGGGAGAACGGCAGCTACGCCGACTATCCCGCCGAAGTGGCGCGATGGTACGAGCAGGTCGCCGACGAAGTCCTCGAAGCGCTTGCCTCGCCCGCCGCGCACGAGCGGGTCGCCGGCGACGACGTGCTGTGGAGCGGCCCCGATCCGGAGCTGGTCGGCCGCACCTCCGTCGCCTGATCCGGCCACGCGAGGAGCGCCCCGAGACACCGACCGGCGGACATGCCCGCCCTTCGCGGACCATCACGTCAACCCCCAGGGAGTGAGGCCACCATGGCCGTTCACCAGATCAACTCCGTCAACCCGGCCACCGAGGAAGTCATCGCCCAGTTCACCCCCCACTCGCCGACAGCTGTCGACGCGGCAGTCGAGCGGGCATCCCTCGCCGCCAGGAGGTGGCGGACGATACCCGTACCGGCACGGGCCGAGCACCTCAAGCGGGCCGCCGCGCTACTGCGCGCCGAACGCGACCAACTCGCCGCACTCATCACCGAGGAGATGGGCAAGCCCATCGCCGAAGCGGAAGCCGAGGTCGACAAGTCCGCCTGGTGCTGCGAGTACTACGCGACGCAGGGACCGGAACTACTGATGCACCAGCCCGTGGCAACCGGGGCCGCCCGCAGCCACGTCGCCTTCGACCCGCTGGGCCTCGTCCTGGCAGTCATGCCCTGGAACTATCCGCTCTGGCAGGTGTTCCGCTTCGCGCCGCCCGCGCTGCTGGCCGGCAACGGTGCCGTGCTCAAACACGCCTCGAACGTGCCGCGTTGTGCCCTGGCCATCGCCGACATCTGGGACCGGGCCGGCTGCCCGCCCGGTCTGTTCACCACGCTGCTCGTCGGCCCCGACGCGGTGCCGGACCTCATCGCCGATCCCCGCATCCACGCCGTGACCCTCACCGGATCGACCGAAGTGGGCTCTGCCGTCGCTGCTATGGCCGCGCACCACCTCAAGCCACAGGTCCTCGAACTCGGCGGCTCGGACCCCTTCATCGTCCTCGCCGACGCGGACGTCCCGGCCGCCGCCGCGGCGGCGGTCAGCGCACGCATGCACAACACCGGGCAGAGCTGCATCTCCGCCAAGCGGTTCATCGTCGAGGAAACGGTCGTCGAGGAATTCACCGACGCGTTTACCGCCGGTGTCGCTGCCCTGACCGTGGGCGACCCGTTCCGCCGAGACGTAACGATCGGCCCGCTCGCCCGGTCCGGTCTTCGCTCCGACCTCGTCGACCAGGTCGGGCGCAGCACCGCAGCGGGCGCCCGAGTCGTCACCGGCGGCACGGTCCCCGACGGCCCCGGGTATTTCTATGTGCCTGCCGTCCTCGACCAGGTCACCCCGACGATGGCTGTCGCAGCGGAGGAGACGTTCGGGCCGGTGGCCGCCGTTGTCTCCGCGAAGGACCCGGCCCAGGCCGTCGACATCGCCAACGCCACCGAATTCGGTCTCGGCGCCGCGCTCTGGACAACCGACCTCGAGCACGCCGATCGCCTGATTCCCGGCATCGAGGCCGGCGCGGTGTTCGTCAACGGGATCGTCGCCTCCGATCCGCGGCTGCCGTTCGGCGGCATCAAGCGCAGCGGCTACGGACGCGAGCTGGGCGCCTTCGGACTTCGTCAGTTCACCAACGTCAAGAGCGTGTGGATCGGCCCCGCACACAACGCACGGAGCCACCCCCTCAGTGAATGACCAGCATTCTCTTCTCCCGAACCAGCCGACCGAAGGCGATCACCCATGACAGTCACTCAGCCGGACCCGTTTCCCAGCACAAGAACACATCACGAGAACACCGTCGCCATCGTCGGCGGCACCGGCGCCCTCGGTCTTGGGCTCGCCACCCGGTGGGCCCACAGCGGCGTCAACGTCCGCATCGGATCCCGGCGTGCAGAAGCGGCGCAGAGCTGCGCCGACAAATTCCCCGGAGCGGTCGGCGGGGACAACACCACAATGATCGAAGGCGCGGCGGCGGTGGTCGTCGCCGTGCCCTTCAGCGCACACGTCGAGACGATGCGCTCCATTGCGAAAGCCATCCAGCCCGGACAACTGGTCATCGACACGACCGCGCCCCTTCTGCCCGTCGGCCCCCGCGGCCTACGTCCCATCGTCCCCTGGGCCGGTTCTGCCGCCGAACAGGCCCAGGCCCTGCTGCCGGACGGCACAAGCGTGGTCTCGGCTCTGCAGACGGTCAGCGCCGCCACCTTGCAGGACATCGATCTCCGGCTGGACGAGGACGTATTGCTCTGCGGCGATCACACGGCCGACAAGGTCCTGGCCGCGGATCTCATCGACCGTATCCCCGGGCTGCGCACCGTCGACTGCGGCCTGCTGGACATGAGCGGTGTCTGCGAGCGGATCACCGCGCTGCTGATCGGGATCAACAGGCGTTACAAGACCCACGCCGGCATTCGGCTCACAGGTCTCCCCGAACCTCTCGCCCGACCAGGATTCGGCCGCTCCGCGTAACTCGGCCGCAGACCCGCACTTCTTCAGGTGTCCACGATCAAGGGGAAGCTTCAGGTGACGCAGTTTCCGGCACCCACAGGGCCAGGAACGAGCCCTCGTCGCGGCGGACCACCGGCGGCAGCCTCCGCCACCGCGCCTGAGACGAGAAGTTCCCAATGGTCGTAGGCGGTTAGTGATCTGCAGACTGCTTCATTGACCGACTCGACCCGACGAACCGCAGCCGGGGCGGCTCGTTGTGGGCCTGCAATACCACTTGGGCCACGGCCAGGCAGACCAGCTGCGAGTCCGACGGCAGCGGCGGACGTGTGCACCGGCGGAACCCCGGCCACGGCTACGACGTCTGCGTCAGGGACTTGTCGGCTGGTCGCCGCCGCTGTCCGTAAGCGCCGGGGCCATCTGTCGGAGGTGGGTACGAGAGCGGGTGGCATCGGTGGCGGGCGGCGCGCCGTACACGGCGCGGTAGTCGCGTGAAGAAGTGCGACGCGCTGCGATAGCCGACGGTACGGGCGGCCTGAGCTGCTGACTCCCCGAGAATCACCATGCGGTGCCGGGCCTCGCCAAGCCGCAGCCGCTTGAGGTACTGCATCGGAGTCATCGAGGTTGCCTGCTTGAATCGTCCGAAGAGCGTCGATTCGCTGGTGTGGAGGGCTGCCGCGAGCATGGGCATCGTCCATGGTTCGCTCATCTTGTCGGTCAGGTACGCAACTGCTTGGACAACCACTGATCGCCCCTCCCCATTCGTCGCGGCGAGAATGCGGGGCGCCTGTTCCGTCTGCAGGAGTCGAAGAATGACCTCACGCGCGATGGCTGGACCCAGAATCGGGATCGTCTCGGGCTCATCGAGCAGCCCAACGAGCCTGGCGAACGCGTCTGCGAGGCCCGGGGTCCACGTGCCGAGTCGTTCCAGCGATTCGGTGGACGGGTGGGAGTGGTGAGGAAGGGCAACGGCGACCTCCCGCACGAGCACAGGATCGAATTCCCAGGTCGCCGACAGGAAACTGCCGGCCGCGTCGTTCTCGACCACACCCGCGACGACCGGAAGATCGACGGGAGTCACCAGGAAGCGGTCACTGCCCCAGACATCGTCGTCCGCGCCGACGATGGAGCGTTTCCTTCCGGCGAGAACCACGGCAAGCGAGGGCACATAGCGTTGGAAGAAGAGGGGCGTGGCGCCACGAACATGTGACAGTCGCAGGCCGAGCCTCGCTGCGTGCGCCTTGTCATCGGCATGCCGGGCGACGATGCCGGCCGAACGCCCAAGGCTCGCGGTGACTGCAGGCGCCGTGCTCGCACGCCCATCCACCGAACTCATGTTACGCGATCAAGCCTTACGGGATCAGGTAATAATGCCGTGGATTTCGGCAAGCCCGTGGTCGGCTCGAGCGCCCAGTATTAATGCACGCAACAGAATCAGGCACTCCAAGAGCTCCTTGAAGCCCTTCCCGCCGATGAGCGGCTGCGCGGGAGGACGGCTCTGATCACCGGATCGTCCAGCGGCATCGGGGAGGCGATCGCGAAAGTCCTCGCCGCTTCCGGCGCCGAGGTCGTCGTGTCCGGCCGGAACTCCGACCGCGCCGGAGCAGTCGCGGACGCGATTCGCGCGAAGGGCGGTACGGCGCACGTCGTGACCGCGACTCTCGACGCGGAGCCTTCGGAGATTCGCGAGTTCGCCGCGCGAGCCGAGGCCGCCCTTGGGGGGAGCATCGACATCCTCGTGAACAACGCCGGCGTCTACCCCGGCGGCAGTACGGCGGACGTCACGGACGAGGAGATGCAAGCCCTGTGGGCGACGAACATCCGCGCACCGCATGTGCTCGTCGCCACCCTCGCTCCTCGTATGGCCGAGCGCGGCCATGGATCCATCGTCAACATCGGCTCCTGGATGGCACGAGTGGGTGTGCCGTATAAGGCGCTGTATCCAGCCACGAAGACAGCAGTCGAGCAGCTCACGCGCGCCTGGGCAGCGGAGTACGGACCGAGCGGCGTGCACGTCAACACAGTCGCGCCGGGAGCGACGGCTACGCCCGGCAACGGAGCCTTCGTCGATGTTCTCGCAGCGATGACGAAGGACACCCCCGCGGGGGCGCCCGTGCGCCCGATCGACATCGCCTACGCAGTTCGCTGGCTGGTCAGCGACGAAGCGGCGTTCGTCCACGGCGCAACCTTCGACATCGACGGCGGAATCGACGCCACCCGCATGAGGTAGGGCACGTCCTAAAAGGCCGTTTCCCTGCGTTACGTCGCGCAGTGAAGCACACCGCGCGACGCTGACGGCAAAGCGGCGACATGGAGTGCTCGCAAACGTCATAGACGTGGCGAGGGTCTCGATGATCGGTGTGTGAAGACTGACCTCGAGACGGCCTGGGCATCCAGGACCTCCTGGTCGAAGTGCCAGGTCAGAGCGGGACGCCCGTCGTCGTCGGCCGTGATGGCCGTACGCAGGCAGTCCTTCACGCGTCGGGTGCGGGCGATCACGCCGATGCGGGCGGCGACTTTCTCCGCGGTGCTGTAGTGGCGTCCTCCGGCTGAGCGTTGCAGCTTGTCCAGGTCCTCGGCTGCCTTGGCCAGGCGTTTGGCGCGGGCGGCCTGCTGGCCTTTGGCGTTTCCGCTGGAGTGGACCAGTATCCGGCGCAGGGAACGGGGACTGCGGGTCGTATTCGATGGCCAGCTGGATCGCCTTCGCCGTGGTGTCTCCGGCGATCAGGGACGCCAGGTACAGGGCCATGTCCAGGCCCGCCGAGACCCCCGCCGCCGTGACGATCTTCCCGGAATGTACGTAGCGCTGAGGCAGATAGGTCACATCGAATTCGGACTGCAGATAGTCGGCGGAGGCCCAGTACGTCGTTGCCTGTCGCCCATTCAGTAGCCCCGCAGCGGCGAGGACGAGCGTTCCTGTGCACACGGAGGTCGTCCACCGGCTGTGGCGGTCTATTCGGCGGATCCAGCTGAGCGGCTCCTGGTTCTCCATCGCCCCAATCGTCCCGCGATTGCCACCGCCCGGCACGAGCAGGACGTCCAGGCGATCGGCCTCGGTGATTGAACGCTCGGCCACCACGGCCACGTCTCCCGTGTCCGTACGGACTGGTCCTCGACGCTCGGCGATCATTGTCACGTTCGCACCTGGCAGCCGGGACAGCACCTCCGCGGGGCCTGTGGGGTCCAACAAGCTGTAGCCGTCGTACAACAGGATGCCGACGTCCAGCCCTCCGCTACCCCGCCGCTCGGTTTGTGCGACCCCGCTTTGGGTTGCGCCACCGGCGGCAGCGAGCGCGGTGGTGGCCACGGTCCCACGGAGCAGAGTCCTGCGTGTCGTCGAATTCGTCATGACACGGGAGTCTTCTGTCCCGACGGGACGCGCGCTCGTGGCATGTCCGGCATCCTGCGAATCCTGTCTCCGCTGACTCCAAAGTGATCCAGGAATGCCTGCCGCAGCGTCTGCGCCGACCCGAACCCACACCGCCGGGCGATCGCGGCCAGCGACAACCCGCTGGACCGCACCAGGTGCGCTGCCGCTTCCGCACGGGCCGCCCGCACAGCCCTTGTCGGAGTCGTGTCGAGATGCGCGGTGAACAGACGAGTCAGGTGCCGGGGGCTCACTCCCGCCCGAGCCGCCAGCGCCCCAGGCGTCAGGTCCTCGGCCAAGTGGCTGGCGATGTAGCCGGCGAGGTCCCGTACCATCCGGTCACCTGGCGGTGGGGCGGCCAGAAACATGCTGATCTGGGCCTGGTCGGCGGGCCGGTGCAGGTAGGAGACGAGTTCACGGGCAACGGCACGGGCCAGCGTCGGCCCATGGTCGTCCTCGATCAGAGACAGCGTCAGGTCGGCTTCGAGCGCCGCCAGGTCCGCGACGTCCCCCTGGTCACGGTGAAGGTCGCCGAGCACCGGGCCCATCGCTGCCGGTGCGCCTGCGGCACGGTGACGGCCGAACCGACGCCCGGCGAGGTCGCCGGGGCGCCGTCCTCCTACGGCCCGAACCCGCGGGCGCTGGCCGTCTACCTCCTGGTCTTCCAGCATGTTCCGGTCGAGCGGGACCGCCCAGCTGATCGCGGACGTGACCGGGGCGGTGGTCTCCACCGGCTGGGTGGCCTCCCTGCTCCCGGCGGCCGCCGACCTGGTCACCGACTCCCTGAACCTGATCCGCGCTCTGCTGGTCATGGGACATGTCCTGCACGCGGACGAGACCACCACCCGGACCGGTGCCACCCGGCGCTGGCCGCACGTGGCCTGCACCGACTTCCTCACTCTCCCGCATAGTCGAACCCCGGGCCCTCCAACTCCAGGCCCAGCGCGTATTTGAAGTCGATCTTCGTGCGCACGGCGTCCGCCGCGGCGCGATCGGACAGGATCTCCGCGAACTGCAGCACCGACATCAGCGCCAACTGCCCCGGCGAAAACCCGGGACGGCCATCGGACGGATACAGGTCCGCGAACTCCTCGTCCTCGAACAGCATATCCAGCCGGTCCCGCACCAGCATCGCCGGCGTCCCCTTCGGGCACGCCGCCCACGCCGTGCGCACCGTCCTCACCGGAATCCGCTGGAAACACCTCGACCGTAACGACACCGCACCCACCCCCAGAACCCGAGGCCGCCCCGCACCCCTCCAGCGAAGCACCCCGCCGCACCACCGTCAGCACCCTGCGCAAGATCACCAACAGGGTCATACCGGTAGCTTAAGGGCAATCCGGTCGTTGTTGTTGGTGCGCCAAGAACGGGTCAGTTGAAGTCATCTGGTGAGGTGACCGAAAAACTGTGTGCGGTCGGGTGGGCTGGGGCGTGATGATGTGGGTGTGTCAGGTCCTTTTGAAAAGCTTGTCGCCGAAGCTGAGTCGGTTTCCGTGGAGGGTTGGGATTTCTCCTGGCTGGATGGCCGGGCGACCGAGGAACGCCCGTCGTGGGGCTATCAGCAGGCGATGGGTCGGCGGCTGGCGGTGGTGTCGGCGGCGCTTGATATTCAGACCGGTGGTGGTGAGGTCCTGGCCGGGGCGGAGAAGCTGCCTCCCGCGATGGCCGCGACGGAGTCCTGGCCGCCGAACGTGGCCAAGGCGACCAGGCTGCTGCACCCGCGCGGGGTGGTGGTCGTCGCCGACCCGGACGAGCCGCCGCTGCCGTTCGCTGATGAGGCATTCGACCTGGTGACCAGCCGCCATCCCGCGACGGTGTGGTGGTCGGAGATCGCGCGAGTGCTGCGACCGGGTGGGACGTACTTCGCCCAGCACGTCGGGCCCGCCAGCGTGTGGGAGCTGGTGGAGTACTTCATGGGGCCGCAGCCCGAGGCGCGCCGGAAGCGGCACCCTGACGACGAGAGCGCGGCGGCGAAGGCCGTCGGCCTGGAGATCATCAACGTGCGCACGGAACGGCTGGGGATGGAGTTCTTCGACGTCGGCGCCGTGATCTACTTCCTCCGCAAGGTGATCTGGACGGTGCCCGGTTTCACCGTCGAGCAGTACCGCAGCCGCCTGCGCGAGCTGCACGAGAAGATCGAGGCCGAGGGCCCGTTCATCGCCCGCTCGTCCAGGACCCTCATCGAGGCGCGCAAGCCTGAGCGCGCGTAAGAGCTCGCGGAGACAGGCGTGCCCTCATGGGCGGCGGTTCGGCCGGTTGTCCCAGCGGTGGGTGGTCCATGTCCGGCGGATCAGGCTACGCACGGTAATGATCGTGTCGGCGAGGTCGAAGAAGGCGTTGATGACGGTGGTGCGGCGTTCGTAGCAGCGGGTGAGCCGGTGGAAGGCGTTCTGCCAGGCATGGGTGCGCTCGACGTGCCACCTCCGGCTCGCCTGGATCGGTGCCTTATCGCCCTTGTGCGCGATGCGCCAGTGCAGGTTTCGGGCGGTGAGTTCGGTGCGGGTCTTGTCCGAGTCGTAGCCGGCGTCCAGGTGAACGGTGATGTCGTCGGGCAGCGGCCCGAGGTCGTCCAACAGATCCAGGGTCGGGGCGAGCAACGGGGAATCGTGGCGGTTCGCGGCGGCCAGAACCCTGCCGAGGGGGGTTCCGTAACCATCCGTCATACCCGTGCGCTTCCAACCCTGTTTGCCACGATCGGCCGGTGAGCGTCCGACGGCCTCACCGCCGCCAGGGGCATTGGTGATGGAGCCGTCGATGGCGATCTGGTCGAGCACGAGCCCCACGATCCGGTCGTAGGACTGGAGCGCGATCTGCTTGAGCCGGGCGAAGACGCCGAGACGGATCCACTCGTCGCGACGGTTGCGGATGGTGGTCCCCGAGCACGTCGTGTCGGCGATCCCCTGGTAGGAGCAGCCGAACCGGAGAAGTTGCAGCAGTTTGTCGAACACGATCCGGTCGTTGATGCGGGGACGGTGGCACCCCAGCGGATGGGCCGGGTCGACCGTCGGACGCTCGGGCAGCAGCGCCGCGAACTGGTCCCAGAGCGGGTCGGTCAGCCATGATGGCAGGACGGGCACGGGTCTCCCCAATGATCACAGAGCGTCGCAACTCCATGGTCACCGGGACCTGCGCCCGCCTTGCTACCGGGTCCCCCACACCGCCTATCTGCGCGAGCTCTTAGTTGTCTTGGCCTGCGGGGATGAAGTTCACGTATTCCTCGATGCGGGTGGTCAGACCCTTGTCGTCGAAGCGGAAGTACACCGCGGCGTGGACCTCGCCGCGCATGCCGTTGGTGGTGGCGACGTGCACCACGTGCTGCTGGAGGACTTCGCCGGGCTGTGAGAACTGGCGGGTGATGGCGTAGCGCATCAACTCGATTGATTCGATCTGCCCGGCACAGCGTAGGCGCGGGCAAGCGGCAATAGCTGTTCCAGAGTCGGCCGAATGTGTCCGCGTTCGAGCCGAGAGATGGTGCTCGGCGTGAGCCCTGTGCGTTCCGCCAGATCGGTGAGGGTGACGCCGAGAGCCTTGCGGAAGCCCCGCAGCCTCGGACCGACGTTCTGCAATACCGCTTCGTCTTCCGTCACTGGCCGGTTCTGAAGATTGCGACATGAACCTGACTCGAAACCACAGGCACCCTCCCCGCCGACGCCTCCTCCTCGGAGCCGGCGCGCTGACCCTCTCACTCGCCGTGGGCAGTACTGCCGGGTGCGATGAGCACGACGGGGCCGCCGCATCACCTCCCGCTACCGTCTCGACGGCCAGGCCGGCGGCGTCGTACGACGCCGTGACGAAGCGTGACGCAGAGTTCAACGCGACGTTCAAGCATAAGTTCTCGACCGTCCGTGGTGTGCGCATGCACTACGTCACCGGCGGTAAGGGCCCGGCACTACTAGTGCTGCGTTCCTCAAAGGGTGTACACAAATCGGCGTCGTCGTGGGCGAGTTGGTGGCGCGGGTCTGCCCCAGATCCAGGGTTTGGCGCGGGAGTTGAGCTGGTCGGTGGCCAGGGTCGTGGCGTACGTGATGTCGTCGCGGTTGGCGAATGACCGCCCGGCGAGGGCGGCTTTGCGGAAGATGCGCCACCAGCCTTCCTGGAGGTTGAGCCAGCAGGCGCCGACGGGGATGAAGGCGTGGTGGATGCGGGGGTGGTCCTCCAGCCAGGTCCGGGTGGACAGGCTGTTGTGGGAGGACAGGTTGTCGGTGACGATCCAGATCTCCCCGTGCGGGTTGGCGTCCTCGAGCTGTTGGAGGAACTGCTGGTAGAAGACGCTGTTGCGGGAGGAAGCGGTCATGGTGACGGCCTGGCCGTCGGAGGGGCGCAGACCACCGTAGACCCAGGTCTTCTCCGGTCCGCGGGTGTAGTCGAGTTCCGCTTTGATCCGGTGCCCGTCGGGTGACCAGGCAGGTGCGGGCGGGAAGGTCCGCGGGATCACCGGCCCCAGCTCGTCGGCGCAGATCACCGTCGCGTCGTCGGGTGGGTGGGTGTAGAGGCCGATGATCCGTGTCCTTTTGGGACGAAGTCCGGATCCTTCGACCTCGTCCAGGACCGGGTGCGACGCCAGCGCACGCCTTCGGCGAGCAGGATACGGCGGACCTGACTGCGCCCCACCTCGATCCCCTCGGCCCGCGCTGCCACGGTCAGGGAGTCCAGGGTCCACTCGGGTGGCCCGGCCTCGTCGAAGGCCCACAGCTCTCCGACCGGTTCCCACCTCAGCCGTCCCGGCGGCATGGTTTTCACCAGGGAGATGATCCTGGAGCGTTGCTCTTCGGTGATCCGCCGCTTGCGGCCCTGACCGCCCAGATCGTCCAGGCCTTGCAGACCTGAGCGATTGAAGCGGTGCAGCCAGCACCGCACGGTCTTCTGGCTGCAGCTCAGCTCAACGGCGATCGCCGGCACCCGCAGGCCCAACCAGCTCAGCTCGATCATCCGGGCCCGCATCACTGCATCACTGGGAGCCTTCCGTGCCCGCGACAACCGGCGAACGACGGCTCGTTCGTCCTCATCACGCCCCGGCCGTGCCCGTAAAACCATCGGCAAACACCCGCCCCCGAGCTTCACCAACTACCCCGCCATCAGGACATATACCCAGCAAAAGCGGAACGCAGCACTAGTACTGCAACGGTGCTTGCTGTGACTGCTGGCCAGTTTCAGGGGCTGTGTCCGCGTCGTTTGTGGTGACTGACTCGGGCCTGGTGCTGGCGTCGGCGGCGCCATGTCGACCAGTGCAGGATGTGGTCGACCGGGGTGGGGTGGCGGTTTGTGAGTCGGGTGATCAGGCGTCGGATCTCGGCGAGGCTGAGGTGGATGAGCTGGGAGGATCCGTTTCTGCTTTGTCGGTGTCGAGTTCGCGGGCGCGCAGGATGGTGAGGCAGGCGTGGGCGGCCATGGCCAGGGTCATGTGGCGGTGCCAGCCGGGGTAGCGGCGGACTTGGTAGTCGTCCAGGCCGCATTCCTGCTTCGCGGTCTGGAAGCATTCCTCAACGGCCCATCGGCTGCCCGCGATGCGGATGAGCTCGTCCAGAGTGGTACTGGCCGGGCAGTAGGCGATGTAGTAGGAGATCTCCTCGGGCCTGCTGATGCTGCGGCGGGCGAGGACCCAGTGCCGGCGGTCCTCGCGGTGCCAGGGCCGGACCTCGACGCGGGCCCAGTCATAGATCCGCGGGCCATGTGCCCCCTTGCCGCACGAGCGGCGCTTCCACTTCTGGTGTGGGAGGCCGGGGAACAGGTCGTGGACGGGGTGGTCGATGGACCAGCGGGTGACGACGGTGTCGTGCCGGGTGGTGGCCATGACGTGGAAGACATCCGCTCTCTCCAGCTCCGAGCGCCAGCCCTTGCTGAAGCCGTAGGCGGCGTCCGCCGTCACCCATCCGAACGGGATCTTGTCCCTGATCGCCCGGCGGACCATCGCCTTGGCCATGGTCACCTTCGTCTCGAAGGCGACGCTGTCGTCGATGCCGGCCCGTCGGCACCGTTCCCGGTCGTCCGTCCAGGACGTGGGCAGATACAAGCGGCGGTCGATCAGCGTGCGTCCACGATTCGTTGCGTAGGCGAGGAACACACCGATCTGGCTGTTCTCGGTGCGTCCCGCGGTGCCGGAGTACTGCCTTTGCACGCCGGCCGAGCGGATGCCCTTCTTGAGGAAGCCGGTGTCATCGACGATCAGAACGGCATCCCGGTCTCCGAGGTGTTCGACGACGTAGTCACATACGTCGTCCAGGACCTCGTCGGCGTCCCAGTCGATCCGGTTCAGCAGCCGGTGGATGCGATCAGGCCCCGTGTGCCCGGCTTCTTCCGCGAGCGTCCAGCCGTTCTTCCGCTCCAGCGGAGCAATCAGCCCCCGCATATAGGCGAGCGCCGACTGACGTGGCTCCTCCCGGTTGAACCGGTGCACGAACCGCTCGTGCACCGCACTCAGTTCCCCGGCCCACAACCTGACATCAGCAAGGTCCCCACCCATAACCGGACCAACGACTGAGCTGGCCAGCAGTCACGGCAAGCACCGTTGCAGTACTAAAACGGCGAAAGCGTCCATCCACCGTCGTCACCGCGCTACGGAAGCCGCCGCGCGGTGCGACCCCCATTCAGTCGGAGCCCCTCGCGGCTCCGCCAAGCACTCGATCAAGAATCTCGTTCCGCATCGGCTGCAACAGCGCCCCTGCTATCGCACGCTCACGCCCCCCTTCAAGCCTTTCGGAACTACTCGTCCAGAGGCTGCAGGCGGGAAACGATCACCGATAGCGTGGGAATCCCTCCACCACCCCTCGGGCATACCCGCTGATCAGCCACTTTCGTCGGTGCCTCTTCACCTCCGCGCACCAGACCTGGCCGTCTGGCAGCGCCGCCGACCGGATTAGGAAGGCTGGTCTTGCAATGTGAACCTTCGAAGGGTAGCCTTCTAATTATGGAAGCTCGCGATACTCTGAACCGCTCCACGGCTACGTCGATCCGCGTAGCACTGGGGATGCTCAAGCGACGCACCCGCGAAGCCGTCGCTGACGGCCAGTTGACCACCCCCGAGTTGTCCGTGTTGGCGCAGATCGACCGCAACGGTCCGATCGCCGTCGCCGATCTGGCCCGGCTGCAGCAGATCACCCCGCAGACGATGGGCTCGACCGTCGCGTCGCTGGAGAAGCACGGAATGCTGACGCGAACCCCGGACCCCGCCGACCGGCGGCGCTCGCTGCTGACGGTCAGCGCCGCGGGCCGCGATGCCCTGCACTCCGGCCGCGACGTGATCAGCGAGCGCATGGCCGTCGCGCTCGGCGAGTCGTTCACCGACGACGAGGTCGCCGTCCTGGCGGCCGCGGCTCCGCTGCTGGAGCGACTCGCCCAGCGTCTGTAGACCCCTGATCCGAGCCAGCCCCCATTCCGAGCGCGCGGGGCCGATGACGCGCGGCCTGGTCCGCACATATAGGAGGTGCGCATGCCATTGACCGAAGAACAATCGACGACGGCGCCCACGTACGGTGGCAACCCGTTCTCCTGGCGTTTCACCACACCCCTGTTCCTCGGCTCGGCCCTCAACCCGGTGAACAGCTCACTGATCGCGACCGCGCTGCTGCCGATCGCCCGCGGGCTGGGCATCCAGATCGGGCAGACCGCGGCCCTGGTGGCAGCCCTCTACCTGGCCAGCACGATCGCCCAGCCCACCGCGGGAAAGGCCGCCGAGGTGTTCGGGCCCCGGCGGGTCTTCATATCCGGCATCGTCATGGTCGCTGTCGGCGGCCTGTTCGGCGGCTTCGCCCAAAGCCTGTGGCAGCTCATCGCCAGCCGGGTGGTGATCGGGGTGGGCACCTCGTGCGCCTACCCGACCGCGATGCTGATCATCCAGCGCCGGGCGCGGGACGCCGGAATGGCCAAGCCGCCGGGCGGCGTCCTCGGCGGCCTGATGATCGCCGGGATCGCCACCGCCTCGCTCGGCCTTCCCATCGGCGGCATCCTGGTGAACGCCCTGAACTGGCGGGCGGTCATCTTCGTCAACGTGCCGGTCGCCGCGATCGCGTTCGTCGCCACCCTCACCTGGATTGAAGCCGATCCGCCCCGGGACAAGGGGATGAGCGCGAAGGAGATCGCGTCGAAACTGGACGTGATCGGCATCCTCGGCTTCGCCGGGGCCATGTTGACCCTGCTGATTTTCCTGTTCGGGCTTCCAACCGCGCGCTGGTGGGTCGTTGGGCTCTCCGCGATGCTGTGGGCGCTGCTGGTGCTGTGGGAACTGCGCGCCCGAACCCCCTTCATCGATGTACGGCTCCTGGCATCCAACCCCGGGCTCAGCAATACCTACGCGCGCTTCGGTTTGGCCCAGTTGTGCATCTACGTCGTGTTGTACGGCGTCACCCAGTGGATCGAAGGCGTCCGCGGCTTCAGTGAGTCCGCCTCCGGACTGCTCCTGCTGCCCATGACCCTGGTCTCGGGGCTGATCATCACCCCTATGTCCCGGCGGAGCCTGGTCCGGGGGCCGGTCATCGCGGCCGCGGCGACCTGCCTGCTCGGCTCGCTCGGCGTGCTGCTGCTCAGCTCCACGGTCTGGATCGGCGTCGTGGTCGCCCTGACCCTGGTGTTCGGCTTGGCGACCGGCTTCTCGATCGCCGGAAACCAGACCTCGCTGACCCAGCATGCCCCCGCCGATCAGTTGGGCACCGCGTCCGGGCTGTTGCGCACCTTCGGGTACGTCGGCTCCATCGGCGGCAGCGCCGTCACCGGCTTGGTCTTCCACCACAACGTCACCGACCACGGCGTCCACCAGATCGCCTGGATCATGACCGCCGCCAGCCTCGTTCTGGTGGCGCTCACCCTAGCCGACCGCACCTTGCGGCCGGCCCGACACTGACCGCTCGACCCCACCGAGAAATCAAGGAGAGAACCATGCCCATCACCACCATCGACCCCAACACGGCGCTCATCGTCGTCGATCTCCAGTCCGCCGTCGCCGGATTGCCGACTGTGCACCCGTTCGACGACATCCTCGGCAACGCGGTCAGGCTCGCCGACGCCTTCCGGGCCAAGAAGCTCCCCGTCGTGCTGGTCAACGTCGCCGGCGGCTCCCCGGGCCGCACCGAGCACGGCGGCGGGACCTCGCACCTGCCCGACGGCTGGACGGACCTGCTCCCCGATCTCGACCAGCAGCCCGGCGACAAGACCGTCACCAAGTACACCTGGGGCGCGTTCCACAACACCGACCTGGCCGACCACCTCGCCGAACTCGGCGTCACCCAGGTCGTCATCTGCGGCGCCGCCACCGCCATGGGCGTCGAGTCCACCGCCCGCCAGGCCCACGAGCACGGCTTCCACGTCGTGCTGCCCATCGACGCCATGACCGACATCAACGCCGCCGCGCACGACAACTCGATCGCCCTGATCTTCCCCAAGCTCGGCGAGACCGGGACAACCGCCGAGGTCCTCGCCCACCTCGGCGCCTGACCCAGCCCACGCCCCAACAGGCATGAGGAGAGGGCGGCAGGCCCAACGGACGTGCTGTTCTCTCCGGCTCAGAGACGACGCCTCGGTCGCCGCGTCACCGCCGCGTGCTCTCACAGGCGCAGAATTCTGCTGACGGAATTGCGGGCCGGGAAGCCGTGGGATTCTCATCACCCCCGACGTCTACTGACCTTCAAAGCGTGGTGTCGGTAGGGCTGACGGCCCATGATCCCTGCGGTATGCCGAGTGCATGAGGTACGCGCAAGGCGGTGGGCTGACTGACGAACGGCGGGCCTTCCGCGAGGAGTTACGGATGGAGGCGGCCGAGCGCTTCCGGCAGGGTGACGAGAACGCGGACATCGCGCACGACCTGCGAGTCAGCGTCCGGTCGGTACAATGCTGGCTGGTCGCGTGGGACCGGGTGCGGGGCAACAAGGGAGCTCGCACGGCCGGAGTGGACGGGCACACTGCCCGTTCCATCGAGGCTGGGCAGGGCGTCGTCGACTTCCTCGACGGGCTGCGGTCGCAGGTCAAGGACCGTGGTTTCCGCCCGCTGCCGGTGCGGGAGCGGATGATCCCGAAGACGGGCGGCAAGTTGCGCCGCCTGGGGATCGCCACCATCGCCGACCGGGTGGTCCAGGCTTCCTTGAAGCTGGTGCTGGAGCCGATCTTCGAGGCGGACTTTCACCCGTGTTCCTACGGGTTCCGCCCGAACCGTCGCGCTCATGACGCCATGGCCGAGGTGCGCTACTTCGCGTCCCGCTCTTACGAGTGGGTCGTCGAGGGCGATCACGGCCTGTTTCGACGAGAGCTCGCATACGGCCCTGATGGACCGAGTACGGGCACGAGTCGGCGACAAGCGCGTCCTGGCACTGGTGAAGGCGTTCCTCAAGGCAGGCATCCTCGGTGAGGATCGCATGCTGCGAGAGAACCGCGCCGGAAGCTGAGCGATGTGGCTCTGACGGTCCTGGACGAGCACATCGCCCGAGGACCTGACGGGCCCGCCTCCAGCCAGACGGAGAGGGCCAAGCGCCGTCGTCACCGCCTGCCCAGCTACCGGCTCGTCCGCTACGCGGACGACTGGTGCCTGATGGTGTCGGGCACGAAGGACGACGCCGAAGCCCTTCGGGAAGAGATCGCTGGAGTCCTGTCCGTGATGGGCCTGCGCCTGTCACCGGAGAAGACCCTGATCACCCACATCGACGAGTGCCTCGACTTTCTCGGCTGGCGCATCCAGCGTCACCGAAAACGGGGCAGCAACCGGCACTACGTCTACACCTATCCGTCCGGCAAGGCCGTGAAGGCCATGACCGGCAAGGTCAGGGCCATGCGCCGGACAACGGACACGAGCCAGCCGCTCGATGCCCTGTTGCGTCAGCTCAACGGCGCTCAAAGGCTGGTGCGTCTACTTCCGGCCCGGCGTGTCCAGCGCGACCTTCGCTTACCTGAGCTACTACACGTGGCGCCAGGTCGGGAGCTGGTTGCGCCGCAAACACCGCCGGGCCACTTGGAAGGATCTCCGCCGCCGCTACTGCGACGTCGGATGGTGGCCGACATCGGACGAAAGGCCGCTGTTCAACCCGGCCAAGGTAACCACCATGCGTTACCGCTACCGCGGAACAGTCATCCCGACCCCGTGGCCGAGCCTGGAATGAGGACACCACACGAGCCCTGAACAGGACTTGTGGAGCGCCTGGTGCTCGGAAACGGGCACGCCGGGCGCGGGAAGCGGTCCGGGGAAACGGGCCGGTCGACGAGACCGGCACCGCGCCCCGGATCGACTTCACCACCCACTACACGGCAGGCATGCGCCGGGATATCGCTGACCTTGACTGGCTCACAGTCTTCCAACTGCCGCCCTACGCAACCGATCTCAACCCCGATGAAGGCATCTGGTCCGTGCTGCGGCGTACCGTCTTGGCCAACCGGGCCTTCGCCGACCCCGACGACCTGATCACCGCTGTCCGCCGGGGACTACGCCAGCTCCAGTACCGCCCCGACGTCCTCGACGGTTGCCACACCGGCACGGGCCTCCAGCGCGACCCACCATGACGACACCACGCATCCAAGGTCAGTAACAGGCCGTTCCGACCGCTGACAACACCGACCTGTGGCGGTCGGCGCCCGCACGGTAGTGGCCGTCGGCCCGCTCGCCCACCGGCACCCCCGCCCCGCAGCCGACGGGGCCCACGTTCTCGTCCCTGATCCGGCCGCGGTGCGCCTGCTGGACGCCGAGCAGAGCGGCCCTGAAGCGTGGACGGCGGCGGCCTATCAGGCCGGCGGGGCCCAGGCTGGCGCGGCAGCTGAGGGACTACGCATGCACCGGCGGCCTGCCTCGGCCCGCGGTTGAAGGGTTCCGCGCCGCTCTTCATTCCACTTCTTCGCGCCTTGGACGATGATGTGGGGAGTCGATTGAGCAGGTTTGCGGAGTACCCCGAGCTGGGGTGGTGATCAAGAAGCGCCACCACCATCGAGGACATCGACTACTCGGCCGTGCCGACCCGGCGGGAACGCCCGCCGGCCCGACCGCCCCGCGCCTCCACCGCCGGGACCGTTCACGGATGTTGGGCTGGGACATCCGCACACCTTGTACACCCGGCATGCATTGGCGCGGGTGCTCGGCCAGCGGGGCGATCTGGCGGCGGCGAAAGCCGAGTACCGGGCAGCACTCGACGGCCAGACCCGGCTTCTCGGGGAGGAGCACCCACACACCCGAAGCACATCCCGTACTCTTGGTGACCTGCTACGCCGCATCGAGTCCCAGCCAGCCACCGGAATTGGCGAACGAAGACCTGTACTGGTGGCGCTTCAGCGGAGGCGGCAGTCAAGGCGTGTTTGAGATGCATCGCCGGCCCTCGGATGGCATCCGGCCCAAGCCGGGGCATGAGGCTCACATCTGGATGACGACCTTGCCTTTGGCATGGCCCTGTTCCAGGTAGGCGAAGGCTTCGGCGATCTGCTCGAAGGGGAAGACTTGTTCGGTCACCGTTTTGAGCGTGCCCTTGTCGACCAGTTCGGCCAGCACCTCGAGGTCCGCTCCGCTGGGGTGCATGAACAGGTACCGGTAGCCGACGCCCTTGCGTCGGGCCGCGCGGCGGATCTTGGCGCTGGCCGCCGCCAGTGCGGCGGTCACCAGCGGGCCGGCGTCCAGGTCCACGCGGGCCGTGGTCGCGTCGGGGATGCCGGCGATGGAGACGGTCTTGGCGCCGCGCTTGAGGATGGCGAAGCTGTCGATCAGGTCCTGGCCGCCGGTCAGGTCGAATGCGCCGTCGTAGTCGCTGAGGCGGTCCTTGAACTTCTGTGTCCGGTAGTCGATGACCGTTTCGGCCCCGAGGGAGCGCACCAGTTCCTCACCACGGGGTGATGCGGTGGTGGCGACCTTCGCCCCCAGCCAGACGGCGAGTTGGATGGCGAGGGTGCCAACACCTCCGGCTCCGCCGGAGATGAACACCCTGTCGCCTGCCTTGACGGCCAGTTCGTCGCGCAGCGCCTGCAGGGCGGTCAGCCCGGCGAGAGGGAGCCCGGCGGCGTCGGTGAAGTGCAGCGACTTCGGCATCTTCGCCACCAACGTCTCGTCGACGACGGCATACGGGGCGTAGGCGCCCAGCTTGTCCTTGTCCACCCTGGCGAACACCAGGTCGCCGACCGTGAAACGTGTGACGCCGTCGCCGATCGCCTCGACGACACCGGACAGTTCGCTGCCCGCCACCATGGGTAGGTCGAGGCGCTTCAGCAACCGCATCTTGCCTTCGCGGATTTTGAAGTCGACAGGGTTCAGACCTGCCGCACGCACGCGGATGAGTACCTCACCGCTGCTCGGGGCGGGCTCGGGGACGTCGCGCAGTTCCATCGCGTCCGCATCCCCATATCGGGTCATGACGTATGCCTGCATGACATTTACCCGCTTTCACTGTTTTGTTTGGTCCGAGCTGCCACGCCGAGATTCGCGTGAATGGCGGCGCGGACCCGGTCGGCGACGACTTCCGGCACGGAAGCGTCGAGCTTGCCCTCGAGGTGCAGGAACGCGAGGCCGTGCACCATGGCCCAGACGGCGGTGGACAGAGCCTCGAAGTCAGCACCCGGGCCCGCTTCGATTCCGTGCTTCGGGAAGGCTCGCCGGACGAGGCCATCGACGTATGCGGAGATGGCGGCGGTCGCGGCGGCCCTTTCGGCGTTACCCGGGTCGCAGGGCTCCGAGAACATGGCCCGGAACAGGGCCGGGTGCGCGAGGGCGAAGTGAACATAGGCCACGGCGACGTCCGCGAGATCTTTAGGCGTCGCGGGCGTGGGATGCGCCGCAGTGAGGCGCTCCGCGAGCTCGCGATACCCCTGCGCGGCGACTGCGGAGACCAACGCCTCCCGGTCGGGGAAATGCCGATACGGAGCGGTGGCCGACACGCCGGCCCGCCGGGCCACAGCGCGCAGCGAAAGCCCGCCGCCATCCTCTTCCAGCAGCTCACGCGCCGCACGCAGACAGGCCGCCCGCAGGTCGCCGTGGTGGTACGAGCCGCTCGCCCCCCTCATGGCACTCCTCTCAAGTTTGCGCTGCTTACATTGCCATCGTAGCCGCGATGTGAACAGTACGCACATCGACTCCTTGCCGAAGGGACGCATGGGGTGATGGACCGGACAGGTGTGACCGGCCCATGTCGATGCCGATGCGAAGAATGTGCCGCAAGGGTGTTGACATGGGCTCACTCCATGCCTGACGGTAAGCCGAACCGGACGCAAAACGTTTTGTATCCACCGGGTTCGAACGGATGACGCGATGGCGCGCAGGAACGACCGCCCCAGCATCGAGAGCGTGGCCGCCGCCGCCGGGGTCAGCCCCACCACGGTGTCGCATGCTCTCAGCGGCAAGCGCGCCGTCTCCGCCGCCACCCGCAAGCGCGTCATGGAGGCCGTCGAACAGCAGAACTACCGACCCAACATGGTCGCGAGGGGGCTGCGCAGCCGACGGACCCAGTCGGTGGCGCTGTTGCTCGTCGATATCGCGAACCCGTATTACCCTGCCGTGGCCCGCGCGATCCACGACGTCCTGGCGGGGGAGGGGTACGTCTCCTTCATCGGCAACACCGACGGCGACGCCGCCACGGAGCGCAGGCTCCTGGAGGAGATGGTGGCCCGCGGGGTCGACGGGGTGGTCATGCAGCCCATGGCGCTTTCCGCCGCCCAGGTGCGCGAGGTCGTCGGCCCGGCCATGCCGCTCGTCATCACCACCGACGAGTACGGCGACATCCCGGCGGACTCCGTGCTGACCGACGACACCCGCGGCCTCGGCGAGGCCGTCGACCACTTGGTGCGCCAGGGGATACGCGAACTCGGCTTTATCGACGGGTCGCCGGGCACCTCCACGGACGCCTTCCGGCTGGAGGCGTTCCGGGCCGCCGTCGCCGCCGCGGGCATCGAGGTGCCCGGCCGGTGGATCGAGCACTCCCCCTTCGGCCGCGAGGGCGGAGCCGCGGCGACGGCCCGGCTGCTGGCCGGCCTCGACCGGCCGCGTGCCGTGCTCTGCGCCAATGACCTCATCGCGATCGGCGCCGTGCAGGCGGCTCACGCGGCCGGCCTGCGGGTGCCCGAGGACGTCGCGATCGTCGGATTCGACGACATCGAGACCGCCGCTCTCGTCTCGCCGCAGCTGACCACCGTCGTCAACCCCGCGGCGGCCGTCGGTGTCGCCTGCGCACGCACCATCCTGTGGCGTGTGGAGAACGGCCCGGACGTGCCCTGCAAACGGACTGTCCTGCCGACCCGACTGGTCGTCAGACAGTCGGCCTGATCTCCCTTCGTCCCCTGCCCTGTGAGTCGGCCCGGATTCGCACCGCACCGTCTCCACCGGATGCAAAACGATTTGCACACAGAGAAACGGACGCATAACCCATGACACAGACTCCGGTTGGCTCCTCGGTGGAGCTCGACGAGGCATACCGGCACACCGCCACCGACGCGTGCCGGCCGAAGGACCTCCTCGCCGACGAGGTCGCCCAGCGCCGCGAGACCTGGTACGACGTCGACGATGTGGTGCGCGCGGCCAACGTCACCGATCCGGAGGACCGCGACGCCTTGCTCGCGCTGGTCGACGGCATGCGCGACAGCACCCGCATGCCCGGCTGGACCTACGAGGAGCCCGAGTCGCTCGACGACATCCGGGTCTCCGTGTCGCCCGCGCAGGCCGTCGCCCACGACAAGGACCGCTACCACGACCAGGTGTACGCGGCCTGGCTCGGGCGCGTCGCCGGCTGCAACCTCGGCAAGCCCGTCGAGGACGGCGACCACTGGACCGTGGAGCGCATACGCGACTACCTCGAGTTCACCGATTCCTATCCGCTCACCGACTACGTCGTCGCCCTCGACCCTCAGCCGGAGGGCTTCGCATTGCGCGAGTGCTGGCCGGAGACCACGCGAGGGAACATCGACGGCTCGGCGCGCGACGACGACATCGACTACACGATTCTCGGCCTGCATCTGCTGGAGACCCACGGCCGCGGGCTGCGCCCGGAGCATGTGGGCACGGCCTGGACCGAACTGTTCCCGCTGCGGCAGATCTTCACCGCCGAGCGCGCGGCCTACATCAACCTGATCAACGGGCTGCGGGTTCCGCAGGTGGCCCGCTTCCGCAACCCCTACCGCGAGTGGATCGGCGCGCAGATCCGTGCCGACGTCTTCGGCTACGTCAACCCGGGCGACCCCGCGGCCGCTGCCGCGCTGGCCTACCAGGACGCCGCGCTCTCCCACACGGCCAACGGCGTCTACGGCGAGATGTGGGCTGCTGCCCTGGTTGCGAGTGCCTTCACCGCGTCGGACGCGGCCGAGGCCGTGGACGCCTCGCTCACCGTGGTGCCGCCTCGCTCCCGCCTGCACGAGGCCCTCAGCCACGTCATCCGGCTCCGCTCCGAAGAACTGGCCTGGGACGCCGCGCTCGCCGAGATCCACGTGGCCTACGGCCAGTACTCGTGGATCCACACCATCAACAACGCGGCCGCCGTCACCGCGGCCCTGCTGTGGTGCGAGGGCGATTACACGAGCGCCGTCGGCAAGGTCGTCATGAGCGGCTGGGACACCGACTCCAACGGTGCCACGGTCGGCTCCGTCGCGGGCATCCTCACCGGCACGGCGGGGCTCCCGAAACACCTGATCGAGCCCCTGCACGACCGGACCCGTTCGGCGCTGTTCGGGTTCGACAACTCCGTCATCTCCGATCTGGCCGCGCGCACCGTGCGCTTCGCCCAAACAGGCTGACGGGCCGCGGCCCGCCCACCGGGGCCGGGCCGCTCCAGGAAACCCCTCTATCAACGGAGATGAGGATGGCCACGATCTCACGTCGCCAACTCCTGGGCGCCGGCGGCGCCCTGGGGGCGATGGCGTTGCTGAGCGCCTGCGGGTCGACAGATCCGGGTGGCTCCGACGATGCCATCACAATCTGGAACAACCTCGCGGACGCGCAGCAGAACGACTATTTCCGGAAGCACTTCGCCGAGGGCTACCGGGGCAAGTACCCCGTGCGGTTCAGCCCCAAGGCCGACAGCACGATCGACCGCCTGATCCAGACGGCGCTGGCCGCCGGCTCGGGACCGTCGGTCATCGCCACACCCGGGCCGTCGAGTTTCGTCTCCTCGTACTGGTCCGCCGGCTATCTCGCGGACCTGGGGCCATACATGCGGCACTACGGCTGGACGGACAAGTTCGCGCCCTGGGCGCTGAGTGCCTCCCAAGTCGACGGCAAGCTCGTCACGCTGCCCGCCTCGTACGAGACCATGGTCTTCTACTGGAACCCGGCCACGCTCCACAAGCTCGGCCTCGCCCCGCCGAAGACGCTGGAGGAGTTCGAGAACTTCTGCTCCGAGGCCAAGGGCAAGGGGCACGTCCCGCTGTCCGCGGGCAATGCCGACTACAAGGGCGCCAACGAGTGGTTCGTCGGCCTCGGGCTGAACCACGGCGCGGGCCCCGAAGCGGTGCACTCGGCCCTGCGCGGCGAGACCAAGTGGACCGACCCCGTCTTCGTGGACGCGATCGACCGGCTGGCCTCGTACTTCAAGAAGGGATGGTTCGGAGGTGGCGTCGACCTCTACTTCACGAACAACTTCCCCACCATCTACCAGCATCTCGCCTCGGGCAAGGCGGCCGGGATGCTCTCCGGTACCTGGGACTTCTCGAACCTGGGCAGCTACTTCGGGAAGGCGGCGGGTAACGACGCCACCTGGGACTGGACGACTGTGCCATCGCTTGGCAAGAGCGTTCCGCAGACCGTCTGGGATCTGGCGATCGGTCAGTCCATCGGGATCAACACGAACTTCAGGGACACCGCGGCCGCCGCCGACTACCTCAACTTCCTCACCACCGACCTGAAGACGATCATCGCCGGCGTCGAACGGATGAACTTCGAGCCACCGCCCATCCACATCTCGGCGACTGACTTCTCCACCAAGGCGGACCCGCGGATCGTCCGGCTGTACTCGCAGCTGTCGGCCGCGAAGTCCATCGGCTACACCACTTGGACGTTCTTCCCCCAGCAGACCGAGACCTACATGATCGACTATTTCGAGAACGTCATCACCGGCCGGCTGAGCGCGAAGGCGTACTGCGAGGGCATCGAGTCCCGCTTCTCCAGGGAGAGAGCCGAAGGCCGTGTGCCGGCGGCCCCGAAGCCGGGTGGAGGACTGTCATGACGATCCCCGAATCCACGGCCGCGGCGGGAGCCGGGCCGGACGTGTCCCGGATTCCGGATCCGCACCGTCCCGGCGTACTCGCCCGGCTGCGCGACCGCAGGGTCTCCGGCTGGCTGTTCCTGCTGCCGCTGATCGCCTTCAACCTGTTCGTTGTCCTCGTCCCGAGCACCTTCTCCGTCTGGTACTCGTTCACCGACTGGACCGGCATCAGCTCCAAGGCGAAGTTCATCGGCCTGGAGAACTACCGGAACCTGTTCCGGGACCCCGAGTTCGTACAGGGGCTGGAGCACAACGTCCTGTGGACACTCTTCTTCCTCATCGTGCCGATGGCCATGGGGCTCTTCGGGGCCTATGCCCTGTCCCGGATCCGCCGTTTCCGGCTGCTGTTCCGCACCCTGTACTTCATCCCGTACATCGTGGCGAGCGTCGTGAACGCGTCCATCTGGCGCAGCATCCTCGACCCGCAGAACGGCCTGGGGGACCTGCTGCACATCAATCCGCTCGGTGATCAGCATCTGGCTCTGTGGTCGGTGGAGTTTGTCAACAACTGGGCCTGGTGGGGTTTCCTGGTCGTGGTGTTCCTGGCCGCGATGCAGGGCGTGAACCCGAGCCTGTACGAGGCGGCCACCATGGACGGCGCCGGTGCGACCCGGCAGTTCTTCGCAGTGACTCTGCCCGCCATCCGGCCGACCTTCGCCTTCCTCGGCCTGATGACGATCATCTGGTCCTTCCTCGCCTTCGACTACGTCTACATCCTCACCCAGGGAGGGCCGGCCGGCTCGACCGACCTGCTGTCGACCGTCGCCTACCGCAACGCCTTCTCCAACCTCCAGGGCGGCTACGCCTCCGCCACGGGCATCGTCATGGCGCTCATCAGCGGCGTGGTGGTCACCGTCTACCTCGTAATCCGCAAGACCAGGGAGTGGGAGACATGAGCGTCGCCGTATCACCGGACACGTCGGCCCGCAGAGCCCGGGGTGGTGGCACGGCACCGGCCGGGGGCCGGCGCCGCGGGTTCCCGATCGGGCGTACCGCTGTGTACGTCGCGCTGACGGCGTTGGCCATCTTCTCCCTCGGCCCGATCGTGCTGTTCTTCTTCAACGCGCTCAAGACGAACAGTGAGTACGCGGCCGACTCCCTCGGACTGCCGACGAGCTGGACATGGAGCAACTTCACCTCGGCGTGGTCCCAGGCCAACATGGGTGCGGGCTTGTGGAACTCGCTGCTGATCGTCCTCGGCACCGTGGCGATCACGTGCGTGGTCGCGAGCCTCGCCGCCTATGCCCTGGCGCGGCTCAAGGTGCGCGGGTCCTCTGCGTTCATGACCTATCTGCTGGTCTCCAGCGCGCTGCCCTCCCAGATGTTCCTCGTCCCGCTGTTCTACATGTGGGCACGAGTCGGCCTCTACGACACCCGGATCGGGCTGATCCTCATCTACTGCGGGCTGTTCTCCCCGTTCGGCACCCTGCTCCTGCGTTCGTTCCTGCTGGGAATCCCGCGCGAGATGGAGGAGGCCGCCCGGGTGGACGGGGCCGGTGAACTGCGGGTCTTCCTCCAGGTCGTCCTGCCGAACGCTCTTCCGGGAATCCTTACGGTGGCACTGACCACCGGACTGTCGGCCTACAACGAGTTCCTGTTCGCGGTGACGATGATCCAGTCGGATTCCAAGATGCCGCTGTCGACGACCTTCTTCACCTTTCAGCAGGGCTTCACCCAGAACTTCACGCTCATCAGCGCGGCCGGATTCATCATGATCGCGCCGATGCTCATTCTCTTTCTCCTGCTGCAGCGCAGGTTCATCAACGGCCTCGCCAACTCCGGGATGGGAGGCATATGACCTGAGATTGGGCGGTGCGAGCCGCCCCACACCCCACCTGTCGCACAGGACGGAGCCGCCGCCGGGCCGGGTGCAGAACGGTGCTCTCACGTGTCGGGTCGGCGCAACGACCGCCGTCCGTCGGCCGTGCTCCGGCTCCGCACCTTCCGCGGCCCCGGTGGAAGGTCTCACGCCGACATAGCCCCGATGTGCGAGGTCAGGACGACTCCGGGGGCGGACAGCAGTCGAGAGCCGACCGGTACCGGCCCGGCCGGAAAGACATCGAAGCCGGCGCCTGGCAGGTGTCTCGTGTCCAAGACATCGCCGACCGCGTCGCAGCGGTGCCTCATCCGACTCTCCCTGCCACGCGTCATCTTGGACGATCAGAACAACAGCGATCGAGGTCCGCCGGTCACGATCTGCGACTGGAATGCCAAGGGCCGCGCCTGATGCTCGGTGAGAAGCTGCGTCGGGACACCACTTCGCCCGGTGTCAGTCTTCACCATATGAACTGGTGTCGAGGGATATCCTTGCGGCGTCCCGGCCGCCGCTGGTTCCTCAGGCGTGCCCCAACGGCCCGGTGTCGCGGGATATGCGATGGGAGGCGGACGAGTAGGACTCCGTTAAGGCGTGTCCGTTAATTCGGTCGTCTGGTCTACCCAGTCCGGTGCCCACACGTCGTGCGGGATTTGCGGGCCTGTGGTGCGCAGATGGTCGCGTAGCGCGGTCAGCACCGGGTGCTGGTCTCCGTCGCGGAACAGCAGCAGGTGTGGGTAGACCGGGGTCGGGTCGCGCAACGGGATGCGTCGTAGGTCGTGGGTTGGGGGCCACAGGTACCGGTCCCCGCTGCCGACGAGGGTGGCCAGCGAGACCGAGTCGGCCAGCGCGTCCATCAGGGCCTCGTCACCGAAGTTGGGGCCGAGCGCGTCGATGCTCAGGCCGAAGGTCTCGGACAGCGCCTGATAGAACGCCGCCCACTCCGTGCCCGGCCTGATCCCGGGGATCCAGATGCGGTGGCCGGCCAGGTCCGCAGGACTGACCCAGGGCGCGCCGGCCAGCGGATGGCGGGGTCCGACCAAGAGCTCCAGGGGTGCGTCCAGGAGTCGTTCGGCGCTGATTCCGGCCGGGACCTGGTCTGCCGGGAGAGCACGGAAGGACGCGTCGACGGCCCTTCGAGTACCGCCTGGGCGGCCTGGACGGCGTTCTCCTTGCTCAGCGTGACCGCGTCCAGGTCCGTCTCGGGGTGGGAGCGGTAGAACCGGTAGACGGCCTGGGCCGGGGAGATGCGCCGATTGAGAACATCGACGCGCAAGGGACGGCTGTCGGGGCGCACGGCCCGCTCGGCCTGCTCGATGGCCGCCAGGACCTTCTTGGCGTGCGGCAGGAAGACCTGCCCGTCCAGGCTCAGCCGGGAGCCTCGGGAGGTCCGCACCAGGAGCGTGACCTCGATGTGCCTCTCCAGGGCCGCGATCCGCTTGGAGACCGCCTGCTGGCTGATCCCCAGCTCGTCGGCCGCAGCCTGGAACTGGCCGGTCTCGGCGACGGCCACGAACGTCCGCAGCACTTCAACATCCACGCTTCCACCCTACTTCCACAACTGTTGGTTGTGTCTGGCGTGGCGCAGGGTTGTTTGATCGAGTGTTCTGCGCGGTGGTGGGATCAGCGCATGTCTACCCGCACAGCGACCATGACCGCTCGCAATGGGGGATGAGTGACAGGCGAACAGAGCCCGGTCGTCCTATGGAAGGAGCGCGCCGACGGAGGCTGCACCCTGTCTCAGGGCGAAAAGCGGCCGGGCAGACCCCGCCGCCGCTCGTGGCACCGCGCTGACTTCACCGCCCACGAGGCCGAACTCGGCGAGGTCACCCGCGGCCTTTCCACCCGGTGGTGATGGCGCGTGCCGTGGTTCAGGCGGTGCTGGCGCGGGGGTGTCGCAGCAGGCGCTGGTAGGCGTGGTGCGCAGCGGCGAGTTCGGGCACCGCCCAGGTGCGAATGGTGGCGGTGAGCCGTGGGTCGGGGGCGGCTTGGTGATGGCAGGGGCACACCAGCCGGTACGGCGGTCGGTGTATCCAGGCGGTGTGGGTTGCGCCGTGGCTTTGGTGGCGGATGCACAGGGTGCAGGCAAGTACTGGCTGCTGCCCTGCTTCGAGCCGCTTCCAGCGCGCGGCCGCCTCGGTGCCGTGGGCGGCGTTGCTGAGAGGGAGGCGGGGCAGGGCGCGCGTCAGGTGGGGGAGTGGGGTGCGGGCCAGGGCGGCGAGGTGCCGGGCCGCGCCCGGAGTGAGGATGAGTTCGGCGGTCGGTGGCGTGCCGTGGCGGTGGAGGGTGATGTCGGCGCCATCGAGGAGTTGGGGCAGCGTCAGCTGGTAGGCCCCGGCGAGGCGTTGCACGTATGAGGCAGTCGCTTCCCCAGGCAGCGGCCGTACGCGGGGAGCGCCCGGTGCCGCTGACGGGGTCCGCAGCCATGCCCCTGCCACGAGCCTGCGCTGCGTGGGGACGGCCGCGGCCGCGGCAAGGGCGGTGACGTCGCTCCGGCTCACGGGGTCCGGGCGGGCTGGTGCCGGGGGCGGTAGTGCCGTTCGGCGAGGTGGTCCAGGCGGATGGCTTCGCGGGTTGTTTTGGTGATGCGTTCGGTGCCGTCGATGAGGGCGGTGATGGCGGCCCGGCGGATGAGGCGGGCGAGGCTGCCGATGCGGCCGGCGGTGCGTTGGTGCAGGTAGGGGGCCAGATGGGGAAGGCTTCCGCGGCGGTGGTGACGCAGGTCGAGCGCAGCTTCCATCGCGGTGATGAGGTCGCGGAAGGGCTCTTGGTCGCCGAGGCGGGTGGGGAAGGCGGCCCAGTCGATGAGAGAGGCGCGTCCGGCGAGCTGCGCGCCGTGGACGCCGGTGAACAGGGGTGTGGCGGTTACGTCGATGCCGACGTAGACGAAGGTGGCGCCGATGCGTTCGGTGAGGTCTTTGAGCAGGTCGGCGGTCTGGGCGCTGGTGGTGGTACGGGGGGTGAGCCGGTGGACCTCGTCGATCATCACCAGCTGGACGCGGGCGGCTGTGTAGGTGTGGCGGACGGCGTTCGTGATCTGGGCCTGGGACATGCCGGTGGCGACGGGGATGCCGAGGTAGCGGGCGAACCCGGTGGCCAGGGTCTTGGCACTGGCGGCGGGCGGGACCAGGACGTAGGCGACGGGAACCTGCCCGGCCGCTGCGGTGCCGTGGCGGCGGGTGTGGGCGAGGTGGCAGGCGCGGCCGACCTGGAGCAGGGCGGTGGTTTTCCCGGCGCCGGCGGGACCGGTGACGATCAGGGACGGCCGTGCGGTGGCTGCCTGGTGACGGCCGAGGATCATCAGGGTGCGTACGTTCTTGGCAAGCGCGTCGATGGCCGGGGTACGCACGGTGACGAATCGCGAGTGATTGGCCAGGCGTTCCTCGAGGCTGCGAGGCGGCGCCCCGCACGGGGGAGGAGCCGGCACGGGGCGGTGGCGAAGGCTTGGAAACCGTCCCAGGTGGTCACCGACTGCTGCTGCGCCCCGGGGGCGTCGTTGGCGTCGGTCTCAGTGCTTATTGCGGTACCGGGTGGCCGGTCGGCCGCCGACGGGGAGCTGCTGGCCGTCGTGTTCACCATTGCTCGGCCTCTGCTTCGGCGTCCCATAGCTCGTATCCGCCTGCCTCGGCCGGCAATACGCCCGTGTCCTTCAGCTCGCTCGTGTTGGTGTCGGCCGCGGCGTCGACGCCGATGAGGTCGTCCAGGCTCTCGTTCCAGTCCGGGGCCGGTGCGGTCTGTGCGTCGAGGGGGCGCCGCTGACCCGGCGGGTCGGGCAGCGCTGGCGTGTTGCCGGCGCGACGGGTCTTCCGGCGACGGGTGTTGTGCTCGGTCCCGGCGGGACTGCGGGGGCGGCGCAGGAGCTGGTCGAGGGCGTCGGCGAGGTCGGCCTCGTGCTGGTCGCGGTCACCGCGTTGTTCGACCTCGGTCTGGATGTGGCGCCAGATCTGATCGTCGAAGGGCTGGTGGACGTGGTCGCGGTGGATCCATGGGATCTCGTGGAGCTGTCCGTCGGTGAGGCGGACCCAGATCTGGCGGGGGTCGTGGGGGCTGTGGTGGACCTCCCACTTGCCGTCCTTGCTCGCGATACTGGAGTGCTGGCCGCGATGGGGGTCGAGGGCGGGGTCGTTGTAGGTTCGGTAGTCGAGCCGGATGCCGCGTTCGGTGATGGGCTGCCAGCGCACGGGCAGCAGTTCGAGGTAGCCGGCCCCGGTGAGTGGCACCGGCACGTAGCCGCTGATGGCGAGCAGCGCGGCCCACATCTGGTTCGGCGTGAGGGCGGTTTTGGGCAGGACGGGGTGGCGCAGCCCGTCGTGGGGCCGGTTCTGTCACCCGCAGGTGATCCATTCGTCGAGGAAGTCCTGCAGCTGGGGGATCATCCACCGCGCTTCGGCGGCCACATCCTTGCCACGCCGCAGGGTGTTGGACCCGGTGTGGCCGGCGACGTGCTGGCAGAACAGGTCGTTGATCGCACCGAAGGTCCGCTCCACCACGGCCTTGGCCTGCGGCCGCCTCGGAGGGGCGGGCTGCACGCTCACCCCGAGCGTCTCGCAGGCGGCGATGAAGCCTTCGGAGAGGTAGATCTTGCCGCGGTCGACGACGATCGTCTCGGGCACGATCACCGGGCGTGCGGCCGCGCCCTCCAGAAGTTCGTCCAGCGACAGCATTCGCTCATAGGGCACCTCGGCCCGCGACAGATACAGCGACCTGGGCCAGGCCGGCCGGGCGGGCTGGGTGACGGCCATCTCCGCGAGAAGCAGGGCCGCGTCGACGGCTTTGCTGCTGTGCGGGCGCAGGACGGCGGCCAGGATGGAGCGGGTGGCGACGTCGACGGCGATGGTCAGCTCCGGCCGCCCCATCGTGCCGTCCTCCAGGACGGCCATGATGTCCAGGCGAGTGGTGTCGATCTGCGCCTGTTCCCCGGGCCGCAGGACAACCGGCGCCGACGAGGCGCGAGTAGGTGCGGTGGCGGTGCGCGCGGGACGTCCCAGACGATCGGCCGGGACGGCGAGGGCGTTCACCAGCAGGTAGAACGACGACCGTGACGGCAGCTCCACCACCCCGCGCCCGTGCGCATCCTCAAGGATCTGCCCGACCAGCACCTGTAGTCCCTTCACCGTCCCCTTCGACCGGCCTCGCTGGCGCCGCAGGGCCTCCAGCGCCGCTGCTATGGCTCTGTTCGCGAGTTGTGGTTCTGGCTCAACTTCTGTGATGCGGTCACGCTGAGTCACAGCCGAGTTTCTTCGGGCCGCCCGCCAAGTCGCCCGAAAACGATCCATGGGTGAGGCGACTGGGCCGAGGGTTCGGGGGCGTGGACGAGGTCGTGCTCCGGCTGAAGGAGTTGTTGTTCCCGTCGATCGCGGATGTCGCGGTGCTGTCGGTGGACGTGAACATCGAGATGGTACGCGTTGACGCGCGGTGCACCGCGGACGGCGCCGCGTGCCCGGCCTGCGGGGTCCGGTCGAACCAGGTTCGAGGTTCCTACCTGCGGTTTCCAGCTGATGTGCCGAGCGGTGGACGAAGCGTTGTTCTCCAGCTGAGGGTCCGTCGGTTCGCCTGTGGGAACTCGGGGTGTGCACGCCGTACCTTCGTCGAGCAGATACCCGGCCTGACACGCCGGCACAGTCAGCGGACCGATCGGTTGCGCTAGTCCCTGGCCGCGGGTCGGCCTGGCCCTCGCGGGCCGGGCCGGAGCCCGCATTGCCCGCGTCCTCGGAGCGCCCGTGAGTCGCAGTACGGTGCTCCGGCTGGTCGACGCTCTTCCCGAGCCCGAGGTCGCTGCCCGCGTGTGGTCGGCGTTGATGAGTACGCCACCCGCGAGGGCCGCCACTACGGCACCGTCCTCGTCGACATCGAGACCCGCCGCCCCATCGACCTGTTGCCCGACCGGGAAGCATCCAGCCTGGCGGTCTGGCTCGCCGAACGGCCAGGCGTCGAGGTCATCTGCCGGGACCGGGCACCGTTCTTCGCCGGGGGCGCCGCCGCCGGCGCCCCGCAGGCCGTCCAGGTCGCGGACCGGTGGCACCTCTGGCACAACCTGAGCGAAGCCGCCGAACGGGCCGTCGCCCAGCACCGCCACTGCCTACGAGCCCTCGTTCCTGCGGCCCCCGACCCCGAGCCAGAGCCCGCAGCAGGAGAGAAGCCGTCCAGTTCACCCTGGCCGACAGGCCACCGGTTCGCCGAGCGCACCCGTGCCAAGCACGCCACCATTCACGCACTGCTCGCCGCCGGACACAGCAAGCGGTCCGTGGCACGGCAACTCGGCATGAGCCAGAACACTGTCCTGCGGTTCTCCCGTGCTGACACGCCTGAAGGGCTTTTCGCCGGGCAGTGGCAGAACCGGACCTCCGTCCTCGACGAGTACAAGACCTACCTCGACGACCGCTGGAGCGAGGGCTGCACCAACGCCTGGAAGCTCTGGGAGGAGATCGTGCCGCTCGGCTACAAAGGCGGCTCTGGCTCAAATTGTGTGGTGCAGTCACAATCGGTGACGACCGAGCTGGGTCTGGGGACTGGCGGGGCTTACTGATAGCGCCCCTGGGTGAGGGTTTGGCCACGGCGTTATAAAGCGATCAGACCGGCTGGCGTCTCCTGGAAGCCGCATGCATCGAAATAGAAAGAGCGCAGGTGTTCCTCGAAGTCGACGTGCAGCCATTCGCACTTCGCGGCGCGGGCTTCGTGGGCCGCGGTGGCGACCAGCGCGGCGCCGACTCCTCTCGACCGGCGATGCTGTGCGACCACCGTGTCCAGGATGAAGGCGTGGACTCCGCCGTCCCAGGCAACGTTGACGAAGCCGATCAACGAGCCGTCTTCACGCGCGCAGACCCAGCCGAGACTGTAGCGCTCAAGTCGCTCTCGCCAGTCAGTCTGAGCGACCGGGTAGCCGAAGCCGTCAGCGTGCAACGCGTTGAGGGCAGGGTTGTCGAAGTCGCCCCGCCACTCGCACTTGAACGTCACTCCTCAATCATAGTATCCGTCCCTAATCCAGGGACTGGATTAGGGAGCGAGGAGAACTCGCTTGCGAAGGAGATCGAATCCGGCGCGGCCGAACATCTGGCGCTTGAGCATCTTGATCCGGTTGACGTGGCCCTCCACGACACCGGAGTTCCACGGGTGTGAGAGACCCGCGATACTGATCTCGGCTCGTTAGGGCGATGTGGGGGTGTCCAGGGGCAGGCCGGTTCCGGCTATGAACCCATCGAGGGTGTCGGGTCGGTACTGCAGGTGTTTGAGCCGGTTGCGCACGAGCTTCTCCAGGCGGTCGAGGGCGACGACGGCGAGGTTGGCCAGGCTGCGTTTGACATGTGCCCACACGCCCTCGACCGGGTTCAGATCGGGCGAGTACGCAGGAAGCAGGAACACCGTCAGCCACTCACGTTCGGCAACCAGCTCCTGCATCGTCTTGGAGACGTGGGTGTTGAGCCGGTCCCACACCAGCACGATGGGTGCCTTCACCAGCTGGTGGACGCCGTCCAGAAGGGCGATGTAGTCGCGCTCGCTCATGCTGCGTCGCGTGCCCTTGCCCGCGAGGTGAGTGAGCAGGCGGTGGCACAGCCGGGTGCGGGAGCCCGGGCGCCAGGCGATCAGCCCGGCCACCGACAGGCGCCCCGAGCGTCGTCCACTGACGGTGACGACCGGGGTGTGGCCTCGCCGGCCCCAGGTGCGTCCTTTGGGCGGCCTGCGGGTGAAGCCCGCCTCGTCCTCAAAGCAGATGTAGCCCCTGCAGGCCGCCCGGGCCCTTTTACCTCCATCCAGGTCGCCTCCTTCCAGCCGGTCACGGCCTGCTCGTCGCGCTCGGCCACCCTGCGTGCGGGCATCTGCGGAGTGAAACCGAGCCGGCACATCAGCCTCGTTGCGCCCGAGACGCTGTAGACACCTCAGGTGTTTAGCGCGTCAAGCGGCTTCGGCTAGTTCGACGGGAAAGGCGGTCTGTTCGTCGAACAGTTCGGTGTGCTGGAGGCAGTGGTAGAGCTGGCCGATCATGCGGTTGAACAGGTGGCGCTGAGCGCCGGCGTGCCAGTCGCCGCAGTCGTCGCGGCGGTGGCGGTAGTGGGCTTTGGCGCCGGGTGAGGCGTTGGGGGCGGAGAAGGCCCACAGGTAGCCGGCCGTGTTGAGCCGGTCGTTCTTGACCCAGCGGCGGGTGATGGACGACTTCTTGCCCGAGGCGCGGGTGATGGGCGAGGAGTCGGCGTATGCCTTCAGGCCGCGGGCGTCGGTGAAACGGGTGCGGTCGTCCCCGACCTCGGCGAGCATCCGGGCGCCGAGCTGGGCGCCGAGGCCGGGGAAGGACAGGTAGATGTCAGCGTCCGGGTGCTGAGGGAACACCTCCTCCACCGCCTTCGCGAGCCGGTCGGCGGCGGTGCAGGCGGCTTCCAGCTGGATCAGCAGGGCCAGCATCTGCTCGCCGAGGGCGTCCTCCACGAGCGGCGGCTGGTGGGCCCACTCGGCGCGGAGGACCTCTTGCAACCGGTCGGCGTCCGCCTCGATGCGGCGTTGGCGTCCGGCGCGCTTGAGGGCGGCTTGGAGCTGTGTGCGGGTCAGGCGGGCTGCGCGGGTTGGGGTGGGGGCGGCTTTGAGCAGGGCGTGGGCCTCGGGGTGGCATAGGCCGTTCTTCCATGGCTCGACCGCAGCCAGGGCGGCGGGGTAGTACTCGCGCAGCAGCGAGCGGAGCTGGTTGGCGATGGTCTGACGGTTCCAGGTGGCGTCCTGCTGTGCCCGGGCCAGGACGGCGATGGCGCGGGCGAGGTCGGTGTCGTCGGGCAGAGGCCGGTGGGCATGCATGTCCGTGCGCAGGATGTTCGCCAAGACGAGGGCGTCGCCTGGGTCGGACTTCTTGCGCGAGACGGAGTGGCGGTCGCGGTAGCGGGCGGCGGCCATCGGGTTGATCGCGTAGACCTTCCGCCGGCCGGTGCGCAGGACGGCGACCAGCAGGCCCCGGGAGGTCTCGATCGCGACCGGGATGGGGTTGTCCTCGGTGTCGCCGTGCTCGGCGAGCAGGTCCAGCAGAGCCCTGTAGCCGGCCGCATCGTCGGTGATGGGCCGTTTGGCGACCAGCGTTCCGGTGTCGTCAACCAGCGCCACGTCGTGTGTCTTCTCTGCCCAGTCGATGCCGCAGTAGATCAAAGTCCCTCCCGGTACTGCCTGTACGTTTGTGCTGGTCACGAGCTCGTGCGGAACCACGCAGCGACCTAATCCCAGGACTCGGCCCTTGGGGCCGGTCCGCCACCTCAGCAGCTGTTCGTGGCACCAGCGCACCCCACGGGCCTCGGTCTCTGCGGGAGCTCGAATGGTCCGCGGGGACGGGGATCACCGTGCGAATGCCCCGCTGTCGCAGGTGCTCGCGGATGGCACGGGAGGAGTACGCCTTGTCGGCCAGGACCACATCGGGCCGTGTGCGGGGCCGCCCGTGCGGGCGGGGTACCCGTAGGCGGGCCATCACCTGCGGGAAGACGGGGGCGTCCCCGGCCTGCCCGGCGGTGAGGTGGAAGGCCAGGGGGCGGCAGTTGCCGTCGGCCGCGAGGTGGATCTTCGTGGTCAGTCCGCCGCGGGACCGGCCGATGGCGTTGTCGGCCGGCTCGCCGGCCGGGGCCCCTTTTTGCGGGCCCCGGCCGCGTGCTGATGTGCTCGCACGATCGTGGAGTCCACCGCGACCGCCCATTTCAGGTCCTCGTCGGCGTCGGCCTGGGCCATCAGGGCGGTGAAGACCCGCTCCCAGGTGCCGTCGACGGCCCACATCCGCAGTCGGTTGTATACACCTCTCCAGTTGCCGAACTTCTCCGGCAGGTGGACCCACTGGGATCCGGTCTGGAACTTCCAGGCGATCGCGTCGATCACCTCGCGGTGGTCGCGCCACCGGCCGCCCCGCTTGGGTGTCCGGTCCGGGAGCAACGGTTCGATCCGCGTCCACTGCGCATCAGTCAACGGCACACCAGGACCAACGAGCCACTGATCCAAACGAAACTGCCTAGGCGTCGAGGCCCGGAGACGTGTAGGCGTCCGTCCGCCGCCCATGTGGCCACCACCATCAGAGCCGGGACCGCCCACCGATGCACGGATTAGGGTTCGGGAGCCTGGATCAAGCCAGACGGCGCGGTCCTGCCATTCTCGGACGGCTTGTCCGTGTTCCCAATCTGGCAGACCGTTCTTACCCACGGATTAGGAGACGTGGAACTTCCTGCCGATCAGCGTGGCCACCCGTGCAGCCGTCCACACCTGGTCTTCCGTCCAGCCGTGCGCGGCCGGCCCCTGCTCGAGATACCCGGCGAGCTTCTCCAGACAGCGCGGCGACAGGCGACACCGGCCCCCGCTCGGCCCTCGCGAAAGCAGCGCGTCGGCACCACCTTGCCGCCACAACTGCTGCCACTGGTAAGCCGACTTCACACGCACACGCAGCTGCCGGGCCACCTCGGGCGGTTTGACCTGCTGAGCGAACAGCTCCGCCGCCTGTATCCGCACCGCTTCCCGGCGCCGCCGTGCTGCAGGCGTCAGCCCGCCCCCATCCGCATATCTCACGCACCACGGACTACCGACAACACAACACCCACATCAGGACGTTCCGCAAACATCACCCTAACGAGCCGAGATCAGTAACAAGGAATTAGGTTCGCCGGGTTGCTGTTGCTGTGAAGTGCTCGATGTAGCGGATGTGCTGGTGTGCCTCAGCGGTAGTCGGCCAGGCCGTCCGCGAGTTCTTCTTCGTCGCCGTCGCGGATTGCGTAGAGGGCTTGCTGCAGGGCGAATGTGCCGCGGATCGCGGCTATGCGGGTGAGGAGTCCGTGGTTTGACCAGCTGCCCAGGGCGAGCACCCGCTCCAGGAGCTCAGGGCCGTAGCTGGCGCCGATGGCTGCGAGGTCCTCGGCTGGGTCGCTGAGTGTGACGTCGTCCCAGTCGAGTACTCCGGAGAGGTGCGGCAGGCCGTGCGTCCACTCCCATAGGACGTTTTCGGCACCGAGGTCGCCATGCACCACTGCTCGGGTGAGGTGGGGAAGGCTGTCGAGTGCTGTAAGGGTCACAACCACAAACTGAGATCTCTACCGAACCCGGGGCGGTTCAAGCGCATCGCCCCCGGCCACAAGGACTGAGCGCAGGCATTCGTGGCACGTGCACCAGCGCCTGCTCCGGCGGCAGCGGCGTTGTCGTGTTTCGTCACGTTGCCCGGGCGACCCGCTTCGGTGTTTCGCCGCCGCACGGGGTCGTCGCCGAGGCATCGGGAGCGCCGCGTCAGGCCGAGACCACCGTCAGCCCCTCCGGCGCCGTCACGTTCACCGTTCCGTCCGCCGCCAGTGTGATGTCCAGCCGGGCACCGCCCACCTGGAGCTCCGTCACCGTCAGCGGGGCGTACGCACCGGCGAAGGCGGGGGCCACCGTGACCGTGCCGCCCGGGACGTCCGCCTCCAGGCCGAGTGCCGAGCGCAGCACCTGGACCGAGGAGGCGGCCGCCCACGCCTGGGGGCGGCAGGACGCGGGGTAGGGGGCGGGGTGTGGGCCCGCCGCGGCGCCGTGGCCGGCGAACAGCTCGGGCAGGCGTCCGGCGAACCCCGCCGACGCCGTCAGCAGGCCCGCCGCCAGCGGCGCCGCCGCGTCCGGGAACCCGGCCCTGACCAGGCCGTGCACCGCGATCGCGGTGTCGTGCGGCCAGATGGAACCGATGTGGTAGCCGTACGGGTTGAAGCCCACCGAGTCGCTGCTCAGGGTGCGCAGACCGTGGCCGGAGTCGAGGTCGGGGCCGGTCAGCCGGGCCGCCAGTGCCGCGCTCTCCTCCTGGTTCAGCAGGCCCGTCCCGAGGAGGTGGCCGAAGCCCGAGGTGACCGAGTCCACCGGCCGGCCGTCACGGTCCAGCGCGACCGCCGGGTACGGACCCTGGGCGTCCGCCACCCAGAAGCGCTTCCGGAAGCGGGTGGCGAGCGCCTCCGCCCATTCCTCCCACGCGTCCGCGCCCGGCCGCCCGAAAGCGCGCAGCAGCGCCGCGCCGCCCCGCGCCGCCTCGTACGCGTACGCCTGCACCTCGCACAGCGCGATCGGCGGGTCGGCGAGCCGGCCGTCGCGATGGCGGATGGCGTCACCGGAGTCCTTCCAGCCCTGGTTGGCCAGGCCCCGTCCGGTCCGGTCGACGTACCTGAGGAAGCCGTCGTCGGCCGCTGCCGCCTGGTCGCGGATCCACGCGAGCGCCGACTCGGTGTGCGGCAGCAGCTGTTCCACCTGCTCGGGGGCCAGGCCCCAGCGCCAGGCGTCATGGAGCAGGGTGATCCACAGGGGGGTCGCGTCGACCGTGCCGTAGTACACCGGCGGGACGGCGAACGTGTCGGTGAAGTTCTGGGTGCCGCGCCGCACTTCGTGCAGGATCTTCCCCGGCTGCTCCTCCGTGGCGGGGTCGGCCACGGCCCCCTGGCGGCGGGCGAGTGTGCGCAGGGTACCGGCCGCGAGTTCGGTGCCGAGCGGGAGCAGCATGCGGGCGGCCCACAACGAGTCGCGGCCGAAGAGGGTCAGAAACCACGGAGCTCCGGCGGCCAGGAACTGATCCGGGCTGTTCGCGCCGTCTGGGCGCCCCTCTGGGGACCGGGGGTCCATCAGGCGCAGCCGGTCCGCGTCGGCGACCGACTGGTCCAGCCACTGGTCGAAGCGCCGGTCCGCGCTGCGCAGGGCCGGGCAGCGCCACGGCACGGCGTCCGCCGGGGCGGCCGGGAACTGGTCGCCGTCCGCGTACGCCGCCGTGCAGCGCAGCGTCGCCGTCCATGAAGCGCCGGGGTCCAGTTCCACGTCGTACGACAGCCGGCCCTCCGGCGCCTCCAGGGCGTCCGGCGCGGGCTCGCTGACCAGGCGTACGGTGAACCCGTCGCGGGACCACACCAGACCGCCGCCCTCGGCGCCTTCCGCGCCTTCGGCCCGTGTCGGCACTGGGTCCAGGACGTGGCCCGACTTCACCCGCTCCATCAGGGCGAGGTCCGTGCCGGCCGTGACCGTGAGCCGGAAACCGACCCGCCGGGTGCCCGCGTTGGTGACCTCGAAGCTCTCCTCCAACCGCCCGGAGGCGACGGTGCGGCGGCGGTCCAGGGCGACCGCCGGGTCGGGCGTCACCTCGCCGAGCCCCCGCAGGATCGCCCCGGCCTGGTCCGGCACCCCCTGCCCTCCACGGCCGAACGGCGAGTGGAATGCGGCGCCCAGGAGCCGCACGGCCCGGCGGGGGCCGTATTACGCATCGGCCCCCGCCGGGCCACGGGCGCGCCGTGCCGCTCCGACGAACCGCTAGGAGGCTGACGGTCCGGTCCAGCCGGCCGCCACATGGCCGATGCGCACCCGCTGCGGGTGGTCGCCGACCGACACGGACGCGGTCTTCTCGCCTGTCGTGAAGTCGATGGCGGTGACGCGGTCGGCACCGCTCTCGGAGACGATGCAGGAGGTGCCGTCGCCGCTCACCGTCGCCCAGTACGGCTTCGAGGTCGGTACCAGGGGGCCTTCCTGGAGCGATTCGCGGTCGACGACGGTCGCGTAGTCGTCCATCGTCCCGGCCACGCACAGTTTCTTGCCGTCGGGGCTCATCGACAGGCCGTGGTGGCGGGAGTCGTTGACCCAGGTGGTGCGGTCCTCGCTGGTCGCCGGGTTCTTCGGGAGGGTTTTCGCGCGGGTGATCTTGTCTTTGGCCACGTCGTACTCCAGGAACCCGTTGAAGAAGGAGACCTGGAAGTAGAGCTTGGACTCATCCGGGGTGAAGGCGACGGGCCGGACGGCGTCGGACAGGTCCTTGCGGCCGAAGGCGTCGAGCCGTTCGCGCATGTCGATGACCTTGATCTGCCGATAGGTGTTGGCGTCGACCACGGTGATGTGCCGGTCGCCCTTCGTCCAGTCCATCGACGGATCGTCCAGGTCGGTGTTGACCTCGCCGATCGACATGTTCCAGAGGTACTTGCCGCCGTCGGTGAAGACGTTCTCGTGGGGCTTGTCACCGGCGGAGAACGAGCCGAGCTGCTTCCCCGTCTCGATGTCGAGGACATGCACCGTGTTCGACGTCGAAGCCGACACCGCGACGCGTTCGCCGTCGGGGGAGACGGCCATGTGGTCCGCGCGGAATCCCGACACGGGGAAGCGCCACTTGATTTTGCCGGTCGCGACGTCGATGGAGACCACGTCGGCGAAGCTGGGCCGGGAGACGACGATGGCGGAGCCGTCCGGGGTCGAGTACATGTCGTCCACGAACTGGTCGTGCCCTTCACCTGGCCCCAGCCGGATCCCCAGGAAGAATGCGAGCTTGATGGGGTTGAGGTAGATCTCGGTGAGCCGCTGGTCCTTGTCCGGTATGACGTTGATGCGGCCGATCCTGGACAGGTCGCCAGTGGATTTGATGACGTCGGCGGTGCCGTCCCAGTTGTTGCCCACGAACATCACTTCCCGCAGGCCGGCCGCCTTTGACTGTGCGGAGCTGACCGCCGTGGAGCCGGTCAGGGCCAGCGTCACGGCGGCGGTCAGGGAGAGGAGCGTTCGGGTGGAGCCACGGTGCTCGGGGGCCATGATTACTCCATGGGAGGTGGGGGTCTGTCATCGTCGGGGCGCCACCTACCGGAAAGTAATGAAGGCGGATACCTCTCACAAGAGTTCCGACGGCAAAAAATGACAGGCCCTCAACTTCACGGCCGACACGGACGGTTCGGACCCAGGGGAGCGCGATACCGGTGATCCCGTCCGTCCGCCCGTCCGCCACCCGGCCCGGTGGCACGGCGCCGGGGCCCGCCCCGGCGCCGTGCCCGCCACGCTGTCCCCCGCCGCCCGCCGCGCCTTCGCCCTGTACCGGGGCTTCATGCGCGCGGGCAGCGGCATGATCCGCCATGACCTCCCGCGGGCCATCGCGAAGAAGGTGGCCATCGCTGGGGGCTAGCCGCCGAAGCTTACGCGGAGGCTGCCGTCCGTGGCGAAGGACCACTTCAGCGCGCCGGTGTAGGACGAGCACCGGGGCCCGTTCGTCCCGGACCAGAACTGGTTCGAACTGTCCGCGTCACCGATGATGCGGTCCTTCGTCCCGCTGCTGCCGCCGCGGCAGGACACATTGTCCCGGAACACCGACGTGCCGCCGTCGAACGAGAAGTTGCGCTCCCCGTTGTCGATGCCGACGTTGCCCGACACCGACATATGGCCGGGGTTGCTGTTGTAGGTGAACCCGTGCTTGCCGTTGTGGTAGGCGATGCTGCGGCGGATGACGTGGTCGACGGCGATGTCCGAGCCGCCCAGCTTGTAGCCGTTGCGGTCGCCGTTGGAGTTCTGGGTGCCGTCCGAGAGGGTGCCGTTGCCGTAGGAGAGAGAGTCCTCGATGGTCACCGGGCCGATGGGGCCGGTGTCCTTCTTGGTGTAGAGGTCCCAGCCGTCGTCGATGTTGTTGTGGGACACGTCGTAGCGGAAGACGTTTCCGGAGCCGACCGTGAGCTTCGCGGCGAACCCATCGGCGTCCTCGCCGTCGGAATCGGCGTTGTCGTGTGACTCCGAGCTCACCACGAGGTTGTTCGACGGCCACTGGTTCTGCGGGGTGCTGGAGGCGATGCGGGAGATCTGGAGCCCGGAGTCACGGTTGAAGCGGGTCACGGTGCGCTCGATGACGTTGTTGCTGCCGCCGACGAAGATCCCGTTGTCACCGGCGCGTTCGACGGTGATGTCGGCCAGGTGCCAGAACGATCCGTTGAGGGCGAGCCCGCGGTTCGCCGTATCCTCGCTCATGGCCGAGAAGTTCAGCACCGGGGTCTCCCCGGGGTAGGCGACCAGTTCCTTGCGGGCGCTCGACGTGCCGTTGTTGCCCGGCGCGATGGTGACCGTCTGCGAGAGGTTGTAGGTTCCGCCGCGCACGTAGATCGTGCCGCCCGCGGTGACGCGGGTGATCGCCGAGGCGAGTGTGGTCGGAGAGGACTCCGTCCCGGGGGCGTCGGTACTGCCCTTGGGCGACACGAACAAGTCGTCCGCGTCGAAGGACGCGGACTGTGCCCGCGAGACGGGCGGATGGACGGCGAGCAGGCCCGTCGACGCGACAACGGCCGCCGCCGCGACGGCGAGGGCGCGGGGGAGTGTCCGAGAGTGCTTCATGGCGCTGAAACCTCCTTATGTGGGGGGCTGCCGTGGAGACAACAGGCAGCGCATGAGAGCGATTGCTGAAGCCTCCGCATCATCAAAGACCTGGGCTAGGCGGCTCCGATGAGTGACGATGCGTCATGCGAGTCGGGAAGCTAGCAAGCGCTTGCGGTGGTGTCAACGCCCCGCGTTCCCCCGCCCGCGCCTTCCATGGCTCCTGCGCGCAAGGTGGTGACGGGCCCTTCCCGGTTTGTCATGTACGGATTACAGTACGGGCAGTGGGAGCGCTCCCAGGCGCGCTCCGATCCTCATCACCGGCCGAAGGATCGCCATGACCGCCACGCCACACCGCGCCCTGGCCGCCGCCGCGGTGGCCGTGGCGCTGTCGGTGAAGGTGACGGTGTCGACGTTGACGAGGCCGGTTCCGTTGATGGTGATCTCGTCTCCTGCCGTGCCCGAGGTCGGAGCCGTCGAGGTGATGGTCGGTGCGAGGTAGTAGTCGATCGAAGTGGTGCCCGAGCGGCTGGTTCCGCCGGCGATGGTGATGGTCACCAGCTGGGCGGACACGGTGCCGACCCGGCCCGGGTTGGCCGGTGCGGTGAAGGTGACCTGGCTGGGCCGGCTGGGGGGTGACCGCGACGTTGCCGATGGTGCCCACCCTGACCTGGGTTCCCGTCAGGAAGTTGGCGCCGAGCAGCGTCACCGGGCCGCCGGTGGCGGCCGGGAGGCAGGTGAGGCTCAGGCCCGTGGTCGTCGGTGGGGCGATGACGAAGAACGGCAGGGCGTTGCTGGTGGCGCCGGTGGTGCTGGTAACACTGACGGAAACCTGTCCGGCGCACGGCGCCGAGTCGGGTACGACGAAGGTGACCTGGGTGGCGGTGACGGAGGTCGGGATGACCGCGGCCGAACCGAAGTTCACCCTGGTGGTGGTGGAAAGGGAGGTGCCGTCGATCTGGACGGTGTCCCCGGGACGGCCCGCAGCAAGGTCCGTGGGCGAGAGAAGTCGTGGAGGGCGGAGTGCGGCGGGGGAGTGGCGAAGAGGTTCGGTGATGACAGCCGCATGTGGGGTGGCGGCCGTGCAGGTGCGGCAGGTGTCGGCCAGCCGCCATAGGCGCCCGCTGTCGTCGCGGCAACAGAGCAGGACCATGAGGCCGCCGTAGCCTCGGTGCCGGGGATGCCAGCGGCAGGCGTGTTCGCCGCACTGGCAGGTCCGCAAGTGGTGTGCGAGAGCTTCGGTGCGTGTGTGCTCGGCAAGGTGGGCCACCGCGCACGCGAGGATGTCCGGAGGCCCAGTGCCGACGGGGACCGGGCCGCAGCGGTCGCACAGCAGGGTCCGCCCTCAGGAGTGCATGCGGATCTCCACTGTCCAGGTGCGCCGTCCCGGGTGTGTGGTCGTGCCGGATCCCATCGGTCGTCATCCTCCGTTTCGTGAAGACGTCTGCCCTCAGTATTCGACTGACACCCGGCCGAAATAGGGCAGACGTCTACGCTGACGGGGCAGGGGTGTGCCTCGTGCGATGGACGGGTGACGATCTTCCCGCCCGATTCCAACCTCCATGAGCTCCGCCTCGAGCTCTCCCGGCTGCGGGCCGCACGCGGATGGATCTACGACGAACTCGCCGCCCGCAGCGGCCTGTCCCGCCGCACGCTCATCGAGATCGAGCAGGGCCGCACCATCGGCACCCTCGCCACTTGGCACGCCCTCGCCCACGCTCTCGGCGCCCCCGTCGACCAGCTTCTGGGCACCCTCTGCGCGGGCCACGAACCCCCCGCCCCGCCACACCCCGCCTGCCAAGGCCGCAGATGACGGACTCCCACTCCCGCGTGCTGATCTGCGGCAGCCGCCGCTGGCCCTGGCCCGACACCATCACCACCCTCCTGGACCGCGCCGCCGCCCGCCACGGCAACGACCTCGTGGTCATCGAAGGCGCCGGTACCGGCGCCGCGAGCGCCGCCCACCACTGGTGCACCCACCACGACCTGCCCGCCTGGCGCCACCGCTGCCGCCCCCTCGCCCCAGCCCCCGGCCGCCGCGCCCGCACCCGCTGCTGGAGCGAAGCCGAACGCAATCAGCGCATGCTCCACGACGAAGGCCCCCGCCTGGTCATCGCCTTCTACGAGAACTTCCACCCCGCCCACCCCGGCAGCACCAACGACATGTGCCGCCGCGCCCTCACTCTCGGCATCCCCGTCTGGCTCGTGCCCACCGCTGATCCCGACAAAGGCGTGTGGCTGCACCTCACCCACTACGACCCCCGCCACACACCCCCTCCCACACGCCGGCCCGACCAACCCGAGCCCACCGCGACCACCCCACCCGCAACCTCCGAAACCAACGTCGCCGGAACACGGATGGAGTCGTGTCCCGCAGCGCCATCGACCTCACCTTGATCGAGCCCGCTGCCGCCGGTGCGGCGCAGATACCCCTCGACGCGGTCATCGACCGGGCTTTCTGCCCTGACGCCGCCCGCACCGGATCAGCCACGCGGGTCGAGCCACCCCTCAGCCCTCTCACTCGACCGCAGCCCCATGGACGTCGTCCGCCATATGCCGTACCAGCTGTGCCGCGACGTCCACGGCATCGGCTTCGAGACCGCCGACCGCATCGCCCTGGCCGTCGGCATCCGCAAACACAGCGATTAACGCCTCCAAGCCGCCCTCCTCCACACCCTCACCCAGGCCCGCGCCCGAGGCGACTGCCACCTGCCCGAACGTGTCCTCCTTGCCCGCACCCGCACCCGCAGCCTCCTCACCGACGACGACCCCACTATGGCGGACATCCTGCAAGGCCCGATCCTGCGCCAGGTCCTGGACACTCTCCGCGCCCGCGGTGAGACCGTCATCGAAGCCCTGCCAACACCTGTCCTCGAAGACGCCGATGTCTCCCGCGCCGTCACCGCTGTCAGCCTCACCTTCATGCACCGGGCCGAGACCGGACTGGCCCAAGACATCCTGCGCCTCCGCCACGCCACGCCCACCCTGGCCGAGCACACCGACTGGACCAGCCTCCTCGCCCGTACCGCACCCGGGGGACTGACCGAGGAGCAGCAGCAGGCCGTCCTGACCGCGCTCACCACCCCGGTGTCGATCCTGACCGGAGGACCCGGCTGCGGCAAGACCCACACCCTGCGCACCCTGGTCACCCTCGCCGAACAAGCGGGCCTCACCATCGCGCTGGCCGCCCCCACCGGCAAAGCCGCCAAGCGCATGGAGGAGACCACAGGACACCCGGCCACGACCATCCGCCGCCTGATCAGCGCCCCGCCCGCTCCGACCGACCGGTCCGACGAGCCCACGAGGCTGGAAGCCGCCGGCCTCGTCGTCATCGACGAAGCCTCCATGCTCGACGTCCAACTCGCCGCCCGCCTCACCGCGGCCATCCGCACCGGATGCCACCTGCTCCTGGTCGGCGACACCGACCAACTCCCCAGCGTCGGCCCCGGCCGCGTCCTGCGCGACCTCCTCGCCGTCCCCGACATCCCCCGCACCCACCTCACCCACATCTTCCGCCAGGACGATCAAAGCGCCGCCATCATCGACAACGCCCACCGCATCCTGCGCGGCCTGCCGCCCCTCCCCGCACCAGGAGTATTCGGCTGTCACCCCCTGGAAAACCCCGACACCATCGCCGACCACGTCGTAGAACTCGTCACCACCCACATCCCGCACCACTTCAACGCCGCACCCCAAGACATCCAAGTCCTCTGCTCCGCCCGGCGCCACACGGCCGGAACCCTCGCCCTCAACGCACGCCCGCACGCCCGCCTCAACCCACCCGCACCCGATAAGCCCCAGCACCACCACGGGGGACAGATCTTCCGCCTGGGCGACCGCGTCCTGCAGATCCGCAACCAGCCCCACCGCGGCAAGAACGGCGTCTTCAACGGATCCACCGGCACCATCACCGCCATCGACACCGAAGCCCACCAGCTCACCGTCACCCTGACCGACGGCGAGCCCATCCCCTGCCTCTTCACCGACCTCGACGAACTACTCCACGCCTACGCCCTGACCGTCCACCGCTCCCAAGGCAGCGAATACCCCTACGTCGTCATCCCCATGACCACCTCCGCCGGCCAACTCCTCCAACGCAACCTGCTCTACGCCGCCGTGACCCGCGCCAGCCGCGGCGTCGTGCTCACCGGACAAGCCACCGCCGTGCACCGAGCCCTGACCAACACCCACTCCCGACGCCGGTTCACCGCACTCGAACACCGCATCCACCAGCAAACCGCAGCCACCCTCCAGCCGCGCATCATCCACGCAGCGGGACAACTTGCCTTACTGATCTTTTCGTAAGTTCGGTGGGTGTGGTGGCCGTGTGGGTGGGAGGGTGTCGGGGTGGCATATCAACCTTCCCCTTCGGTTGCCGGCTCCTCTCTTCCTCCTTTGTCGCGGCCTCAGTTGGCGGAGGCGCGTCGTGTTCGGGCAGCCGAGTTGTTCGAGGGCGGCGTCTCGAATGCGGAGATCGCGAGGGCGGTGGGGGTGTGTGCCGAGAGTGTGCGGCGTTGGCGGCGGGTGTGGGAGCAAGACGGTGCTTCGGGCATGCGGAGACGGGCAGCCACCGGACGCCCACCCAAGCTGGACGACACCCAGGTCGAGATGGTCCGGGCCGCGTTGGAGCAAGGTGCCCGGGCTCATGGTTTCGAGGCCGACCTGTGGACCCTGGAACGAGTCGGCGCGGTCGTCACCCGGGCAACGGGGGTGGTGTTGTCGAGGGCGTCGGTGTGGCGGCTGCTGACCGGCCGGCTCGGATGGAGCCTGCAACGGCCCGAGCGGCGGGCGGTCGAGCGGGACGAGTCGGAGATCGCTCGCTGGATCGCGCACGATTGGCCGCGCATCAAAAAGGGGCCGTGAACACACGTGCCTGGATCGTCTTCCTCGACGAATCAGGCGTCTCCCTGCTCCCTCAGATCCGCCGCACCTACTCGCCCCGAGGGCGGACCCCGCTCCTGCGGCACCGCCTGAACTGGAAGCGCGCGTCGATGGCCGGAGCCTTGGGCTACCACTCCACCGACCCCGATCGCGGGGCCCGCCTGTGCTTCCACCTCAAGCCCGGCAGCTACGACACCGCCGGGCTCATCGAGGTCCTGGAGCAGGTGAAGGTGTTCTACCGCGGCGAGCGAGTGGTCCTGGTCTGGGACGGCCTGTCCGCCCACTGGAGCCGGGCGATGCGGGCCTGGGTCGCCGAACAGGACTGGCTGACCCTGGAACGATTACCCGCCTACGCTCCCGAGCTGAACCCGGTGGAACTGCTGTGGTCCTCGCTCAAGAAGCGTGAACTCGCCAACCTCGCCGGCGACCACCTCGCCGATGTCGCCGACGCCACCGAGCAAGGCATCCACCGCATCAACGCCAACCCCCGACTGCCATGGTCATTCCTCGCCCATACCGGCCTGACCATCCGCCCACCACACCCACCGAACTTACGAAAAGATCAGTAAACTACTGAGTTTTTCGTTAGTTCTGTGGGTGCAGGGGCTTCGGCGGTGTGAGCATGTTGGTGTGTCTTCCGAGTCGCAGGGCGTTGTTTCCGACGTCTCCGTTCTGCCGCTGACGGGGCCGCAGTTGGCCGAGGCCCGGCGCATGCGCGCGGTCGAGGTTGTTCGAGTAAGGACGTTCTTCGTCCGTGGTCGCACGGATGGTGGGGATCCACTCTGAGAGCGTGTGCCGGTGGAAACGCCTGTGGGAGCAGGGTGGGGTTGAGGCACTGCGGCGGCGTCCGGTCTCCGGGCGGCCGCCCAAGCTGGGTGACGTCCAAGTGGAGCTGTTTCGGGCCGCGTTGGAGCAGGGGGCCCGGGTGCACGGGTTCGAGGCGGATCTGTGGACCTTGGAATGGGTCGGCGTGGTGGTTGGGCGGGTGACCGGGGTGAAGCTGGCCCGGGCATCTGTGTGGCGCCTGCTTACCGGGCGGCTGGGGTGGAGTCTGCGGCGGCCCAGGCGTCAGGCCGTCGAGCGGGACGAGTCCGAGATCGCCCGGTGGGTCGCCCAGGAGTGGCCACGCATCAAAAGGGGGCGGTGAAGAAACGTGCCTGGATTGTGTTCTTCGATGAATCGGGTGTGTCGCCGCTGCCCCAGGTTCGCCGCACCTGCGCACCCCGCGGGCGCACTCCCACGCTGCGGCACCGGCTGAACTGGAAACGTGCCGGGATGGCCGCCGCGCTGGGCTACCACGCCGCTGACCTTGAACGTGGCCCGCGGCTGTGCTTCCACCTCAAGCCGGGCGGCTATGACACCACTTCCTTGATCGAAGTGTCGGAACACGTCAAGACCTTCTGCGCCGGCGAGTCGGTGGTGTTGGTGTGGGACGGACTGTCGGCCCACTGGAGTCGGAGCATGCGGGCCTGGGCGGCCGAGCAGGCCTGGCTGACACTGGAGCGGCTGCCGGCCTACGCACCCGAACTCAACCCAGTGGAACTGCTGTGGTCGGCCATCAAGGCCCGCGAGCTGGCCAACCTCGCCGGCGACCACCTCGCCGATGTCGCCGACGCGGCCGAACGCGGCATCCACCGGATCTGCTCCAACGAACAACTCCCGTGGTCCTTCCTCACTCACACCGGATTGACAATCCATCCTGAACCACCGCGGAACTAACGAAAACCTCAGTAGACGAGTAGTTCCGAAAGGCTTGAAGCGTGGCGTGAGCGTGCGATAGCAGGGCCGCTGTTGCAGCCGATGCGGAACGGGATTCTTGATCGGGCGCTTGGCGGAGCCGTGAGGGGCTCCGACTGGATGGGGGTCGCACCGCGCCGCGGCTTCCGTAGCGCGGTGACGACGGTGGATGGACGCTTTCGCCGTTTTAGTTGTCTTGGCCTGCGGGGATGAAGTTCGCGTATTCCTCGATGCGGGTGATCAGACTCTTGTCGTCGAAGCGGAAGTACACCGCGGCGTGGACCTCGCCGCGCATGCCGTTGGTGGTGGCGACGTGCACCACGTGCTGCTGGAGGACTTCGCCGGGCTGTGAGAACTGGCGGGTGATGGCGTAGCGCATCAACTCGATGGATTCGATCTGCCCCTCCATCCCGGCGATGTTCTCCTCGATCGACTGCTCGCCCTTGCCGTCGTTGTGCCACACCGTCGTCGTCTCGGCACACATCGCGCGGGCGGCCTTCCAATCCCGGTTCTCCAGCGCGCGGAGGTAGGCGACGGCCTTGTCCTTGAGTTCCTGGCTCATGCGGGTTCTTCCTTCGGTACGAACTGCGGTGAACAGCGGATGGATTGAGGTGGGGTCAGCCCTGGTCGGCAGCGTGAATGAGGGCGCGTTCGCCGACCTCGACGCGCATCGGCAGGTGGTTGCCGGGCGGCGAGAGCGGACAGACGAACACCTCGTGATTCAGGTGGTGGTGCGAGAGGGTCGCCTTGTTGAAGTCGACGGTCACCGCGGAGCCGGGCTCCAGCAGCGGCAGGACCAGCCAGCGGCCGATCTGCGGCGTCGAATCGCCGTTGGTCTCGTCGGTGAAGATGACCAGGCGCTGGCCGGGCGACTCCTCCAGCACAGCCAGGACGTACTCGGTGCCGTGGGTGGTCACGACCAAGTCGACGGGGGCCAGGATCGCTTCCGTCGACCGCGGCGCGGTCAGCCGTTCCACCTCGATCCGACGCCCCGTCTCCGCGGCCCGGTAGTGGCCCTCGAACACCCACGTGGGGTCGTGGGGGAAGCGGTCGATGCCGCTGAGGCCGGAGTGCTCCACGCGAGTCCGGTCCATGACGATGACGCCATAGAAGCCGTCGGCTCCGCCGGCGAACCCGTTCAGGCCGCCGGGAAAGTCCAGCTTGGCGCTGGAGGGGACTTCGGCGGTGCCGTCGACCGTTTCGCCGTTGACGCGCACGCCGTCGGCGGCGTTGGCCGTCACGGTCAGCGCGCCGGTTTCGGTGGTGGTCCGGATGCCGGGCAGGCCGTCCAGCGTGTGCGCATCGTGGCCGCTGATCTTGGCCTTGGCGGTGACCGTGCCTTTCCCGTTGACTCCGGCGATCTCCTCCCACCGGCCCTCGCGCCAAGCGTCGTAGTCGGCGGGAATCTGCGGTGCGGTGATGGGGGTGCTCCCTTCCTCTCCACCGCGCCATGGGGTCGCGGCAGGTAGCGCTGCGTGAGGCGTGCGCGGGGCATGGTTGCTCAGCCCAATGACGCGCAGCCGGTGCGCGGCAGTGGTTGCGTATAAGGCAAGTAATTGGGGTGCGGTTGCTGCCCGGCAGGCAAGCCGGGCAGCCGGGGTCAGGCGCGGCGCGCGGCCCACACGGTGCGCTCGGTCCGCACGGCGAGGTCGTCGCGGCGAAGGATGCTCTTCGGGCCGCTTTCGTCCAGGAGTTCGTCGAGTGCGGCAAGGTCCGCGGCGTCGAGCGCGGGGGCGGCGACGCCGCGGATGCGTTGCAGGCTTCCCAGGGCGTAGCGGCCGATGGTCTCGCTGCGGCTGCCTGCGATGTTGACGGTGATGGTGCGCTCGTCCTCGACGGCGAACCTGGCGGCGGTCAGCATCGGCCTCCAGTCGGCGCCACGGTGCGGGACGTGCTCGGCGTGGAAGCTGTCGGTCGCGGCATGCGCGCGCTCCTCGAGTCCGGGCCGCTCTTCGGGGGCGTCGGCGGGCAGGAACCGGGGGAAGCCGTCCAGCTCGACGACCGCGAACAGGCCGCCCGGCACGAGGAGTTCGTGCACGCTGGCCAGTGCCCGCGTGGGGTGGGCCATGTGATGCATCGACGCCGAGGCCCACACCAGGTCGGGTGTGCCGAGGTCGGGCCAGTAGTCGGTGTCGAGGTCGGCCTGCACGGTGCGCACCCGGTCCTGCACGCCGCGGGCGCACGCCTTCTCCCGCAGCAGCTGCAGGTGGCCGGCAGAGGTATCGACGGCGGTGACATGTGCATCGGGGAAGCGTTCGAGGAGCGCGAAGGTACCCGCGCCGGTGCCGCAGCCCAGGTCCACGATCTGGCGCGGCTCGGCCTTCAAGGGCAGCCAGGCGGTGATGTCCGCGATGTGCTCGGCGAGGACCTCGGCGTCCAGATCGAGGATTTCCGCCTGGCCGCTGTCGTCGTGCTGCTCGTGGTGGTGGCCGTGCGAGCCGCCATGGTGGGGGGTGTGCTCGTGTCCTGGGGTCATGGCCCCACCGTAAGCACTCCATGCGTGAACCGCACGACCTCTTGCGTACTAGGCAACCAGGTCGCCCGATACGCTGCCCGCCACGCAAGATCATCCCTCGTGTGGCGGCGCAGCCCCCGTCCCGCGGGTGCTACTCGCAGGGCCCCTTCGCGCCGTCGCACTCGCCGTTCTCGCCTGCGTCGCGCTGGTGGCCGCGGCGGGCATCTCGGTCGAAGATCCCCATGATCTCGCACGGTCCGCCCTCGGCGCCGATCGCGTGCGGCATCATGGTGGGGAACTCGGCAGCCTGGTTCGTCTCGATCCGGAACCGTCGGTGCCCGAGCATCAGGATCGCCGTACCGGAGAGCACGACAAGCCATTCGCGGCCCGGGTGAGCACGCATGCGGGCCGGGTTGTCCGGCGGGGGGTCGGTCATCCGCTGACGCATGACGCTCATGCCGGGGTCGCCCTTTACCGGCCAGCGCATCAGGCCGTGGGCGCCGTCGATCATCGGGCTGATGACGACGTCGTCGGCCGCGTTCTCCACGAGCTGGTCCAGCGTCGTGTCCAGAGCGCGGGCGATAGTCACAAGCTGGTCCAGGGCGAGACGGCGCTGACCGTTCTCGATCCGGCTCAGCGAGGACTGGCTGAGCTTGGCGCGGGAGGCCAGTTCCTCCAGGGACCACCCCTGCGCGACCCGCAGGGCACGGATCCGTTTGCGCACGAGGCTGTCCAGCTGCCCATCTTCTTGCGTCATAGGCAACATGGTATGCCCTTGCTGCAATGCGGGCTTAACGTCGAATACAGATGGTCCAGCACGGGGGCCACGTACGACGAAAGGGCGCGACGTGTCTGCGCAGACTACCCGCTACGAGAGCGACACCCTGCCCACCGACACCGTGGACGCGGTGGTCATCGGCGGCGGCGCCGCCGGCCTGAACGGTGCACTCATGCTCGCACGCTCACGCCGCTCGGTCCTCGTCATCGACAGCGGCACCCCGCGCAACGCGCCCGCCGCAGCCATGCACGGCTTCATCGTCCTGGACGGCACCCCGCCGCCCGAGATCCTCAAGCGCGGCCGGGCGCAGGTCCGCCAGTACGGCGGCCAGATCGTCTCCGGCGAAGTCGCCGCCGCCGAGCCCGCCGACCCCGTCGACGGGGACCTGCGCTTCACCGTCACCCTCGCCGACGGCCGCAGCGTGACCGCGCGCCGCGTCTTGGTAGCTACCGGCCTGCGCGACGTGCTGCCCGATGTGCCGGGTCTGGCCGAGCACTGGGGCCACTCCGTTGTGCACTGCCCCTACTGCCACGGCTGGGAGGTCCGCGACGAGCCGATCGGCATCCTCGCCACCAGCCCCGCCTCCCTCCACCACGCACTGCTGTTCCGCCAGCTCACCGACGATCTGATCTATTTCACGAACGGCACCGCCCTCGATGCGGACACCCGCGCCCGGTTCGCCGCCCGCAACATCCGCATCGTCGAGACCGGGGTGCAGGAAGTCGTCGAGGAGGACGGGGCCCTTGCCGGTCTGGGCCTGGTCGACGGCTCCTTCGTCGCCCGGCGCGTGATCGCGGTCGCCACGCAGATGCGGGCCCGCGCCGAGGGCCTGGACGGGCTGAAGCTGCCGATGGAGGACCTGCCCGACAACATGGGCCGCCGCTTCGCCTCCGCCATGGCCGGCACCACCGACGTCCCCGGCGTATGGGTCGCCGGAAACGCAACCGACCTCACCGCTCAGGTCGGCGCGTCCGCCGCGGCCGGAGCCCTGGCCGGATCCCACATCAACGCCCTGCTCGCGGCTGCCGACACCGACGCGGCCCTCGCCGCCGCCCAGGCCGAGAACGCTCCCGCCTGACACTCCCGCTGCCGTAGCTGGACCGCGCGACCGCACCCAGCCCTCCGCGCGGTGAACGGCCCTCCTGCTTCACCCCCCTTGGCGACCGGCCCTGTCCCGGCGCTGATTCTGCATGCCCTTTTCGGAAGGAAACCATGAGTAGCAACCAGCCTCCCCAGGCGGCGGCCGTGCCAGTGAGCGGCGGGGGTACGCCGGATGCGCGTCAGCTGCGCGCGATCCTGATCACCGTGTCGATCGCGCTGATGGCCGTCATCGCCTCGGTGTCCGGCCTGAACGTCGCCCAGACCCACATGGCCGTCGAGTGGGGCGCTTCGCAGACCACCGTCCTGTGGATCATCAATATCTACACCCTCGCTCTGGCCGCGCTGCTGCTGCCGCTGGGTGCGATCGGTGACCGGCTGGGCCGCAAGCCCATGCTGATCACCGGCCTGATCATCTTCGGTGCCGCCAGCGTCGTCGCGGGACTCGCCCCGTCGGCCGGGGTAATGATCGGCGCCCGTGTGGCCGCGGGCATCAGTGCCGCGATGATCATGCCGATCACGCTGGCCGTCATCACCTCGACGTTCCCCGAGGAAGAACGGGGCAAGGCGATCGGCGTGTGGACCGGTGTCGCGGGAGGTGGCGGCATCCTGGGCATGTTCCTTTCCGCGCTCCTGGTGGACGTCGCGGACTGGCGGTGGCTGTTCGTGCTGCCCGTGGTCCTGGTCGTGATCGCGCTGGCGATGACGTTCAAGTCGGTGCCCAACTCCCGTGAACGCTCCTCCCATTCGTTCGACACCATCGGCGCGCTGGTGTCGACCATCTCCGTCATCGGCCTGATCTTCGTGCTGCAGGAAGGCCCGGAGCGCGGCTGGACCGACTCGATCACCCTGATCAGCCTGGCCGTCGGCGTGATCGCCGCGATCGTGTTTGTGGCCTGGGAGCTTCGCCGCCGCGACGCATCCTTGCTGGACGTACGCCTGTTCCGTGAGCGCGGCCTGGCCAGCGGCTCGATCACGCTGCTCGTCGTCTTCGGCGTCCAGGCCGGTATCGCCGTCGTGCTGTTCCCGTTCTTCCAGGCCGTCCTCGGCTGGTCGGGTCTGCTGTCCACGGTGGCGATGATGCCGATGGCGATCATGATGATGATGGCTTCCGGCCTGGCCCCGAAGATGAGTGCCAAGATCGGCGCCCGCTCCACCGTGACCGTGGGCGTCGCCCTGGCCACCGTCGGCCTCGCGCTGATGGCGCTGTTCGTGTCCGTCGACGGCGGCTACCTGTCCATCCTGGCCGGCATGCTCGCCATGGGCATCGGCATGGGCCTGTCGATGACGCCGTCCACCGAGGCCATCACCAGCTCGCTGCCCCGCGCCAAGCAGGGCGTGGCCTCCGCCCTCAACGACGTCACCCGCGAATTCGGCACCGCCCTTGGCGTCGCGATACTCGGCGCGCTCCTGGCCAACGGCTACCGCAGCGCCATCGACGACAAGCTCGGCGGCATCCCCCAGGGGGCCGCGGACACCGCACGCGAAGGCATTGCCAACGCCGTCGAGGTGGCCCCGAGCACTGGCAGCCGCGCCCAGGACCTGATCCACACCGCGCAGCAGTCCTTCGTCGACGGCTGGCAGCAGGCCATGTGGGCAGGAGCCGCCGTCATGGGCATGCTGCTCGTCTACGTCGCCCTTCGCGGGCCGAAGGGCTCAGACCCCGCCATCGTGGAGGCGGCGGAGACCACGGAGACCGTCGCCGTCCGGTGACGCTCAAGAACCGGGCGGATCATCCGTCAGGCGTTGGGCACCGCGATACCGCGGTGCCCAACGCCCCAGCTCAGCAGCGCACGTCGCAACGGGGGCGTCCATGCCGAACGAGCTCCTGGACACCTTCATCACCGGACTGTGTGTGAAGATCGACGACGAGATCACGGAGACCCGATGGCTGGGCAGGCCACGGCGGCCACCACCCGCTCATCGGCCCGCCCCGTCGCACGGGTCGGTTTGCGGCGGGGGACCAGACCCCACAGGCCGTGGGCGTGGTAGCGGGCGCGCATACGGCGTACGGTGGCCCGGCTGACCTGCGGCCAGCCCAGCTGGGCGAGCTCGTCGGCCTTGGCCTGCTCCCGCTCGGCCATCGACCGCTTGTCCGGGTCGTATTCGGGCCGGGGCATCCCGCAGCTTGCCGGACCGCCGGGCAGCCCGGTCTCGATCTCGCGGATGTGCCGCTGCCAGGCCAGGGCCCGCTCCCGCTCCCGGGCGGGCACCGTCTCCAGCAGCCCCCACGGCACCACCCCGGGTGCGGGGGAGGCCACCACCGCGAACGTGGGGTCGGCGAACAGGAACGAGGCGAGCACCGAGGCGGTCTGCCCCTGCTCGTCGACCAGCCGCACCGACGCCCCGGCCACGGCGGCCACCTGCCAGGCGCGGCTCTCGAACGTCACATACGCCCCCGGCTTCACCTGCCGGACTGCGGGAGCGGCCACGGCCCGTGCCGTGCGGCCGGGTGCGCTCACCACTGCTCGGCCTCCGCCTGCGCGTCAAATACCCCGAACCTGCCGGATTCCGGGGCCGCTTGGTCACCGGCATCGTCCTCGCAGGCGTCGTGCACCACGTCGTCGACGATCCCGCGTACGGCTGCCCTCTGCACGGTGCACGCCGCCCCGCCAGGACGGTCGGCTGTCTCGCTGCTTGGCTGCGCGTGGACGCCGCGGCGCCCGAGGACGGCGCCGGTGCGGCGCCGTACGGTCTCGTCGAACGGGCGCAGGGTATGCCCGCCCTGTGCCCACGGCACGGCGTGCAGCAGGCCGTCGGGCAGCCGGATGAAGACCTGCCGCAGGTCGTAGGGATGGTGGTGGACCTCCCACCGCTGGCCGCGGCCGCGGTGCTCGTCCAGGCACGCATCGTCGTAGCGGCGCCCGCCCAGCCGGATGCCGGATTGGGTGAGCGCGCACCGGCGGGCCGGGAGCAGTTCGCCATAGTGCTGCCCAGCCAGGGGCAGCGGCACCATTCCGGCCGCACCCAGCAGCACCTCCCACATCTCCTGCGGTGTCAGTGACGCCCAGGGCAGCAGCGGATGCCGCAGCTGCTCCTGGGGGCGGTGATGCCAGCACGCGGTGATCCATTCGTCCAGCAGGTCCTGCAACTGCGGCATGCTCCAGTACGCGCCGCCCTCTTCTTCTTCTGCGGCGGCGGGCGGTCGCGCTGCCGTGGCGTGCCGCGTGAACAGGCCCGCAAGGATCTCCAACGTGCGCACGCTGCCGCGGCGGGCACCCGCCGCCTGGGACAGGGCCGCATCCAGGCTGATGCCCAGGCTTTCACACACGGTCAGGAAGGCGGAGGTGACGGCGGCCGGGGCGCGGTCGACGACGAGCGTCTCGGGCACGGCCGCCGGCCGCGCCGTGGTGGCTTCGATCCGCGCGGGCAGGGACATCAGCCGCCCGGGCGGCCCGCCCGCGTGGGCCTGCTCCAGCAGGGCGGGCCAGCCCGGGCGCAGCGGCCTGGGCACGGCCATCTCGGCCAGCAGCACCGACAGTTCCACCAGCCCGCCGTGCTGTGGATGCAGCACGGCGGCCAGCACACAGCCGCTCGCCCCGTCCAGCACGGCCGTCACCGCCACCTCCACCGCACTCCGACCCTCACCCACCGCGCCGATCCCCAGGCGGGCGGTGGCCGCATGGACCCGCTCGGCGGGCCGCAGCGCAGGCGGCGGGCCACCGGTCCGGCCTGGGCTGGTGGCGGTGCGCGCCGGGTTGCCCGGCGGCTCGGCCGGATCCGCCAGCGCCTTCACCAGCCGGTACAGCGACGAGCGGGCAGGCAGCCGCACCCGGCCCGGCCCGTAGGTGTCCGCCACGATCCGCTCAGCCAGCTCGATGACCTGCCGGGTGGTGGTCTTCCTCCGGCCGCGGCGCTGGCGCAGGGCTATAGCACGGCGGCCACCACCCGCTCATCGGTACGCCCGGTGGGGGACAGGCCGCGCAGGTGGCGCTTGTCGACCAGCCCCCACAGCCCCTGCCGGCGGTAGACCAGCCGCATCCGCTGCACCGTGGTCCGGCTGGCCCTGGCCCTGGCCCAGCCCAGCCCCGCGAGTTCCTGCGCCTTGGCCTGCTCCCGCTCGGCGAGGGTGAAGCGCTGCGGATCGTACTGTGGCCTGCGTACACCGCTTTCGGGGCCGCCGGGCAGCCCGGTCTCGACCTCGCGGATGTGCCGCTGCCAGGCCAGGGCCCGCTCCTGCGCCGCCAGCGGCACCGCCTCCCACAGCGCCGGGGCCACAGGCTGCGCGGCGGCCGTGCCGATCACCTCAAAGCCGGGCGCGGTCACCAGACGGGCGGCCATCACACAGGCGGTGGCCCCGTCCTCGGCCGCCAAGTACACCCGGCCGCCTACCAGGGCGGCCACCTGCCAGGTGCAGTCCTCGAACCGGACCTGCGCACCCACCTCAACACGCCGCCTACCAGGGGCGGGTACCACGGGCCTGCTCAACTCGCTTGCTGCTCCTGCTCTGCGTCATCTGCGGCCCGGCCGGGGCCGACGAGGGTGTGCTCGCCCAGTGGCCGTGCCAGGTCCGCGGTCAGCCGCCCGCTTCACAGCGCGTGGTAGAGCACCGGCAGCGCCGTGAGGACCTCGCCCGCCGCTGCGGCCCCGGCCATCAGCGGCCGCGGCTTGGTGAACGTCTCGAGCACCGTCTGTTCAAGGCCGCCGGCGTTGCGGTTGCGGGGATGGCGGTAGCCGGCCAGCCACCGCACATTCGCCGCCACCACCTTTTCCGGCGGCAGCAGGCGGCGGTAGGTGAACCCCACCGCCGAACACGCCGCGGAAAGCACTGCGGCGGCCCGCTCGGCCCGCTGCCCGGCGGGCTCGTAGGCGGCGGGGCAGTCAGCGAGCAGGGCGCTCCCGTCGGCGTAGCGGGCGAACAGCTGCGGTACCCAAGGTGAGCACCCGCCCGCTGTCGGCATCCCGCCAGATCAGCCGCACCGGCCGCGCCGACAGAGGCCCACCACCTTCGGATCACGGTCCAGCAGCATCAGCTGCACGCACATCGCCTGCGAGCCGTGCATCACATGCCGACCGGTGGTGGCCGACCACCACCAGCCCGGCCCCCACCTGCGCCCCGGCACCACCGGAAACGCCGCCACCAGCGCCAGCTCCTCGAACCGGACGGCCACAGCGGCCTCAACCCAGCGACGCTGCATGAGCGCGCCGTCCGGCGCAGCGAACTCCGCTTCCACCGCGTCCGGCTCCGGCATCCGGCAGGCACTTTCCCCGACGGCGGGTAAGGCGTCCTGGCTGCTGTCGATGATCACGTACTCCACACAACGTCATACCGGCCACGGCGCGCAGGCGAACCGGCCGGTAACCGCAATTGCGCTGCCGAAGATCCTGGTTGGGCCGCGCGAGGGCCAGGATGCCTCCCGGGGCGCGCTGGTGTCAGTGCACATCTCTGCCCTTTCCCGACCGGGCCGCGGGGTGCGTGGGCGCCCGGATCCCTTCGCCGTTATCCCAGCGACGACAGCACCCATTCCGAGGCGTCCTCGTCCGAACCGAACCGGATCAGGGCGCCCGACGGCATCGCCGCGCCGCGCGCGAGCGTGTCGACGAAGGCATCTGCGAGCGCGTTGACCTGTTCGCGCCGAGCACCTTGGCCGTCGTCACCGTAGACACCGGAGTCGAGCCACAGGTGGTCGCGGTGTCCCGTGACCTTCAGCATGATCTTGAACGTTTCGTAGCCGTAGGGCGGATCGCTCACGGTGATACCCACGATGGTGTCGCCGCGCACCAGGTCCTCCCCGACACGTACCCATACATCGCGTTTGGCCACTGTTCCCACTTCCCTGCCCAGACGCATCAGCAGCCTGCGCGTAGTCGTCCCGGACCCGCATCTGGCTGAGCCGGAGTCGGTCTGCCGAGGCCGTCACCGCCGGCCTCCTTGTGACCGTCTGGGCCCGGGGCCTGGCGGCGGGGGCGGAGGTCAAGAGCGGCGGAAGCCGCGAGCGGGATCGCGGGCCTGTCCCGGGCGGAAGGGCACGAACCACCGCGCAGCGGCCAGGTTGGCCAGGCCGAGGGCCTGGTTGATCTCGTTGCCGCTGTCCTCGATCCCGTCCAGGGAGGCGTCGAACAGCATCAGCACTTCGTGGTCTTCGAACAGCACGATCGAGCACCAGTCCCAGTCGAAGTCGCGGCGGTCCTCACTCAGGCCTGCCACGGTCTCCGCGACCAGGCGCGGCCGGTTGCGTGTCAGGGCCTTGGCCCGGTCGATGCCCAGATGCAGGGCCATCTCCTCGCCCGTGCAGCGCGGGCGCACGGTGCCCGTCTCGGCGAGGTCGGCGGCCCGGTCGACTGCTCAACGTGCTCCCTCGGCGCCTGTCGTTGGCCGCTGCCTGCGGCCGCGACCGACAGCGTAGTGCCCGGACGCCAGCGGCATTCCCCGATCGTGCAGCGGCCCGGGATACGGGGGACCGTGCGGACCCCGGCACACCGGCCGCCGGGTGTGTCAGCCGTCGTCCCGGCCCGAGGCCACAATCTCCGCCAGCTCCTGGGCGGGCAGGCGCGACCAGGCGGCCACATCCTCCAATGCCACCCTGGCTGCGACGGCAGCGGCGGCGGTGTGCACGAGAGCCTGGCCGATCAGCTCGGCACTGTGGCTGAGGTTCTCCAGCAGGGTGCGAGCCACCTCGGCGGTGGTGCCGCTGTGCATACCGCGCAGCTGCACCAGCTGCTCGCTGGCCTGGTCGACCAACTGGGTGATGTGGAAACGGTGTTCGGCGGGCACGGTGGCCCGCCACCGGGAGCCCGAGCCGCCCGACCGCTGCTCGGCCGCCATGACGCGCAGCTGACCGCCCATCGTCGGGAGCTGCTGTTCCCGCTTCAGCCGCCACGGATCGTCCCGCCACCCCGGCGGCCCGTCCCCGCGGCGAGAGCGCACGACCGCGCCCGTGAAGTCGTTCAGCGGGCTGCCGGTATCGGCCGCAAGCAGCGGCCCCAGCCAGCCGCGGCCCACCCGCTCGCCCAGCCGCCGGCAGAACGCGTCGTCGCACTCCCGCGCTCTCGGCCGCATTCCGCCGCTTGCGCGCCAGGCCACCTCGGCCATCGCCGGTTCCAGCAGCGCCCCCGCCACGGCCACCACCTCCGGGAAGATGGCCGCGTCGCGGCCCACGATCCGCCACCGCGCCAGGTCCGCACCGACGCTGCCGCCCGCCAGCTGATGCAGACGCCATGGCCAGATCTCCTCCTGCTCCCAGTACAGGGCCTGCTCCCACCAGCGGGCCACCACCGCATGCGCCACAGCGAACACCGCTTCCGGCTCAACCCCGGACCGCACCGCACGCCGCACCGCACGCCGCGCCACACCCGGCCACCGCCGCTGCGCGGCCACCACCTCCACCACGCCGCGCACATCGAGGTGTTCCAGCGGCTGGTCGGCATCCGCGTCCAGCAGCCACCGCCCGTGCCGCACGCAGACCCGCCCCCAGCGCGGCGCATACCGCACCGCCTGCCCGGTGCGCCCTGCGGTGCACAGCCGGCAGGCGAACGCGGCCGGCCCCGCCACCGCGCCCGCTGCCCGCCACCGCACCTGCGCCACGGCGGCCTCCCGGCCGCTGCTGATCTTGGGCTCATCCACGGTGAACGTCGGCAGGGCGCGCGCCAGCACCTGCGGCTCGACCCCGCACAGCTCGGCGAGCACACGCCGCCCGGCTTCGTTGAGCACGACCTCCGCATCGGCCCGCACGCGGCCGCCGTCGTGCCGGGTGGGGGAGTTGCGGCACGTCCACAGCCGCAGCACGCCGGCGGCAGGCAGACCGTAGCGGTCCGCGACCCGGTTGATCAGTGAGGCGGTCAGCTCCCCGGCCAGTGGCACGGTCCGCAACGCCCCTGCTGCCACAGCTCGCCCCGGCTCTCTTTCCTGTTCCTGCTTCCTGTCCTCTCCAGCGCCCTGACCGGTCACAGCTCGAACTGAAGGTCGACGAGGTCGGTGAGTTCGACTTCGAGGCCGTGGGCGCGGCGGCCGTTGTCGCGGAAGTAGACCTCGCCCAGGGCCTCGGCCGCGACCTGACGCAGCTCGTCCTCGTCGACCCCGGCCTCCTGGGCTGCAAGGAGGCGGGCGGCATGGCGGGGCGGCAGGGCGAGGGTGAGGTGACGCACGCGGGCCTGGTCGGTGGTGCCGGGGGCGGCGGTGTAACCGAACCTCGCCTGGACATCGATCATGATGCCGTTCGTGGTGGCCGCGGCCTCCTTCGCCCTGGCCCTGATCTGAGGCTGCCAGCGCGTGCGCACTTCGCGTTCGAGGCGCTCGGCGAGCTCCGGCCGGGGCATTTTGATCTGGTTCTTCACATAGCGTTCGACGGTGCGCTGACTGATACCGAGCAATTCGGCGACGCGCCGGGTGCTGCGCTGGTGCTGCTTGACCAGGTACCGCATCTGCGCCCCGGCGGACTTGGGGACGGGACGGGTGAACGCGCCCTGCACCGCCTTGTCGAGTTCTCCTGCGACCGTGACCATCGACCCGTGTCCTCTTATTCCCCGGTGTCCTTGGTGGTGACCTCGCCGGTCTTGATGTAGCGGGCGAGGTTGGCGACCTTGCCGTCGGCGCCGAGCTGCTCGAGCACGTCCGCACCCCACAGCACGCTCTGGGTGCCCTCGTGCTTGACCATCCCCGGCGACACTCCAAGCCGGAAGCTGCCCGGCACGGTCTTGCCGTCGGCGCCGTAGGGCAGGACATCCAGCGGGCTGGGGCCGTCGGCGGCGTACACGGCGCAGTCCGAGAGGACCGCGACCGGGTAGCGGCCGGTGGCCGCCGCCAGGTTGAGCATCTTGCGGTGCATGTTGATCCGGGCCCGGGAGATGACGGCGGCGCGGATGTCCGGGCGCCACGTCGGGCGGGCGAGGGCCGGCCAGGCCTGCCCTGGCTTCCAGCCGCCGCCGCGGGCCTTCTCCTGCAGCTTGCCGATGCCGCCCTTGACGGTCATCTTGACGGCGTCCACCACGATTCCCAGCTCCGGGTCACGCTGCTTGTAGCCGTCCATCGCTTCCAGGAACTGGTGCGGGGCCAGCTTCTCGCCCACGCCGAGGTCCGCCATGGTGGGGACGTAGGCGTTGCGCAGCCGCTTGTACCAGCCGTCCAGGAAGCGGCCGCCTTCCGGGCGCACCCAGGCCTGGAGCGGGGTGACGTCGTAGCCGAGCTCGACGGCGTACGCGACCGTGGGGGTGGCGTACCAGGCTGGACCGGTCGGGCGTTCGCCGGTCGGTGTGAACGGGCTGGGCAGCAGGTCGCCGTTGAGCTGGCGCCACTGCCTGCCGACCTTCACCCGGGACAGGTCGACGTGGGAGAGGTCGACCAGCCAGGAACCGGGCACCGCTGGGTCGAAGTCCGGGCTGGCGGTGTGTACGGGTGGCGATGCCAGGCCGACGACGGCGCCGTTGGCGGCGGCACCGAAGGCCAGGTTCACGTCGATGCCGACCAGGTAGCGCAGCATGCACTCGGCATCGGTCAGGTCCCGTGCCCAGTCGTATGCTTCCTCGAACAGTCTCTCGTCGGGGCCGCGCACGTGGAACCGGGGCAGGTCGGCGAGAACCGGGTGTCCGTCGGTCGCCTCGCACGGCGCCGGGTTCATCGCCTCCGTCCCCAGCGAGCCGGGCCGGTGCTCGGAATGCCGGCGGCCGTCCTCGTCCGCCTCGCTCGCGCGGGTCGGCGGGTTGAGCGCGGTCATCAGCTCCAGCCCCGTGACGGCCGTGGAGCCGACCGGCGTCATCACCCGCATCGCGTACACGCCCAGCACCCGGGCCAGCTCCGCGGGCTCGAGCTGGGCTGCGTGGCCCCAGGCGCGGTCGTCCAGGGCGTGCCAGGAAGGGATGCACAGCTGCACGCACTGCCGACGGCCGCCCTGGGCAGGGCGGTAGATCCGCGCCCACGGCCCCAGCCCTCGCTTGGTCAGCTGCCAGTCGGCGCGCTGGAGCTGCTTGATGACCTTGTGCCCCTCCGGGAGCCGCCCGGCGAGCCGCTCGGACTCCGACAGTGCGGCGGGCAGGCTGTAGCGCTCGCACGCCGCCTTGGTGAGCACCAGCAGCGGGTCGGCGTCCTTTCCCGAGCCGTGCAGCTTCTCCGCCCCCAGCCGTGCCTCGGCCAGCGTCCACTCCACCAGCGCGGGCAGGGACTTGGCGGGCACGTCTAGGATCAGGCCGCCGATGCCGTAGCCGGTCACCTGCCGGTCGGCGTCGGCGTCGAGGACGAGCAGCGGACCGTGCGCATGCGGGCCGCCGGGCGCTGGCGAGCGGATCTGAGCGGTCTTCGGCGCGCCCGGGCGGCGTGATCCTTGCGGCGGCCGGACGGCCCGCGCTGGACGCGGCGCGGCGGCCGGTGCGTGAGCGGCTGCGGGCACAGCGGATGGGGCGGTGCCGGGCGTGGGTACGGCCGCGGCCTCCACAGCCCCGGCCGCGGGCCTGGTCTGCGCCGTGGGCGCCGGGCCGCTGTATGTCTTCGGTGCCGGGGTGTCTTCGTGTGGGGCGGCAGTGTTCTCGGCGGTGGGGTAGAGCTGTGCGAGCTGCCGCAGCAGGCGCGCGTACGGCTCCCGCTGCGGCGGCCGCGGTTCGGTCTTGCCCGACTCCCAGCCGCTGACCGTCGCCCGTCGCACGTCCAGGGCGGCGGCCACCTCGTCCAGGGTGAGCGCGTGGGCCTGGCGCAGGCGCTTGCGCTCCGCCGGCGGCGGCAGCGGGGACCGGGACGCGACCAGCGCGTCGACTGGGTCGAACAACTCGGACATGGAACACCTCCACTCCCACCCTACCCCATGAACCGTACATTCTCCGTACGGATCGCGTTTGTTGCGCGTACGGATCGCGTACGTTGATGGTAGGGTGCTCGGTTGAAGGTGTTCTCTTCAGCGGCCTCGCCGCCCTTCCGGCCCGGCCGCCGCCCGCTTCGGATCGATCGAGGAAGAGCTTCATGACTGTGGTCGAACTGCCGCGGCCCGGCCATCCCGATAAGGCGCGGCTCTTCCCCGACCAGGCCGAGGCCGTCAAGCGGCTGGTACGGCACCTGCGCCGCGCCGGGACGCGGGGACTGTTCGTGTCGGCGACGGGGACCGGCAAGACACTGGTGTCGATCCGGGTGGCGGACGAACTCGGCGCGAGACTGGTGCTGTTCGTGGTGCCCACCCTGGACCTGGCGGCGCAGACGGCACTGGCCTGGCGCCGGGACGGACACCGTGAGCACATGGTGATCGTCTCCTCCCTGGATGCCAGCGGCCGGGACGACCTGGTCGCGGCACACGTCATGTCGACCACTGACCCGCACGCACTGGGCGGGCTGATGTCGGTGGTGGGGGAGGGCGAGGACCAGATTCCGGCGCTGACGGTGATCTGCACCTACGACTCCCTGAACAAGATCGAACAAACCCAGAGCACGAAGTACGCGGTGCCGCCGTTCGACCTCGCGGTCATGGACGAGTCGCACCGGATCGCAGGCCGCCCCGACAAGAAGTGGGCCATCGTCAACGACGCGAAGCGCATGCACGCGGACCGCCGCCTCTACATGACCGCCACCCCCCCGCATTTTCGGCGCCCCCGAGCTGGCCGAGTCCGCCGACACCACCCGCCCGCGCCGCCGCCACCGCGGCGGCGCGGAGGTGGACGCGTTCGCCAACTCCATGGACAACGAGGCCGTGTACGGCAAGAAGGTCTTCGAGTACCCGCTCGCGCAGGCAGTCGCTGACGGCCGGGCTGCGGACTACCGCATCGTGATCCCCACCCTCACCGACGCCGACCTGCGCCGCCGCCTGAACCTGCCCGCTCCCGGCACAACCCGGCCCGGCGAGGGCACCGGCGAGGATCAGGACAGCGCGCTGCGCACCACCGCCCTGCACCTCGCAGTCCTGCGCGCCATGACCGAACACCGTCTGAAGAAGGTGCTGGTCTACTTCAACCTCGTCTCCGACGCCCGACGCTTCGCCCGCGAACTCCCTCACACCTTGCGCCAACTGGCCCGGACCGACCCCGGCCTGTGTCCGGATATCACCCCCGAGCTGTTCTTCGCCCACGGCGAGCACACCCCCGCCCAGCGCGCCGACACCTTCGCCGCCTTCGCCGCCGCCGACTGCGCGATCCTCGCCAACTCCCGCCTCATCGCCGAAGGCGTCGACATCCCCAGCGTGGACGCCATCGTCTTCGCCGACCCCACCCGCAGCGTCATCCGCTGCGTCCAGGCCCTCGGCCGCGCCCTGCGCCTGGACGTCTCCGGCAAGACCGCCAGCCTCATCGTCCCCGTCTACGTCCCGCCCGGCGCCGACGCCAAGAACATCCTCGGCACCGCCTACGAACCCGTCTGGGCGATCGCCTGCGCACTGGCCAGCCATGACCACCGCATCCTGGAGCGCCTCCCCGACAAGGCCAACCGCCTCCCACGCGAGACCAGCGACGTCATCGAACGCCGCTGGCACTTCGACTTCACTGTCCACCCCGAGCGCATCGCACAAGCGATGGACCTGGCCTCCTTCGACCCCCGCGACCCGGCCATCTCCCGCTCCCGCCGCCTCGGGCTAGCCGCCGCCCAGGCATACCACGACGAATATGGTCACCTCGACGTCCCCGCCGACCACGTGGACCCCACCGGCTACGCGCTGGGCACCTTCATCACCACCATGCGCGACGCCCGAAGGGCCGGCCGCCTGGAAGCCGACTGGATCGCCGAACTCGACGCGCTCGGCATGATCTGGGACAAGCACGACGCCGCCTGGCGCTCCCGCCTCACCGCCGCAGCCGACTACCACCGTACGCACGGCCACCTCGCCGCCCCCGCCACCACTCCCGTCGGCGCGTGGCTGGCCGAGCAGCGCCACCTCGCGGCCAAGAACCAGCTCGACCAGGCCCGCGCCGACGCCCTGACCGCCCTCGCACCCGACTGGCGCCTGCCCCACGGCGCCGACTGGCACCGCAAATACCACCTGCTGCGCACCCACCTCACCTCCGGCGCCGACCTCGCCACCCTCACCCGCGACACCCAGCTCGCCGGCGTGAAGATCGGCTCCTGGCTGCACCGACAACTGGCCACCTGGCCTACCCTCCACCCCGGCCAGCAGCACCTGCTGACCGCCCTCGGCCTGACCCCCGACACCAACCCACTCGCCCCCGCCCGCCGCACCCGCCGCACCTTCACACAGACCGTCCAGCTCCTGGAACTCTTTCTCCACCGCGAAGGCCGCGCCCCTGCCGCCCGCGAGACGATCCGAGTCGACGGCGACACCGTCAGGATCGGCGCCTGGCTCGCCAAGGCCCGCACCAAGCACCGCGCCGGACAGCTCCCCGAAATCCACGCACGTCTGGTCGCCGCGCTCTTCGACGGCGACTGGACCAGTGAGGACGCCACCCCGGCCGTCCTGGTGTGAGCACTGATCTACATCGGTCTACTGATGGCCGCGCCGAGCCGGGCGGTGTGCTCCAGACCTCGCTGCGCGCCCTCCGCCTCGGCGCCGACACCGGGGCGGATAGGGGCCGCAGCGGGCGGGCGGGGTGGAACGCCGCGCGTGCGCCGTTCAGACGCTGCGGCTCACGTCGAGACGGAAGAAGGCGGGGATCCGCGGCGGAGGTCGGCGAGGAGCTTTTCGATCAGGGCCTCCTCGTAGGCCGGCCGGCCCGATACGCGCATGGCGGCGGCGAGTGGAGGGTCCCATGGGGTGCTGCCCAGGCGGTCGGGGTCCAGGACGTCCGGTTCGAAGAGCGCCGGGTGCAGGCCGGCGGTGTAGTCGGGGTTGTCATACGCCATGCCTCGGCGTGGGTGATGGTGGCGAGGACGGCGCGGACGAGGGCGAGGCGGCCGCCATCACATGTACAACCCTTGAGTTCCATCGCGAGTCTCCTGATCGGCAACCGCCTCGCGAAGCCGTGGCCGACTTCCGGCGAACGCGGGCGGAATGCCACCCATTGACTGCGGATACCTGCCAAGGTATCCCCCACATGCTGCAGGAGAACCCCGCGTGCACAAGCATCTTCGTATCGCTCTCGCGACGGCCGCCGCGGCCTCGCTGACGGGCGGTGTGCTCACGTTATCGGCGGCGACGGCCAGGGCGGCGGACTCGACGACGGTCCCCCGCGCCGACTTCAACGGCGACGGCATCGGCGACGTCGCCTTCTCGGCCGCCGGCGCTTATGTGAACGGCAAGGACACCGCGGGCCAGCTCGTGGTGCTCTACGGCACCTCCACCGGGGTGTCGTCCGCCAAGCGGACGGTGCTCAGCCAGAACAGCGCCGGCGTCCCCGGCACCGCGGAGGCACAGGACGCCTTCGGCGGGGAGACCGCCTACGGCGACTTCAACAGCGACGGTTACGACGACATCGCCGTGGCCGCGGCCGGCGAGGACGTGGGCAGCGACACCGACGGCGGCACCCTCGCCGTGCTGTGGGGCTCGGCCTCAGGCATCACCGGCACCGGGGTCACGATCGCGGACCCAGCCCCCTCGTCGCACGACTCCTGGGGCAAAAACCTGGCCGCCGGCGACTTCGACGGCGACGGGAAGGACGACCTGGCTGTCGGCAACACCTCCAGCACCGTCTACGTCTACAAGGGCGGCATCAACACCTCCGGCACCGCCGGCGGCCGCTACACGATCAAGCCCCCGATCCAGTCCGGCGGCACCGCCCGGGGCCCGCTGAACCTCACCGCCGGTGACGTCAACGGCGACAGCCGCACCGACCTGGTGGTCGACGGCTTCGAGACGCAGACCGACTGGGGCTGGAACACCAACTACTACCTCCCGGGCACCGCGAGCGGCCTCAGCACCTCCTCAGCGCAGACCCTCAAGCCCGGCGTCATAACGGCCATCGGCGACGTCAACGGTGACGGCTTCGGCGACATCGTCAGCGGCGCCTCCTGGAACAACACGACGGACGACGGCACGACCATCCCGGACTCCGCCCTGGGCGGCAAAGTCAACATCACCTACGGCTCCAACGGGGGCCCCGGCTCGACCACGGGCATCACCCAGAACACCGGCAACGTCCCCGGCGGGTCCGAGAAGAACGACCGGTTCGGCTACGAACTCGACCTGGGCGACATCAACGGCGACAACTACCAGGACATCGTCATCAGCGCCGCGGGCGAGGACCTGAACGGCGTCGCCGACACCGGCGCGGTCACCGTCCTGTACGGCTCCGCGACCGGCCTGAACACCAGCTCCGGCGCCCAGTACTTCGCACAGAGCACCGCCGGCGTGCCCGGCGACGACGAGAAGTACGACGGGTTCGGCCTCGACACCAAGCTCGACGACGTCACCGGCGACGGCAAGGCCGACCTGCTGGTCAGCTCCTGGGAGAACTCCGGCAACGGCGCGGTGACGTACCTGCCCTCCAGCGGCACAAAGATCACCACGACCGGAGCCCGCTCCGTCTCGCCGAGCTCATCGGGAGTCTCCACCACCGGCACGCCGAACTTCGGCGCCAACTTCGCCGACTGACCACCACCCCAACCGCGCACCGGGCCCGCTCCCCACCGGGACGCGGGCCCGGTCCGTCGTGAATGCGACCATCCGGCAGGGGCCCTGCGGGCACCTGAAGGCCGACCGAAGGACAGCCTTGCCGACTGGCTGCTCATCCGGACGGAAATCTCCTGGCCATCCTGGCGCGGCGGATGCCCGGCCTCTGGAACACCGGCCCGCGACGGCTTCCGGAATTTCTTCATGGCAACGCGAGGCGGGCGTGACAGTGAGGGAAACGCGCGGGTCCTGACCGCCCTCGACTTGGCCTTCGCCGACGCGGAGCAGCGCAGGCCGCTGACCTTCGCCCTCATGGCGAAGTGACAGCGGACCGTACTGGGCCACGACCTCGTCGGTTTTCGCACGATGCCGGCCTTCGCGAAGGGCGGACGGGAGCGCTACGGCCTCGCACCCGATACGCGGGCGCGATTCGAGCGCTGTCTGTCCGAGAGCGCTCAACCGGATCTTCCCCTCCCCTCACGCGCCGCCCGGACCTACCTCGACATCCTTTTCTTCCATCCGTTCGCGGACGGCAACGCCCGCGCGGCCATGCTGGCCTTGGCCTTTGTCCTGGCTCGGATCGGATTGCACCCGCATCGGGTCGAGTTGCCTGCCGTGCAAGGAGGAGGGGCCGGTGCCGTTGAGGCGGGCCACGGCTTCCACCGCGTGCGCCAGGCCCTGGGTGAGGGCAGCGCGCTGTACTTGCGGATCGGGCGAGCGCAGAAGGATTTCCAAGGCCTTCACAGCGGCCATGGCCGACCTCTCCATCTTGGGCCTCAAGACGTCGTGGGCGGAGGCCAAGACCCTCATGACCTCCGTGGCCGACCTTTCCAGCTCGGGCGTCCAGGTGATGAGGGCGGAGGGCGTACGGCTGCGGCGCGCGAGGGGGCCATTGGGTGCGGCGCGGGTCTGGAAGCGGTTCCGGGCGGCCGGACGGCCGATGGCGGTGCGCTGCCATGCCTCCTTCCAGCGGGGCATGTCGCGGGCAGGGATGCCGCAGCCGCGCAGGAAGGCTTCGCACTGGGACCAGAGAGTGAACCGCCCCTCGCGCCGGGTGGCGCGCCAGGCGGCGTTCAGCGGCAGCAGCACCTGCCCGGCAATCTCGGTGGTGGCGGCGCGGTCCTGCAGGACGCGCAGAGCGGGGGCGCCGGCGCGTTCGTAGGCGGCGGCGACGGCCGCATTCAGGTCGGCGAGGGTGCGGATGTTGTCGACGGCAGGCGCGCGCAGGGCGGCAAGGACGCCGCGCTGCTCGGCGCGGGCAGCCCGCCAGCGACGCAGCGCCTCCTGCTCGCCGCCGACGCCGCAGGCGCGGACGTAGGCGACGACGGCCCGCTCGGTCGGCACCTTCTTGAGGTCCACCACGCGCTTGAGCGTGGTCGCGGGGACGGCGGGGCCGTCCATGGTGCGGGAGTTGAAGGCCAGCTGGGCATAACTGCAGCCGCTGCGCTCCTTGAGGGCGAGCAGGTGGTCGACGAGGCCGCGGTGGCGGCGGCCGGGGGCCGGGGCGCTGCCCCGGCCGACGGGCGGGTTCATGGCGCTCCCCTCTACCGGGCGCCGTGCTCGATGTCGCAGGCGGCCGCGCGGACCGCCGCGGTGGCCAGCGCGGACAGCAGGGCCCTGCCGCCTCCGGCAGCCGCGGTGGTAAGGGCACCGATCGCGCCGCAGCCCGCGAGCAGGCCGAGTACGTCGCCTACGGGCATGCCGTACGCGGACAGGGCGGCCCCCAGGACGGGGAAGACAGCGATGCCGAACACCTGCGCGGGCCCCAGCGGACGGCCAGGGAGGCGGTCCGGGCCGGATGGGAAGACGGCCCGGGGGCGGTACGGGGACAAGACGGTGAAACCTCCGGATGAGGGGCGCGGGCCGCCTCCCGCGCACGGGATCCGGCAGCCCGCACGCTGAACGTGCTACTGGCCGCAAAACCGGTCATGCAAACGGCAGTTGATGGCTGCCGCCCTCCGGTGCCGAAGAGGATGGCACGGCCTGCCCCGCCCTCGCTCATCTGAAATGGCATAAATATCTCGTATGCCGGTTTCTTGGTCCGCCGGTGTTCCAGGTGCTCCACCGGATGGCAGACGCTCACGCGGCGGCCAGCACTCGCCATGACCAGCGCGTTCCGCACCCCGGTCCGCCGCCGGTCCGCAGGTGTTTCAGCCTGGCTTGCCGCGCGGCCCCGGCAAGGACGATGCTGCCTCCTGATCCGGCCGCCGGTGCAGCGTCGGGTCCCCCTGAGCTGCTACTGGCCGCAAACCGATGCGAAGGGGAAAGTCCCGCCGGGCATGGTGATGCGTGCCTGGCGGACGGCGAGGGCCCGATCCCGTATGGGGACCGGGCCTCCGCGTCTTCCCTGCTCTGGCTCAGCGAGCCGGTGTGGGCGACCGCCACGGCGTTGGCCAGCCACGATGACCGCATCCTCGAACGTCTTCCCGACAAGGCCACCGGACGCGAGGCCCCTGCGGCCTGCTCAGGGGCGAGGGTTACTACTCGCCTACTCGCTTCAGGGAGCCGTGCTTGTGCGTACTGCCTGGCGTATGCGGGGGTCGGCGGTGCGGTCGTCGGCCACATGGCTGAAGTGCTGGGCGGATTCAGGGTGGTCGCGCAGGACGGACGCCGCGGAGATCATCTCCTCGACGGTCATCACGCCGCCGATGCTCGAGGAGACCAGTAGCTGACCGGTGTAGCCGAAGGCCCGCAGGTCCGACTCGAGTTCGCGGAAGTGGTTCTGCATCAGGGGCTTGAGCGAGGCGTCGATGGCGGTCGCCGAGGCCCGCCGGTACTCGCGGATGATCGGCGCGATCTGGTGCGAGAGCGTGTACGGGACGCCCGGCAGGATCTCTTCGACGAGCTCGGCGATCCGCAGCTCATGCGCGGGCTCGACGATCGACCACAGCAGGGACACGGCCACTGCCTCGTAGTTCTCCTGGCGGAGGTGGTGCAGGATGTCCCGCACGGCCTGCTCGTCCAGCAGTTTGGTGATCCGCGCCTCGGAGCTGACCCGCTCGGGCACCTCGAACGTCCTGCGCCGCGGGATGTAGGGGTCGGGGTACTCGGTGGTGTAGTCGAAGACGTCCCGCTTGCCGCCCTCCTTCAGCACGAGGATGTCGGGGAAGCCCTCGGTGGTGAGCAGGGCGGTCTTGGCCACCCGACGGGTCACGATCGCGTTGGTCGCCCGCGTGGTCCCGTAGATGAACAGGTCGGTGTGGGCCAGCAGGGCCCGTGCGGTCGTCCCGAGGCCGTCGGCGATGGCCTCGAGGGCTTCGCGCATGCCGTCGAAGACGCGCTGGTGGGTGGTGAGTGCCTTGCCGACGTAGTGGTTGTCGTCCTCGTCGCGGACGACGACGTCGATGAAGGTGCCGCCGGTGTCGGCGGAGACAGAGAATCGCATGAGTGCCTCTCGGATGGGCGACGGCGGTATGGGGCCCGCCGCTGCGGGATCTGGCGTGGCGGCAGCGGCCCGGGACGCGGTCAGGCGGTCAGGCGGCCGGAAACCGCGGCCAGCGCCCGGTCGACGGCGGCCAAGGTCCTGTCCACGTCGTCGTCGGTGTGGGCCGCGGAGACGTACCACAGCCCGGTCTCGCGGGCGTGGACACCATTGCGGACCATGTGCTCGGAGAAGTCGCGCAGCGGTGCGGTGCGACCGGCGAGCGCTTCCGCCTAGGTGCGCAGCGGTTCGGGGGCGTCCCAGTGCAGACGGACCAGCGCGCCGGCACGCAGGGCCTGGAGCGGCGCCCCGTGCCGGGCGGCGAGCTGCTCGATGCCGTCCGCGAGCTTCCCGGTCAGACGGCCCAGACGGGGGTATAGGGATTCCTGATCAGTCTCGAGGACATCGAGGGTCGCGTTGGCCGCGACGACCGACAACGCGTTGCCGTTGTACGTTCCGGCGTGCCCGATGGCGTGCTCGGCCACGCGCATCACCTCGGCGCGTCCGGCCACCGCGCTGATCGGGAAGCCGGACCCGAGAGCCTTGGCGAGCACGGTGAGGTCCGGGGTCACACCGGTGCGCTGCTGGGCCCCGCCGGGCCCCAGGCGGAAGCCGGTCACGACCTCGTCGAAGACGAGCAGACAGCCGTGCTGCTCGCACAGGCGGCGGGCGGTGGCCAGATACCCGTCGTCGGCCCGCAGGTTGCCGCCGTTGACCGCTACGGGCTCCATGATGACCGCGGCGACGTCCGCACCATGACGCGCCAGCAGACCGGCCAGGGCCTCCGAGTCGTTCCAGGGGCACACCAGGATCTCGGGGCCGACCACGTTGTGGTCCGCGGCGATCACCGGACGCGGTGCCGGGCCGGTTCCCACGGGGCTGCCCGGCCCGTTGGCGGTCATGGGGTCGATCCACCCGTGGTAGTGGCCCTCGAACTTGACCGTCTTGCGCCGTCCGGTAGCGACGCGGGCGATCCGCAACGCCGCCTGCACGGCCTCGCTTCCGGTCACGTTGAGCAGGACCATCTCCGCGCTGGGCACCATCCGGACGATGCGCTCGGCCAGCTCGGCCTCCGCCTCGTGCTGACCGCCGTACAGCACTCCGGCGGCGAGCTGCGTGCGCACGGCCTCGACCACCTCAGGCGGCAGGTGTCCGAGCAGCATCGGACCGTACCCGGCGACGTAGTCCACGTACTCGTTGCCGTCGATGTCGGTGATCCGGCTGCCCCGCGCACTGGTGAAGGCCAGCGGGGTGGGGCGCAGCACGGCCCGCCGCGAGGAGTTCACCCCGCGCGGGATGACCTGGTGGGCACGGTGCAGGTACCTTTCCGAGCCGGTGAAGGACTCCGCGTTCACAGGGCGGCTCCGGCGGTCACCTCGCGCAGCGTGGCGTCGTCGTCCCAGGCGGAGATCGGCGGGAAGGCGTCCGCGGCGGTCAGCACGTCGATCACGGTGACGGCGGGGGAGCACAGCCCGTCACGGAGCGCACCGGCAAGATCGTCCGCGGAGTCGACACGGACACCTCGCGCCCCGCACGCGGTGGCGATGGCCGCGTGATCGATCGGGGTGATGTCGATGGCGCTGGTGTGTTCGGCGAACTGGTGCAGCTCGGAGTGCTTCTGGTAGCCGAGGATCGCGTTGTTGAGCACGATGACCGTGATAGGCAGGTTCATCCGGACGGCCGTCTCCAGCTCGGACCAGCAGTGCGCGAACCCGCCGTCACCGACCACAGCGACCACGGGGCTGTCCGGGCTCGCTGCCTTGGCACCGATCGCCATGGGGACTCCCCAGCCCAGCCCGGCCAGGCCGCGAGGAGACAGGAACCGTTGACCGCCGCGCCGGGCGCGCAGGTAGTTGGACATCCAGATGGAGCTGTAGCTCGCGTCGGCGACGACGATCGTCTCCGGCGTCAGCAGAGCGTCGAGCTCCCGCATGATCCTCTCGGGCCGGATCGGTGAGCCGTCCGCCGTCGCCCGGGGCTCGATACGCTCTTCGTGCTTGGCCCGGGCCTGCGCGATCCGACCGATCACCTGGTCGCGGGCCGCCGTGCGGGTGTCGAGCGGGGTGGACTTCAACTCGTCGACGATCGCGCGCAGGGTGAGCTTGGCGTCGCCGATCAGGCGGAAGGCTTCGTAGTTGCGGCCCACCTCGACCGGGTCCATGTCGATGTGGACGTATGTCGCCGTGGGCGGGAAGAGACGCCAGGCGTCCGTGGCGTTCTCGTTGGTTCGCGTACCCACGAACACGATCAGGTCCGCGTCCTCCATCAGGGGACGGGCGTCGTGAGTGGCCGAGTAGCTCCCCATGGCGTAGCCGATCACACCGACGGACAGCGGGTCGGTCTCGTCCACCGATCCCTTGCCCATGGGCGTCGTCGCCACCGGCAGCGCCCCGAGGTGCTGCAGCTCGGCCAGCTCGGGCACGGCCCCGGAGACGTGGACGCCGCCCCCGGCGACCACGAGCGGCCGTTTGGCCATGGCGAGCAGATCAGCGACGTGTTTGATCGGCTCGGGGCCAGGGAGATACCGGTCCAGCGGGAAGTGGCCGTAGCCGGCGCGGCGTGACGTCGCTACTGGGACGGGCTCGGCCAGAACGTCTTTGGGGACCAACAGCACGACCGGTCCGGGGCGGCCGGACGTCGCTTCGGTGACCGCCGCGTCGACGTAGTCATCGACCCTGGCGGGGTCGTCGATCCGGCGGATCGCCTTGGTAGACGCGTCGAAGAGTTTCTCATGGTCCAGCTCCTGGAAGGCGTTGCGGTTCCGGGCCGCCTGCGGGACTTCCTGGACGATCGCGATCACGGGCACCGGCGCCTTGAAGGCTTCGGCCAGTGGCGGCACGAGCAGGGTCGCGGCTGGGCCATTCTGAGCGGCCACGACGCCGATCCTGCCCGACACCCGTGCGTATCCGTCGGCCATCGCGCCGCCCGTGTTTTCGGTACGGTATACGATCTGCCGGATCGATTCTTCAGGCGCGGCCAGGAAGAACAGCGACGGCAGACTTTGTCCGAACACGTCGCTGACACCGTGGCGCCGCAATGCCGCCGCCAGCCCTCGCGCGACCGTACTTCCCATCTGGGATCTCCTCCATCAACGCTGTTCTGCGATTGTTCATGGAGTGGATCACGCGCATTCTCCAGAGGTCCAATAGATGGAATCGCTCTCGCGATAACCGTTGCTTATCGAGACGTGCGGAGTCGACTCCTTTCGATCTGTGTGGAAAATGGTGAACGCGGAAATGCAAAGTTGTGCCCGATTGGTGCCGAATGTCACGACAGCCAGATGCTGCGAAGGCTGTTCAGTGTGTGGTGGAAGCCGGGAAAGGTCTTTTTCACGCATCCGGGATCGTCCAGGGTGATGCCCGGGGTGCGCAGGCCGGTGATGCTGAAGGCCATGGCGATGCGGTGGTCGCCGTGGCAGGCGATGTGTGCCGGGCGGGGCCGCGCGGGGTGGATCTCGATCCAGTTCCGCCCGACCAGGACCGGGACCCCGAGGGCGCGCAGATTCTCGGCGCAGGCTTCGAGCCGGTCGCATTCCTTGATCCGGGTGTTGTAGACGTCCTCGATACGGACCGGGCCGTCGGCGAACGGCGCGATGGCGGCCAGCGTGGGCATGGTGTCGGAGATGTCGCGCATGTTCACGGTGATGCCGGCCAGTCGTCCGCCGTCAGTACCGGCGACGGTCACGTGGTCCTCGGCCAGCGTGACGTGTGCTCCCATCCGGAAGAGCACCTGGGCAAAGCGCAGGTCGCCCTGCAGGCTGCCCGAGCCGAGCCCGGGGATGGTGACGCGGCGCCCGGTGAGCGCGGCCGCCGCCAGGAAGTAGCTCGCGGTGGAGGCGTCCGGCTCGATCGTGTAATCGGTGGCCATATAGGGCTGAGCGGGCACCGTGAAGGTGTCCCCGTCGCGGTGCACACGCACCCCGAAGCGCTCCATCATCGCCACGGTGATGTCCACGTACGGCACGGAGACCAGGTCGCTCACGGTGATGGTGAGCCCTTGCTCGGTGAGCGGACCGGCCAGCAGCAGTGCGGTGAGGAACTGGGAGGACAGTCCGGCGTCCAGAGTGATGTGCCCTCCCCTGATCCCATCGGCATGGACGGTCAACGGGTGATGGCCCTCCCGCTCCCGGTGGACGAGGGTGACGCCGAGGTCGCGCAGTGCCCGGGTGAGCGGGCCGAGAGGGCGGCGGCGCATCTGGGCGGACGCGTCGAAGTGGAAGACGCCGTGGCCGGCGGCGGCCAGCACCGGAAGGAACCGCGCGGTGGTGGCGCCGTCGCGGCAGAAGACCGATGCCTCCTCGGCCGCCGGTCCCCGCACGCGGCCCTCGACCGTCCACCGGTCCGGCTCGCGCTCCAACCGGTAGCCGAGCGCGGCGAGGCCCTCCGCGAACCCCATCGAGTCATCCGAGACCAGGGGCCTGTGCAGCACCGTGGTGCCTTGTGCCGCGGACGCCAGGAACAGTGCGCGGGCGGTGACGGACTTCGAGCCCGGGACGCCCTGGAATCGGAAGCGACCCTCGTTCAGGGGCGAGGAGAGTTCGTCGTTCATGCCTTTGGGCTGGTCCTTCGCGCGGTCGGGGTCGCGCTTGCCGGGGTTGGCCTCGGGAGAGGTTTGCCAGTTCGACTGGGTGTGGGCAGGAGACTAGCATGATCTGGAATTTCAATCCCGCTGCTCATGGATTAGCTAGATAGTTCATCCTTTGGTGCTCCAGGCGTGGTTCGTGCGCAACGTCGCCCGGATACGGTTCACTTCGCGGGCGGTCCGGCCGCCCGGCGGCGAGCCGCGTCGTCGCGCCGCTGCCGGTTGTGCTCGGCGAACCACGCGCCCCATACCCTCAGGTCCCAGTGCATGACGCCGTTGATCATGCGCGGGGTCGGGTGGCCGTTCTCCTCGCGATCGCGCCACATCCTGGACAGCGGGTCCCGGGTGTAGCCGGTGTACTCCATGAGGTCGTGGCGGTTGGCGAACTGGCGGCCGTCGATGGTCTCCATCAGCTCTGCTCCGTACCGTGGACTGCTCGGCCAGGTGCAGACGTTAGGCAAGGGGGACGGGGGAGGGCATGGGTGCGAGCCCCATAAGGAAGGCGGCCCTTGTGTGGAGGGGGAGAGAGAAGCGGCAAGGGCCTAGGGTGCCGCCCTCCCCGACCGGGCAAGGCGCCGATGCGCAGGTCCCGAGTGCGGCTCTGGTGGGCGATCACGCGGTCGCGGGCCGTGCCCACGTCACGGCGCCGCACCGCGTCCAGGATTCCGGCGTGTTCCTCGAGGATCAGGCTGAGGTTGTCGGGGAGGTCGGTGGCCGGGGTGGTGTGCGCGTCGTACACCTTCAGTTGGGCGTCCAGACGGTCCATCAGTTCGGCGGGGTCCTTCGTGGCCGACGACTCCAGGGCGATACGCGCCTCGCAGATCTCCAGGACCTCCTCCGGCGTGCGCGTGCGGACGACGCAGCCGCGGGTCGCCCGCTCGACCAGACCGTCCTGTACGAGCCTGATAGCTTCCCGCACGGGGGTGCGCGAGACGTTGTACTGCGTGCTGAGGGTCGTGAGGATCAGGACGGTTCCGGGTCCTGCCTGCCCGCTGACGATGCTCTGCCGGATACGGGTGTAGTGGCTGCCCACGCGTCCGTCGTCCTGTGAAGTGGCCACGTCCACGGGAGTTCCAGCATGTACCGCGATGTCCAGTCGAGGTGGGGTGCGGTCGGGTGTGGAGCGGTGGCACGGCCGACGCTCGTACCGGACCGGCCGAGGCCGTCCAGGCCGGAGAGCTGCTGCTGTCGTCCTTGGCCTCCTGCTCCCTGAGCAACATCCCGTCCACGCCCAGGAGCGCGCATCCGGCCTGACCGGCGCGCAGGCCCACGTCGCTTACGAACGGGACCCGCAGGACCCCACCCGGTACGCCTGCATCCGCCTCGACCTGCGCCTGAACGGAGTCACCCAGGAGGAAGCCGAGCCCCTGGCCGAACTCTTCACCGCTAGCTGCCCCATCTACAACACCCTCCGCCGGGACGGCAACGTCGTGATCGCCGTCCGGGCGGAATCCCCCGCGGACCGAGATCACCGGGTACGGGAAGAGGGATGATCGCCGGCCCCGGTGACTTCGGTGCCGTGAGGCCGGTGGCGCGGTTGTCCCCGAAGGCGGGCGCGCGGGTTCCTACTCTCCCGCGGTGTGACGGCCCGCCCCGGCTTCGAGCCTGCGCCGGATTCGGTCGCGCGCCTCGGCGTCACCGGTATCGAGGGTCGTGTCACGTATCGGGTGGGGGCGGCCGGCGGCCATGACGAAGCCGGGCTTGTGGAGGCCGGCGATGTCCTGGGTGGGGTCGCCGTCGACGGCGATCAGGTCGGCGCTCAGACCGGGTGCCAGTCGGCCGGTGACGTCTTTCAGGCCGCAGGCTTCGGCGGCGACGTCGGTCGCGCTGGCGATCACCTGGCGGTGGTTCATCCCGGCGTCGAGGTAGACCTCCAGGCAGTCGGCGTAGCGTTCGAAGTGGACGAGCGGGATGCCGGCGTCGGTTCCGGCGACCACGATGGCGTCCAGGGTGATGAGCTTGCGGAGATTGCCGATGACGGAGTCCCGCTCGTCCCAAGGACACATGTAGTGTTCGGCGGTGCAGGCGGTGTTCATCGCGGGGCTGACGACGACGTCCCGTTCGACGATCATGGCGGCGATGCGGGGATCGAATCGGGTGCCGGCCTGCGTGACCCAGCCGCAGTGTTCGATGCAGTCGACACCGGCGAGGACGGCCCGCTCGATGCCTTCGACGCCGAGTACGTGCGTGGTCACGGGCAGGCCGTGGGCATGGGCCTCGGTGACGAGGGCGGTGAGTTCGTCGAGGGAGTAACGGGTCTGGGACGGGTGGCTGCCGGGTGTCATGAACCCGCCCGTGGTCATGACCTTGATCAGGTCCACCCCTTGTTCGGCGTGCTCGCGCACCCGTGCCCGTATCTGGTCGACGCCGTCGGCGACGCCGCCCATGGACCAGGCATGGCCGCCTGTCACGGTGATCGGCGCGTTCGCGACCAGCATCCGGGGGGTGGCGTGGGGGAGTGTGGTGAGCCGATCGCGTATCTCGGTTCCCAGGGTGCCGGGTGCCCCGAGGTCGCGGGCGGTGGTGACGCCGGCGTCGAGCAGCCGCTGTGCGTTGGCCACCATCGTCCGGCGCAAGGCGTCCTGGTCCGAGGACATCCCCACGAGCAGACCGCTCGAGGTCGGATCCTGGCACAGGTGCACATGGCAGTCGATGAGTCCGGGCATCAAGGTGGTGTCCCCGAGGTCGGTGACCGTCTCGGCGGTGCTTGCCCAGGCCGGTGCGGAGCCGCCGGGCCCGGCGTAGGCGATCGTGTCGCCTTCGACGCACACCACCGCGTCGTGGATCAGCGGTGCGGAGGACTCGGTCAGAAGTCTGGCAGCAGTGAGGGTGGTACGGGTGGTCACGACTGCCTCCGGTAGTCCTTGATCGCCGCGCACAGGCGGTCGATGTCGTCGCTGGTGTTGTAGTAGTGGAAGGCGACGCGCAGGTTCGATCCGCGCGGTGCGGTGACGATCCGGCGGGTGGCCAGGAAGGCCGCCAAGGTGTCCGGGTCGGTGTCGGCCACCGCGACCTGCGGTCCGGGCCGGGCACCGGGGGCCGGCCGGCTCAGCGTCTCGCCCGCCTCGGTCAGCCGGGCACCGGCTTCGGCAACCAGGTTCTCGACGTGTTCCCACCGGGTGGTCGGGTCGACCTGGTTGAGTGTTTCGATTCCGGCCCGCGCCGCGTACACCGAGGGGATGGCGAGCGTACCGGATTCGAAGCGGCGGGCCTCCTCGGGGAAATCGAGGCCGGTCGGATCGAAGTCGAACGGGTTGGGACGTCCGAACCAGCCGGTCATCCGTGGCGGATGCTGGTCCGTGACACCGGACCGGGCGAAGAGCGCGGCGATCCCGGCAAGGCCCAGCATGTACTTCAGCGTGCCGAAGACGAGGTAGTCGCAGTCGATCTCGGCCACGTCGATCGGGACCACGCCGGCCGCCTGGTAGGCATCGACCAGCACGCGCGCCCCCACCGCACGCGCGTGTTTGGCGATCTCGTTGACCGGCTGGAGGGATCCGTTCGTGTACAAGGCCAGCGGGACCGACACCAGCCGGGTGCTGTCATCGATTTGGGCGCGGTAGGCCTCCACCACACCCAGCGTGTGCATCGCCTCCTGGCCGACCCACCGAACCTCGCCCGGCCCCGGACGCTGGGCGTGCAGCACCTGACCGACGCTCGGGAACTCCGCGGCCATCGAGACGATCACACCGCCTCCTGCGAAGTCCACCGCGTTGGCCACCTGGAAGGCGCCGTGCGATGCGGAAGGCACGAGGGCGACCTCGCTGGTGGACGCGTTGAGGAAGCCTGCCACCGCGGTGCGCAGTCGCTCCACCTCCACCATCCAGTCACCCCACGGCGCGCCCTGATCACGCAGCGCGTAGGCCATTTCAGCCAGCGCCGTGGTGACACCGGCGGAGATGGCGCCCTGACTGCACGAGGCCAGGTGCGTGGTGTCGACCATGCTGGGGAACTGTGCCCGAAACCGGTCGGGATCCATGAGTCGCCTCCGTGAGCAACGTCTTTACAGATTCAGCCACAGTGAACACGCGTCAGCGTGGCTGCGCAACACCGGAAAGATATCTGCGTCCGAAGGGTTGACGGTGGGGCGTGCGTCACTCACATTGATGCAAATTCATCTCGGCTGAACACGTAGGCGGCGTTCGGTCAAGCCGAGTCAAGGCCATGTGCTGATCGGAGTAGCATGTCTAGACCACTAACCCCCGTGGCCGGGTCCACCCCCCGGCGCCGCTGGCACTGGCTCCTGCTGGCGGTCCCGCCCGTGTGGTGCATCGGCGTGATTCCCCTGGTCAACCGCGTCGACTACGTCCTTGGCTCGATCCCGTTCCTGCTGGTGTGGATGACACTCGGTGTCCTGATCGGATCGGCCGCCCTCGCGGGCGTCTACCTCGTCGACCGCTCCCGCGGCGACGCGGACCGGGTTTAGGGGCGGGACATGGCACTCTTCCTTGCCTTCGTGATCGCGGTCGGTTCCATCGTGTGGGGAGCCGTGGCAGCCGCCCGCGGCCGGACGATGAACATGCAGGAGTGGTCCGTGGGCGGGCGGCGCTTCGGCACCCTGCTGTTCTGGTTCCTGCTCGTCGGGGAAACGTTCACCACGTCCGCGCTGCTCGGCGCGTCTCAGGGAGTCTTCAGCAACGGCGCGCCCGGCTTCTTCGTCCTTGGCACCGTGGTCCTCAATGCCACGGTCGGCTACTGGATGGTCCCCAAGATCTGGCGCGCGGGTAAGCGGCGTGGGCTGGTGACCATGGCGGACTACTTCACCGCGCGATTCGAGGCGCCGTGGTTCGGTGGCCTGATCGCCGTGTTCGGCATCGTGGTCCTGCTGCTCTACGGCCAACTGCAGCTGACCGGACTGGGCCTCATCCTGGGCAGCCTGTTCGGTACCGGGGTGCCGACGGTTGCCTACATTGTGGCCGGCGGTGTCCTGGTGGCCGCGTTCGTCCTGGTCGGAGGCATGCGCAGTGCCGCTTACACGGCGATCGTCAAGGACATTCTCCTGGTCGTGGTCCTGATCGTGATCGCCGTCGGCGCGGCGAAGGCGGCCGGCGTCCACGGTCTGCCGGGCATCTTCGACGGTGTCAAGGACGCCCACCCCGCGGCGGCCACTCTCCCGGGAATCCTCGGAGACGCCGCGACGAACACCTGGTGGTGGATGAGCTTCCTGCTGCTCACTCCGCTGGGCGCCTTCGCCCTGCCCCATGTGTTCCAGGTGTCCTACAGCGCCAAGGACGTGACGACGATCCGCCGCAACCAGGTGATCCAGCCGTTGTACTCGCTGTTCTACGTCCTGATCGTCGTCATCGCGTTCGCCGCGCTGCTCGCGCTGCCGCACCTGGGCGCCGACCAGGCCAATCAGTCCCTGCTGCTGTTCGTGCAGGAGAAGTATCCGGACTGGGTCATCGGCGTCCTCGGAGGCGTGGGCATCCTCGTGGCACTCGTGCCCACCGCGGTGCTCATGCTCGCGGCCAGCAGCCTGCTGAGCAGCAACGTGATCGGCGCGGTATCGCCACGGTGGTCGTCGTCGCTGCCGCTGACCCGGTTCGGTGTGGTCGTGTTCACCGGCCTGTCGGTGCTCCTGGCCGCCACCAGCAACGACCAGCTGCTCACCGTCATGACCAGCGTATACAGCGCTGTCGGCCAGTTGGCACCCGCGTTGTTCCTGTCCATGATGTGGCGACGGGTCACCGCACAGGGACTGGCCGCCGGTGCCATCTGCGGCGGGCTGATCGTCGGCGTCCCCGCCCTGGGCTCCGTCGTGCTCCAGGCCGTGCCCGCTGGCATGGTCGTCGGCCTGCCCGCCCTCGTCATCAACCTCGTGGTGACGGTCGTGGTCACCCTGGCTACCGCGCCTCCCTCGGACACCGCGATCGACGTCGGGATCGAAGAAGGGACGCCCCCGGACCCGCGAGGAACCAAGGAAGCCAGCCTCGCCGGGTAACCCGAGGGGTTCCGGCCTCGGCCGCGTGTGCCGGGCGCTCCGCCCGAGGCACGCGGCCGAGGGCCGTACTGGATAATGATGCCGTGGCCGTGACAAGGATCCGTGAATACCGCACCCTCCGGGGCATGACCGTCCGGGAACTCGCCGACCGCGCCGGGGTGTCCACCGGCCTGATCAGCCAGGTTGAGCGTGGTGTCACCGATCCCAGCCTGGAAACGATGCGACGGATCGCCGAGGTCCTCGACACCCCCTTGTTCAATCTGTTCCAGGACGGGGATCAGCAGACGGTCGCCGTCATCCGCCGCGACGACCGGTACCGGATCTCCTCGCCCCACCACGCGATCACCTACACCCGTGCCTCACCGGGTGGAGCCAGACTGGAAGTCCTCGAAGGGTCGCTGGAACCCGGTGCCGTCTCCTCCGACACCCCCCGATCACACCCCTCGGAGGAGTGCGTCGTCGTCCTCACCGGTCGGCTCACGGTCCAGGTGGGCGACCAGACGCACATGCTGAAGGCCGGAGACAGCTGCCACTTCGACTCCAACATCCCGCACCGCTTTCTCAACGAGAGCAGGAGCACCGTTCGCTTCATGCTCAGCATCACGCCCCCCAGCTACTGACGCCGCGGCCCACGCGCGCCGGGCAGGCGTCGCGCCCCGCTCACCGGACCCCACGGCCCGGTGAGCGGGGCGCGACGGCCCTCAGCGCGAGGACGTCGCCGCGTCGGCGGGCTTCAGCAGCCGGGCCGCGGAGAGCGGAGCGCCGTCGCCGTCCCGGGACTCCTCGGCGAGCAGGGACATCCGTACGGTGGGCCGCCCGCCCTCGGCGGTGACGACGACCAGGTCGGCGCGGAGCCCCGGGACGAGGGCCCCGCGGTCGGCAAGCCCCGCGGTGCGCGCGGCGCCCGAGGTGATGAGTGCCACCGCGGTGTGCAGCGGCACCACCCCGCGCTCCGCCAGGCGCAGTGCGGCGGCGAGCAGGGCGGTGGGCATGTAGTCACTGGACAGGTTGTCCACCAGGCCCTCGGCGATCAGCGCCTCGGCGCCGACGTTGCCGCTGTGCGAGCCGCCGCGCAGCACGTTGGGGGCACCGGCGACGACCGGCATCCCGGCGTCCTGCGCGGCGCGGGCCGCCTCGCGGGTGGTGGGGAACTCGGCGACGGCGGCGCCCGCGGCCCGTACCCCGGAGAGCTCTTCCGCGCTCTCCACGTCGTGGGCGAGCAGCCGGATCCGCCCCGCGCGTACCTCCTGGCCGAGGTGGGCGAGGGTGCGGGCGCGCTGCGGGATGCCATCGGCACGCTCGTCGATGCGGTGGCGGATGAACCGGTCGGCGTCCTCGGCGGACAGGTGCTCCTGCCGCTGGACGATCGCTCGGTACGCCTCCAGGTTCCGGTACTGGCCGGGGTGTGGTCCTCGTACGAGACCAGCGGCGGCACGTCGGTGTGCGGCTGTCCGGTGAGGGCGCCCTTGAGGGCGTCCAGCGCGTCGGCGTCGCGGGCGTCGAGGCGGTGCAGCAGCCGGTGGTCGATCAGGCCGACGCCGGACGCGGCCCGTTCCCGTACGGCGGCGGCGAGCGCCAGCGAACGCTCGATGGTGCGGTCCTTCTCGGCGTTGGTCTGGTAGCTGACCGCGTGGTGCATCGTGGTGACGCCCGCCGCCCGGACCCGTCCCTCGAAGCTCAGGACGGCGAAGCCCGGCTCGAACTCCACGGTGGGGCGAGGGCGTTGCTCCTTCTCCAGCGCGTCGCTGTGGGTGTCGATGATGCCCGGCAACAGCAGGGCGCCGCCGAGGTCGACGGCTCCGGCCGGAACCGCGCCCGGGGTGACAGGGGCGACCTCGGTGATCCGGCCGTCCTCGACGACGACGAGGGCGTCGTCGAGGGTCCGGTCGGGAAGCACGGCGCGGGCGTGGGCGAACGCGTAGCGGCTCATCGGGCCACCTCCAGCGGCAGGTTCGGGTCGTGCAGGATCTCCCCGGGGGCGCCGGTGGCCAGCACCCGGCCGCCGCCGAGCACCACCACGCGGGTGGCGAGGCGCTCGATGGCGTCGAGGTCGTGGAAGACGGACAGGACGGCGGTACCGGTCTCCTCCAGGCGGGCGATGAGATCCAGGACCGCGGCGCGGTTGGCCGGGTCGAGGGCGGAGACGGGCTCGTCCAGCAGCAGCAACCGGGGCGGCGCGATGGTGCCGGCGGCGATGTTGACGCGCTGCTTCTGGCCGCCGGACAGGACGGTGGCGTGCATGTCCCACAGATGTTCGGCGATGGCCACCTGGCGCAGCGCGGCGGCGGCGGCCTCCAGGGCGGCGGCCCGGCCCATACCGCGCGCGACCCCGGCCGAGGCGACGATGGAGATCACCGAGCGGCGCGGCTGGGGGCGCAGGAACTGGGATACGTACCCGATCTCCTGGCCGCGCAGCTCGGCGGCCTCGGCGTCGGGCAGCGCGGCCACGTCGAGGAGTTCACCGCCCGCGGTGCGGAACCAGATGTGGCCGGAGCCGGTGAGGTAGGTCCGGTACACGCAGCGCAGCAGGGTGGACTTGCCGGCGCCCGAGGTGCCGGCCAGGGCGACGTGCTCGCCGGGCCGGACGTCGAGGTCGACGCCGTGCAGGGCGTCGACGGTCCGGCCGTCGATGGTGTGCAGGGTGAAGTCCTTGCGCAGCCCGCGCACCGACAGGACGGTGTCGTCGGGGACGCCGGGGACGTGCGCGGAGGTACCGGGCCGGACGGGGGTCTGTACGGGGGTCACTGTGGTCATCCTCGGGCCGCCGCGACGAGTTGCTGGCTGTAGGGGTGCTGGGGGTCTTCCAGGAGCTGGTCGGTGAGGCCGGACTCGACCACCCGGCCGTGCTTCATGACCAGGACCCTGCGGGTGAGCATGTCGATGACGCCGAAGTCGTGGGAGACGACGACGGCGGCCACCCCGGTCTCCTCCAACAGGCCGCGCAGCAGGTCGAGCACGCCCGCGGCGACGGAGGCGTCGAGCCCGGTGGTCGGCTCGTCCAGAAGCAGCACCGGCGGGTCGTTGGCGAGGGCCTTGGCGATCTGCACCCGCTGGCGCATACCGCCGGAGAAGGTGCGGACCAGGTCGTCCATGCGGCTGAGCGGGACCTCGACCCGCTCCAGGAGTTCGGCCGCGCGCTGCCGGATGCCGTCGTAGGAGCGCCACCCGACGGCGGTGAGCGGGTCGGCGATGTTGCCGCCGGCGGTCACGTCGAGGTTGAGCCCGGCGGCCGGGTCCTGGTAGACGGCGGCGATGTCCTTCAGGCGGAGCCGGCGCCGGGCCGACGGCAGGAGGTCGCACAGGTTGACGGCGCCGTCGGCGACGGAGCGCAGGGCGATGCCGCCGGTGGTGGCCGCCTCGTCGCCGGCGATGCAGCGCATCACGGTGGACTTGCCCGAGCCGGACTCGCCGATGATGCCGAGGGCTTCGCCGGGCGCCACGTCGAAGGCGACGTCCCAGGCCGCCACGACCGCACCGGTCGATGGTGAGACGGCGGTGCCGTGTTCCGGTCCGGTACCGGTCAGGGACGCGGGCGACGGGTCACCGTAGATACGGCCGAGGCCGGTCACCTTCAGGGCCCAGGGGCGCGACTCGGGGGTGTGCGTGCTCATGAGGTTTCTTCCTGTTCTCGGGTGGCGCGCCGCAGTGCCGCGCGGGCCAGTTCGACCGGCTGCCCGGCGACGTCGGCGGGGGCGTCGCCGGTACGACGGCGGGTGCAGAAGTCGGTGTCGGAGCAGGACCAGGTGCCGGGGGCGCCGTTCTCGCCGGGTTCCTCGACGAGGTAGGTGTCGTCCGAGCCGCACAGCCGGCAGGCGGTGCCGGGGGTGTACTCGACCTCGAAGGGGCGGTCGTCGAAGGTGAGGGGGACGACACGGGTGTGCGGGGGGACGGCGAACAGCCGCTTCTCGCGGCCGGCCGACAGGATGGTGATCGCGTCGGAGTCGTTCATCTTGGGCACGTCCCAGCGCGGGATGGGGCTGGGCGTCATCACGTACCGGCCCTCGACGAGTACCGGGTAGCCGGCGGCCGCCGTGATCAGTCCGTTGTGGACGATGTCCTCGTAGAGCTGGACCCACATCTTGGCGTAGTCCGCCTCGGCGTGCATGCGGCGCTGTTCGTCCATCTCCTGCACGATGCGGAACAACGGCTCGGCGTTGGGCACCTGGAGCACCAGGATCTGCCCGTCGGTGAGCGGCTGTTCGGGGATACGGTGCCGGGACTGGATGATGTCGGCGGCGCGGGTGTCGGTCTCCTCGCTGGAACCGGTGTGCTCGGTGATCAGGCGGCGCAGGTTGGAGGCGTTGACGCCGGCGTCCTCGCCCTGGTCGATGACCTTCAGCTGGTGCTCGTCGCAGATCAGCGAGAGGGTGGCCTGAAGGCCACCGGACCCCCAGCCGCGGGCGACCGGCATCTCCCGGGAACCGTAGGGGACCTGGTAGCCGGGGATGGCGATCCCGCTGAGCATGGCGCGGCGCAGCTCGCGCTTGGACAGCTCGTCGAAGATGCCGGGACGGGGATCGGGCCCGGCGAGGGCTCCGGCACGGGAGGCGCCGGTGCCGGTGCGGGTCGGGGACAAGGTGTTCATGCGGTCTCTCCCGGGGGGTTGGCGCCCTGGCCGGCGGCCTCGGCGCGGTCCAGCACCGAGCGGTACTCCACGTGGTGCGGCAGTTTCAGGTGCTGCACATAGCCGGTGGAGTCCAGGCCGTCGAGAGTGAGCAGGACGTCGTGGTGGAGTTCGGAGGTGGCGTCGTAGTGGGCCAGCGCCAGGTCGAGGCCCGCCATGGCGATGGACTTGCGCTCGTTGTGGCCGAAGCAGATGCCGTAGCCGACGCCGAGGTGGTGCTGGGCGGCGGCGCGGGGCACGTTGTAGAAGGACTCGACCTCGCTGACCCGCACCTCGGCGACCGTCACCGGTTTGCCGGTGTGCGGGTGGGCGATGCGCACCGGCAGCGCGCCGTGCCGCAGTTCGCCGGGGATCTCGTGGTCGGGGCGCCAGTCGCAGCCGTACCACCACAGGTGCACCAGCGAACCGGTGTCACCCCGCGCCATGGTCTGCAGCCACGCCGATCGCGGGGCACCGGGCCGTGCCGGGCGCCGGGTGATGTCGTAGGGCTCGGGGTCGTCCGGGCGCTCGGGGAGCGGTCGACCAGGCCCATCTCGCGGAGGATGGCGAGGACGTTTCCCGGGACGCGCTCGACGGCGACAGGGTCGGCCGAGTGCTCGTGCTGGTGGTCGTGGTGGAGATGCCCGTCAGCGGTGGGAGCCAGGGACTCGTCGGTGACGTGGGCCCGGCCCTCGTCCTCGGGGAGCAGGTCCAGCAGGCGACCGGCGTAGTCCACGGTGCGGCCGAGGATCTGGCCTCCGGGCGGGTTGCGAAAGGCGGAGCTGATCCGGCGCACCACCCGCAGTTCCGAGGTGGCCACCGGGACGGACACCGCGAGGCGGGGCAGTGCGGCGCGGTGGGCGCGCAGCAGGTGCGCGGCCTCCGTCGGGTCGCCCTCCGCCTGACGCACGGCGCGGGCCGCGAGCTTCGGAGCCCACAGGCCGGCCTCGCCCATTGCCCGGTCCACGGCGAGGTTGAGGCGCTCGGTGAGCTGGTCCAGTTCCAGCCACGCCGGTTCTTCCGCATGGACGGCGGCCGCGGAGGCAGGCGCCGGGGCGGGGGTGATCACAGGCCCTCCTCGGGGTTGGGTGCCTGCAGGGCGCGGAGCCGGTCGACGATCGAGCGGAAGTCCACGTAGTGCGGGAGTTTGAGGTGTTCGAGGTAGCCGGCCAGCTCAGGTCCGTCCAAAGCGGTCAGCACTCGCTGCTCCAGGCGGTTGGTGGTCTTGTCGCGGTGCACCAGCAGATCCAGGCCCGCCATGGCGAGTGCCTTGGCCTCGTTGTCGCCGAGGCACAGTCCGTAGCCGATGTCGAAGCGGCTGCCGTCCGGATGGGGCCGGGCGTCGGGTCGGACCGTGCGCGCCTCGCTCACCCGCACGCCCGCAACGGTCACCGGAGAGCCGGTGAAGGGGTGCTCGATGCGCAGCGGCAGGTGACCGCGGCGCAGTTCGAGGGGTATCTCCGGCTGGGCGTTGCGTGGCGCTTGGGTGACCAGGTACCACAGGTGGGTCAGCGAGCCGGTCTCGGCGCGGGCCATCGCGGTCAGCCGGGCCGAGCGCGGTACGCCGGGGCGGGCGGGTGCCCGGGTGATGTCGAAGGGGTCGGGGTCGGCGGGGTCACGGCGGTCGGCCAGCAGTCCGGCAGGCGGGAGTCCGACGGGCGGCACGGTCGGGTCCGGTGCGACGACGGGCGTTCCGGCGGTGGCGGGCCTGCGCGGTGGCGGCGCCGTGGCACGGGCCGTGTCCTCGTCGGTGAGGTCGAGGATCCGGGGTGTGTAGTCGTCGGTGTCGCCGAGGATCTGGCCGCCTGGCGGATTGCGGTATGCCGGGGCGATCCGGCGCACCGGGCGCAGCGCGGCGGCGGGGACGGGCGAGCTGTAGGCAAGCCGGGGCAGGGTGGAGCGGTGGGCCCGCAGCAGTTGCGCGGCCTCCAGCAGGTCGCCGCGTGACTGCCGGATCGCCCGCGCCGCGAGTTCCGGGGCCCACAGTCCTGCCTCGCCCATCACCCGGTCCACGGCCAGGCCCAGCCGCCCGGTGATCTGGTCCAGTTCCAGCCACCGGCTGGCTCCGCCCAACCGGTCCCGGCGGGCGAGGCGCTCGGCGGCGGCGATGGCCTCCTGGCCGCCGCGTACTCCGGAGTACCCCATCTCAGACCTCCCCCGGGCGCCGCACCTGGGTGGTGCGCGGCAGCCCGGCCACGGCGCCGTCGGCGGCGGTGAGGAAGAGGTCGACGCCGCAGGGGAATGCCGCGTTGGCCGCCGCGAGCGCCGCCACCGTGTCCGCGGTCAGCCCGCGCACGGCGAGGCTCCGCTCGGCGCCGTCCGGAACCCCCGGCCCGGTGAGGTGGAGTTCCGTGTCGTGCGGGCCTTGGCCGCCGAGGGCGTCCACTTGGGCGAAGACGCGGGCGCCGGTCTCTGGGTCGAGCGGGGTGCCCCGGTGCAGGGCGGCGATGTCCTCGGGGGTGAGCGGGCGCAGGGCGATCACGGTGCGGGCGTCGGGCAGCTCCGCGCGCGGCGCGCCGGTCGCGGCGTACACCGCCTCCGCCCAGGCCGCGGAGTCCGGGTCGGGGCCGGTCAGAACGTGCACCGGAACCTCTACGTCGATCAGTCCGCAACCGGCGACGGCGGCGGCCGGTGCCGCCTCGGGGACGGTGAGCCGGCTGATGCGGCCGGGCCGGGCGAGGACATCGAGCAGCGCGGTGAAGTCGCGCTGGGATTGCTGGGGCGTACGGCGCAGGGCGCGGACGCGCTTGGCGTCGGGGGCGCCGGAGGGCGCGCGGTGGGCGGGGGCCGGGGCGGTGCCGGCCGCTCGGTCGGTCACGTCAGCTCCTCGAAGACGACGGTGGTGGCGGTGACGTCGGCCCACTCCGCGGCGTCCTGGGAGGCGTGGCGCTCGGCCACGGCCGCGCACAGGGCGTCGATCTCCGCGGCGGCGGCGCCGCCGGCCGCGGCGAGGGCGTCCAGGAGTGCTCCGGAGAGGGCGGCGACCCGGTCGTCGCCGGGCCGCATGCACCAGCCGGGTACACCGGCGACCTCGACGGAACACTCGGTGACCAGCACTTCACCGAGGTAGAAGCGGGTCTCCTCGACGGGCTCGCGCACCTGGAGGACCACCATGCCGGTCTCGGGGGACTTCAGGACGGTCGGTTCGGGAAGGGCGCCGTCGGCCAGGAGCCGTTCGGCGAGCGGGACGATCTCCTCGTGGGCGGCGGCTGCGAGCAGTTCACATCGCCGTTCACGAGTCGGTGTCGAAGACACGCGTGTTCTCCTTACGTTCTTGCAGGGGTCGCCGCGCGTGCGAGGCTTCGCTCGCGGTCGCGGCCGTAGGGGTGTGGCGGGACGCGGTGGGGCCGACGGCCCCGGGCCCCGGGAGATCAGTCGAGGTCGTCGAGTTCGATCACGAGGCGCAGGCCGTCGGGGCGGGACCAGGACTCGCTGCACATCAGGGGAGCTCCGGTGCGGGAATCCCGGCTCATGCTCTCCAGCAGCCAGACCGGCCGGTTGCGCTCGGCATCGAGTTCCGCCGCCACCTCGGGCGGGGGCAGTACGCTGCTGACCCGGCACCAGGCGCGCACCGGCACAACACCGCACATCTGCCGCAGAATCACATCGAGCGACTCCACGGCGCGCACCGCCGGGCCGAGATCGGGCAGCAGGTCGACCGGGATCCACGCCTGGGTCCAACTGCTGACCAGGCCGTTGAGATAGGTCTGCGACACGAGCAGATGGGCGGGGCTGCCCTCGACGCGCCGTAGCCGGTCGGCGTGCTCCCCGCTGAGGTCGACGCGGCGTACGTCCCGCACCACGCGGCGATGCACGCCGCCCGCCTCCTCGACGGTACGGCTCCCCGACGGGGGCTGGCGCCGCGACAGCAGGTAGTCGATCGGCCGGTTGACGAACGTGCCGGCGCCGCGGACCCGCCGCACCAGCAGCCGGCCCTCCAGCTCCTGGAGGGCGGCTCGGGCCGCGGCACGGCTGACGCCGAAGCGCGCGGCGATCTCGTGCTCGCTGGAGACGCGAGTGCCGGCCGGCTGGTCGGCGATCTCGGCCGCGAGTACCTCGGCTATCTCTGCGTACCTGCTCTTCTTGGCCACGCCTTCGACTCTGGAACCCGTAGTTGTCCGTACAAGTGTCCGCACCTCATCGGCCCCCGGCGCGCAAGTGAACAAAGGGAACACTTGTTTCGCCTTTCCGGCCGCGTTCCGGCGGCGTCGAGTGGATGGCGCGGCCCGGGAGGGGAGGCGGGACGGGGAACGACGACGGCCCGCTCTGTCCGGGACAGAGCGGGCCGTCCGGGTCGGCACGTGCCTCCACCGGCCTCCAGGCGTCGCGTCAGGCGTACACCTTCCGCACCCACACCGCGAGGCCCTCGACCAGCAGCACGACGGCGAGGACCATCAGGACCACGGTGGTCACCACGCCGAACTCCAGGACCCGGGCGGCGTTGAGCAGGTCGTAGCCGATGCCGCCCGCGCCCACGATGCCGAGCAGTGTGGCCGAGCGGATGTTGACATCGAGCTGATACAGCACATGGCCGAGCACTGCGGGCCAGGCACGCGGCAGGATCGCGCCGAAGAAGACCTGGCGCCGCCGGGCGCCGGTGGCCAGCAGGGCCCGGACGGGTCCCGGCTCCACTTCCTCCAGCGAATCGGCCACCAGCTTGCCGAGCAGTCCGATGGACCCGATGCCGAGTGCCAGTGCCCCGGCCACCGGGCCGAGGCCGGTGACCACGACGAGGACGATGGCCAGGATGAGTTCCGGAACGCCCCGCACACAAAGGATCACGGTCCTGAAGAACCGTGCCACCCGCGGCGACCCCACCACGTTCCCCGCCGCCAGCACGCCCAGCAGCACGGCGGGCACCAGGCCGACCAGCGTGCCGGCGAGCGAGATCTGCAACGTGACCCACAGGTCGTCCAGGAGTGTGCCGCCGGTTCCGGCGGTGCCGGGCGGCAGGAAGTCGCCGAGGGTGGGCAGGAAGGAGCCGGTGGCGCGGGTCAGGGCCTGCCAGGAGACGCCGGACCGTACGGCGGAGGCCACGACGAGCGCCAGGGCCAGGGCCAGCCAGACCGTACGGCGCACCCGTGCCCCGTTCCACGGCGGGCTGGTCCGTGGGCGAACGGCGGCGGTGCCGTCGTCACCCGCCACGGCGGTGCCGGCCGGGGGGTGGCCGGGCGCGCGGGCCACGGCCGGCGGTGCGGCCTTCACTCCGGGGTTCCGTGCCGCCCAGCCGCGCCACCGCGAGTGGCGGGACCGGGTGGTCACCTCCGGCAGCAGGGTGCGCCGGACGGCGCCGGAGACCGACTCGAACGCGAAACACGTCAGCAGCACCACGAGGGCGAGTGCCATGGCCCGCTGGTAGTCGAGCCGGTTGACGGCGGTGGCGAGGCTGTAGCCGATGCCGCCGACGCCGACGAAACCGAGCACCACCGATACGCGCAGGTTGATGTCGAGGCGGTGCAGGGCGGTGGCCACCAGGGAAGGCAGCACCTGGGGGAGGACGGCACCGGTGATCTGCTGGAGCCGGCCGGCACCCGCCGCCCTGAGCGCGGTGCGCGGGCCCTCGTCGATCTGCTCGACGGCGTCCGCGGTGAGCTTTCCGACCATGCCGACGGAGTGCACACCGAGGGCCACGACACCGGTCATGCCGCCCAGGCCGAACACCCGGAAGGCGGCGATGGCGAAGACGACATCGGGCACGGCGCGGCACAGCACGATGACCGCCCGCGCCATCACCCGGCAGGGCGTGTTGAGCGTGGTGTTGCGGGCGGCCAGGAGAGCCACCGGCACGCTCAGCACGACCGAGAGGGCCGTGCCCGCGATGACGACGGCCAGGGTCTGCCAGAGCAGGCCCAGCAGTTCCGGCGCGGGCGGGAAGTCCAGCGGCAGCATACGACTGGAGAAATCGACGGCGTTGCCCGCGCTGTCGACGAGGGTGGCGATGTTCAGACGCAGACCGGTGATGGCCCAGACGCCACTGGCCAGGCAGATCAGCAGGGCGAGTCCGGCCGCCACTCCCGGGACACTCGGACGGGCCAGGGTCCGGCGCGCGGTGGTCGGGCCGGGCTCGGCGGTGGGGGTGAGCGGGGGGCGCTGGTCAATGGCGGACACGCCTCACCTCGTTCCCGTGGATGGCGCGACCGTCGCGGGGAGGGGTGCCGGATCCGCGCCGACTTCCGTGTACAGCCGCATCACTTCGGCGCGGTCGACGTCGCGTGTGGTGAGCTCCATCACCACTCGGCCCTGCCGCAGGCCGATGATCCGGTCGGCCCAGGAGAGGGCCACATCCACCTGGTGCAGGCTGCACAGGACGGTGAGGCGGCCCTGGTCGGCGACGTCCCTGAGCAGCCGCATGATCTGCGCGGAGGACTCGGGGGCGAGCGAGGCCACGGGCTCGTCCGCGAGCAGCAGCTCGGGACGCTGCATCAGGGATCTGGCCACGGCGACGCGCTGCTGCTGGCCGCCGGAGAGGGTGTCGGCCCGCTGGAAGGCGTGTTCGGCGAGGCCGACCCGCGCCAGCCCGTCCAGCGCGCGCTCGCGGATCGAGCGCGGGTAGGTGAGCAGGCCGAGCCGGGGGCCGCGCAGCGCACCGAGCGCCCCAGTGCAGACGTTCTCCAGGACCGTGAGCCGGCCCACCAGGTGGAACTGCTGGAAGACGAACCCGATACGGCGGCGCAGTTCCCGCAGTCCGGCGTCGCCGGTGCCGGCCAGGTCGGTGCCGAGCACGGTGCCGGTGCCGGAGGTGGGCCGCTGCAACCCGTTGAGCTGGGCGAGGAGGGTGGACTTCCCGGAGCCGGACAGGCCCAGGAGCGCGACCACCTCACCGCCCGTGACGTCGAAGGAGACCTGGTCGAGGGCGGTCCGGGCGTCGGGGCCGCTGCCGAACCGCTTGGTGAGGCCGGTGAGCCGGATCACCGGCCGGGCATGCTCCGCCCCGGCCGGGCCCTCGGCCCGGGGGTCGAGGGCCGTCATGAGCCGGCCTTGCACTGCGGGTCCCCGGTGGTGGCGCACACATCGCGAACGGTCTGGTAGTCGGAGTCCTTGACCGGGACGTAACCCCAGTAGCCGTAGATGAAGCAGCCGTCGCCCTCGCAGTACCCCTTGGACTTCAGATAGTCGGCATTGGCCTTCTTGGTGAAGACGTCGGTGAGCTGGCGGCGCAGTGTGCCGCTGAGGTCGGTGGAGACCCCGACCGGGGAACTGGGGATGAGCGGCGACTTCCACACCACCTTCAAGTCGCCCTTCTTCAGCTTGCCCTTCTGGATCAACAACTGGTCGACCATGGTGTTGTCCGCGAAGCCCGCGTCGCAGTCCCCGTGGGCCACCGAGAGCGCCGAGGCGTCGTGGCCGCCCGCCATCACCTTGGAGTACGAGCCGTCCTTCAGCCCGGCCTTCTTCAGCCCCGCGCGCGGGTACAGATAGCCGGACGTGGAGTTCTCGTCGACGAAGCACACCTTATGGCTCTTGAAGTCGGACAGACCGCTGATGTCCTTGTTCCCGCCGCGGGTGATGCCGTACGACCAGTAGCCGGGGGTGCCGCCCTTGGTGAGGAGCTGCCGGGCGATCGGCTCCACACCCACACCGCTCTTCTTGGCGACCACGTACGACAGCGGTCCGTAGACCGCGATCTGGGCCTTGTGCGCGCGCTGGGCCTCGATCACGGCGGCGTAGTTCGTCGCCTTCTGCAGCACGACCTTCTTGCCGGTCTCGTCCTCGATCAGCTTGACGAGCGGCTTGTAGTGCTGGGCCGTCGAGTTGGCATCCTCGGAGGGAATGATCGCCATCGTGAGAGTGCTGGGGTCCTCTTTGCCGGAGGAGGAGTCACCGGCGGCGCTGCTGCCGCAGGCGGTCAGCACGAGCGGCAGCAGGGTGGCGGCGGCGAGCGCGGACGGGCGCAGGGGGCGTGACATGAGGATGGTCCTTACGGGTTCTGGGCGGCGGGACACCGCCGGCGGTGCCGCAAGCCTCAGTACCGGGGGTGAGTCCCCCCGCGCCACCAAGTGAAGGTCCGCTGAACAACCCCGGATGTGATGCGTGAGTTGGTTGCACAAGCGGGGTGTCGACGGAAGAGCCGGTTCCGCGGCCGTTCCCGACGGCTGCGACCATAGTCGGGCCCGTGTAATGTTCCGGGCGTGGACCTGCGGCGACTGGAGTACTTCCTGGTGCTCGCGCGTGTGCTCCATTTCGGTCGGGCGGCCGAGGAACTGTACATTTCGCAGCCGGGTCTCTCACAGCAGATCAAGGTTCTGGAGCAGGAACTCGGCACACCGCTGATCCACCGGGGTACCAAGTCGATCAACCTCACCGCGGCCGGTGAAGTTTTGCGCGAGCATGGCGAGCGGGTGCTCGCCGAGTCCAGGTTGTGTGTCGAACGGGTTCGGGCGGCGGCGGAGCAGCCCACCGGAGTGCTGCGGGTGGCCTACACCCGCTCCGGTGCCGATCTGAACATGCACGAACTAGTGGAACGGTTCCGCGTGCGTTACCCGGAGGTTCGGCTGTCCCTGTCCACCGCGTGGACGAGCCGGAACCTGGAACTCCTCGAAGCGGATCAGGTGGACGTGGCGTTCGTGCGGGCGGCGGTGCGCCACCGGCCGGTGGAGTCGCTGGTCGTCGCCGCGGAGGAGCTGGTGGTGGCGATGGCTGACGACCACCCGCTGGCGGCCCGGGAACGCGTCTCGCCGGACGAGGTGATCGAGCTGCCGCTGGTTCACTGGCCCAGAGCGCAGGGCCCGGGATACCACGACGAGATCCGACGGCAGATCTGGGGCGACCGACCCCAGCGGGTGGTCCTGGAACAGCCCGACGCCGAGCACATCCTGCGTGAGGTCGCGGGCCGTGTCGGCATCGCCGTACTGGACGAGCACCGGGCGCGGAAGCTCTGCCCACCCGGGGTGTGCGTGCGGCGGTTCGTCGAGCCCGTCCCGACCACCACGCTGGTGGTGGCGTGGCGGCCGCGGGCGGGGCACGCGTCGGTGGACCGGTTCATCGAGCTGTGCCGGGAGCACCTGGGCCCCGCCGGTCGGTGACAGACGCGGCGACGACGGAAGGCCCCCGCCGTCCTGGGCAGGTGCCCCGGCCCAGGGGTCAGGTCCCGGGCCGGGGCACGTATGTGGGGGTGTTCCGGGTCAGACGTTGATCGTCGTCGTCAGACGACGGTCCGTGATCGAGCGGCCCACCTCGATCTCGTACGAACCGTTCACCAGAGACCATGTGCCGGTCTTCTCGTCCCATGTTTCGAAGGCGCGCCGCGGGAGGCCGATGGTGACCTCGGCGCTCTCGCCGGGCCCGGCCTCGACACCGGCGAAGCCGGCCAGCCAGCGAGCGGGCCGCTCGGCATCCGGCTCGCCGGGGGAGAGGTAGACCTGGACGACCTCGCGGCCCGCGCGCTCACCGGAGTTGCGGAGGCGGACGGTCGCCGTCGTGCCGTTGGACTCGACGGACTCGTAGGTCCAGTGGGTGTAGCCGAGCCCGTGTCCGAAGGCGTAGGTCGGGGTGCGGCCCTCTTTCTCCCAGGCTCGGTATCCGATGAACACGCCCTCGGAGTAGGGAAGTTCGCCGGCCTCCGGGGCCACTTGGGTCACCGGGGCATCGTCGAGGGAGCCCCAGGTGGTGGGGAGCCGGCCGCCGGGTTCCCGGGCGCCGGTGAGTACGTCGGCGAGGGCCGCGCCGGCCTCCTGGCCGGGGAACCAGCTCAGCAGCACGGCGGCGACCTCCTCCCGCCACGGAAGCTCCACCGGGGAGCCGGAGTTGACGATCACGACGGTGCGGGGATTGGCGGCGGCCACGGCGCGGACGAGATCGTCCTGGCGTCCGGGGAGACGCAGATCGGTGCGGTCGAAGCCCTCCGACTCGACCCGGTCGGTGGTGGCGACGACGACCACGGCGGTGTCGGCGGCGCGGGCGGCCTCGACGGCCTCGGCGATCAGCTCATCGGGGTCGCGCCGCGGCCCCTGGTGGGCGAGGGCGAAGGTGATGTCCCTCATGAGAGCGTCGTCCTCGGACACCGCGACGTCGTGGATGAGGGACACTTCGACGGCTTCCCCGGCGGTGAGTTCGGCCTCGGCGCGCGGCACGGGGGCATCGAAGATCCCCGAGAAGGGGTCGTCGTTGTCGAGGCGCTGGACGTCGTTGTAGTACGTGGTGCCGTCGACGCCGAGCCGGAACGCGCCGACGCCCTTGATACCGAAGGTGTGCGGCCCGGTCTCGCGTGGGGTGAACGTGCCGGTGAGTTCGATGGTGTGGAGGCGCTGGATGGTGACGCCCTCGGGGAGGTCCACACCGGACCAGTGGATCTGCCCGTCGGGGATGCGGCAGGTGCCGATGACGGTGCCTTCGATGTCCCGGCACACGGCGCTGAGCTCGAAGCCCCGGCGGGCTATGGCGAGTTCGGTACCGGGGTCGGCGCCGACGGCGTAGCTGAGGGCGCCCTCGGGGAGAGCGGCGGTGAGGCCGTCGAGCGGGGAGACGATCCGGGAGGGGAAGACGGTGGCGGAGCCGCCGCCGAGGATGCGGGCGTCGCGAGCGGCGGCGCCGATCAGCGCCACCGTTCCGGGCTTCAGCGGCAGGGCTTCGCGCTCGTTGCGGAGCAGGACGAAGGAGCGGTGGGCGATCTCGCGGGCCAGGTCCTCGCCGTCGATGAGGTCCGGCAGGTCGGTGACGACGGGTTTGGCGCCCTCCAGGATGCCGACGCGGGCGGCCAGCCGCAGCACATTGCGTACGGCGTCGTCGACCGTGGTCTCCTCGACCCGGCCGTCCCGCACCGCCTGGGCGAGGGCGTCGCCGTAGACCGTGGTCGGGCCGGGCATGGCCACGTCGAGGCCGCCCTCGATGGCGCCCTTCGTCGACCGGGCGGCCGTCCAGTCGGAGACATTGAAGCCGTCGAAGCCCCATTCAGCGCGCAGGACCTCGTTCACCAGGCGGCGGTGTTCGGTCATCGTCGTGCCGTTGACCGCGTTGTAGGCGGTCATGATGCCCCACGGGCGGGCGTTCCCGACGATGAACTCGAAGGGAGCCAGGTACAGCTCGCGCAGGGCACGCTCGGAGATCAGGTTGTCCACGGTGAAGCGTTCGGTCTCGGCGTCGTTGGCGACGAAGTGCTTGACCGTGGTGCCCACGCCGCCGGACTGGACGCCGTTCACATAGCCGGCGCCGATGACGCCGGTCAGGTACGGGTCCTCGCTGTATGCCTCGAAGTGACGGCCGCCGAGCGGGGAGCGGTGCAGGTTGACGGTGGGGGCGAGCAGGACGTGCACGCCCTTGCGGCGGGCCTCCTGGGCGAGCAGGGTGCCTGCGCGGTGGGCCAGGTCCTGGTCCCAGGTCGCGGCGAGCGCGGTCGGGGACGGCAGGGCGATCGACGGGTCGTCGGCGGTCCAGCGCACACCGCGCACTCCGATCGGGCCGTCGGACATGACCAGGGACTTCAGACCGATCTGGGGGAGCGCGGGCAGGGACCACCTGTCCTGTCCGGCCAGGAGCCGGGCCTTCGCGTTCAGATCGAGCCTGGCGAGGGCCGTTTCGACGACCGCCTCGCGGGCCCGCTCCGCCTGTGCCACCAGGGCACCTCCTCGTTGAAAGCCATTCATCAAGTAACCATTCGCGGTAAAGAGGTGAATTCCTCTGTGTTTCATGTGTTTGATAACGAGCCGATGTCTCAGCCCTTGACCGCGCCGGAGAGCATGCCGCGGATGAACTGCCGCTGACAGAACACATACAGGCCCACGACCGGGACGGAGATCAGCACCGCCGCCGCCGCGAGCAGGTTGACGTGCACCAGATAGCGGCCGGAGAAGGCGCCCAGGCCCAGCGTCATCGGCTGGTGAGCCGGATCGGAGACCAGGATCAGGGAGAGGAAGTAGTCGTTCCAGGTCCACATGAAGTTGAGCAGGACGAAGGTGACGATCGCGGGCCGGGAGATCGGCAGGTAGATCCGCCACAGCGCGGTCCAGGTGCCGGCGCCGTCCACCTGAGCCGACTCGCCGATGCTGGAAGGCACCGTGCGGAAGGCCGCGCGCATCCAGAACGCGCCGAAGCTCACTCCCGTGCCCACATGGGCGAGGATGATGCCCTGGTAGGTGTCGGTCAGTCCCTGCGACTGGAAGTCGTAGTACAGCGGGACGACGATCGCTTCCAGGGGGATCATGATCCCGAAGAGCATCAGCGGAAAGAGCAGCTTTTCCCCCACCACGCCCAGCACTCCGAAGGCGTAGCCGCTGAGGATCGCCAGCGCGGTCGAGATGGCCACCGCCGTACCGGTGATGATCAGGCTGGACTTCAGGTATTGCGTGAGGCCGGCCTGCTGCCAGGCATCGGTGAAGTTGGACCACTGCATATGACCGAGGTCCAGCGACCCGGTGATCTCGGGGCTCACCGCGACGCCCAGGGTCCAGATCACCGGGAAGAGCACCGCGGCGGCGAGCAGGGTCAGAAAGGCGTAGTTGAAAACCTTTTCCCGCGTGGAGATCATCAGTCGTCACCTTCGGAGAGCTTGACCACGGCCAGCGACACGATCAGCGCGACCACTGCAAGTACCACGCCGATGGCGCAGGCCGCGCCGACGTCCGGATTGCTGAAGGCCCGCTTGTAGAGCACCACGCTGGGGGTGATGGTGGATGTTCCCGGGCCACCCTTGGTGGTGAGCCACACGATGTCGAAGACCCTGATCGCGCCGAGCAGGGTGAGCGTCAGCGCCACGGCGAGCTGTCCGCGCAGGCCCGGCAGGGTCACCGTGAAGAACTCGCGCAGCGGGCCCGCCCCGTCCATGCGCGCGGCGTCGTAGAGCTCGTTCGGGATGTTCTGCGCTCCGGCGGCGAACAGCACCATGCACAGCCCGAACGCCCCCCAGGTTCCGGCCAGGCCGAGGGCGGGCAGCGCCCAGGTGAAGTCGCCCAGCCAGCCACGGGTCAGCCCGCCCAGGCCGAAGGCGCTGAGGACGCTGTTGAGGGGCCCGTCCGGGGCGTAGATCTGCTTCCACACCACCGCGACGACGGCCGGGGTGAGCACCTGGGGAAGGAAGATGATCCAGCGGTAGACCCCGGCACCGCGGGTGTCCTTGCGCGCGGTCAGTGCCGCACTCGTCATCCCCAGGACGACCGGAAGGAAGGAGAAGAAGACGATGAAGAACAGGGTGTGGCCGACCGCCTGGCGCAGCGTCGGGTCGGTGAAGAAGTCGGTGTAGTTCTCTACTCCCGCCCAGGTGGCCGCCGTGATTCCGTCCCAGTGGTAGAAGGACAGATTCACCCCCTGCCCGGCCGGCAGCAGCACCACGCATGCGTAGATCAGCAGTGCGGGGGCCAGGTACACCAGCCCCAGCCAGCGGCGGCGCCGGCCCGACGACGACCGGGCGCGGTTCGTGCGCCGCGGGGTATGGACGGCCTCGCCGCCCGCGGACGCGGTGGCGGGCGCGGCCACGGCGGCGGCCTCGGAGGCGCGGCTTTCGTTGAGTGTGGCCATGCCCTACCTCGCCAGGCTCTTCACGAATGCGGTGGCGTCCTTGTCGGCGGCGTCGACCACCGCTTTCGGCGTGGACTTCCCGGCCAGCGTGTTCTGCATAGCGCGGTTGATGGTGTCCAGCATCGTCGGCGTGGTCCAGTCCAGATAGGGCACGGATGTGCCCTCCGTAGAGATCTGCCCGGCGATGGCCACATCGTCGCTGAACAGCGGATTCCCCGCGGGGGCCTTCACATCCGGGTGCAGCAGCGGCATCGTCTCGTGCCGGACGGCGAGCTTGGCCGCCTGCTCACTGGCGGCGAAGTCGAGGAAGGCCGCGGCGGCGTCGGAGTGCTTGGACTTCGAGGCGATGGAGAAGTTTGTCGCGGAGGAGGCCGTGGCCACCGGCTTGCCGCCGTCCGTACGGGGCAGGACGAACGAACCGAACCCCTTGGACTGCCCCGGCTTGAACGGGAGCGAGCCCGAGTAGTTGAAGTGGAACAGGCCCTTGCCGTTGACGAAGGACTGGGCGGCGTCGTCCGCGGCGGTCCCGGCGTAGTCCTTGACCAGGTAGCCCTTGTCGGCCCACTGCTTGAAGGCGGACACCGCCTGCGGGAAGCCGGTCTGGGAGATCTTCACCTTGCCCTGCGAGTAGACGAAGTCGGAGATCTTGCTCTGCGCGCCCAAGGCGTCCATCAGCGAGAAGAGCGGCATGGTGATGCCGACCTGGTCCGAGGTGCCCACCGTGATGGGGGCGATGCCGTCCGCCTTGGCCTTGGCGAGGGCGGCCTGGAATTCGGCGTAGCTGCGCGGGACCTTGGCGCCGATCTTCTTGAGCAGGGCCCGGTTGTAGTAGACCTCGATCAGCGAGGCACGGGCGACCGGGGCGCCGAACATCGAGCCGGTGCCCATCTGCTTGCCGTCGGGGCTGAACTCGTGCTCACTCAGGATGGACCGCGGGAAGGACCGCTCCCATCCGTAGGCCTTGGCGTAGTTGTCCAGATTGAGCACCAGTCCGCCGCGCACGAGGGTTCCCAGCGACTGCCAGCCGTTGTTGGCCGGGACGATGTCCGGGGGGTTGGCGGACTTCAGCTTGAGCGGCAGGGCGGCCATCACCTGGTCCCAGGGCAGCGAGTTCCGCTCGATGGTGATGTTGGGGTACTTCTTCTCGAATGCCTTGACGACGTCCTTCATCCAGGCGTTGTCGGGATCGCCGGTGAAGTAGTCCAGTATGTGCAACGTGACCTTGCCCATCGCGGCTGGATCGGTGGCGACCGCGCCTGATTTCGCGGAGTTGTCCGCACTGTTGCCGTTGGTGCCCGGCATGCAGCCGGCGAGCAGGCCGGCCGCCGCCAAAGGCGTCAGCGCTCCGGCGATCCGTCGAGTTCTGCGGTGCGAGACCACGGTGTCTCCTGTCCTCGATGGGGTGTCCCGAAAGTCCGGATGCTCGCGAGCCTAGGCGCAGCAGACCACTTAGTCCAGATGTAGGAAGCTGGTTTGTTTACTCCACTCGGCAGACCAGTCTTGGTAACGTAATGGGCATGACGAGCGTGGAGGACACCAAGGCGGGGGCCGCCGTTGCGCAGACCTACCGCCGACTCAGCGAGGCGTTGCGCCGCGGGGTCTATGCAGCGGGAAGCCGGTTGCCGGGGGAGCGGGATCTCGCCGCGGACCTCGGAGTCAGCCGCTCCACCCTGCGCCTGGCGCTGGGCCGGCTCGCCGAGGAGAACAAGCTGGAACGCTCCTCGCAGCGCGGCTGGTTCGTCCGCCGCAACGTCGTCGGCGAACCGCCGAGCACCCTGCAGAGCTTCTCCGAGATGGCGCGTGCCCGCGGGTTGCGCCCGCAGTCCGAGGTGCTGCGCCGCCGCGCCCGCCCGGCTACCTTCGAAGAGGCCGAGCAACTGTCCGTCGCCCCCGCCTCCCGGGTCCTCGAACTGCGTCGGCTGCGCAGCATGGACGGAGTGCCGGTGTGCGTGGACTCCAGCGTGGTGGTCCTGGCGCTCGCACCCCGGCTCGCCGAGATCGACCTCACCGACCGTTCCCTGTACGAGACTTTGGAGCAGGACTGCGGGCTGCGTATCGCCCGCAGCTCCTACACGGTCCACGCGGCGGCGGCCGATCAGGCCACCGCCGAACTGCTCGGCATCGAGCCGGGCGACCCGGTGTTGATCGGCGAGGAGCTGACCTATGCCGACGACGGCTCGCTGGTGCTGACCGGCCGGATGGTCTACCGCAGCGATGCCTACCGTTTCCAGGCCGACCTGTTCCGCCCGGTGCGCCCCTGACGCCGCCCCGGCGGCGGACGCCGGGGCGGCGCGCCTCAAGTGGCCAGGAACTCCCGGGGCGGCAGGCTCCCCGTCACCTTCTCCAGCACGGCGTCGGCCACCACCGGGTCCGCCAACGCCACCCCGCCCTCGGCGAGCGCGTCCAGCAGCGCCCCGGCCACCGGTGGCAGGGAGCCGCGGTGCAGTACCGCTGCGGGGATGTGCTCGGGCAGTTCCGCGAACAGCGCTTCGGCGACCGGAGAGCCCTCCGCCATCAGGACCGAGCCCGACAGCACGACACTCACCGGCCCTCCCGCCTGCGCCAGCCCGGTGCGCCGCGCGGCCACCCCGGCGTACTGGGCCAGATGGCGTCCTTGGGCCCGGACGATCTCCACGGCCGCCGGATCACCCGCCGCGGCGACCGCCGCGACCACGCGCGCACAACTGGTCCGCTCGCGGCCCGAGGCACGCGCCTCACGGCGGGTCAGCCAGTGGTTGAGGGCCGCCACGGTGGGCTTGCCGTAGTGTGCGAGCAGGGCTTCGGTCAGGGCGGTCGGCCGTCCGAGTCCCAACTCGGCCAGGAACACCGCCCGGAACGCCTCGTTCGCCAGCCCCGTGGCGCCCATGCCGTACTGGCCCCACCAGCCCATGTCCCACAGCTCGCCGCCTGGCCCGCGGGCGGCGATCGCCCCTGACGTCCCGCCGGTCACCGAGATGCCGACGCCGCGGGCATCGCCGCACCGGATGGCGGCATAGCCGTCGTTGAGGATGCTGCGCCTGGTCAGGACGCCGGGACAATGTCGCGTCAGGGCCGTGTCCCAGTAGCCCTGGTCCTCGGGCCAGTCGACCCCGGCGAGCCGGAAGGCCACGCTCCGGACGGTCCGGAACTCCGCCCCGGCCTGGGCCAGGGCCGCCCGTACCGCCGCCAGCACCTCGGACACCGCGACCTCGGGGGTCGGCGCCCCGTAGATGTCCCCACACCCTGAACGCCCGGCGCCCACCACCTCACCGGAGGCGGTGGACACCAGGGCCGCGGTCTTGCTGTTGCCCGCGTCCACGCCCAGGTAGAGCGCGGACGCGGGGTGTGCCGTCTGCTCCCGTGTCACGGCAGCAGACGCTCCGGCAGCCAGGCCCGCTGCGCCGTGGCCAGCTCGGCGTACAGCGCCTCGGCCACCGGCAGCGAGGGCACGAGCGGATTGGCCGTCAGGGCACGGACGGCGTCCGCGGCCGTCCCCTCCCAGGCCGCCTTGGCGGTGAGGATCTGGTACTCGGCCAGCTGCTGGACGATGCCACGCACCGAGTGCGGCAGCGGCTTCTGCTGCTCGGGGTGGAAGCCCCCGCCGTCCACCGTGCCCCACAGCTCGACGACGGTCGACTCCTCGAATCCGGGCAGCCAGCCACCGGTGTTGGTGATGTTGAAGGGGAGACGCGCCGGGGCGTCGTTGTAGAACGCGCTGATCGCCTCGATGGCCAGCTCCAGCTCGTGGATCCCGCCGCGCGAACGGTCCTTCTCGAGCTGCGGGGCGTCGGAGGCGGCCTGCTCCCGGTAGTGCTCCCAGTAGTCGGGCAGCGAGTCCAGGATGACCTCGGAGCGGGTCTTGGCGGCCAACTGCCGCTCGCGCAGGATCTCGTCCTTGAAGTAGTAGTAGTTGAAGTAGTCCGAGGGAATGGACTCCATCGCCACCGCCAGGTGCAGCGCACGCATGCCGTTGCGGTCCTCGGTGGGCTTGTCCTTCAGCGCCTCGTAGCGCTCGCGCAGGATCGGGAAGGCGTCCTGCCCGTCGTAGGTCGCCTCGTTCGACCAGCAGTTGTGGTTGACGCCGACGAGGTTGGCCTTGAGCTTGTCCGGGTCGAGCCCGGCGGCCTTGGCGACGACCGGCGGGAAGACGATCGGGCCCTCGCAGAAGGAGACGATCGGGATGTCGGTGTAGTCGGAGACCGCCTGGGAGACGATGTTGACCGGGTTGGTGTAGTTGAAGATCCGGGCGCGGGGCGCGACGTCGGCGAGGTTGGCGCAGACCTCCTTGATGATGTTGATCGAACGCAACGCCATCATCGTGCCGCCGGGCCCTTGGGTCTCCTGACCGATGACGCCGTACTTGAGCGGGATCCGCTCGTCAAGCGCCCGGGCCTCGAAGCCGCCGGGACGGTAGCTGCTGAGCACGGCGTCGACGTCGCGCAGGCCCTCACGCTGGTCGGTCGCGGTGCTGATGGTGATGTCGAGGCCCGCGTTGCGGGCCATCTTCTCGGTGATCGTCCGGACCACGTCGAGTCGGTCCTGGTCGAGGTCGATCAGCACGAACTCCGAGCCGTCGAACTCCTTGCCGTGGTGCATGAAGGAGGCCATGGTCCCCGCTCCACGCGAGGAGCCACCACCGAGGTAGGCAATCTTGACGCGAGCCATCGATCCTCCAGGATCTCTTGGTGATTCAGCTTGGGATTCCGGTGTGAGCTGCGGCTTCAGAGCGAGGTGAGTGCCGCTGAGGCGGCCACTGCCGCCTGGTCGAGATAGAGCCGCGGGTGTGCGCAGTCGGCGAAGACGGTGGCCGGCCAGTCGGGCTCGTACCCTTCCGCCTGGGCGAGCCGTGCCGCCGCCTTGCCCTTGTCGCTGCCGTGGGCCACCATCACCACCCGCTTGGACTGCGTACGGATGGTGCCGATGCCGACCGTGACCCCGTGGCCGGGAACGTCGTCCAACCCGCCGAACGTCGGGAAGGTCGCCAGGTTGTCGGTCCTGGTCTGTTCGCCCAGCCGGACCACCCTGGTCCGCGAGTCCGCCGGGCTGCCCACCGGGTTGAAGGCGATGTGCCCATCGCCCGCCCCGGAGGCCAGCAGGAACAGATCGATCCCGCCGAGCTCCGCGATCCGCTGGTCATAGGCTTCGGGATCGGCCGGATCCGGCCCCCACAGCCGCTCCGGCGCGATCCCCCGTCCCGGGCCCGCCGCGGCGTTCATCGGCCCGACGATCTCCTCCCGCCCGAAGCGAAGGCAGCTGTGCGGCAGTCCGGAGTCGATCGCGCGGTACTCCCAGCCGTGCGAACCCAGCGGCGTGGCCTCCACGTACTCGTCCATCATCACGATGACGACGTGTCCCAGGTCCAGCTTCCGCGCGGCCACCTCGTCCGCCAGCGCCCGGTAGGTGCTGGCGGCACTGCGTCCGCCCGGGCACCCGAGCACATACGGCCGCCCCGCTCGCGCGGCATCCTCGATTTCCACGGCGATCTCCACGGCCAGCTTGCGTCCCAGGGCCTCTGGGTCCGGGAAGACGATCGGCGACACCCGCACAGGAGGAACTCCCTCTCGGTCAACTCTTTCGCAGACCAGTTACGCCACAGACCATACTGTGGTCTGACTGGTATAGGCAATGCTCAAAAGGTGACGTCGTGGCGAGAAGGGCAGCAGGAGACCAGCCCGGTCCCCGTCCATGACCAGGCCGTCTACGACAAACCCGCCGCACAGGGCCGGTGCCGGTGATCCGTGAAGACGGTCCCTCTAGCGCACGCCTTGCCAGAGCCGGCGCTCTTCTTTTCGCGGGTCGTCCCGCAGGGCGCGGTCCGCGGCGAAGACTCTTGTGGCCCGGGTGGTGGTGTCGTACGCGGGCCAGCCGGGGTCGCCGGTCTTCGCGAAGGAGACCCACGCTCCGTGCATCGCGTCCGCGAGGCCCTGGGGCGGGCGGTCGCCGAGGATCGGACTGTAGGACGGGTCCTGGAGACGGTCGAAGACGAAGGCCAGCTCCAGCGTGTGGCATGCGCCGAGGGCGGCGCGGAATCGCGGGGAGCGCCAGGCGAACTCGTACAGGTACGAGCCCGGGACGGACTCGGCCAGGCGGATGGCGGGGATCCGGTAGAACCAGTCCGTCGCCACCGCGGCCAGGAGCTCGCCCGGGGTGGCACCGGGGCGTTCGGCTCGGTAGAGGGGGAGCGCCTGGTCCGGGTCCAGGCCGTAGGCGGCTGTTCCGGCACGCAGCGCCGCTTCGGAGACGGTTTCCAGGCGCCCCGTGGGGACCAGGAAGAAGCGGTATTCCTCGCTGTTGCTGCCGATCAGGAGGTCGACGCCGCAGTCGGGGCCGGGCAGGGGGAGATCGGCCGCCACCGGTTCGAACGGCATGATGTTGAGCACGGCCTCGCCCCACAGCGCCGGGTCGGGGCGAGCGCCCATCTCGGCGCGGAGTTCCGCTTGCGCGGGGAGGAGGTCGGTGAGGGGGACCGAGGCGAAGGCGTCCGGGGCCGGTTCGATGCCGAGCTTCGCGGCAAGGCGGGAGGCGATCCGGGCCGCCGAGGCGGGGCGCAGGAAGTGGTGGCACGCGCCGCTCTGCAGGATCGCCCGGCGGAACAGGCCGCGTGCCCTGCCGCTGGACAGCAGGACGCCGATGCTCATCGCCCCCGCCGATTCGCCGAAGACGGTCACCTGATCGGGATCGCCCCCGAAGGCGGCGATGTGGGCGCGGATCCAGCTCAGGGCCGCCACCTGGTCCAGCAGGCCGCGGTTGTCGGGGACGCCGGGCAGACGCAGGAAGCCGTCCGTGCCCAGGCGGTAGTTGAGGGTGACGCACACGACCCCGTCGCGGGCGAAGGCGCTGCCGTCGTATGCCGACGCCGAACCCGCGCCGTTGGAGAAGGCCCCTCCGTGCAGCCACACCATCACCGGCAGACCCGAGCCGGGCTCCGGCGCGGGGGTCCAGATATTGAGGTTCAGGCAGTCCTCACCTGGGATGACGTCGTCCGGCACGAGGGCGTCGAAGGGCGGTGCGTAGGGCGCGTGCGGCGCGGTGGGACCGTAGGCCGTGACATCGCGCACTCCGGTCCATGGCTCGGGCGGGGCCGGTGCGCGGAAGCGGCGGGGGCCGAACGGCGGGGCGGCGTAGGGAACGCCCAGGAAGGACGCCACACCGTCCGGGGACATACTGCCGCGGACGGCGCCCAGGGCGGTGACGCACACCGTCACGTCGACAGGACCTCCAGCAGCGCCGCGCCGAACTCCTCGGGGCGCTCCAGATGCACCGCGTGCCCGGCGTCGGAGACGACCACCTCCCGTACCGTACCGCCCCCGGCCGCGTAACGGTCCAGCACGTGGCGGGTCTGCGCCACCATCGGCTGGGCGGGTGTCCCGTCCCAGCCCGGCACCGCGCCGATCGCGCCCAGGTGCGCCAGGTCGAACAACGAGGTGTCCGAGACGATGACGTCGTCCTCGCCGCGGATCCACAGGATCGGCGGCTTGGGGTCGATCAGACGCACTTCGTCGAGGCGGAGGTGGAGCGGGGACAAGCAGTTGAGGACCCCCCGGGTGCCGGGTGCGACGCCCGGCCAGGCGGGGGAGGCCACGCTGTCGCCCGGGTAGTGGTCGTCGCCGGTCCGGGTGGTGAGCATGGCCTCGACGTACGCGTCCTCGTGCCCGGAACGCCATGGCGGCTTGAGGTAATAGTTCGCCAGGACGGCGCGGGGTGAGAGCGGGGAACCTTCCCCGCGGTCGCCCTTGGCGAGTCGCGCGACCAGCTCCGGGTTGGCCGTGCCGCCGCCCGAGCCGGCCCCGTCCGGGGAGTTGAGGGCGCCGTCCACCCCGTGCGTGCCGCCGAAGCCGTACGGGGAGACCGGGTTGACCAGGGTCAGGGAGCGCACCGCGGCCGGGTGGTCGCAGAGATACTGCAGACCCACGCCCCCGCCCATGGACCAGCCCACCAGATGCGTCCGGTCGATCCCGAGGGCCGCCAGCAGCGCCGCGAGGTCGTCGACGTGGTCCCGCAGGCCGCGCGTGGCGTCGATGGGCAGTGGGTCGGTGCCGCCGAAGCCGCGTAGGTCCGGTGCGATGGGGCGGTAGCGGTCCGGCAGCAGGGGCAGGGTGGTGTGCCAGAAGGCGGCGGAGGAGACGTTGCCGTGGACGAAGACGACCGGTTCCCCCTCGTCCCGGACCTCGGCGAGCTGGACGGTGAGTCGCTCGGTGGGCACGCGTCGGGTGCGGACGCCGTTCGTACTCGTGGTCATGTGCGGTCCTTCACGGGAGCCCGCTAGGCGAGCCAGGCGGCGACCTGGGCGGCGACGGAGGTGTTCCAGCCCAGTTCGAGGTGGTTGGCGCCGGCGATGGTGGCCGTGCCCCCGACCGTGGGGATGCCGGTGGTGTCGAGTGCGCTGGCGATGAAGACGACACCGTCGCTGGGGGCGCGGTTCTCATTGAAGATGCCGAGGACATTCGGGGACCCGCCGGCCAGCAGGTAGGTGGTGACGGCGGCGGGTACTCCGGCGTTGTGCAGCGGCTTGACCAGTGAGCCGGCGTCGATGGCGGCCTGGATGCCGCTGCCCGCCGTGTACAGGCCCTGGCCGCCGTAGTACGTGGTGTACCAGTCCTGCGCGGCGCCGTCGACTCCGTAGACGCCGTCCCAGCGGGCCAGCATCTGGCGCTGGCCGGGGTAGTCGTCGTACCCGCCGGAGGGGATCATCGAGAACTCGGGGTGCGCGGTGTACATCCCGTAGCACGTCATGTGCGAGTGCGGCGAGGGGGCGTTGACCTTGCCGCCGCACTCGGGCCAGATGGAGAAGTCGTGCGCCCAGCCGTGGGCGTACGGGTAGTCGTAGCCGCCGTTCGGCCCGCCGAGGGTGATGAGTTTGCGCACGTCGCCGGCGTAGGTCCGTCCCCAGCTCGGCTTCACGGACGACACATAGGCGCGGGCCGCCATCTCCCCCTTGCTCCAGCCGACCAGGTCGACCTTGCCGACGCCCAGCTTCGCCTTGATGACGGCGATCGCGTCGCCGACGACCTGCGCCTGCATCAGGTTGTCGCCCTGCTTGTGCGCGAAGCCGACGGCGAAGACCCGGTGGCCGCGCGCGGACAGGTACTGCATCAGTCCGGTGGACGGGCAGGAGACGGCGCCGCAGCCGTAGCCGCCCGCCTCACCCGGGTTGGCCCAGGCGCGGTCCGCGGTGTCATTGGCGCCGTGTACGAGGAGCACGGGCGTGGCGTGGGCGCCGGTGTCCCAGCCGGGTGCCGAGTAGAGCAGGAAGCGGCCGGAGTACGGGCGGGAGACGCCGCCGAAGTACGTCAGGCGCCGCCCGTCCTGGTCGCCGCGGCCATCCGGTGGGTAGTCCTCGGTGCGGAATCCGGCGGTGGTGTCGAGATAACGCTCCACGCGCTCCCATCCGCCTGTCACCACATCGGCGCCGTAGCTCGCCTCTTGGGTGAGGTAGGAGGGCGGCTCGGCGGCGGACGCGGTGCCGCCGGCGGCCGGCAGCCCGGCCACCACCGCCATCAGGAGGGCGAGTAACAGCCGCCATCGGCCTGCCCGGTTTCGTCGGCACCGCATGTTCCGACCCCCTTGTCGAAAGTTTTCACCACACTGCTCCGCTCGGCGCACACGCTAGGGAAGGGCCACCGGAAACGGCATGTGCGCGCGCTCTATAAGCAAGGCGGTCCATGTGGGGACGGTGGCCGCCGTCTTGAGGAGCGGTCCGTCCAGGGGCGACAGCGCCCTGCTGCCTCGCAAGACGCTGGGCTGGGAAACCCCAGCCCAGCGCCTGCATAGAACTGCTCGCGGCCGGATCAACGCGACGACGTGATCAGAACAGACCCCGGAGCGAGAAGTCGGCGGCCGGCGCTCACAGGGCGCCCAGTGCCCGTACGCGATTGTCGGCGTTGTCGGGAGGCTCTTCAGGGAGGGACTGAGCCGGGGCAATCACCCGCGGAAACCGGGGAGGTCGGTGCTCGCGGCCATGCCGAAGTCGACATCGCCGATCTGCCCGGTCCGGTCCATGTGCGTACAGGGGCCCGTGATCAGGTATGCCGCAGTCGTGGTGACGGCTTGCGGGCTGACGGTCTGTGCGTCGCCGACTGCGGCGCCGCTCGGTGCTTTACGGCCGAGTGGTCGACGCCACGATGACACTGCCTCCGGCCCGGCTCAGGGCGGTGCGCAGTTCGGCCGGGCACGGGTTGTCGGTGATGAGGGTGTCGAAGCCGTTCAGTTCGCACACGCGATGCGCGGCCGTGCGGCCGAACTTGCTCGAATCGGCCAGCACGTAGCGGTGGGAGGCGTTGTCGAGCATCGCGCGCTTGGTGGCGACCTCGTCGAGGTGGAAATCGGTCAGGCCGTATGTGGCGATGCCGCCGGAGCCCAGGAAGACGGCGTCGGCCCGCAGGTTGCCGAAGAACTCGACGGCCTGTGCGTTTGAGCAGGCCAGGTCGCCGGGGCGGAGTCGACCGCCGCTGACCAGGACCTCCACTCGGGGGCGCGTGCTGACTTCCGTGGCTACGAGCAGGGAGGGGGTGGCGACGACGCCGACGTGATCGGCGGGCAGGGCGCGGGCCACTTCCAGAGCCGTGGTGCCGACGTCGATGACGATGGTCTGGTTCGGCTCGATGAGCGCAGCCGCGGCCCGTCCGATCGCTTCCTTCTCCGCGGCCAGCGTGCCGCTGCGCTCGTTGAAGGATGCCTCCTCCCCGACTGGCGCCTGACGGCTGGTGGCGCCGCCGTGCACCCGGGAGAGCTCGCCGCGGCGTTCGAGCAGTGCGAGATCCCTGCGGATCGTTTCGTGGGAGACGCCGAGCAAGGTGGTGAGGTGATCGGTGGTGATGAAGTTGAGCCGGGCGATCTCGGCGACGATTCTGCGATGGCGCTCGGCAGCGAGCACGGCTTACCCCTTGATGGTGACTGCTTCTGTGGACCTGTGACTGAATCCTACCGGTGCCCGGTGCCCCTCCCGGTTGGATCACGGCCCACGTAGCGCTTCGCCGTGCGTGTGATGGGCAGCGATCGCCCGGCTGTCCGGGGGTTTGCGGGCAGGCGAACCCTTGACGTGATGCGTGCCCTGGGCCACACTTCCAGAAATCGACGGTCAGATTCCCACGGAATCGGTCACCCACGGGCGTGGCCAGGGCTTGCCGCGCATGCTCGTGGCATGGCTTCGGTCCTGCCCAGGTGCGGCGGTCGCGCTCGTCCGCCCCGGACGGGTGGGCCCGTGGCGTCGATCACTTTCGGTTTCCTTCACGTCCGACGGCCCCCACCCTCAACAGCGGGGGCACCCCCCGAGCAGGGATTCGAGTCATGGCACATGCAGATGAAGGTCTTCACGGAGTGAGACCAGACGCCCCGACGAGCGGCGAGGGTCCCCGGCGCATGTCCCGGGAGCTGGGCTGGTATGCCTCGTTCTCCGTGGCCTTCGGGTTCGTGTCGATCGCGACGGGCATCTTCACCACCTATGGGTCGGTACTCGCGAGCTCCGGTCCCCGTGGCATCTGGGCCTGGCCCATTACGGTGATCGGCCAGATGTCCGTCGCCCTGGTCTTCGGCGCCCTCGCGGCCCGGATACCGATCAGCGGCTACTCCTACCAGTGGGTGTCCAGGATCGTGGGCCCGGTGTGGGGCTGGATCATGGGCTGGATCTCGTTCGCCTTCCTGGGCGTGGTCCTCGTGGCCGTGGACTACACGATCGCCTCCACCATCCTTCCTGAGCTCTTCCGCTACGTCGGAACCACACAGAACGCCTGGGCGATCACGGCGTGTGTGGTGCTGCTCCAGGCCGTTCTGGTCGCCGCCTCCACCCGGACCACGCACCGGGTCAACAACGTGGCGGTGACGATCCAGCTGATCGGCATGATCGCCCTGACCACGCTGCTGTTCGCCGTGGGCGCCTTCACCGGCAAGCTCGATTTCGGCCACCTCTTCGACAGCGGACCGGTCCCCGAAAGCGGCTACTACGCGCTGGGCGGCGCCACCCATGCCGGCCCGTTCGCCCTGGCATTCCTGCTCGGCGCGTTCACCATCGTCGGTTTCGAGTCGGCGGCCAATCTGGCCGAGGAGACTCGGAACCCGGCCCGGGTCATCCCCAAGGCGATGGCGCAGGCGGTGCTGTCGCTGGGCGTGCTCGGCTTCCTGTTCCTGGTCGCGATCACCGCCGCGGCCGGTCGGGTCAGCGGCGTGGGCGCGTCGGCGACTCCGGTCGCCACGGTGATCACCGCCGTGCTGGGGTCGGTCGTCGGAAAGATCCTGCTGGTCCTCGTCGTGGTCTCGATCTTCTCCTGCGGACTGGTGATCACCCTGAGCGGCACCCGGCTGGTGTACGCGATGTCCCGGGACGAACGTTTCCCCGGCTGGCGGCTGCTGAAGCGCATCGACCGGCGTACGGCGACTCCGCTGAACGCCTCGGTGTTCATGATGCTGATCGCCCAGATCATCCTCGCGGTTTTCTCCCGCTCCACGGACGCGCTCTTCCAGCTGTTCTCCGCCGGTACGTTGCTGCCGGCCATCATCTATGCGGGAACCGTCGCGATGTACGCGGTCAAGCGCCGGTCCCTGCCTCCGACCAAGGGCTTCTCCCTGGGCCGCTGGGAGATTCCGGTCCTCATCGTCGCCGCCGTCTGGCTGCTGTACGAGCTGCTGATCTTCCGCGACGCCTCGTTCCGCGGCCCGTGGACTTACGTCCTGGTGCTGTTCGCGATCGGCGCCGTCTATCTCGCCGGGTTGCTCGCGCTCAGGAGCCGGAGCGGGCTGACCATGCCGGACCTGGCGGATGTCGATCGCGTGCTGGACACCACCGGCACCGCCACCCGGAAGCCGAGTGACGTCGCCCCCGGGGGTGGTGCGCGATGACCGCGATCCTCGCCATCGATCAGGGGACCTCCGGTACGAAGGCCATCGTCGTCGACGACGCGGACGGCACCGTCGCGATCGCCGAGGAGACCATCTGTCCCGCCTATCTGGCCGGGGGAGGCGTCGAACAGGATCCGCACGAGCTGCTCGACTCCGTCCTCGAGGCCGGCCGCAGAGCCATCAGCGCGGCAGGCCGACCGATCGACTGCGTGGCCCTGGCCAATCAGGGCGAGACCGTACTGGCATGGGATCCCCGAACCGGGGCGCCCCTTTCACCGGCCATCGTGTGGCAGGACCGCCGCGCGGAGAGCGTGTGCCGGGAACTGACCGCTCATGCCGCGCGGATCGCCCGGCGCACCGGGCTGGTCCTGGACCCTTACTTCTCCGCGCCGAAGATGGCCTGGCTGCGCCGCAACGTCACCCGTGAGGGCGTGGTGACGACCACGGACACCTGGCTGGTGCACCAGCTCACCGGCGAATTCGTCACCGACGCCGCCACCGCGAGCCGGTCGCTGATCCTCGACCTGGACAGCGTGACCTGGGACGGTGAACTCGCCGATCTCTTCGGTCTCGAGGAGGAACGGCTGCCACGCGTGGTCGCCGGCGACGAGATCGTCGGCACCACCCGGGCCTTCGGCGGGGACATCCCGGTGGCCGGCCTGATCGTCGACCAGCAGGCGGCGCTGCTGGCCGAGAACTGCCTGGAGCCGGGCACGGCCAAGTGCACGTACGGCACCGGAGCCTTCCTGCTGGCCAACACCGGCCGGAACGCGGTGCGATCCGCTGCCGGCCTGACCACGTCGGTGGCCTGGCGGATCGCCGGACAGACGCCGTACTGCGTGGACGGTCAGGTCTACACCGTCGCTTCCGCGGTGCGATGGCTGCGGGACCTCGGCCTGATCCGGTCAGCCACTGATCTCGACGCCGTGGCCGCGGCGGATGCCGGGGGAGTGCTGTGTGTGCCCGCCTTCGCCGGCCTCGCCGCCCCCTGGTGGGCACCACAGGCGGCCGCGTCGTTCACCGGGCTGACGCTTGCCACCCGTCGCGAGCACCTCGTCCTGGCCGTCCTGCAAGGCGTCGCCGCCCAGGTCGCCGAGTTGTGCTCCCTGGTCGCGGCCGATCTGGGCCGACCGCTGACGCGGCTGCGCGCCGACGGCGGACTGACCCAGTCCGCCACCCTGATGCAAGCCCAGGCCGATATCGGCCAGATCCCGGTCGACATCTACCCCCACGCTCATGCCACCCCCCTAGGCGCGGCCGCCCTCGCCCGCCGCGCCCTCGACCCCACGCTCAGCCTCGAGGAGGCGGTCGGCGACTGGCAGCCGGCCACCGTCTACGAACCCCGCTGGTCCCCGGACCGGGCCGAGGAGTTCCGCACCACATGGGCGCAGGCCGCCGCGGCCTGTGCCGACAAGGGAGAACACACATGACCGCCACACCCCACCGCCCAGCGGGCGGCGTCTTCGACGTCGCCGTCATCGGCGGAGGCATCGTCGGCGCGGCCATCGCACGCGAGCTGTCCGGATGCGACGTCTCCGTCGCCTTGCTCGAAGCCCGCGACGATGTGGGCGACGGGACGAGCAAAGCCAACACCGCCATCCTCCACACCGGCTTCGACGCCAAGCCCGGCACACTCGAATCCCGGCTGGTCGCCCGCGGCTACCACCTGCTCAGCGCCTACGCCAAGGCCACGGGCATCCCGGTCGAGCACACCGGCGCCGTACTGGTGGCCTGGAACGGGGAAGAGCTCCGGGCGCTGCCAGGACTGAAGGAAAAGGCCGAGGCCAACGGCTACGAACACTGCCGGATCGTCGACGCCGACGAGGTCTACCGCATCCTTCCCGACCTCGCGGACGGCGCACTCGGCGGACTGACCGTGCCGGACGAGTCCATCATCTGCACCTGGACCACCAATCTCGCCCTGGCCACCGACGCACAGCAGCGGGGCACCACGGTCCTGCTCCAGCATGCCGTCACCGGCATCGACGAGGGCCCCGAGAGCACCACGCTGCGCACGTCCTCGGGGGACGTGCGCGCCCGCTGGGTCGTCAACGCGGCCGGCCTGGGCGCCGACCACATCGACCGGCTCTTCGGCCACGACCGATTCACCGTCACCCCACGCCGCGGCGAGCTGTTCGTCTTCGACAAACTCGCCCGCCCCATGGTCGACAAGATCGTGTTGCCGGTCCCCACCTCTCGCGGCAAGGGCGTGCTGATCTCCCCGACCATCTACGGCAACGTCATGCTCGGCCCCACCGCCGAGGACCTCACCGACCGCACGGACACGTCGACATCCGAGGACGGCTTCGACTTCCTCCTCCGCAAGGGCGAAGGGCTCATGCCCCGGCTGCTCGCGGAGGAAGTCACCGCGAGCTACGCCGGTCTGCGCGCGGCCATCGACCATCCCGACTACCTCATCGAGGCCACCCCCCAGCAGCGCTACCTCCTCGTCGGCGGCATCCGTTCCACCGGACTGACCGCCGGCATCGCCATCGCCGAACACGTCCGCACCCTCCTGGAGGAGGCGGGCCTGAACCTGCGTTCCCGCGGTGACCTGCCCGAGCCGCCCCGGATGCCCAACATCGGCGAAGCCGCCCAGCGCCCCTACCAGGACGCCGACCTCATCGCCCGCGACCCTGCCTACGGCACCATCGTCTGCTTTTGCGAACGCGTCACCGAGGGTGAGATCCGCGATGCCTGCCACGCCCCCCTGCCCGCCCGCGATCTCGAAGGGCTGCGCCGCCGCACCCGTGCCATGAACGGCCGCTGCCAGGGCTTTTTCTGCGGAGCGGCCGTAACAGCCCTGAGGGAAGAGCACCACGACCACGACGGCCGCGACAGCCGACAGCACAAGGACAACCGATGACCCAGCAGCCGTCCCTGATCACCCCCGACGTCCTGATCATCGGTGCCGGACCGGCGGGCCTGACCGCGGCCGCGGAACTGGCCTCCCGGCACGGCGGCCGAATCCTCGCCGTCGACCGCGAACCCGCCGCCGGCGGCATTCCCCGCCACAGCGACCACACCGGCTACGGTCTGCGAGACCTGCACCGTGTCATGTCCGGACCCGCATACGCACGCCACCTCGTGCGGCGGGCCACCGCCGCCGGGGCCGAGATCCGTACCCACACCATGGTCACCGGATGGTCCGACGACCACACCGTCGATGTCACCGGCCCCGAGGGCCGCTACCGGATCCGCCCCCAGGCCATCGTGCTGGCCACCGGTGCCCGTGAACGACCCAGGACCGCGCGCCGTGTCCCCGGCGACCGCCCGCACGGTGTCTACACCACGGGGCAGCTCCAGAACCTCGTCCACCTCCACCACCGCCCCGTCGGCAAGCGGGCCGTCATCGTCGGCGGAGAACTGGTCAGTTGGTCGGCGGCCGTCACCCTGCGCGAAGCGGGCTGCACACCCGCCCTCATGATCAGCCGGTATCCGAAGGCCGAATCCTACGGCGTCTTCAACCTCGCGGGACGCGCCGTGCTGCGGGTCCCCGTCGCCACCCGCAGCCGCGTCACGCGGATCATCGGCAAGGGCCGCTGTCAGGCCGTCGAGATCGAGCACCTGGACACCGGCCGACGCCGGACCGTCGCCTGCGACACCGTCGTCTTCACCGGTGACTGGATCCCCGACCACGAACTGGCCCGCACCGCCGGCATCGCCCTCGACCCCGGCACCCTCGGTCCCCTCACCGACACGGCCCTGCGCACCAGTCGGCCCGGTGTGTACGCGGCGGGGAACATGCTGCACCCCGTCGACACCGCCGACGTAGCCGCCCTCGACGGCCGACACGTCGCCCACCAGGTCATCAGCTACCTCCAGGGCATGCGCGAACACGCCGAGGGGGTACGTCTGCTCGCCGACGCCCCCTTCCGCTGGGTGGCCCCGCAGATCCTGCGCCCCCAGGACCCCGCGCCTCCGCGCGGCCGACTCCTGCTGTGGAGCGATCAGTTCGTCCGCTTCCCGAAGGTCGCGGTCCGTCAAGACGGGCGCGTCATCGCCCGCCGCTCCCTGTCCTGGCCGGCCGCGCCCGGGCGTGTCTTCCGCGTCCCCTCAAGCGTGCTCGAGGGAGTCTCTCCCAGCGGGGGACCCGTGCACATCGGACTGGAGCGGGTCTGAAAGCGCGGGCTCCTGCTGGCCGAAGCCCTGCGGGGCGGTGGGTCCGGCGGGGAAGCGGCGGGCTGTCCGGCAGCGCCGCACAGCCCGCCGTCGGTCAGCCCGCGAGCGCGGTCAGCAAGGGCAGGTATCCGTATTGGTGCCCGGCCTTGTTGGGGTGGTAGGACTCGTTGATCTTGTCCCACTCCAGACTTGTCACCCAGGTCTCGGCGTGCGAGCAGATGGTGTGCGGGTCGAAGGCGGCACGTGGGTCGAGGAAGGTGAACCCGGCCTTCGCGGCCTGGTCCGCCAGTACCGAGTCGAGGGTGTCGGCAAGCGAGTTGAGCGCCGTACGTTCGGTGTCGCTCAGCCCGAAGATGCCGCAGGTGCCGCCGATCGTGTACAGCCGCGGATAGCCCACCACCACGACCTTGGCGTTCGGCGCCTTCGCCCGCACCGACGCGTAGGTGCTCGCCAGGGCGCTCGGCAGATTGCTGGTCGCGGTGGCCTTCGCGGCCCCCACCCCGGCGACGCAGTCCTTGTCGTCGATGGTGAGGATGCAGTGCGTCATGGTGTCGACGACGCCGACGTCGTTGCCGCCCACCTGCACCGTCACCAGTGTGGTGTCCGCGGTGAGTTGCGGCACCTGCCGGCTTTGCAGCTCCGCCGTGGTGGCCCCGGAGCACGACGCCTCCACGAAGGCGTACGCGGGGTGCTGTTGTGCCCACAGCCGGGGGTAGGCCAATGGGCCGCGGCGGCACGCGTCGTCGGAGTTGTCGTATACGCGTGTGCCGGGCGCGACGGCGTATGAGTCGCCGAGGGCCACATATGTACCGGCGGCCGTTGGCTCAACGTCGGCGGCGTACGCACCGGGTGCCGCCGTGACCGCCAGCCAGGCGGTGGCCAGCGTGAGGAAGAGAGAGGCGAGGCGTCTGCGACGTCTTGAAGAGCGCATGCTTCACTCCTGGAGTGTGGGTGCCGTCTCGGCGGAGGAACTGTCAGCCCTGAAGTTCCGTGATCAGAGCGAGTGCCTTGCCCTTGCTCGAATCGCCTGGTCCAGGAATGCATGGGTGGCGTGCACCGGGGCCATGCACTCGGCGGACCGTAGTCGAGGGGCGAAGGACACGGACCTGCCGACCATTTCTCGGTGGCTCCGTCCGTCCTTCGAGCGCGAGCTTGGCAGTCGACCCGGGAAATGTATATGGAGCCCAGCGGCATACCGGGAATCTCGACAGTGTTGCCCGGGGCCATATGGGGGAGATGCGAGTGCGTCTAGCATTGGCGTGCCGGCAATCAGGACGCTTCCACGTGCGAGTTGAATCGGCCGTCCTCCTGATCAGCTACCGGTCCCGGTGGGGGTGCGACAGCTCAGCCGCCGTCGTGGCGAGCCCGGCGCGGAGGGCAACGCGCAGCCCGTAGTCCAGTGCCGTGCGCAGGGGTCATGCAGTGCGAAACGGGCCGCGTGGACGCGGCACAACCAGACGCCTGCCGTCTGTGACAGCTCGCTCGTGGCATGCGGAGGCCGGCAGGTCCACCGGCGCCCCGAGCGCGCGTGCCCGATGCTCGCGCCTCCGACGCGGCGCCGAGCGCGTCGGCCAACGCCCGTAGCCGGCAGCGCGGACGGCGGGAGCCGGTAGTGGGAACCGGCTCATCACGACGGTACGTAACGAGGGCGCGGTTCCGCTCGACCGCGTCGAGCGCATCGACGGCGGCGCGTCGCGCGGCAGTCGCCTCGGGGGTGCCGATGGCGCGCAGGAGATCGGCCTGGGCGGCGTGGGCGCGCGCCAACGCGCGGCGGCGGGCCGGTGCCATCCGTGTACCGCGGGGGTGAGGGCGAGCAAGAGCACGGAGCGGCCCGAACCACACGGCGACGCCCCGAAGGGGGCCGTGCGGTGCCTCGGGCGCAGGCGTGATCACACACTCTCCAAAAATGAGCATGGCGCCTGCGGTGACCCCGGTTGGAGCACCGCAGACGCCCCTGGGAGCCGGTCGTGGTTCCGTGGTGGTGGACCGGCCGCCCGTCCTGTCGGCCCGTGTTCAGCGGGCCGTCCAGCCCCCGTCGATGACGATGTCGGTGCCGGTCATCGCGGCTGCCTGGGGACTGCACAGGAACGCCACCGCCTCGGCCACCTCTTCCGGCTCGACGAGACGCTTGAGAGCGGCTGACTCCAGAAGGACCGAGTCCAGGACCTCCGCCTCGGTGATGTGGTGGGCGCGGGCCTGGTCGGCGATCTGCTGGTCCACCAGCGGGGTGCGTACGTAGCCGGGGTTGACGCAGTTGGAGGTGACGCCATGGGGGCCGCCCTCCAGGGCGACGACCTTGGACAGGCCCTCCAGTCCGTGCTTGGCCGTCACATAGGCGCTCTTGAACTCGGAGGCACGCAGGCCGTGCACCGACGAGATGTTGACGATGCGTCCCCACCGCCGCGCGTACATGGACGGCAGAACCTTGCGGATGATCCTGAACGGAGCCTCCAGCATGATGCGCAGCATGAGCGAGAAACGCGCCGGGTCGAATTCGTGAACGGGCGCCACCTGCTGAATCCCCGCGCAATTGACGATGATGTCGGCCTGTGGAATCAGCCCGTCGAGAGCGTCGAGGTCGGACAGGTCCGCGGTGATCGCTTCGCCGCCGGTTTCATGTGCGAGGTCTCGTACGGCTTGCTCGTTGAGGTCGAGCCCGATGACGTGGGCGCCCGAGCGCGCGAGCCGTACAGCGGTGACCCGACCGATACCGCTGCCCGCGCCCGTGACGAGGGCCCGGCGGCCGGTGAGGGCGGGAAGGGCAACCGGCATACCGGTTCGGTCGGGTTGAGTGCTCACTTGAGTTCCTTCCGACGGGAACGGGGGGTATTCGTGCGGAAATCATGCGGCTGGGCCAGGTAGTCGTGTGCGATCTCGGCGCGTGGGAGGGTGAGGTCGGTGAGCAGGTGCGTGGCCTTGACGATGTCGAGCACGGGCAGATCGGCCAGCGGGGCAAGCGCATGCTCGAACAGTTGGAGGCGTGCGGGCCCTGCCCAGGCGCCGCGGACAGTGAGGTCGGTGATGCGGGAGCGCACCAGTTCGCAGATCCGCGGAGCGCCGTCGTAGCCCGGAAGCACCTTCAGCATGTAGGTGGGCGCGGCGATTTCCGCTCGCGCCTCGCGCTCGCTGAGCTCGGTGTGCTTGAAGCCCATGGTGGCGGTCGCCACCCGGAGCGATCCGTAGTCCAGGGTGCCGACGAGTGTGTCGGAGTCGGTGTACAGGCGCGGCTTGCCCAGCTTCTTGGGATACGCGCTTGCTTCGCGGCCCAGGGATATCGCGGGCCCGTTGTCCAGGTACATGCAGTGGATGTAGTCGGCCGGCTCGCCCTGGTGCCGGACCCGCAGGACCTGACCGGACTCGGTGTAGTTCCCCAGACCGCTGCTGTCGGGCATGCGGATCACCTCGAACCGCACCAGCGGCTCGCCGACCTCCAGCGGTTCGGGAACCACCGCCCGCATGGCGTCGGGGTCGGTGCGATAGGTGATGTTCAGGTACTCCCGGCTGAGGAAGCGGTACGGGCCGTGGGGGTAGGCCGGTCCGCTCACCGGAGTGGCAGAGGTGCGGAGGATACCGCCGATGTCCATGGGGTCGCCTGTCCATGCGGCGCGATCTTGTCTGGTGCCGGGCGGTCTCGCGCCGCGGGCCGTCCGGCTTTCTCGGCTTCGACGTTAGAGACCGAGCAGCGGCGACGGAAATACCAGGCTGCCATGATTTATGCAGTTCACGTATGAATGCCGAACCGCGGGACCATTCGGGCAACGGCGGCAGAAGCGGGGGAGGGCTGGGATCGCCGGCCGGGGGACCCGCCCGGGAGCTCAGCAGACGACACCCGCGCCCAGCATGTTCCACCTGATCAGCGAGCAGCCCGAGCAGAGGGCGACGCGCGAGAACCCGCCGACTTCATCGCCTGCTTGATCAGCTCGTCCAGTGTCGCCGGAGGCAGGCCGGCGCTCGAAGCGTCGGGGAGCGAGGCGCGACGTAGAGGCTGCGCACACCGAGCCAGCGCAGCGGCTCCGGTTCCCAACCGCGCACCGTACGGTCGACCCAGGGCAGCCGGGTGAGGTCGGTCTCTTGGCCCAGGATGAGGTCGCGGAGGGTGCGTCCGGCGAGGTTGGAGGTGGTCACGCCGTGCCCGACGTGGCCACCCGCCCAGCCCAATCCGGTTCGCTCGTTCAGGTGGACGGTGGCGCACCAGTCGCGCGGTGACCTCGGTGCCCTCGTAGACGGCGACGCCCATCCGTTCGACCACGGCGGCCAGGCCCCGCACCAGCTTGGCGGGCTGGATGCGGGCGCAGCGCGGGCTCCACTGGGCGCCGTGGGCGCCGGCGACCCGGACCCGCTCGGCGAGCTGGTCGCGGTCGAGTTCGATCAGGTCGTCCTCGCCCCACCCCTCCGCGCGCAGTGACGGTAGTCGTTCGCGAAGCCGTCGCTCCTGGGCGGCGTTGGTGGCGACGTGCGGCAGGCCGTCCTTCTGGATGTCGGCCTCGATTCCTTCTTCGGCGGCGACCCGGATGACCTCGTCGACGGAGGAGAACATCTCGCGTTGCAGGGCGATGGCCGACTCCCGGCCGTGCGCCTTGGCGTAGCGGCGCATCTGGCCGGGTGGCCCGGCGCTGAGCCAGCCGCCGTTGCGGCCGGAGGCGCCGAAGCCGTCGAACTCCTTTCGATGAGTCAGACGGTGCTCTATTGCGCTGCGCAGACAGTCGATTCGATCGACACATCCCATGATTGCGCTCGAATCCATCGCGTGCTTTCCTGTTTTTGCAAGATAGAGAGAGGTGACCCATGGACGACACCGACCGGGCCATCCTGCGGGAGTTGCAGGCCGACGGTCGTATCCCCTATGCCGAGCTGGGGCCGAAGGTGGGGTTGTCACCTTCGGCTGCGAGGCTGCGGTTGCAGCGGTTGATCGACACCGGGACGGTCCAAGTCGTCGGGGTGACCGACCCGATGGCCATGGGTCGGCAGACCATGGCGCTGCTGGGCCTGCGCATCGAGGGCGATCCCCGGGCGGTGGCCGATGAACTCTCCCAGCACGACGAAGTCGTGTACGCGGTGCTGACCTCTGGTCGCTTCGACCTGTTCGCCGAGATCGTGTGCGGTCGCCCTCGTGATCTTCTGGACTTCATCAACGATGTCGTACGGCCCGTGGAGGGCGTCGCGTCCGTGGAGAACTTCCCCTACTTCGCCATTCACACTCACCGGTTCATGTGGGGAGTCGACTAGAGGCATCCGCGAGTCCGCGCCCAGCCCGCCCACACCACGCTCCGCTCACCAAGCCGAGGAACCCGGCATGCCGCACGACGAGTACCGCACCATCGACTTCTTCGCCCAGGACGCGCTTCCCGCGCCGCGGGTGTCACCTGCTCAGGCAGAGCGCATCGCCTCCCAACGTCTTGGCATCACCGCCCGTGCGGAGGCGTTGGGAAGCCAGCAGGACGCCAACTTCCTGCTGCGCTCCGACACCGGGACACCCCTGGCGGTCCTGAAGATCGCCAACCCGGCCTTCAGCCCGATGGAGATCGAAGCCCAGGACACTGCCGCCGGCCTGATCGCCGCGGCTCACCCGGAACTGCGTATCGCCACCGTCCTGCTCCGCCCCGACGGCTCCCCCCGGTGCGCGAGGGTGGACACCGAGGGCGGGCCGGTCATCGCGCGACTCCTGGAGTACCTCCCCGGCGGCCCGCTGTCCGGACCGCGGCACCTGTCCCCGAGCACGGTGGCGGCCATGGGCACGATCACCGGGAAGGTCAGCGTCGCCCTGCGTGACTTCCGGCACCCGGGCCTGGACCGTGTGCTCCAGTGGGACCCGCGGTACGCCGACCGCGTCGTCGTCAAGCTCGCGGAGCACATCCCGGAGCCCGACCGCCGCACAGCCATCCACACCGCGACCGCCGACGCCTGGACGCAGGTGCGGAAGGTCGCCGTTCTGCTGCCCTGTCAGGCCGTACACCTCGACCTCACGGACGACAACCTGATCCGTTCTCCCGACAGCCGCCTCACGATGCCCGACGGAGTCATCGACTTCGGTGACCTGACCCGGAGTTGGGCGGTCGGCGAGCTGGCGGTGTCGCTCTCCTCGATGCTCCACCACGACGGTGTCGAGCCCCACCACGTGCTGCCCGCCATCCGGGCCTTCCACGCCGTCCGGCCGCTCTCCGCAGCGGAGGCCGAGGCGCTGTGGCCGCTGGTGGTCCTGCGCGCCGCCGGCCTGGTCGCCAGCGGCCGCCACCAGGCCGCCGTCGACGAGGGGAACGCTTACGCCGAGGCCGCGCTCGACCGCGAGTGGCGAATATTCGAGCAGGCCACCCACCTGCCACTTCCCGTGATGACCCACCTCATCAAGGACGCGATCGACCGGCCCGACGAGCCCGCTCGCGCCGACGCGCCGGCGCGCCCGCTGCTGCGGGGCCTCACCGCCGACGACATCTCCCTTCTCGACCTGTCCACCGGCGCCGACCCCTTGGACCATGGAGTCTGGCTCGAAGCAGACACCGAGAACCGGCTGGCGGCCTCCGCGCTCGCCGACGGCGCGGCCGCGGTCGTCACACGGTACGCGCGGGCGCGACTCACCCAGGCCCCGGCCCTGTCCGCCGCATCTCCCGCGACCGTCGCCACCGGCATCGACCTGTGGCTCGGCCGGGCCACCGCGCTGCAGGCTCCCGGCTTCGGCGAGGTTCTCGCCGCGGCGCCCGGCCGGCTGACGGTCACCTACGGCCCGCGGGTGCTGACGTTGTCCTTCCCCCACACGGTCCACCCCGTGATCTCCGCCGGGGCGACGCTCCGCGCGGGCGAGGACCTGGCCCACCTCCCTGCCGGGACATCGGTACGTCTCGGGCTGCGCGGCGCCGACGGCCCGGCCGTCCCCGCGCTGGTGCGCCCCGAGTACGCCGCCGGATGGCTCGCGCTCACCGCGGACCCCTCCCCGCTCATCGGTCTCCCGGCCGCTGACCCTGAGGAGCACGCGGACCTGCTCGACCGGCGGGACGCCGTGTTCGCGACCGTGCAGGAGCACTACTACGCCGACCCGCCCGTAATCGAGCGTGGTTGGCGGCACCATCTGGTCTCCGCCGAGGGCCGCTCCTACCTCGACATGGTCAACAATGTCACCCCGTTGGGCCACGCTCATCCACGCGTGGAACAGGCGGTCTCGCGGCAGATGCGACGGCTCAACACCAACTCGCGCTTCCACTACGCCTCGGTGGTGGAGTTCACCGAACGCCTCGCCGCCCTCCTGCCCGTCCCCTTGGACACGGTGTTCCTGGTCAACTCGGGCTCGGAGGCGGTCGATCTGGGAATCCGGCTGGCCGTCGGCGCCTCCGGGCAGCTCGATGTCGTCGCGCTGCGCGAGGCGTATCACGGCTGGACGTACGCCTCCGACGCGGTCTCCACCTCGCTTCAGGACAACCCCAACGCCCTGGCCACCCGCCCAAGCTGGGTCCACACCGTGGATTCGCCCAACTCCTACCGCGGTCGGCACCGCGGGGCGGACGCGGTGCGCTACGGACCCGAGGCGGCCGCGACGATCGACGATCTCGCCGCTTCCGGCCGCCCGCCAGGGGCCTTCCTCAGCGAGACCTTCTACGGCAACGCCGGGGGCGTGGCCCTGCCCGAGGGCTACCTCGCCGAGGTGTACGCCGCGGTCCGCCGCCACGGCGGCCTGGCCGTCGCCGATGAGGTCCAGGTCGGCTACGGCCGACTGGGCCATTGGTTCTGGGGCTTCGAGCAGCAACAGGTCGTCCCGGACGTCGTCTGTGTGGCCAAGGCCATGGGCAACGGCCACCCCCTCGGTGCCGTCATCACGTCCAAGGAGGTCGCCGACCGCTACCGTGACCAGGGCTACTTCTTCTCATCCACCGGTGGCAGCCCGGTCTCCAGCGTTGTGGGCCTCACCGTCCTGGACACCCTGCGCGAGGAGGACCTCCAGGGCAATGCGGTGCGCGTGGGCGGCCGTCTCAAGAGCCGGCTCCAGGCACTGGCCGGCCACCACGACATCATCGGCGCCGTCCACGGCTCGGGCCTCTACCTCGGCCTGGAACTCATCCGGGACCACGCCACCTTGGAACCCGCCACGGAAGAAACCGCCGAACTCTGCGACCGCATGCTCGACCTCGGCGTGATCGTCCAGCCCACCGGAGACCACCTCAACATCCTCAAGATCAAGCCGCCGCTGTGCATCGACGCCGCCGCGGCCGACTTCTTCACCGACATGCTGGAGCGGGCCCTCACCCAACTCGGCCACCGCCGCTGACCGCTGTTGGAGCGATGCCTTGTGAGGGGGGAGAGGCGGTCGCGGATGAGGCGGACCGCCGGACCGGGATCGGTCTGGCGGTCGCTCTCGTCCAGAGATAAGGGCCGATGAGGTCACTGGTGCAGGCAGTACAGGCCCGCTCCAAGGAGGCGTCCCAGGGGCGTGCGCCCCGCCATTCGGACCCACCCGAGCACCGTATTGAGCAGTGGCCACGTTCGCGCCCGTGCTGCTCCCGCTCTTCAGCGTTGGCCAGGATGCGGCCGACCCCGCGACGGATCGTCCAGGATCTCGGAGTCGGTGACGTTCACTGCGCGGTACGGCTTGTACTCACTGCCTGCGCCCAGCCCGTAGGTGAGGACGCGGTGATCCGTGCCGTGGCCGCCGCGTTGTTCGAACGCGCTGTAGGAGGTCCTGGAGGAATCCGTCCAGCTTTCGAAGATGACCACGTGGCGCGTGTTGCTGTTGCCCGCGGCGTCGATCAGCAGGTCACCGGGTTGTAGATCATCCAGGCTGATCGGTGTGGTGAGGTCGCGGTTGCCGGCCAGTTCTACTGTGTTGGGCCCCGGCTTCCACAACCCGAGGGTCATGGAGACGTACCCGGAGCAGTCCTGGCGATAGCCGTCGGACCACACCGAGGTCTGGCTGTAAGGCACTTGCGAACCGTTGTCGGCGGTCAGCCAGGTGGCCGCGCGGCGGAGCACCTCGGCCCGGGTGACGGGCGCCGCCTGGGCGTGACCAGATACCGAGACGCTGGACGTGGCGGATACCGGGGGAGCGGCGGCAAACGACGGGCCGGCCGGCACGCCCATGAGAGCGATACCGCCGAGGACCGCTGAGGCCAGTGCGATTTGTGTCCGACGGCTCGTTCTGGAGAGCAGCGACATGGCGACTCCTGATGTGTGGGGGGAAGGAGAGCCGGGTGACATGCGAAACCCCCCACCCTGGTTCGTGTGGAGGTGCCGACGGCGGCGGACAGCGGCCGTCCTCGGCTTGCACGGCCTTGTCCGCACCTCATGTTCCGGCTCCTGCACGTTAGTCAGGGAGCGCACGTGGCGGCATGTGCGCGGGCCCCATACGACAGGCGGCCGAGTATGGGATCGGCTCCCGGTCATTCCGGTCATTCGGTGTTGCGGAGAGGTGGCAGCGCGTCAGGTAGACGTTATGAGAGGGAATCCGGCCGGTGCTTCACCGTTCGACGTGGCCGCGGCCGGCGGGCACGTTCCGCCCGCGGGAGCGGCGGCCCCGCACGAGCACCTCGACGCGGGCGGGCCCGTCGGCGTTGACGTCAAAGGAGGCCCCGGAGGCGCGGAGCACGAAGTTGCGGACCGCGACGCGGGCACCGGCCCTCCGGGTGGAGCGGGGCGGCCGTCTTCGAGACCGGTCTGACCAGGCGGTCGGACTGGGGCGCGGACTGGATCACCCATCCCGCCTGGCGGCTGAGCAGGCGATCGGTGGCCCCGGCCTCGTCAAACTGCCCCGGACCACTGCCCGTTACGTACGGCTGGACGTCATCACCCGGCTCGGCCTGCCCCTGGCCGAGGACTTCCCCCGCCGCAGCCGGCGGCTCCAGCTCGGCGAGATCGACCTGCGCGACTCCGCCAGCTCCACCACCGGCCTCGCCCGCGGCGCCGCGGTCACCGCCTCCGAGAGCGACACGGTCCGCAAGACCTGGGAACCCGCCCTGGCCGTGGACGGCCTGACCATCAGCGCCCGGCAGACCGCCGCAGGTTACTCCAGCGGGGCACACCCCGGTGTCTCCGGAGAGCCCATCACCCTCACCCTCGACTGAAGACGGCAAAAACCTTCGACGAGCTGGCGCTCTACCCGCGCGGCGACGTCCTCACCGACGACGGACGGGTGCCCGGCTTCCCGGTCGATCACGCCGTTTCCAGCGCCGACAGCCCGAGCGGACCGTCTCCCAGCCCCAGAACGTGAAGACGCCGAGCAGGAGTCCTGAGGTGAGTGGCGCACCGCCCGCGCCGAAGGGGTTCAGCCAGCCCAGGGACGGGTGGACGGCATGCAGGGTGCTGGTGCCTGCGTGGACGCGGTAGAGGGCCACGGCCGCGAAGACCAGCAGCCCGGCCACTTGCAGCAGCGTCAGCACGTTCTGCAGCCGGGCGGAGGCCTCGGTGCTTCGGACGCACAGGGCGGACATCGCCAGGATGACCAGCACCGTCAAGGAGCGCAGGACCCAGGTGTTCTCGGCCCAGCCGTCGAGCCCCGCGGCCAGTAGGCGGAAACGCGTCCCCACCTCGGCGAGCGAGCCGACGACCATCACTCCGGTCATGGCGACGGCCCAGCCGCCCAGCCAGCCTGTGGTCGGGCCGAGGATCCTCGACACCCAGGAGAAGGTGGTGCCGCAGTCCGGGTCGACCCGGTTGAGGTAGTAGAACGCGGACGCGATCAGCAGCATCGGAACGAAGGAGGCCAGCATCACGCCGGGTACGTTGACCCCGACGAACGCCGCGATGGGACCGATGACGGCTGCCAGCGAGTACGCGGGTGAGGTCGCGTTCAGACCAATGGCGACAGAGTCGAGAAACCCGATCGCGTTCGGATTGAGCCCGGGCGTCGGCTTGGGCGCCTCGGGAGTCCCTCGCGCACTGTCTTCGGCCATGTGATCCCTCTGTCTGGATGTCCTCGGGCGTCCCCAGCAGCCAGGCCGCACTGCAATGTCGTTGGCATAAGCATCTGCCAGAACCAGCCCGAAGAGGCCAGAACTCCACCGGATATGTCAAAAGGGCATGAACCGGGGTCAGTCAGTCGCTCGGGCACCTGCGGCAGCCAGTTCGGCGGCGATGCCGTCCAGCAAGGTGTCAAGGACCACCGGGTAGGCGCTGTGCAGCATCCGGGCGGCGAGCAGGCGGGCGGTGGTGGCGATGTTCGGGTGGGTCGTGGCCGGCAGCCGGGCGTAGGTGGAGTCCCACATCTCCTCGTCCCGTGTGCGGGCCTCCGCGGAGAGTGCCAGCTCCCCCGCGTCGAGCGCGGCGAAGGCCAAGGCGAGGTCGATGAACGCCTGGTAGAAGCGGACCGCGGCGGGATCGGGCAGGCCCGCCCCGCGCAGAATGCCGAGGATTGTCTCGTCGACCGCGATCTCTCGCGGACGTCCGCTGACCCGGCTGGCTGTGAGCACGGCGGCCTGCGGGTGTGCGAGATAGGAGGAGTGGAGGGCGAGCCCGAGGGTGCGCAAGTCGGCCCGCCAGTCACCGGTGGCCGTCCACCTGTCCAAGGCCCGGCCCATCAGCTCGTCGCCGATGGCCCGGGCCAGATCGTCCATCCCCGCGAAGTAGCGGTAAAGGGTGCTCGGGTCCGCACCCAGCGCGGCTCCCAGGCGCCGGGCGGTCAGGCCGGCACTGCCGTGCTCGCGCAGCATCCGCAGCGCGGCTTGCACGATGAGCGTCTCGGACAACACCACGCCCTGTCGCGTCGGCCTGCGCCTGCGCCGCGCCTCTTCGGGCACCACCCGCTTCGGCATCCCCTCACCCTCCTCCACCATCGCCGGCACGGCTGGCTTATGCCAACGCGGTTGACCTTACAACGCCCCGTGCCGTTGCATCAGGGGCAATCCGGAGGCGTCCTGCTCCCGGAAGAGAAGAAGGGGCACTGACATGCGAGTACTTCTCGTCGGCGCGGGCGGCGTCGGCACTGCCGCCACCCGGATCGCGGCACGCAGGGAATTCCTGACCCACATGGTCGTGGCCGACTACGACCTCTCCCGCGCCGAAGCGGCCGTCGCCGCGCTGAAGGAGCACGGCGACCGGTTCAGCGCGGTGCGCCTGGACGCTTCGGACGAGAACGCGGTGCGGGCCGCGCTCACCGAGCACCGATGCGACGTCCTGTTCAACGCGACCGATCCACGGTTCGTGATGCCGTTGTTCAACGCGGCCCTCGCGGCCGGAGCACACTACCTGGACATGGCGATGTCACTGTCCGTTCCGCACCCCTCGCGGCCGTTCGAGGAGTGCGGGGTGAAGCTGGGCGACAGGCAGTTCGAGCTGGCGGACCGCTGGGTGGAGTCGGAGCGCCTGGCCCTGGTCGGCATGGGCGTGGAGTCGGGTCTGTCGGACGTCTTCGCGCGGTACGCCGCGGACGAGCTCTTCGACGAGATCGAGGAGATCGGCGTGCGCGACGGCGCGAACCTCACGGTCGAGGGCTACGACTTCGCACCCTCTTTCAGCATCTGGACCACCATCGAGGAGTGCCTGAATCCGCCGGTGGTCTACGAGAAGGAACGCGGCTGGTTCACCACCGCACCGTTCAGCGAACCGGAGGTTTTCGACTTCCCCGAGGGCATCGGGCCGGTGGAGTGCGTAAACGTCGAGCACGAGGAGGTGCTGCTGATCCCTCGCTGGGTGGACGCGCGGCGCGTGACGTTCAAGTACGGGCTGGGCGATGACTTCATCGCGAAGCTGAAGATCCTGCACGAACTGGGCCTGGACTCGACCACCAAGGTCACAGTGCCCGGCGAGCACGGACCGGTGAAGGTCTCGCCGCGTGACGTGGTCGCCGCCTGCCTGCCCGACCCCGCCACCCTCGGCGACCGGATGACCGGCAAGACATGCGCCGGCACCTGGGTCAAGGGCACCAAGGACGGTGAGTCCCGCGAGGTGTACCTGTACCACGTGGTCGACAATCAGTGGACGATGCGCGAGTACGGCTCACAGGCTGTCGTCTGGCAGACCGCTATGAACCCGGTCATCGCCCTCGAACTCCTCGCCACCGGCGCCTGGTCCGGCAAGGGCGTTCTCGGTCCCGAAGCCCTGCCGCCCCGCCCGTTCCTCGACCTGCTCACCGAGTACGGCGCCCCTTGGGGCCTGCGCGAGCAGGGATGATCTCTACACAGGCCGCGCGAACACGCCGTCGTTCCGCAAGCGCCCCCGGTGCGACACCCTCGGTCTGCCTCTCACGCAGACGGCCCGCCTCTCCCGCAACTCCAGTGCGTCACCGGGGCTGACCAGCGCGACGACACGCCGCGCTCGGGGGCGCCGCGCGACGGAGGCGTGCGGTGCCGTCGGCGAACCAACGGCCGGTCGACTCGGTCCCGCTGGTCATGCATCCGTCGCCTTCTGGGCGTTGTCGTCGGACGTGGGGGAATGCCCGGTCATAGGCCGCAGGCTCAGTGCGTGGCTGATGCGTGAGGTGGCGACGAACCGCGCGGCGAGGTGGACGACCGCGACCAGCGCGCGGTCGTCGAGGTGCGCGCCCGCCGCGGTCAGAGCGGGTCTGGGAGGCGAGGCGAACACCACGGTGAGTGTCAGTCTGCGCACCGCTTCCTCGGTGGGGTTGAGGCCACCGACGGCACGGCCCTGTGCCGCGTGGATCCACGCCTCGCTCATGCCATGATTGCGGGCCACGTCCAGGTACTGAGCAAGCTCGTACTCGTTGCCGAGGGCGTGATGCGTGGCGAGGGCCACGATCAGCACGTGGCCGGGATCAATCGCCGCTTTGAGCTGCTCGGTCATTTCCAGCAGTGCTAGGACGGCGCCCGGCTGGTGCAGGCCCACGGCCAGGAACCCGTTGACGTAGCCCAGCCGGTCCACCCGCTCGGCGAGCCGGTTCTGCAGTCCGGCAGGCAGGTCGGCCACGACCGCCGCCAGTTCAACGGGTTCGGGCCGTGACCTGTCGGTGAGTCCCCGGTACGGCACTTTCGCCCAGTCGATGTCGCGTCGGTCGGCCATCTCATGCCTCCGCCGTACTACGGGCAGCGATCGCTCGCGGAGTGGGGCGGGTGGCTTCGTCCGGTTCGGGTGGCGATGACTTTCGGGTTGCGGGCATCGGCACAGGGGTGCCTTCCTTGCTGGGGAGTGGACAGGAATCGGTTCAGGGGAGGAGGGCTTCGGCCCGGCTCGCCGCGTCGCTGAGCGCTTGCCGCGGTTCCTTCGCGCCCGCGAGGGCGGCGTAGATGTTCTGTTGCAGCAGGTCGTTGATCTGTACGGCCCGCAGGCCGGGAAACTGGAAGCGTTGTGCGAGCTCCGGGACGGAGTCGAGCGCCGGTCGGCGGTAGGGTTGCTTGTGGATGACGGGGCCGAGGTGCCGCGCGTCGGTGGCCTGCGTATTGACGGGTATCTCGCCGGTGCTCTCGCACAGCTCGGTTTGTCCGGCGGCGCTGATGAGTGCCTGGATGACCTTCCAGGCCGCCTGCTGTTCCCTCTTGTCTTTGGTGAAGATGACCAGCGATCCCCCGCCCGGCGGCAGCCGCCGGGTGCCACCGTCGGGGATGGGGACCACGGCCGTCCGGCAGTCGAACGACGCCTCCTCGGCGTAGCGCACCGGTTTGGTCGACGGGCCGAAGACCATGGCGGCGTCTCCGCGGAGGAAGGCGTCGTCCATCTCCAGGGTGGTGGTCGGTGTGCTGAGCTTGTCGGCGATCAAGCCGCGCCAGTAGGTCAGCACGTCGACGCCCGGCTGGTCGGCGAAGGTGACGCGCCGTCGCCGTGTGTCCATCATGGATCCGCCCGCCCAGCCTATGAAGTTCTCGAACGTCCAGTTGGAATCCGCGTTGTAGGAATGCAGTGCCCCGTAGCGCGCGGCCCGTTTGCCGACGACGGCTGCGGCAGCGGACCGCATCTCGCTCCAGGTGGCCGGCGGTCGATCGGGGTCGAGTCCGGCCTTGCGGAAGGCGTCCGCGTTGTACGAGAACACCATCACGCCGAGGCTGTAGAGGGCGGCGGCGGTACGCCCGTGGTACTGGTTCACCCGCCGGAACGGCTTGATGTACTCGTCAGGCCGGAAATCGCCCTTCACCATCAGCGGTTCCAGAGGTTGCAGCAGTCCCGCCGCGGCATAGGTGAGGACGGCGTTGGCGCCCACCATCGCCATCGTCGGCGGAGTGCCGGCGGCGAACGCGGTGGCGAGCCGGCCGTCGATGTCCTGCCAGTTGCCGCCTCCGCCGCTGAGCTGAATCTCGAGGGGGACGCCGGTGCGCCGGGTGAAGTCCTTTCCGAGAGTGGCTTCGACGGCCTGCGCGCGGGGGCCGCTCGGAACGAGGAACCTCAGGGTGCCGGATGTCTCGCGGCCGCAGCCGGCAGTGACCGCGGCGGCGCCCGCGGCCAGCAGCAGTGACCGTCGGGAGACGATGCTGGTCATGGCTGTGCTGTCCTTGCGTGGGTACGGAAAGTGGGCCATGGCTATTCGCCGTCGGCGGTGAGGACGAGTCCGCGGACGAGGTGCCGCTGGACCAGGACGAAGCAGACGAGCAGGGGCAGCGCCGCCAGCGCGGCGACCGCCAGTTGCACGCTCAGCGGCACCGTGCTGTCCGGGCCTGAGACCCCGGCCACCGCGTACGGGACAGTCGCGACGTGGTCGGTGGTCAGCATGACCGACGGCCAGTACAGGTCGTTCCAGTGCGAAACGACGCTGAACACACCGGCGGCTACCAGCGCCGGACGGACGTGCGGGAACACCACCCGCCACAGCATCGCCACCGGCCCGACCCCGTCCAGCCGGGCGGCGTCGAACATGCTCGGTGGGATGGCGAGGATGAACTGGCGGAACAGATAGATGCAGAACCCACTGCCGACGCTCGGCAGGATCAACGCTGAGTAGCTGTCGAGCAGGCCGAGGCCCGACATCAGGAAGTAGATCGGGATCGCGGTCACCTGTGGGGGAATGACCAGGCAGACCAGTACCACCTTGAAGGTCGGCCTCCGGCCGCGGAACTCCCAGCGCGCCAATGCGTACGCGATCGGCAGCGACGTCGCAACCTGGGCGATGAAGATCCCCCCGGTCACCAGCAAGCTGGTGCCGTACACCCGTGGCCAGTCCAACGCGGCCCAGGCGTCCCGGAAATGGTCCAGCGTGATGCGCGGGCTCAGCTCCCCGCCGAGTGGGTTGCCCGCGAGGAACGCGCCCGCCAGCATCAGCACAAAGGGTCCGAGCATGATCACGCCACCGGCCGCGACCGCCAGGTGAACACCGAGGACCCGCCGATTCGTCTTGTTCATCGCGCACCCGCTCGCTCAAGTCGGCGTCCGCCCGCGAGGTACTGCGCGGCAACGGTGACGACGACGAGGCCGAGGAGGACGGTGTTGACGATCGAGCCGCTGCCGATGTCCAGGTAGCTGACGCCGTACCGCCATTGCAGGTCCGCCAGGGTCTCGGTCGATCCCAGCGGTCCGCCGTCGGTCATCACGTGCACCTGGTCGAAGACGCGGAGCGCGTCGCGGGTGGCGATGATCAGGGCGAACATGGTCGACGGTCCGAGCGCCGGCCAGGTGATGTGCCAGAACCTGTGCCAGGGACCGGCACCGTCCAGTCGGCCGGCCTCGTGCAGGTGCTGCGGCACGCTGGTCAGGCCGGCGAGGAACATCACCATCGACGAGCCGATACCCGCCCAGCTACCGATCACAGCGATGGCCGGCAGCGCGAGCGTGGTGGAGTGCAGCCAGTCGGTGGCACCGGTCAGTCGTCCGATCGTGGCGTCGACCGGACCCGCGCCGGGGTAGAACAGCCAGCGCCACACCACCGACATCGCCGCCATCGTCGCGATCGTCGGCAGAAAGTACACCGTGCGCCATAGCGCCCCCCAGCGCGGCAGGGCGTGGATGCCGAGCGCCGCGAGCAGACTCACGCCGACGATCACCGGTACCGTCATCACGGCGTACAGCAGGGTGTTGACAGTCGCCTGCCGCAATTCGGGGGAGGTTAGGATGCGGTGCCAGTTCCGCAGTCCGACAAAGCTGACCGAGCGGGTGAGCGGCTGGTAGTCGAACAGGGTCAGTACCGCCACCATGCTCAGCGGCACGATGAAGAAGACCATGAGGAAGGTCGCGGCAGGCGTCACCAGCAGCGCCGGCACATACCGCCGCGGCGTCCGCAGTCGCGTCCGGGCCGAGGCCTCGAGCAGTGGTGTCATGACCGGCGCATCCCGTCGGCTGCGAAGTGGTGCAGATCGGATCGCCGCACGTGCAGCGTGATCTCCCCGCTAGGCCGGGTGTCCGCCGGTACCCGCATCCGGGCGCGCTGGCCGCCGATGTCGAGGTGGATGAGCCGATCGCGTCCGCGCAACTCGGTCATCAGGACCTGACCGCGCAGATCGATGTCGGCCGCGTCGCCCGTGCCGACCCTCAGGTGGTCCGGCCGGCATCCGACGGTGGTTGCCTTGGGCGGTGAGCAGGCCGCGAACGGGCCTTCGGCGGCGAAGATGTTCATCCCGTCCAGGAAGGTGGCCACGAAGGTCGTCGCCGGGGTGCCGTAGACCTCCTCGGGCGGTCCCGCCTGTTCGACGCGCCCCGCGCGCATCACGACCAACTGGTCCGCGAGGGCGAGGGCCTCGACCTGGTCGTGGGTGACGAACACGACCGTCATGCCGAGGCGTCGCTGCAGCGTGACAAGCTCGGTTCGCATGGTGTCCCGCAGAGCCGCGTCGAGGTTCGAGAAGGGCTCGTCCATGACCAGCACCGCGGGGTCGCGGACCAGGGCCCGGCCGATACCGACCCGCTGTCGCTGCCCGCCGGACAGCTCGTTCGGCCTGCGGTCGAGCAGCTCGTCCAGGCGCATCAGTTCGGCTGCCCGCAGGGCGCGCTCGCGGCGGTCCACTCGGTCCACCCGCCGCATCCGCAGCGGGAACTCGATATTGCCGAGGACGGTCTTGTTCGGATACAGGGCGTAGTTCTGGAAGACCATCGCGACACCGCGGTCCTCGGCGGCGACGTCGGTGACGTCGGCGCCGCCGATCTCGATCCGGCCCGATGTGAGCGTCTCGAGACCGGCGACGCAGCGCAGCAGAGTGGTCTTGCCACAGCCGCTCGGGCCGAGCAGCACTGTGATGGATCCGGCGGGAATGGTGAGGTCGACTTGGCCGAGGGCGGCGGTCTCGGAGCGGTCGAACCTCTTCACAGCCGCGGACACCCGCACCTCCGATGGCGCTGGCGCCGCGGTGTTCCCGGCGGCCGCCGAGTGCGCCGTGGACGCGGTCCGGCCGGTGGTTCCGGCCGGTGACTTCAGCCGCATGTCACGCCCCGCCCTTCCACGGTCGGCCCAGCACGAACACGCAGTCCCCCAGCCCCGTGCGTGCGGGGATGCGCCGCGCGAGGACGACGCCTTCGCTGGCGGACACCACCGGGTCGGGCTCCCTCCACGGCGCGGTGGTGTAGCGGATCAGCCCGACGACCTGATCGCGGTGGACCGAATCCCCCAGCGACACCAGCGGTTCGAACAGCCCGCGTTCGGTGGAGCCGGCGTAGATGTACTCGTGGGCCGGGGTCCGGTGCAGCATCGTCGTCGTGGCGGGCGGTTCGGTGGTGAGCGGCGCACGCAACAGACCGACGTGGTGCAACAGCCGCAGCACGCCGTGTTCGGCGAGCCGGACCTCCTCGCGGCCGACCGACGCGCCACCGCCCAGCTCGGTTGACAGGTGGGATACGCCCACGCGCCGGCAGGCGCCGATCAGCGCGGCGTCACCGCCCGTGGAATGGTCGATGATCATCGAGGTCGGCATGCCGAACGCCTTCAACATGTCCAGCGAGGCGGCGAACCGGTCCGAGTCGTCCGACTGTGCGACCACGGCGACGGGGAGGTACTCGATGGATTTGCCGCCCGAGTGCAGATCGAAGGCGTACTGCGCGCGGGGCAGGAGGTGGGTCTCGATGAAGTGGGCGATCATTTCCGTGGGTTGGCCGTCGGGCCGGCCCGGGAAGTTCCGGTTGAGATTGCCGCCGTCGAGCGGGGAGGTCCGCCGGTCCGCCGCCACGGCGGGCGCGTTGGCGGCCGGCAGGACGATGAGTTGGCCGGTGAGGTCGGCGGCTCGCAGTCGCTGCAGCAGCCGCATCACCACCACCTGGCCCTCGTACTCGTTGCCGTGGTTACCGGCCATGAGCAGCACGGTCGGGCCGTCGCCGTTGCGCAGCGACACGATGGGGATTCCCGTGTAGCCGTAGCCGGCGTCGCCGTCGGACGTGGTGTGCACGGCGAGCGGAAGCCGCAAGTAGCCACGCGACTCGCCCTCGGCGTCCAGGTCGATGTCGGTGAAGATCCAGGTGCGCGCGGATGTCATCGTTCGCTCCCCGCGGAGTCGGCCTGCGCGGCGATGGCCGCCTTGCGCCGCTGGGCCTCGCCGACGACCTCGTCGTAGAAGGCGGACGCGGTCGGGTCGAAGTCACCCGCCGGCCGTGGTTCCGGACGGAAGTGACCGTGGCGGTCGGTGCCGCGGACCAACGTGGCGCTGTCCTGGAAGCCCGTGGTCTGCCGGACATGGGCGGCGACGTATCGGATGGTGATCCCGCAACGCCGCACATCCGATGTGTTCGGCAGGGAGCCGTGCACCAGCATCGTGTGGTGCAGCGAGAACTCGCCCGGCAGCAGCTCCAGGTCGACCGCGGCCGTCTCGTCGACGTCGACCTGGATCTCCTGGCCACGGCTGGCCATGTTGCCGGTGGCGAAGGTGTCGGTGTGCCGCAGCTGGCCCTCGGTGTGGGTTCCGGGGACGACGCGCATGCAGCCGTTCTGCCGGGTGCTCGGGGTCAGTGCCACCCAGGCGGTGACGACGCTGGGCTCGGACAGCCCCCAGTAGGTGGCGTCCTGGTGCCAGGCGAGGAAGCCCGGATCATGCGGCTTCTTGTCGAAGTGTCCGGTCGCCCAGGCCAGGATGTCGGGGCCGAGTACGTCCTCGACGGCATCGAGAATCCGCGGCTCGCGCATGAGCTCGTTGAGCCACGTCATGAGGAGGTGGGGCTTGACCTTGGCGCCCGCCCACAGGCCGGGATGGTCGGCCTCGAGCCGGTCCATCCGATCGCGGTAGTCGGCCGCGACCTCGGCGTCGAATGCGCGGATCGGACACACGTAGCCGTCGGTCCGGTACCCCTGGGCCTGTGCGTCGGTGAGTATCTTGGGCATCTTCCGCGTCTCCTCGGTGATCACTGGTGATAGGCGTGGCGGACTGCGGTGAGGCCACGCTGTAGGGCGCCACGGTCGGGCGGTGCGCCGACACCGATCCGGACCGTCTCGGGGGCGGTGTCGGCACCGACGTAGAAGGTGCCGCTGGTGCCGATGGACGCGCCCGCGGCGAGCGTGGCGGACGCGAAGTCGGCAGCGGTGCGGCCCGGGGGGACGGGCAGCCAGACGTGCAGCGACTCGGGGGTCGTGCGGTGGCCGATTCCGGACAGCGCGGCCGTCACCAGTTCGTGGCGGGCGCGGGTCTCGGCCCGGACCGCGTCGATGATCGCGGTGGCCCCGTCGTCCTCGACGAGGCGGGTCGCCACGGCCGCGTTGATCGGCGCGACCATCCAGTAGGTGCTGCGGACGCCGGGCCAGAACAGTCTCTTGGCGGACTCCTCGTCCGGTGCGACGACGTAGGCGACCTTCAGTCCGGCCGCGATGCTCTTGGCGGTGCCGAGCACGTACCAGGACAGCTCCGGCAGGTACGCCGACAGCGGCAGGGGCGCGTCCGTGGGAAGGAGGCTGTAGATGTCGTCCTCGATCACGGACACACCGTGCCGGCGGCACACATCGGTGATCGCCCGGCGGCGGTCGTCGCCCATGGTGCCGGTGGTGGGGTTCTGCAGTGTCGGCATGGTGTACAGGGCGGCGGGCCGTCGGGTCCGGCAGATGCGCTCGAACGCGTCCGGATCGATCCCCTCGCCATCCATCGCCACGGGAGCGAGGCCGATGCCGAGCATCGAGACGAACGTGCGGATCGTCGGGTAGGTCAGTTCCTCGACGGCCAGCACCCCGCCGTGGGGAACCAGACCCGAGAGCAGCTGGGTGAGGATGCTCTGGGTGCCGTTGGCGATGACGACCCGCTCCGGGGCCGGCGCAGTCGCAAGGCGCCGCGCGGTGAAGGCGGCACCGGCGGCCCGATCACGGTCGGAGCCGCGGTACTGGTGGGCGCCGATCAGGCGCGATGGCGACCGCCCTGTGAGGACGGCGTCGAGGGCGGCTCCGTACTGTGTGTCGAACACCTCCGGGACGTCGGGCGGCAGGTTGCCGCTCATGAAGACGGGGTCCTCACGGCGGCGCAGGTCGTCGGGGTTGTGGTCGGAGGTGATGGGCGTCGTCACGGAGGGTTGGCTCCTTGAGGTCGGGTGACGGTGAAACCGAGGGCTGTCGGTGACCTTGCGCAGTGACTCGGTCAGGACACGGCCGTCGACGTCGTCAAGTGCCGCTCCGGTGACGATCTTGTAACCGGTGGCGGCGGCGTCGACCGGTCCTGCGGGTTCGGCGCGCCGGGTGCGGGAGGTGAAGGCCGACCCGTGCAGGACCAGCGGAATGCGCATGTCGGAAGGGTGGAGAGTGCCGTGCACGCCGCTGAACGGCCGGGTGCCGGAGGTCCGTGCGCGCAGGGCGCGGGCCGGTGTGTCCGCGGGCTCGGACTGGTCGGTCGGATCGGCCCGCATCGTGATGATCAGGCTGTGCAAGGTGCGTATGGCCCGGTCGACCCGTTGGATCGCCTCAGCGCTGGTCGTCGACGCCGATTCCGGTCCGGGCGCCGGGGGAGCGGGACCGCGGACTTCGTCCTCGGGGCCGAACCCGGGCCGTTGAAGCGCTCAGAGCGGTCGGCCGGAGGCCGTCGATGACCGCGATCAGGGTGAGTGGTGTGGCAGGAATCGTTCTCTCCTTCATCAGGTGCCACTCCGGGTTCGGAGCCGCCGCTCTGTGTGGCCGAGCAGCTCAGGGCCGTTCGAGCTGCCGCTGACCTGCGCTGGCTGTGACAGCCTCGGAGCCGGGGATGGCGTGTGAACCAACCTCGAATTACTGATGGATGAACTATCCTGACCATCCTGAGACTTGGGATGGATGATCCAAAGCTTCCCGTTCACGTCGCCGTGAAATGAGGTTCCGTGGTTACGGCCAAGCCGTCCTGGTCAGCGGCGAGTTCGTCACCCGCGCTCAAGTCACGCTGCCCAACCTTGGTGCCACGGACAAGCGGGTCATCGAGCTGATCCCCAGCGACCCCGAAACGGTCGTGCGTGGCTCGGTGACCGAGCTCGTCCAGAGGGCGGGCGTCGCCCAGCCCTCAGCAGTTCGGCCTTACCGTCGCCCAGTCGGGAACACTCCGCGGGCGGCCCTACCCCGACCTCACGACCCAAACGGCTCCAGGCCGCACCGCACGGTGCCGCACAGCCCGACCTGCCCGTGTGCGACAGCCACGCCTATTCGCCAACCCCCGGCACGCCTACACCTGCACCCTGCCACGGGACATCACCGCCGACCAGCCGCCCGGCGCACAACAGCCGACCACGATCAAGGCCCTGCCATGAGCTCCGAACACCGCACCGGGAATTCTGCTGCGGTCGCTGCGCGGAAAGCGATTGTTCCCCGTGCCGGCGCTCGGCGAGCATCTTGCCGGCTACGGACGCGAACTCGTCGCCGTCGGAACGAGCCAGAACGGATGCACGGTGCTGCTCAATCCGGGCGCGGCCGACGGGCACGGAGTGGTCCCGGCCACGCGGTCCACTATCAGCACCAGCTCTCCGGAGGACAACAGCAGCGCGTGGCCCTGGCCGTCCAGCCCGAGGTGCTGCTGCTGGACGAGCCGCTGTCGGCACTGGACGCCAAGGTGCGCGCCCAACTGCGGGACGAGATCCGCCGTATTCAGCTCGAGGAACCAGTGCTCGCGCAGCTCCCGAAAGCGGAATCTGCCCGCTGCTCTCCCCGGATCGCCGGTGCGGGTGACGATCCACCCTGCACCGGTGTTCGCGGCAGACGCCTGATCCCGGACCGCACGGAGGAACCGCACCCCGACGGTGACAGCGATCTGGGCGCATCCCCGGTGTTGTGCGGCAGCCCCGCGGTGCAGGTGCCCAGAGTGCCCCCTCCACGTCGGTCGGGTCGCCTGAGCCCTGCTACCGGCCTTGGCGGCCGACCGCAGCGACCGGGTGCCCCGCCCATGGTGCAGCGGCCCGCACCAGCCGATGGAGTGTTCCAGCCCGTTGCCCATCGTGTACTGCTCATGGGCGATGGCGCTGTCCTTGAGCACCGGGAGACCAGCGATCCGGTGATCGGCGACGAAGCGTTCGGTCGATGTGGCTGAAGGTCATCGCGGCTCTTCCCTGGTGATCGGGTCGCATGCCGCGTCGTGCTCCAAGGTCAGCAGCCGGAGTCGGCGAGGACGAAGTAGCCCGGGGAAGTCTCCTTGAGAGTGTGGATGACGGCGAGGTTGTACAGACCGAGGTTGTGGTTGGAACCGTTGGCATACGTGTGACCGAGGCTCTGGTGGGCGCGGCCGGCCTTGACCTGGTCGTAGTTGTTGTCGGTGTAGCACGTGGGTGCCGGCTCGGCGTTGGTCGTCGTCGCGGTGACCGGCGAGGACGCGGCGCCGGTGGAGTCGAGCGCGGCGGCCAGAGCAGTGCGTCTGAAGACTCTGCGCACGGTGACGAAACGCATGGGGCAGCTCCATCGAGTGGGGGAGTGGAGGGAGTACGGACGCTGTACGGCGCCCTGCCATGCCACTTCACGGGACCGGCCGGGCCGGTCCCGCCGGCCGGTGCGTGGCGCTGACGCACCGGCCGGCTGACATACCGGCTTGCTGTAAGCGGACCGTACGACCGGGCGGCCGACCGCGACATGGGAGGGGCGGCCAGGAAAACGGCGGCCGACGTGGCTCGCGTACCCATGGTGTGGGCGGATCGGCCATGACACGGGGGCGGCCCGGGCGTCACGACCGGCCGTACGCGCCGGGCACTTCAGGCGGCCACTGCCCCGAGCCTGGCACCGTCCGTCGGCGCCCGGCCCGTCACAGGCTCGATAGCGATCGCCGAGGCCACATGCTGTCCGTGGGCCCCGGGCATGCTCGACCGCGACGGCGGGTGTGGTGCGCCGTCGAGTTCGGCTTCCTCGGCGAGCTGCCGGATGAGGACCATGACGTGGACAGGTTCGTCGCCGCCTCAGCGGGACCGTTGCTGGAAGACCCCTCGCGGGACGGGGCTCATGGAGTGCGGACCGCCTTGCCGCCGGTGGCGGCGCGCGAGGTGCGCGCCGCGCGCAGCCGAGCCGGCAGCCGGACCAGGCCGCCGGGCAGCAGGTAGATCACCGCGACGAACAGCGCGCCGAGCAGGAACAGCGGCTGCGACAGTGGCACTCGCAGCACGGCGGGCAACCCGGTGACAGCACCGGAACCCGACAGGTCGCCGAGCCGGTGGTCGGCCCAGGTGAAGAGGATGCCGCCGGCCAGGGGACCCCACCGGGTGCCGGAGCCGCCCAGTACCACCATCACCAGCAGGGAGAGGGTGAAGTCGGAGGTGGTGGTCTGCGGGGTGGCGCCGCCGGTCAGCAGCAGGTGGACGATGCCGCCGAGCGCGGCCAGGGTGCCGGCCAGGACGAACGCGGTCAGCTTGAAGCCGTAGGGGCGCAGCCCCAGAACTTCGACCCGGCGCTCGTTCTCCTTGATGCCCTCCCAGACCCGGCCGGTGGGTGAGCGGACCGAGCATTGGACGACGAGCAGCACGACGACGAGGTAGGCCAGGGCGACCCAGTACAGGTTGGCGGTGTGCTCGATGCCGACCAGCGCGGCGGGCAGCTTGCCCGCGGGGGCGGCCCTGCCTTCCTCGCCACCCGTGACGCCGCCCGGATCGCGTTGTACGAGGATCGAGGCGGCCTGCGCGAAGGCGAGGGTCACCATGGAGAAGCCGATACCCGTCACCCGCAGGCTGACCGCGCCCAGCAGTGCGGACAGCGCCACCCCGGCGAGCAGGCCGAGCGACGCGGAGACGGCGAAGGGCAGCCCCGCCTCCAGCATGATGGTGTTGGTGACGTAGGTACCCGCGGCGAAGTAGAGCGCGTGGCCGAACGACAGCAGCCCGGTGCGGCCGAGCAGCAGGTCATAGCCGGTGGCCAGGGCTCCGAATACCAGGCACAGGGACAGCAGTTGGAGGTTGCCTGGGCTGCCGATCGGTCCGTCCAGCAGGCCGGGCAGGGGCAGCGCGCTGTAGGGGACGAGGAACAGGACCACCAGCGGCAGCGCCGGCCACCAGCGGGTGGCTCGCCTGAACCTTTCGGACCGGGTGACAGGGGATCGGTCCGCCGCGCGGGTCTCACCGCGCGGCCGGGTGGCGATGGTCATGCGAGTCTCCCGGTCAGCCCACGCGGCCGGACGAGCAGCAGGGCGGCGAGCAGGACGACGACGGCGAGGTCGCCGAGTCCGGCGGTGGTGTAGTAGTTGGCGAACTGCTGGACGAGGCCCACGGCGACCGAGGTCAGCGCGGCACCGGTGAGCGAGCCCATGCCGCCCATGACGACGACCACGAAGGCGAAGATCAGCAGCGAGGTGCCCTGTTCGGGGTCGACCGAGCCGAAATAGAGACCGCCGATCGCGCCGCCGAGGGCCGCTGCCGCTCCGCCGATGGCGAAGACCAGGGTGAAGGCTTTGCGCACGTCGATGCCGAGCGCGGTGACCATGGCCCGGTCCTCCACGCCCGCACGGACGACCAGACCGTGCCGGGTCCGGCCCAGGAACACCCTGAGAGCGGCCAGTACCACGAGGGCGGCGGCGATCAGCACCAGGCGGTTGAGCGGCACCTCGGCGCCCAGCAGGCCGACGGTGCCGGACAGCGCTTCGGGTCCGGGGAAGGGCCGGGCGTCAGCGCCCCAGATCGCGGAGAGCAACGCGGGAACGGCCAGGCCCACGCCGACGGTGGCCAGGATCTGCTCGCGGGGGCGGGCGTAGAGCGGGCGGATGACGGCGAGTTCGAGCAGAACCGCGGCGACGGTGCCGACCGCGGTGCCGAAGACGACCGCGAGGGCGAAGCCGGCGCCGCCGGGCCCGGCGCCGGGGACGTGGCCGGAGGCGGCCCACCAGGTGCCGTAGGCGCCGACGGACATCAGGGCCCCGTGGGCGAAGTTGAGCACGTCCATCAGGCCGAAGATCAACGAGAGGCCCGAGGCGACCAGGAAGTACAGCGCGCCCAGGCCGAGCCCGGTGAGGGCGAGCAGGACTACGGTGGACATCAGACCTCCGCTTCTTCGGTCCTGGTGGCGGGGTGGGTCGCGGGACCCGCGGACGCGCCGGCCGGTGCGGGGCCGGCGCCGTCGTGGCCCGCCCGTCCGACACCGAGCAGCCGACGAGCCGCGCCCGCCTCCGCGAGCAGTTCGGCGGCGGGGCCCCGGTGCGTGGTGCGGCCGTCGGCGAGCACGACGCAGTGCCGGGCGAGGCGGCGCACCACGGCGAGGTTCTGCTCCACCAGCAGGACGGGCACCGCCTCCGCGGCGCGCTCCAGCACCTGTGCGACCTCGGTGACCACTTTGGGTGCCAGGCCCTTGGTGGGCTCGTCGGCGATGATCAACCGGTTGCCGTTGAGCAGGGTGCGGGCGATGGCGACCATCTGCTGCTGGCCGCCGGAGAGGGTGCCGGCGGCCTGCCGGGCACGCTGCCTGAGCTCGGGGAAGAGTTCGTATACCAGATCGTAGGCCGGTTGGCCGGCGCCGGGCCGCTCGGCGAGCCGCAGGTTCTCGGCGACGGTGAGAGTGGCGAAGACGCCGCGGTCCTCGGGGGCGTAGCCGATGCCACGGCGGACCAGGGCGTGGGTGGCCAGTCGCACCGTCTCCTCGCCGCTCAGCAGCACGCTGCCGGTGCGCGGTACGAGGCCGAGGATTCCGCGTACGGTGGTGGTCTTGCCGGAGCCGTTGCGGCCCAGGAGCGCGGTGGTGCCACGGGCGGCGACGTCCAGCTCGACGCCGTGCAGGAGGTGGCTGTCCCCGATCACGACCCGCAGGTCGCGCACCGTCAGCAGCGGCGCCGGGCTCGTGCTCACAGATCTTCCCCGAGATATGCCTGCTGCACGGTCGGGTCGGCCATCACGACCTGGGGGGTGTCCAGGGCCAGCAGCGTGCCGTGGTGCATCACGGCGAGCCGGTCGGCCAGACCCAGCAGGACGTCCATGTGGTGCTCGACCATGAGCACGGTGCGCCCCTCCTCGTGGTGCAGCGAGCGGATGAGTTCGGTGAGGGCGGGCACTTCCTCGGCGCTCACGCCCGCCATGGGCTCGTCGAGCAGCATCAGCCGGGGTTCGCCGACGAGCAGCACCGCGAGTTCCAGCTTGCGTTTCTCGCCGTGCGAGAGGGGGTCGGCGGCGGTGTCCGCGCGGTGCGCGAGTTCGGTGCGTGCCAGCACCTTGGCGACCAGCTCCGGGTACGGGTCGGCGCGGCGCCAGATCCGGTACGCGCCGCCGTCGGCGGCCTGGGCGGCCAGCCGCACATGATCGGCGACCGTCATGCCCGGCCACAGGCTGGAGGTCTGGAAGGTACGCCCGAGACCGCGCCGGGCCCGTACGTAGGCGGCCTCGTTCGTGACGTCGGCGCCGTCGAGCTCGATCGTGCCCCGGGAAACGGGGGTTATGCCGCTGACCAGATTGAACAGGGAGGTCTTCCCTGCGCCGTTGGGGCCGATGAAGGCCAGGAACTCTCCTTCGTGGAGGTCGAAGGAGACCGAGTCGACGATGGTCGTGCCGCCGACCGTCCAGCCGATGCCGCGCAGTCTGAGGACCGGCGCCGGGGAGGTGGGGGGCTCCCCGGCGGCCGCGGTCCCCGGGGCGCTCGACGTCATGTTCGAGGAGGTCATCTGCTCAGCCCGCCGCCTTCTTCACCGGGGGAGCGACCGTTGCCATCGGGGCGCTGTCGACCAGCTCTGGTTCAGCGGCGCTGCCCGTGCCCTTCAGCTTGGCCGTGAACATCGGCTGCAGCAGGGCGTGGTCCGCGGCGCGGATCCGCTCCTTGCCCTTGGGCCCGTCGAAGCTCCAGCCTTCCAGCGCCTTGACCATGGCAGTGGTGTCGGTCGCGCTGCCGGACTCGATCGCGTGCACGATCATCTGGGCGGCGGTGAAGCCGTCGGGGCTGAACAGGTCGGGGCAGACCCACCCGCACGGGAGCGGTCTTGCCGTCGGAGCCGCCGGCCGCGGTGCCGGCGGTGCCGGCCGAGGAGCAGCCCGCGACCAGGGCACCGACGGCGATCAGGGTGAGTGCGCGAACAGATCTGCTTCGCACGGTGTCCGTGGTGCTGCAACGCATGATGACCGGCTCCTGACGGTGTGCCGCCCACCCGCCGCCGCGGGGTCCGCCCTCTTCCTCGATGGCGTCACCCGCATACCCGACGGCGGAAGCGCGGTGAGTGGTTGCCGGAACGATAGGAGGGCCCCGCGACCGACGGGATGGTGCCGACCGCCGATCCTGGAGGCAGCGTCATGGGGCCGGCACACATGGCCGGAACGACCGGTGCCGCAAGGTGGAGACCACCCGGTCTCCGTTGTGGCCGCCGCCCGGACGCTACGAGGCCCCGGGGCCGACCGGCGCGGTGCTGATCACTATGCGGATCGTCAGGGCCATGGTGGCGGACTACATACCCGCCGGGCCCTCCCGCGGTGAAAGGTGAGGGAACCAGACCCCGGGCCGGGTCGCCGGACATCCGTCAGGAAACCGGTGAATCCCGGGCGGAGAAATTCGGAGAGACGACATGGACAAGGTGGTGGATTCGGTCGCGGACGCCGTGGCCGACATCCCGGGCGGGGCGACTCTCGCCGTCGGAGGTTTCGGGCTGTGCGGGATCCCGTCGACGCTGATCGCCGCGCTGGCCCGGACGGAGACGGCGGGGCTGCGGGTGGTGTCCAACAACTGCGGTGTGGACGACTGGGGCCTCGGTCTGCTGCTGCGGGCCGGCCGGATCGCCCGGATGACGTCGTCGTACGTGGGCGAGAACAAGGAGTTCGCGCGGCAGTACCTCTCCGGTGAGCTGGAGGTGGAGCTCACCCCACAGGGCACCCTGGCCGAGCGGCTGCGTGCCGGCGGCAGCGGGATCCCGGCCTTCTTCACCCCGGCGGGCGTGGGAACCCAGGTCGAGGAGGGGGGCCTGCCGTGGCGGTACGCCGCCGACGGCAGCGTGGCCGTAGCCTCCCCGCCCAAGGAGGGCAGGGACTTCGGTGGCCGCAGGTATCTGCTGGAGGAGTCCATCACGGCCGACTTCGCGCTGGTGCGTGCGGAGGTCGCGGATCGGCACGGCAATTGCGTGTTCCACAGCGCCGCCCGGAACTTCAACCCGCTGTGTGCGATGGCGGGCCGGACCACCTTGGTGGAGGCCGAGCGCATCGTGGAGGCGGGGGAGCTCGACCCGGATGCCGTACACCTCCCGGGCGTGTACGTTGACCGGATCGTCGCCGCGGACCCCGTCGACAAGCGCGTCGAGCGCCGCACCGTCCGATCCGCAGCCCAGGAGGCATGATCCATGGCACTCGACCGCGACCAACTCGCCGCCCGCGCCGCCCGTGAACTGCGGGACGGACAGTACGTCAACCTGGGCATCGGTCTTCCCACACTCATACCCAACCACCTCCCGGCCGACATCCACGTCGTGCTGCATTCCGAGAACGGCGTCCTGGGGGTCGGCCCCTACCCGGTGGACGGCACGGAGGATCCGGACCTGATCAACGCGGGCAAGGAGACGGTCACGCTGCGGAAGGGCGCCGCGTGCTTCGACTCCGCCTTCTCTTTCGGCATGATCCGCGCCGGGCGCATCGACGTGTCCGTGTTGGGCGCCATGCAGGTCTCGGCCCGAGGTGACCTGGCGAACTGGATGATCCCCGGGAAGATGGTCAAGGGGATGGGTGGGGCCATGGACCTGGTGCACGGGGCCCGCCGCCTGATCGTCGTCATGGAGCACACCGCGAAGGACGGCACCTCGAAGATCGTCGACGAGTTGGCCCTGCCCGCCACGGGGCGCGGCGTGGTCAACCGCATCATCACGGACCTCGCCGTCATCGACGTGACGGCCGAGGGCCTCACCCTGGTCGAACTCGCGCCCGGCGTCGGCGTGGACGACGTACAGGCGGTCACCGTGCCCGAGTTGCGCGTCCCGGCCGATATCACGGCTCTGTGATCCCGTGCGGGGCCGGATCCGGCGATCCGTCCCGCGAGTCCGGCCTGGAGCGGTCCGGGACCCGCCCCGAGCAGGTGCGCGACGCGTCATGGGACAGAGGCCCCACGGCCGGTGCCGGGCCGCTCCGGGTTTCCACGGAGTGAGGACCGCTACGGGCAGGCCTGGGAAACAAGGTGGATCCGCAGCGCGAGCTGGATCTCCAGCGCGCGTTCCGGGTGGTCCCAGTCCTGCCCCAGGAGCGCGGCGATCCGCTCGATCCGCTGCACCACGGTGTTGACGTGGACATGTAGCAGGTCCTTGGCCCGGATGTGGCTGCCCTTCACGGCGAAATACGCCTGAAGCGTCCTGACCAGTTCGGTTCCCCTGCGTTCGTCCCACTCCAGGACGGGGCCCAAGACCCTGTTGACGAAGCTTCCGGTGTCCTGTTCCTTGCCCAGGAGAACACCGAGGAAGCCCAGATCCGCGGCACAGGCACCATCACCGGTGAGGCCCAGCACGCGCATGGCGCCCAGACAGCGGCGGCCCTCGGCGTAGAAGCCGGGCAGGGCCGCCAGCCCCTGGCACGGTCCCGTGGCGACCACGCTGACGGGTGTACCGAGCCCTTGGGAGAGATGTTCGGCGGCGGCGCGGGCGGCCTGACCGGGCGCTGTTCCGTCGTCGGGGACCAGCATGACCACGTGCTGCTCATACTCGCAGCACAGGCCCTCGCGGCCGAAGAGGTACTGCTGGGCCCATGCAGTCAGCCTGCCGTCCGACTGCGTCTCGGGCTCGGCGACCAGCATCAGGTGCGGCCGGGTCAGGTCCACACCGAGCCGGTGCCCGCGTTCGGCGAGGAGCGCGGGATCGCGGCCCGCTCCCTCCAAGAGGTCGGTGAGCAGTTCGCCGCGCACGCGGTTCTCGGTTTCGACGACGGTACGGCGCAGCAGCAGGAGCAGCGCGGTGATGGTGCCGGTGCGCTCGAACAGCCGGCGGTCGGGGCCGTCGAGGTCCGGGCGCCCGCGGAAGGCGAGGCTCCCCAGCAGCTCCTGTCCGGCCAGGACGGCGCAGTACCAGCACTCGCCGTCGCGGACGGAGCGGCCCTCGGCACGGGCACGGGTGACGGCTCTCAGGAGTGCGTCGGGATCCGGCGGACAGGCTCCCGCTTCGCCGCCCGCTTGGGCCAGCACGTCGCCGCGCGGGTCGAAGATGGTCAGTCGGCCGCCGAGGAACTCAGCCACCGCGGCGGCCACTTCGGATACCTCCGAGCCGCGCAGTACGAGGTCGGTCAGCCGGTCGTGCGCTTCCGCGGCGCGCTGCGTGGATGCCGCGTGTTCCTGGATGACGGCGTTGGCCTCGGTGAGTTCCGCCGCGGCGTTCTTGGCATCGGCGAGCGCCCTGGCGGTGTCGATCGCGATGGCGGCGTGCGCGGCGAGCGAGCTGAGCAGGGCCACCTCGTCCGGGGAGAAGCCGCGGGGGCCGCGGTCGGCCGCGAACAGGACACCGATGACATGGTGATCCCCGGCCGGGCCCGAGCCGAGGAGCAGCGGCACGCCGAGGATGGCGACGAGACCTTCGTCCAGGACTCCATGGTCGATGGTCTGGGTGTGCTGGAACCGTTCGTCTCTGCGGTAGTCCGGGGATGCGTAGGGACGCATGGTCTGGGCCACCAGCCCGCCCAGGCCCTCGCCCAGCTTGAGCCTGAGCTGTTGAAAGGCGAGAGAGACCGAGCCGTCGGTGACCCGCATAAAGGTGTCCTGGGCGGCCTCGTCCACCAGGGTGAGGTAGGCGGTGTCCGTCCCCAACAGGGTTCTGGCGCGCCGCACGATCGAGTGCAGTACCGCGTCGAGGTCACGCAGGGCGGCCAGATCGCCGGCGGTGTCGAACAGCGCCGTGAGTTCGGCTTCGCGGCGGCGTTGGCGATGGAGCACCCGCCTGACCCCGAGGGCGGTGGAGACGGCCCGGTCGATCTCCTTGAGCTCGTGGTCGTCGATGCCGTCGGCGCGGGCGCGCGAGGCCACCGCCGTCAACTGTTCGGCGGAGGCGTCCGTGGCCAGTAACTCCATCAGGTGTCGTAGGGCGGCGGTGGAAAGCACAGTGGTCTGCGACATGGAACGAACCTCGGGGAGGGCGGGTGCGCGCGGCTCGATCCGCCCGCACCCGCAGGCATGGCGATTCGGGTCACGGGACGGTCAGTGCGCGGTCCAGCCACCGTCCAGGGGCAGCGAGGCGCCGGTGACGAAGCCGGCGCTCTCGGAACACAGCCACAGCACCGCGGAGGCGACCTCCTCCGGCTCGATGAGGCGTTTGATGGCGCTGCGCTCCAGCATGATCTTCTCCAGTACTTCCGACTCCGCGATGCCGTGCGAGCGGGCCTGGTCGGCGAGCTGGGCCTCGACCAAGGGGGTGCGGACGTACCCGGGGTTCACGCAGTTCGACGTGACGCCATGGGGCGCCCCCTCCAGGGCGGCCACCTTGCTCAGCCCTTCCATCGCGTGCTTGGCGGTCACGTAGGCGCCTTTGAAGGCCGAGGCCCGCAGGCCGTGTACGGAGGAGAGGTTCACGATGCGGCCCCACCCCCGCGCGTACATGTGGGGAAGAGCGCGCCGGATGATATGGAACGGCGCCTCGACCATGATCTTCTGGATGAGGGCGAAACGGTCCGGTGGGAACTCGTGCAGCGGCGCGACGTGCTGGAGCCCGGCATTGTTGACGACGATGTCGATGGCGGTGGGGAGGGCGTCGATGGCTGTCGGGTCGGAGAGGTCGGTCACGCAAGGGCTGCCGCCGATCTCCTCGGCCACCCGCTCGGCGGCTTCCTTGGCCAGATCGACGACGTACACGAAGGCCCCGGCGTCGGCGAGGGCGACGGCACAAGCCCGTCCGATGCCACTCGCCGCGCCGGTCACCAGGGCGCTGCGCCCTTGCAGGAACTGGCTTGCGGGGACGACGGATGCGTCAAGGCCGGCGTGCCGGGCAGCGTCGCCCTCGGTGGTGCGGGTGGTGTCCATGGCCGTCACGGTAGGCAGCGGGCCCACCCCCGGACATGGTGCGGGACGCCACGTTCGAAGCGGTCAGGGTGGCCACGTCCCACACGGGGAGCGCGCACGTTGCGGTGTGGCGGCCTGACGCGGCCATGTGCCCGGTTTCGCCGGCAGGGCACGTTCCGACCCCCTGTCCAAGGCTTTCACCACACTGCCCCGTTCGGCTCACACGTCGGGCGAGGGCTACCTTGATCACTCCGACCGCGTGGACCGGTCCCCGCGTCGGCGTCCGAGCGCCACCTTCACCGCGCGCCGGACCGGCCGGCGCAGCCGCCCCATCGCGGCGCCGCCCATGCGCGTCTTCTTTTCGTGGGACGCGGGCCCCGCGCGCTCTGCGCGTGCGGGGCGGACCGCGAGGGAGCCCGCGCCACGACGGCGCTCCTCGGACGCGGTCTCGTGGTCCGCGGGACACGCATCCCGTCGCCGTCGCTCATGGGCCCCGAGCCACACGGCGAGGATCACACAGGTGGCCATGCATCCCAGGGCGGTGATCTGCAATGCGGTGTCGGAGGCCGCTTCCGAACCCACGCCGCGTTTCTGGTCGGCGACAGCCCCGGCCAGGGCAACACCGAGGCCCGCCGCCACCGTGATGACCGTCTTGGTGACTCCGGACGCCTCCCCGGCCCGCTCCGGTCTGATCACACCCTGGGTGGCGACGAGGGTCAGTGAGTTGGCCATCCCGAGAACCACTCCGCCCACGGTGGCCGCGACCAGATACACACCGAGCGATGAGGACCAGGCCAGGCACGCGAGGACGACGGCTTCCGCGCCGAGGCAGATGGTCATCACGCGTACCGCGGCGGGTGGTGGCACACGGCCGGCGATCGGACCGGCGAGTGCCATGGCCAGTGCCGGGGCGAGGAAGGCGATGCCCGCCACGGCGACGGACAGGTCCCACTGCCCCTGGAGCGTCAGGGGCACGACGAACAGGAACATGACCGTCGCGGTGTTGGCGACGGCCCCGGCGAGCGTCAGCGCCACGTAGGGCCCGTTGCGGAAGAGCGTGAGCTCGACCAGCGGGCTCGCCGCCACCCGTTCATGCCGTACGAACCAGGTCAGCAGGGCCGCCGCGGCGGCCAGGCCGGCCAGGATGACGGGCCACTGCCAGTGGCGGCCGCGATCGACGACGACGGCAAGGGTGACGAGCGCGGCTGTCGCGGTGGCCAGCCCGCGCCAGTCGACCCTCCGGGGCGCGCTGGTGTCATAGCTCTCGGCGGTACGCGAGGCCCATGCCGCGCCCAGCGCGGCGAAGGGGACGTTGAGCCAGAACACCGCCCTCCAGGACACCGCGTCGGTGAGGGCACTGCCGATGAACGGGCCGCAGGCGGTGGCGATTCCGCCGATGCCCAGCGCCCGGCCGGTGGCTCGGCCTCGCAGTTCGCTGGGGTAGACGTTCGTCAGCAGGGACAGACCCACCGGCATGACCATCGCGGCCCCCGCCCCCTGGGCCACCCGGGCGCCGACCAGGACGTGCAGCGTCGGGGCGAGCGCGCAGACCAGGGACGACGCGCCGAAGACGGCGAGGCCCTGGATCAGCAGGCGTCGCCGTCCGAACAGGTCGCCGAGGCGTCCGGCACCCAGCATGAGGGTCCCGGTGGACAGCAGATACGCGCTGGTCACCCATTGCAGGCCGGCGCCTCCGGCGTGGAGATCGCGACCGATCTGCGGCAGGGCCAGGTTCAGGGCGAACGCGTCGAGCTGGATGCAGAACACGCCCACGGACATGGCCAGCAGGGCCCATCGTCTGGTGGTGGGTGTCGATGTCACTGCGACCCCGGCCTCCTTCCTCACGCTGCGGCGGCAGCATCGTTGGGAACATCCGCACGGCTGTGCGGCGGTTGCGGTGCTGTTGGCGGAGGGGGAGGGCGCAGCCAGAGGTCGCCCCTGGACAGGGGGCGCCGCTGCTCGAGGAGGGGGATGCGAGACCCGCAAGAGTGGAGACGTCCATGGAGACGCCGCAGAACGCCGCATCGCATGGGGCGGGCAACGCGGGCCCGCCGCTCGCCGAGCGGCTGAGGAACTCACCGTAACCGACACCGAACCGCTTGCCAACCTCGTTCCGGCGGACGCGGAAGCCGATACGGATGCCATGTGAGGTGTTCGGCCATCACCGACGCGGTCCTGGCCCGCTCGCTCGCCGGGTTCCCCGTGCGCTCTGCCGCCCGGTGGCATGTCGTCGTGCGTCCGCCACTCGTACGGCAAAAGCCCAGTTCATCGCCTGTCATATGTGCTTGGCACGGGGTGGTGTCACGCGCGTGCCCACTCCCGGCGCGGCGAGGCCGCCGCCGCGCCCCGCGCCCCGCCATGCCTGTGCCCATGACCCCGCCGTGACCTGCGTATTTCCTTTGGGGACGAGAGTTGATGAGTCATCAGGCCGAATTCAGTGCCCTGCCATTGGCTGACTCCGTGGCCGCCTGCTAACAATTTTTAGCGGCCTCCGGGTGCGATCCGTGGAGGTCTCGGAGACATGCCCACTTTCCTGGGCCATGTCAGGCTGCGCGTACATCCCAAAGAGAAGCCGAGAGTGATCCCTGCACTTAGCGACGAACTCAGGCGGATGCAATGGTGTTGGACACGCAAGTGATCTCTTCCCCCCGTCGACAGGTGGAGCCGACGCGCAGGACGCGCTACAAGGCAGAAATAGCATCGGTCTCCCCCGCAACCAGCAGAACCACTTTCGAGCGGCACGACACATGCTTTCTCGGTGTCAGCCTCGAGAACAGCAACTTCACCACCGCGAAACTCGCGGGCATGGTCAAGTGGATCTCCCGGAGATTCGTCCGCTGCACCGTGCTCATCGGTGACAGCATTCATCGGCTCACGCTGGAATCGACCTGTGGAATGGCGCCAGAAGAGGCCCTGGAGCAGGCACTGGAACTCGGTCGGCAGTTCGTCGAAAGCGAACGGACGGTATTTGAAGAGTATGGCGCATCGACCGACTTCACCTTCCTGAACTGCAGTGATGTGCAGCGCTGTCGTGAGTTCGCCGAGTTCCACGACGAGTTGAGGGCGTTCTTCGCCAAGGACGAGATGTTTCGCTCGTCGGTGGAGTCGTTCGGCCGCGCCTATCACCGCAAGCGCTCTCATGGAATCAGTGGGGCCGAGTGGGAAAACCGTATCAGGGCGTCCAGTGAGTACTTCCTGGAAGAATTCTCCATCTTCGCCTGTCTCAAGCGGCAGGGACTTCCGGTCATGGTGTATCCAGGATCCTTCAGTACGCTCTCCGAGATAGCGAGAGGGGAACATCCGGGAGCACCGGAAGAGCTACGTGATCTCGTCGTCGTGTCCCTCCATCTGAAAGGCCGGTGAGCATGGAAACAACGCCTCGTGCACTGGCTCCGGAGATACGCCGGGGGAAGATATACAAGGACGTCTACGCGAAGCGTTCGCCTGGTCTTTCGGCCTTCGGTGAAGCGCGTCTCGAAAAAGCCAGGATGTCGAGCGGGGAGCTGTCCTTCGTGGATTCCGGTGCGCGGGATCAGGCATTCCGTGACGGAGTCTTCTTCTTGGAGATCCCTGCCGAGATCGACGTTTCGGCCGGTGACGCGTTCGCCGAGCAGTTCTACCGCGGGCCGTCCACCGCCCCGTACGGCCGGTTCCGCACCCTCGGCAGCGACCGCTTCGGGGACCCGCTGCTCGGCTTCCACCAGCGGATCAACCAGATCGAGCAGTTCCTTCTGGAACGGCGCTTCTGGGCCACTGACTATCCGCGAGAGATCGCCGCCCTCGGCGAGGCGCTCACTCGGCTGTCGGAGCAGGTGCTGTGCTCCGTGCTGCGCCACGTGGGCATACCCGAGCAGGACTGGGCGCGGGCGACCGGCGGCTGCTCGCGGTCCGAGGGCGCGTACCACCTGACATTCAATCACTACCGGCCCGCCCACGAGGACATCGGCCTCAGCTCCCACAAGGACGACGGCTACCTCACCATCCTGCGGACCACGTCCCCAGGTCTGGAGGTCGCCCGCGGCGACCACTGGGAGGTCGTGCCGGCCGACCCGGACTGTTTCGTCATCAACTTCGGCCTGGCCATGGAAATCCTCACCTCGGCCGGCGACACACCCGTCGCGGCGATCATGCACCGGGTCGCGCGCCAGCGGGAGGACCGGTCGAGCTATGGGCACTTCGCCTCCAGCGGCTGTCTGCCCGGTCAGGACCAGGGCATCTACCGCTACGTCCAGGGCGCCGGCCTGGTACGCGTCTGTGGGTCGCGTGAGCTCATCGACGAGAACGACTACGAGATCTACGCCGGTACCGAGGCCCCGAACGCGTCCGCCCGCACCACCGGGAAGGGTGACCGCGAATGACCACCGGGGCGATGACACTCCAACGTGCGTCGGTGCGGGGGACGGGCCTCGCGTTCGGCACCGAGGACGGCCTGTCCAAGGCGCTCGCGGACGGCTGCTTCCTGCTCGCCGTACCCGCCGGGTGCGACCCCGGGCCCGGCATCACCCTGTGCCGGGAGTTCTACCGCGCTCCCGAGGACGGCCCCGAGGCGACCCGGCCCTATCGCGGCTTCCGGGCGCTGGAGGGGGTCTACTTCGACCGGGAGCACTTCCAGACCGAGCATGTGCTCATCGACGGCCCCGGACGCCGCCGCCACTTCCCCCCGGAACTCATCGCCATGACCGAGCGGATAAGCGAACTCACGCTGCTGGTGCTGCGGTGCGCGATGGCCGACCTGGGCATCGCCACGCACCTGTGGAGCGAGATCACCGGCGGGGCCGTCGACGGACGGGGCACACACTGGTTCGCGGCCAATCACTACCGCTCCGATCGGGCCCAACTGGGCTGCGCGCCGCACAAGGACACCGGATTCGTGACCGTCCTCTACAACGAGGAGCCGGGCCTCGAAGCCTTTGTGAACGACGTCTGGGTACCCATCGATCCAGTGTCCGGCCACTTCGTGGTGAACTTCGGTGGGGCGTTCGAGTTGCTCACCGCCGCCCTGAGCCGGCCGGTGCACGCCATCCTGCACCGGGTCCGGCAGTGCACCCCGGAACCCGGAGCGGCCGACCGCTTCTCGTTCGCGGCCTTCGCCAACCCGCCCGCCACCGGGAATCTCTACCAGGTCCGCCGGGACGGTTCCGCCGCGGCGGTGCGCAGCTCCGAGGACTTCCTGCGAGAGTTCAACGAACACACCTGGTCCGACCGGCACACCGACTTCGGGATCGCCCGGTCCGTCGGCGCGGGCAGGGGTGAGCGGTCGTGACCACCTCGGCCGACGACCGCCACGCCGTCCGCAGGGCTACGACCGTGGCCCTGCCGGACCCGCCCGGCGCGCCATTCCCAGGAGTGCTGGCCCATCATCCGGGCCCCAGTCGGCTGCACGGCCACGCCCCGGCATTCCACCAGACGACCGTGGTACGGGGGGAACCCGCCTCGCACTACTTCCGCGCATCCGGCATCAGCGCCCTCGCCGAGGAAAACGGCGGCCTGTGCACGTTCTGGATGGGGCAGCGACTCGCCCTTTACCAGATCACCAACGTACCCCTGGCCGGCGACGATGCCCTGGCACCTTCCACCGACGCCAACCGCGAGTTGTTCGGCGACTTCATGGGCTCCATGCCCCACGACCACCCGGATCGCCCGGGGAAGCGGGCGGCGGTCGAACGCTCCCTCGGCAGCGCCAAGTTCGTGGAGCGCCTCGAGCCCGCCGTCCGGCGGCACACGGCCGACCACCTGTGCCGGACGGCGGGGCAGGAGATCCCGCTCGACGACTTCACGCTGTCCCTGACGGCGTACGTGGACAGCATGATCCCCGGCGTTCTCGACCTCACCCAGCGGCCTCTGCCGGAATACCTGCGCTCGGCGGAGTACGGCCACGTGGTCCGTGGCTTCTTCGACCTCGCCTCCGATGTCATCAGCAACGACAACCCACGGGCGATGCGGGAGTTCGACGTCATCGTCCCATTCGTGCGCGATCTGCTGACGGCCAACTTCGAGTCCCTCGCCGAGGCTCCTGACTCCAACCTGATCCGGCGATACTTCGCGCTGTGGGGACGTCCCTTCACACGCGGTGGCGTCGCCGCTCTGGACCCGGCGCAGATCAAGGAACTCGGCACGATCATCGTGGCGACGTACGACACCACGGCGCTGAGCCTGATGTGGGCACTGGGCTATGTGGAGAGCACACCGAAGGTCAGGACCGCCATTGTGGCGGAGGCACGGAACGGCGGTGGCGACCGCCGGTGCCCGCGCGGCGGATCGTCCCCGTCCGTGATCGACCTCGCGGTCCTGGAAGCGGTACGACTGGGCGGCAGCAACCCCAGCGCCCTGTGGCGCCGCACGACCGAGCCCTTCACCCTGCACCACCGGGGAGCGCGGGCGACCGTTCCGCCGGGCACCATGCTGTGGCTGGACCGGCGGCAGGCCAACCGCGATCCGGCGGTCTTCCCGGAGCCGTGCCGCTTCGCCCCCGCCAACATCCAGGCCATCGTCCGCTCCGATCGTGAAACGGTTTCGTCCCTGCTCTCCCGGGGGCGCTACGAGATCAACTCTTTCAGCATGATCAACGCCGAGCGGAACCCGCGTAAATGCCCTGGCCGCCTCTTCTCCGTGCGGATGCAGGCCCTCGTCCTCTCCGAGCTGTACGGCCACTACACGGTCAGTACACAGGGTGTCGACCTCCGGCTGAAGCGCCACGCTTCCATGCCCCGCCCCGCACGGCCCGGAACGATCACCATCCTCCGCGACACCGGCACACCGAGGGAGCCGAGCCGATGACGACTTTCAACCCCGTGACGGCCCGCCCACCGGTTGCCCTGCCCTCGATGCCCGGCGAGCGGGAGGCCCTCGCCGCCCACCCGCCGATCTCGCTCGAACGGTCCTGGCTCCACGGCGAGGACCTGGTCTTCGACCGCGAAGGAGGGTTCGACCGGGCCCTGGGCCAGGGCTTCTTCCTGCTGCGTATCCCCGACGGCCTCGACACCGGGCCCGGCGACCGATTCGCGGCGCACTTCCACCAGGACCGGTGCGGCGACGCCCTCGACCGCTACCGCGGCTTCCGGAACGTCGACGTCCCCGGTGCCCACCAGGGCTACTTCGACCGCGAGCACGACCAGTGGGAGAACTTCTACATCGAGCAGGCGAACTGGCCACTGCTGCCCGCCGAGGTCGCCGCGCTCGGGCGCGGGATGGCCGACCTCGGCATCGCCGTGCTGCGGGCGGTCTTCCGCCACCTGGAGATCGCCCCACAGATGTGGGGCGAGATCTCCAGCGGGCTCACCGACCACCGGGGCCACCAGATGCTCGCGTTCAACCACTTCCGTTCACACAAAGCCACCCGAGGCTGCAAGTTCCACCGCGACTCCGGATGGGTGACCGTGCTCCGGTCCGTCGAACCCGGTCTGCTCGCACTCGTCGAAGGGAAGCTGAGCGCCATCAACCCCGCGCCGGGGCACTTCATCGTGAACTTCGGCAGCTCCCTGGAAGTGCTCACCGCGGCCCTGCCCACGCCCGTGCGCGCCAATATCCACGGCGTGGTCGCCACCGAGCGGGCCCCCGGCCGACCCGACCGGACCTCGTACGTGACCTTCCTGGACTCCGGCCTCGACGGCACCGTCTACCGCCTGGAGAACGGCACGGCGTGTCCTGTTCAGTCTGTCGCCGACTTCGCCACGCAGGAGGTGAACCGGACCTACGACAACGACGCCGCGCTGTGAGCGCGCCGCGGCCACCACGGTAGTGACCAAACCACGATGGGAGAGTCCCAGCATGACGACGGATGTCGTTGAGGAAGAAACCCACCTCACCCTCCCCGCGGCGACAGTGGAAGCGGGCAGACTGCGGTTCGCCTCGCCGGGCGACGCGGACCAGGCCCTCCGCCTCGGCGCGTTCAACCTGGCCGTTCCCGAGGACCTCGACGTGAGCGCGGGCCTGGCCTTCTGCCGCACCTTCTACCAGCCCGCCACCGGCGAACCCGGCGACCGCCATCGCGGCCACCGCGAACACGGTCACCCCGAGTCCAAGCTGGGCTACGAGGACCGGCCCGACCAGGTGGAGCAGTTGCAACTGGAGAGCTTCCTGTGGCGGCGGTATCTGCCCGACGAGGTGACGGCCGTGCTCCGGAGGATGCGGGAGCTGACTCTGGACACCCTCTACGGAGTCTTCGACGCGGCGGGGATACCCGAGGAGGACCGGGAGCTCGTCACCGGTGGCGCCCGTCAGGACACCGGCCTGTGCTACACCACGGTCAACCACTACCGCACGGGCCTGAGCGACCGCGCCGGGATCGTCGAGCACTCCGACAGCGGGTTCATCACCACGATCTGCACGGATCAGCCCGGCTACGAGATCCTGCACGAGGGCCGTTGGACGCCCGTCCGCGAACGGGCGGGGCACTTCACCGTCAACCTCGGCGACGCCTTCCGCGTCCTGACCAGGAAGCTGCCGCGACCCGTGACCGCCGTCTACCACCGCGTGCCCGAACTTCCCTCCGACGCCGACACCCCGGACCGGTCCTCGTTCACGATCTACATGGGACCGCGGTACGACATGTTCCTCTACCAGTACGACACGGAAGGGAGGCTGGGGAGGTTCCAGGACTTCCGCGCGTTCTCGGTGGAGAAGGCGGGCAAGCTCGGCTACGAGTTCCACTCCCGCGTATGAACACGGCGTGGGAACAGGCGCGGACCGCCTCACGACAGGGCTGGCAGCTGGCTGAACTGCGACACGGCGGCCTCGTCTTCACCGCCGAGGACGGATTGCGACGTGCGCTGGAGGACGGCTTCTTCTACGTGAAGCGGCCCGCCGGCCTGGATCTGTCCGCCGGAGACCGGTTCGCCCGCGGCTTCTACCTCCCCGCCCCGAGAGGGCATACGGACCCCTACCGGGGCTACCGCGGGTGGACATCGGAACAACTGGGCCCGCGCCAGGGCTACTTCTGCCGCGACGCCGACCAGACCGAACAGTTCTTCCTGACGAGCACCTGGTGGAACAGGGTCTACCCGGTCGCGCTGGCGCGACAGGCCGAGGCCATGCGCGACTTCGCGCTGGACATCCAGCGCGCGGTGCTCGCCCGTCTCGACCTACCGTGTGAACTCTGGCACGAGGCCACCGGGCACAGCCTCACCCCGCAGGGCACCCACACCCTCACCTTCAACCACTTCCGGCCGGAAGTGGCCGCCCGCGGCCTGAACATCCACAAGGACTCGGGCTGGGTGACGGTCCTGCGCTCCACCGAAGCCGGGCTCGAGGTGGACCGGGACGGTGACTGGTACGCGATCGACCCGATACCGGGCACCTTCATCGTCAACTTCGGCTGTGCGATGGAGATTCTGACCCGATCGACCACCACCCCGGTGGCCGCGGTCGCTCACCGGGTGGTGCGCCAGACGTGCCACGACGGGGCGAAGCCGGATCGCTTCTCCTACGCGCTCTTCGTCGACAGCAGCCTCGACAACAGTGTCTGCCCCGGCCTCTTCACCTACGATCCGCGGACCGGTCTCCAGTTGGAGACGGGCTTCGGGGACTTCCTCGACGACATCCTGGACAACACCTACCGGCACGACACGACCGGACTGTACTGATCCCGGCCGTCACCCGGCTCGCGGTCGGTGCGCCGGGGGCGCGAGACGCCGCTGGGCTTGCCCGGGACGGGCTCTTGTCCATGGTGGCCTTGAGTGCACCATGGACACGGGGGCGTCTCGGATGTCGATGCGAACAGTGAGTCCGTAACGTCTCCGACATGAGTGATGAGAGGTGCAAAACCCAAGACGAACAGACAAGTTGGCCGATGCGGAAGCGGCTCTCCGCAGCGGCGGCCATGCTCCTCGCCGGATTGGCCGTCGCGCCGGTCGCCACGGCGGCGGAGCGCGACACCGCCCACCGCGGCACCGTCGTCTCCGTCGCCCCGGTCGCCGACCGTGACGCGGGGCAGGTCAGGGAATTCCTGGCCGAGAGGGACATCGCGACCGATCCGGTGCGGTACGGCGTACGGGCGTACCGGCTGACGTACCGGACCGTGGACCCATATGGGCAACCCACGACCGCGACCGGGCTCCTCACCCTTCCCAAGGGCGGAACCCAGCAGCTCGACCTCGTCTCGGACACGCATGGCACCATGGTCAAGCGCGCCTACGCGCCCTCCGCGAGCGAGGACTTCGGCCGTGTGCCGTCGTATCTGAACGCCTCGGCCGGGCGTGCGGTGGCCGCGCCCGACTATCTGGGGCTCGGTGAGGGGCCGGGCCCGCACCCGTACATGGACACCCGCTCCGCCGTCACCGCCTCCGTCGACATGCTGCGCGCCGCCCGCGCGGTCGCGGACCGGCTCGGCCGTCCGCTCACCGGTGACGTCTACGCGACCGGCTTCTCGCAGGGCGGCCAGGTCGCGATGGCGCTCGGCCGGGCGCTGGACGGGGGCGCGGACCAGCACTTCCGGCTGAAGGCGCTGGCGCCGGTGAGCGGGCCGTACGACCTGGAGGGCCAGGAGGTCCCGGCCCTGTTCGACGGTCGGATCAACGACATCAGCGGCGTCTTCTACATCTCGTACTGGCTGGTCGCCCAGAACCGGCTGCATCACTTCTACGAGGACCCGGGCGAGGTCTTCCGGGCGCCGTACGCGAGCCGCGTGGAGTCGCTCTTCGACGGAAGGCACGACGAGGAGGACGTGATCAAGGGCCTCGCCCCCTCGGTGAAGCGGCTGCTCACGCCCGCCTTCTACGACCGTCTGCAGCACCCGACCGGCCCGCTGCTGGACGCCATGCGCTCGGCCGATCACACCTGCGACTGGAAGCCGGACGCCCCGGTGCGACTGTACGCGGGGGCGGCCGACACCGACGTGCCGATCGGGAACGCGCGCAGTTGCGCGCTCCGGCTCGCCGCTCACCAGGCACCCGCTCCCGTCGTGAACCAGGGCGAGGTGGACCACTTCGGGTCCTTCGTGGTGTCGGCACCGCAGGTGGCGCGCTGGTTCGATGCGCTGGCCGGACGCGGATCGCTACGGTGACCACGTTGCCAATGCCGTGCGGCACTGCTCGACGACGAGTGGGGTGGTCGTCCTGATGGTCGCTCTTGTCATCCGCTCGATGGCGGCATGAGTCGGTGAAGGAAGTTCCAGATTGAAGCCGGTGGATGATTCATCCTTCGTTCATCAACTGGAGTGAACTGTTTTCCACTAGAGCTCTACGGTCGCCTCATGGAACAGATGCGTGTAATGACCGTGGGAGATGTTGTCGGCCCCGAAGCGGCCGCGTGGCTCGGTGCCCGCCTGCCGGAACTGCGTGCCGAGTACGAGCTCGACTGGATCGTGGTGAACGCGGAGAACGCGGCCGTCACCGGCCCGTTGCCGCAGAACGGATTCGGGACCACCCGGAAGGAGCTGGATGCCCTCATCGCGGGTGGTGCCGATGTCATCACCGGCGGGAACCACTCGTGGGACGGTCCCGAGGTCGCGGAGTCGTTCGCGTACCCGCAGGTCGTCCGCCTCTGAACGTGCGGGAGACGCGCGGGAAGGGGGTCCTGACCATCGGTGAGGGCGACAAGACCCTGACGGTGGTGAACCTGCTGAGCCCCGGCGCGGTGGGCAAGGGGTGCCTGGCGCCGGAGCCGACCGACCTGTGGGACGCCTGGACGGAGCTGGCCGGGAGTGGTCTGCTCCGGGGGGCGGTCGTGGTGGACCTGCACAGCGGGTCGCCGTCGGAGAAGGCGTGGTTTTCCGGCTGGGGTCTGTTCACCCGCTGGATCGGCTACTACGAAAACACCCGGACCTACCTCGGTGGCTACATCTACGGCGACCCGACATCGGGCAACAACGCCAACTTCTGGGGGACCCTGCCGACGACGCCGGACATGCCGGGGCTGAAGGCGCTGTCCGACCGGCTGAAGACCGCCTCCTCCAGTGCGGCGCCCGGTCAGCGGGATCGACGGAGGTTCCTTCGCATACGCGTTCATCATCGTTCCGTTGGTCAGCCCGGTGTCGTCCTCCGACATCAGCGCGATACCGCTCGCTCCGCCCAGCGCCCGGCATCTGTTCGGCACCGACCAGCTCGGCCGGGACATCTTCGTCCGCACCTTCGAAGCCGGCCGGATCGACCTCGGGCTCATCCTCGTCAGCATCGCCGTCGCGGCATTCGGCGGTGCGCTCCTCGGCCTGGTCGCCGCCTGCCTTCCGGCCGTGGGCCGCGCCGTGATCAGCAGGATCACCGACGCGACGATGGCGTTCCCGTACATCGTGCTCGTGATCGCGCTCGCCGCGGCGCTCGGTAACCGTGAGCTGATCCCCGGTCTGCCGCGCGGCGCCGCCGCGATCAGCATCGCGATCATGATCGCATGCTGGCCCCCGTACACCCGGCTGACCATGTCCCGCGCGATCGTGCTCCGCCAGCGGGACGCCGTCGTCGCCGCCCGCGTCCTCGGATACGGGCCGATGCGCGTCCTGTTCCGGCACATCGGGCCGGCGCTGGTGTCGACGAACCTGTCCTACGCCGCCACGCAGGCGGTCGCGACGACCGCGCTGGTCGGTTCGCTGGCGTTCCTCGGCGTCGGCATCGCCCCACCGACTCCCGAACTCGGCCGGATGATGGCCGACAGCATCGCCCTGTTGCCGATCGCCTGGTGGGCGCCGATCATTCCCGGCCTTGTCGTGCTCGTGCTCGGCGTCGGCTTCGCCCTCATGGCCGACTCCGCCGGTGGGAGGAACTCCTGATGACCGCTCTGCTCGACGTCCGCGACATCAACGTCACCATCGCACGGACGAAGGTGCTCACCGACGTGTCCCTCGCGCTCGACAGCGGTGAGGCGCTCGGCATCATCGGTGAGACCGGCTCCAGGAAGACCATGACCCTGCGCGCCATCACGGGGCTGCTGTCCTCGATCGGCTGCCGGATCGAGTCCGGCGCGGTCCACGTCGACGGCCGCGACGTGACCCGTGAGCCCCTGCGGAGCCGACAGCGCGCCCTCCGCGGGATCGTGTCGATGGTGCCGCAGGCGAGCATGTCGAGCCTCGACCCGCTGCAGCGAATCGGCAGCCAGGTGCGCGAAGCCCTGCGGCTGACCCGGCGCACCCGGGCAACCGATGACGATGTCCGCCACGCGCTCGAGGCGGTGCGGCTCACCCCGACCGAAGCACTGCTGCGCTCGCGGCCTCACGAACTCTCCGGTGGGATGCGGCAGCGGGTGGTGATCGCGCTCGCGCTCGCGTCCGAACCGCGCCTGCTCCTCGCCGATGAGCCGACCACCGCTCTGGACGCGTCCGTCCGCTCCAGTGTGCTGAACCTCTTCACCGGGCTGCGGATCGAGCGTCGGCTCGGGCTCGTGATCGTCTCTCACGACATCAACGCGATCGCGTCCGCGACCGATCGCGTCGTCGTCATGAACCAGGGGCGGGTGGTCGAGACCGGCCGCACCGCCGAGGTGCTCCGAAGCCCGCGGGATCCGTACACGCGGATGCTCGTCGGTGCCCTTCCGGAACGCACGCCTCGCGGGTACTACCTCCTGGCCCGCCGCGGGAGCGAGGACGCACAGGCCGCCACCGACGGCGGGTGCGTACCGGTTCCGGCCCGAGCGGTGCCGACCGGGAACGTGCCGACGGTCGAGGCTCGTCGGCTGCACTTCTCCTACGGCGACCGGCAGGTTCTGCACGACATCCACGTCCGCGTCCGGGCCGGCGAGCGGCTCGGGATCGTCGGCGAGTCCGGCAGTGGGAAGTCCACGCCCGCCCGGCTGCTCACCGGCGTCCTCCCCGCCAGCGTGTCTCGATTGCCCGCGCCCTGGCCGCGAATCCGTCCATCCTCGTCGCCGACGAACCGACGTCGGCGCTGGATCTCTCCGTGCAGGCGGCGATCGTGAACCTGCTGCTCACGCTGACCACGCGGCGTCCGCTCGGCCTCGTCGTCGTTTCGCACGACCTGGCGGTGATCTCCCATCTCTCCGACACCATCGTGGTGATGGAACGGGGGCGCATCGTCGAGGCCGGTCCCACCGAGCAGGTCCTCTTCCGGCCGGAACACCCGTACACCCGACCCTGGTGTCCGCGAACCCCTGGCTCGCACCGAACGCGGCACCCGGTCCGGACGCGGCCGGCCAACCGGGACCCGCACGCTGGAACAGACCGATGCGAAGCCGTGAATCGAACCGAACCGATTGCGGCGATGGCGCGTCCAGTGCCGACAGTGCTTGGATGTGACCATGTCCGCTGACCTGACATCGGCGCCGCACACGAGCCACGATCGCGGCACGCTCATCGCACGGATACGGGCGCTCTCCCCATCGATGTCACCCACCCAGACAGCCGTCGCGAACGTCGTTCTCACCAATCCCGCGGGAGTCGTCCGCATGACGGTCACCGACCTCGCCACGGTGTCGCGAAGCTCCGTGGGCAGCGTAGTGCGGTTCTGCAAGGACCTCGGGCTCAAGGGGTTCCACGAGTTCAAGCTGCAGCTCGCGGCGGAGGCGCCGGCCGGCGCAGGTGATCACGACGTCGCGCAGGACGGAACACCGAGCGCGATCATCGCGTCGGTGTTCCAGTCGACGTCCCGGTCGATCGCGGCGGCGGAATCGAGCATCGACCCGAAGGAGTTCGAGCGCGCGGTCCACGCGCTCGACGCCGCGCGGCGGATCGTGCTGGTCTCGGCCGGCCCGTCCGCGCCGTTGGCAATGGACACCGCCCTGCGGTTCCGCAGCGCCGGCCTGCCGATCGAGAATCCCGCGGACCCGATCTCACAGCACATCTGCGCGTCGATGCTCACCGGGGGCGACGTATGCCTGGCGATCAGCCACACCGGCAGAACGCGCGAGACGGTGGCCGCGGCGGAAGCGGCCCGTGATGTCGGCGCGACGGTCGTCGCGGTGACGAGCTTCTACCGCTCACCGCTGGTCGCGGCCTCGTCGGTGGCCCTCGTCGCGGGTTCCGGCGAGACCCGGTTCCAGATCGAGGCGATGATGAGCCGGTTCGTCCATCTCGCGGTCCTGGACGCGCTCTACTCCGCGGTGACCGCGGAGAACGCCGAACGCACCCTGCGCGGCGCGGCGCTGTCCGCGCGCGCCGAAGAGACGCACCGGATCTGACCGCCCGCTCCCGCTGCCCGGCCGGTGCCGGGCAGCGGGAGCGGGTTTTTCGTGCGCCGTGCGTCGGGACCGCGGGCGAAACGGCGCGGCCCCCGGGGACACGGGGAACCGCGCCGCGGTCGGTGCTTGACGCCTACGCCCACGCGGTGGGCTTCTCCAGCGCGTTGAACTCGAACTCGGTGAGCACGCCGTAGTGGTCGCTGGCGGTCGGGTACTCGTTGAACACCACCTTGCTGCTGTTGATCACGCTCTCCACCTCGAGGTGGTTCTCCGTCGAGCCGGCGAACACGTAGTCGATGCGGCGATGGTGCGGCTCCTGGACCCAGTAGTTCGGGACGATGCCCTGGGCGTCGACGACGCTGCGTGCCACCCACGGGCTGTCGGTCGTCCAGGTGTACCCGGGAGTGCCGTCCCCGGCGATCGCCCAGCTGTCGCGGAACGCCGCGCTGCGGCCGTTGATCGCGGACTTGCCGGTGTAGAAGCGGATGCAGTCCTGGTCGGGAGCCGCGTCGAAGTCGCCGGCGAGGATCGTCGGCGCCGCCTGGCGTCGCTTCTCCTCGAGTTCGGTGATGAACAACGCCTGCTCGACGCGGGCCGCCTCGCGGGTGAACTTGAAGCTCGGCCGGGCGCCGAGGAAGAGCATGTCCACACCGATCGGGAGAGGCAGAACCGCCTCCCACACATACGGTCCGTCCTCAGCCGGGAGCCGGTGCACGTCGATGCTCTTCGGTGCCCAGCGGGTGCCGACGGCGGTGCCCCACGCGGGCCAGCCCGCCTGGGTGTAGTCGGAGGCGTGGTGCCAGTGGAGGGGCGAGTTGTCGGACACGAGCTTGAACGCGTCACGCTCCGAGGTGCGCACCACCTCCTGAAGGAACACGATGTCGGCGTCGAAGGTGCGCAGCCCCTCGAGCAGAAGGGAGTCCCGCTTCTCACGGTCCCGCGGATCCAGCCAGATGTTGAGGGTGAGCACGCGGAGGTTCATTTTCTTGGACATGGCCGCGCCCGTAGGACCCTTCGGTGAACTATCTTCCATCCATGAACTGAACAGCGGAAGTAGACTCAACCCTTTCGTCAGTGCCCGCCGAGGTCCTTGAACGCGTCGAAATCGATGTCGAGTTCAACGCGATCGGCCCGGAAGCGCGTGTTCGTGTACTGCAGTGGCGTGCGGTCGACAAGCGTGTTGACGGACCGCACGACAAGGACGATCGATCCCGCCGGAAGGTTCATGTCCTCGGTTTCGGTCCCGTTCGCGATGCGGGAGCTGACCGCGCTCCAGGTGCGGACGTAGTCGTCGATGCCGACCGCGCGAAGCGCCTTGGTGATGGATCGGGTCTGCCGCAGGTGGATGTCGAGGTCCGGCGTCAGGGCGACGTCAAACCAGGCGGTCGACCGCGCGACCGTGCTCCCGTTCACGTCGGCGACCGTCTCGACCCGCAGCGCGGGCCGTCCGTCGAGCCGCAGCCGGGTGGCTACTTCGTGCGGTGGGCTTGCCACGATCTCCGCGGCGATCGGCCGGTGTGACGTCGCGCCCGGCCGGCCGCTCTCGCTGAGGCGCGTGCGCAGGCTGATCCGGTGCACCAGGAGTGGGTGCGGGACGACGAACGTGCCGCTGCCCTGGCGCGTCGCCACCAGGCCCTCGGCGGCGAGGGCCGCGACGGACTGCCGCACGGTGTTGCGGTGCACGCCGAATCGGTCGGCGAGCTCACCCTCGGTCGGCAGTTTCACTTCGGGCGGGAACGAGCCGTCGACGATCTCGCTGCGGAGTTGGTCGGCGATGAGGCGCCACGTCGAGTAACCGGTGGCGGAACGTGTCACATGAGGCATGGTGACCGAACAGTACCCGCCTGCCCATGACCCCGCGGACAACCCGATCGCGAGTTCATCTCGCATCCATCCGACAGTCATCCAGCTAACTAGATGAATCTGCCGGAGCCTCGTTACGGTCGATTCATCCAAAGAGCTGGACAAATTTGGAGGTTCGAGTGACGACTCCGACTGCGACCCACGCGGCGCGAAGGCGGTGGATGCGGACCCTTGCGCGGGCGTCGGCCCGTCAGCTCGCCGACGCCTGGGGCGCCTGGGAAGCGCCCCCCCGAGATCGAGGCGATCCGCGGCCCCGAAGCGGGGCTGGTCATGGTCCGCGGCCGGGTGGGCGCCGGCGGGGACCGGTTCAACCTCGGTGAGGCGACGGTGACCCGCGCCACAGTACGGCTTCACGGCGGCCCGCTCGCGGCGGCCACCGTCGGCAGTGCGTACGTGCTCGGGACCGACTTCGAGCACGCCTGGTTCGCGGCGGCGTTCGACGGTCTGTTGGCGGACGAGAAGCTGCGCGCACAGGTGCTCAACGACGTCGTCGCGCCGCTGGAGCGTGGCCAGGCGTCCCACGACGACGCCCGACAAGCCGAAGCGCGCAGCACCAAGGTCGACTTCTTCACGGTCGCGAGGGAACACGTATGAACACCACGTCCACCACTGTGCCGACGCCCGGGTTCGCCGATCCGCCGGTGGAGGGGCAGCGCGTGTTCCGCGCCATCCTCGACGCGTTCGCCCACCCCCGCCGCTCGTACCGGATCGCCGGTCCCACTCAGGCGCCGGAGGCGCTCGGCACGGGGCTCGCGGCCGTCGCGCTGACCCTGCTCGACGAAGACGTGTCGGTGTGGCTGCACCGGACGCTGGCGGAAGACCCCGATGTGACCTCGTACCTGGCGTTCCACACCGGCGCGCGGGTGACGAACGGGCATGGGTCGGCGAACTTCGTCCTCGCCACCCCGGACACGCTCCCGGCTCTCGACGAGCTCGCGCTCGGCACCGATGACGCGCCTCACCAGTCGGCCACCATCGTCCTCGACGCGCGGACCCCGGGCGTCGGGGCGCGCTTCACCGCGACGGGTCCCGGCATCGACGGCCAGGCCGAGATCGAGGCCCCGTGGGCACATGAGGGGTTCTTGGCCGCGTGGACGCGCAATGGCGCGCTGTTCCCTCGCGGCGTCGATCTGCTCGTCGCGAGCGACGACCGGGTCCTCGCACTTCCTCGCACCACGCGTCTGCGCGCGGTGTCCAATCAGGGTCAGGAGGCATGATGTACGTCGCAGTCAAGGGCGGCGAGAAGGCGATCGCGAACGCGCACGCATTGCTCGCCAAGGAAGGCCGCGGCGATCCGGGCATCCCGGCGATCGGCCGGGACGCCGTCGCCGGCCAGCTCCCGGTCCTGGTGTCCCGGGTGATGACCGAAGGGTCGCTCTACGACCCGAAGCTCGCGGCGCGAGCAGTCCTGCGGTGCCAGGGCGACGTGCTCGAGGCGATCACGCTGGTGCGTTCCTACCGGACCACGCTGCCGCGATTCGGCTACTCCGAACCGATCGACACCGCCGGGCTCGCCCCGCAGCGCCGCGTGTCCGCGACGTTCAAGGACATCCCGGGCGGGCAGCAGCTCGGTGCCACGTTCGACTACACGCACCGGCTGTTCGCCGATCCCACCAGCGACGGTCCGGTGGACACCGGCGCCGACGCCGTGCCCATGCCGCGCGTGTCCGACCTGCTCGGCTCGGACGCCCTCCTCGAGCCGGACCGCGCCGCGGACCGGACGGACCCGGAACCGGCCGACCTGACGCGCGAACCCACCGTGTTCCCGATGACCCGGGCGGAGCGCCTCCAGGGACTGGCTCGCGGCGACGAAGGGTTCCTGCTCGCCCTCGGGTACTCCACCCAGCGCGGGTACGGGAGCACGCACCCGTTCGCCGGTGAGATCCGTGTCGGCGAGGTCGAGGTCGAGTTCGACGCACCCGAGCTCGGGTTCCCGGTGCCGCTCGGGCGGATCGAGGTCACGGAATGCCAGATGATCAACCAGTTCACCGGTAATTCGGACACTCCCGCTCAGTTCACCCGTGGCTACGGGCTCGTGTTCGGGCGCGGAGAGCGGAAGGCGATGTCGATGTCGCTGGTCGACCGTGCCCTGCGGGCGGACGAGTTCCAGGAGCGGATCGTCGCCCCCGCGCAGGATGAGGAGTTCGTGCTCAGCCACGCCGACAACGTGCAGGCCGCGGGCTTCGTGGAGCACCTCAAGCTCCCGCACTACGTCGACTTCCAGGCCGAGCTGCACCTCATCCGGCGGCTGCGGCGCGACTTCCACGACAACGCCGGAAGCAAGCAGGAGACGAACGCGTGAGCGCCCAGCAGATCGAGTACAACATCGGCTACCTCGACGAGCAGACGAAGCGGATGATCCGCAGGACGCTGCTCAAGGCCGTCGCGATCCCCGGCTTCCAGGTCCCGTTCGCCTCCCGCGAGGTGCCGCTTCCCCGGGGCTGGGGCACCGGCGGCGTGCAGCTCACCGCGGCGATCATCGGCTCCGACGACGTGCTCAAGGTGATCGACCAGGGCGCCGACGACACCACGAACGCGGTGTCGATCCGTGCGTTCTTCAACTTGGTGGCGGGCGTGCCGACCACCACCCGCACCGAGGACGCGACGATCATCCAGACCCGGCACCGCATCCCCGAGACGCCCCTCGGCGAAGGGCAGATCATGGTCTACCAGGTGCCGATCCCGGAGCCGCTGCGCTTCCTCGAGCCCCGCGAGACCGAGACCCGTCGCATGCACGCACTCAACGAGTACGGGCTGATGTACGTCAAGCTGTACGAGGACATCGCCAAGTACGGGCACATCGCCAAGACATACGACTACCCGGTGCTGGTGAACGATCGGTACCTGATGGCGCCGTCGCCGACGCCGAGCTTCGACAACCCCAAGCTCCACCAGAGCCAGGCGCTGCACATCTTCGGCGCCGGCTGTGAGAAGCGCATCTACGCCATCCCGCCGCACACCGACGTCGAAAGCCTCGGGTTCGAGGACTATCCGTTCGAACCGCAGAACTTCGACCAGCCGTGCGCGATCTGCGGGTCCACCGGCGTGTATCTGGACCAGATCATCACCGACAACGCCGGCGGCGCCATGTACGCCTGCTCGGACAGCGACCATTGCGAGCGGACGGCCGCTCGCGCCGACAACGAAGAGGCCGCCACATGAGCGACGAGCGTCCGCTCCTGGAAGTGCGAAACGTCAGCCATCGATACGGCGACCGGTTCGGCTGTCGCGGCGTCGACTTCGACCTGTGGCCGGGCGAGGTGCTCGCGGTCGTCGGCGAATCCGGGTCCGGCAAGTCCACCTTGCTCGGCACCCTCTCGCAGCGCCTGGACACCAGCGAGGGCAGCATCCGATACCGGCTTGACTACGGTGACGTCGCGAACCTCGCGGAGCTCAGCGAAAGCGCGGTGCGCCGGCTCTGGCGCAGCGAGTGGGGCTTCGTGCACCAGAACGCGGCGGACGGGCTCCGCATGCAGGTCAGCGCCGGCGGCAACGTCGGTGAGCCGCTGATGGCCAACGGATGGCGCCACTACGGGCGCATCCGCGCGGAAGCGACTGACTGGCTCGAACGCGTCGAGATCCCCCGGGACCGGGTCGACGACACCCTGCCGCGTTCTCCGGTGGTATGCGGCAGCGGCTGCAGATCGCCAGGAACCTCGTCGTCTCGCCGCGCCTTGTGTTCATGGACGAGCCGACCAGCGGCCTGGACGTTTCCGTGCAGGCACGCCTGCTCGACCTCATCCGTTCGCTCGTCAGCGATCTGGAACTGGCCGTCATCATCGTCACGCACGACCTCGCCGTCGCCCGCCTGATCTCTCATCGAACTCTGGTCATGAAGGACGGCCGGGTCATCGAGTCCGGTCTGACCGACCGGGTGCTGGACGATCCGCAGGCCCCGTACACACAGCTGCTCGTCTCCTCAATCCTGCAAGGGTGACCCGTGACCACCGACCAGCCGACCCTCGCCGTCTCCGGCCTGGACAATACCTTCACCATGCATCTGCAGGGCGGGCAGCGACTCGCCGTGCTGCGCGGGCTCGACTTCGACGTGAGCGCCGGGGAGTGCGTCGTCCTCGGCGGCGCGTCGGGCGCCGGCAAAAGCTCGATCCTGAAGATGGTGTACGGCAACTACGCCGTCGATCGCGGCAGTGTGCTCCTTCGCGCCGGGAACATCGACGTCGACATCGCGACCGCGAACCCCAGAGAGATCCTCGCCGCCCGTCGCCACGCGATGGGATACGTCAGCCAGTTCCTGCGCTGTGTGCCCCGTGTGCCAGCCCTCGAAGTCGTCGCCGAACCGCTCGTCGCGCGGGGCGCCGACGCCACGGAGGCGGGCGAGCGCGCCGCCGAGCTGCTGTCCCGCCTCGGTATTCCGGACCGCCTGTGGGGGCTTCCGCCGACGACGTTCTCCGGTGGCGAGCAGCAGCGGGTCAACATCGCGCACGGCTTCATCGCCGACCTGCCGATGCTGCTCCTGGACGAGCCCACCGCCTCCCTCGACGCCCGCAACCGCCGCGTGGTCGTGGAGCTGATCGCCGAGAAGCTCGAAGCGGGCACCGCGATGCTCGGCATCTTCCACGACGCGGAGGTCCGCGAGGCCGTCGCGGACCGCGTCGTGCCGGTCGAGGACTTCACCCCGATGAGCAAGGTGGCGGCGTGAGTCACCGGTACGCGATCTACGCCGCACCAGGCATGGGAAACACCGACGCCACAGGGATGCTTCTGCGCGAGCGCGCGGAATCCTGGCTCGGGCGAAGCGTCACCGGCCGCGCCACCCCCCAGGGCGTGCCGGAAGGGTGGACACGCCCGGCCGTCGACCGGATCACTCACGACGCGCGCCGGTACGGCTTCCACGGCACCCTCAAACCACCCTTCCGCCTCGCCCCCGGACACACCGTCGCCGACGTCGCCACCGCCACCGCACGACTGGCCTCATCGACCGCGCGGGTCACGATTCCGCGGCTCACGATCAGCCGCATCAGCCGGTTCTACGCGCTCACCCCCGGCGAGGACGCCCCGGCCCTGAACGCGCTCGCCGCGTCCGTCGTGACCGAACTGGATCACTTCCGGGCACCGGCGACACCCGAGGAGCTCGCGCGGCGGAAACCACACACGCTCACGGAACGCCAGCGCACCCTGCTCACCGAACTCGGATACCCCTACGTGCTCGACGAGTTCCGGTTCCACCTCACCCTCACCGACCGCGTGCCGGACGACCGGCAGGACCAGGTCGGACAGACACTGCGGCACTGGTTCCGCGACTGCCTCGACCGCGACGTCACCCTCGGCGCGCTCGCCCTCTTCGTGGAGACCGAACCCGGCGCCCCGTTCCGCATCCACTCACTCCACCCGCTGGAGGGCTCCCGATGACCCACGACGAACTCGTTCTGACCAATGCCCGCGTGGTGCTCGGCGATGAGGTCATCCTCGGCTCGGTGGCCGTCCGAGACGGCCGGATCGCCGACATCGGCACGGGCCTCGTGGCGGCGGGCGAGGACTGACGGCCGCCGGTGCCACCACCGTTCTCGACGCGGTCCGGCTCGGATCGGAGCCGAGCAACCGCGAGACGGTGACCCGCTCGGCCCGGCTGCTGATGGACGCGATCACCACCGCGGCGGCGGCCGGAGCGTTCCGGGCCGACCACGCGATCCACCTCCGATGCGAGGTGTCCGCCGAGGACTGCCTGGACCGGTTCGAGGAGTTCGCGGACCACCCGCTCGTGCGACTGGCGTCACTGATGGACCACACCCCCGGCCAGCGCCAGTTCCATGACCTCGCCGAGTTCAAGAAGTACTACATCGGCAAGGGACTCGTGTCCGAGAGCAACATCGACGCCTACGCCGTCGAACTCCTGCACAACGCGAGCCTCCACGCCGACCGGAACCGCCACGCCGTCGCCGAGGCGGCGCGCCGGCGCGGCATCGCCCTCGCGGCGCACGACGACGCGACGACCGAGCACGTGGCGGAGTCCGTCCGACTCGGAGCGCGCATCGCCGAGTTCCCCACCACGATCGTGGCTGCCGAGTCCGCCGTCGCCCACGGCCTGTCAGTCGTCATGGGCGCGCCGAACATCGTGCGCGGCGGCAGCCAGTCCGGGAATGTCGCCGCGTCGGCGCTCCTCGAACGAGGACTGCTCCACGTCCTCTCGTCCGACTACGTGCCCTCCAGCCCCGTGCAGGCCGCCTTCCAACTCGTCGCGGACGGGACGATCCGTCTTGAGGACGCCGTCAAGCTGATCAGCTCCAACCCCGCCAAGGCCGTCGGTCTGGACGGCCGGGGCGACATCACCGTCGGCAAGCGCGGTGATCTGGTCCGTGTCCGCACGCACGCGCTGCCCGGCACCCCGGAGCACCCGGCGGGGCTGAGCGTGCCGATCGTCCGCACCGTGTACCGGCAGGGGGTGCGCGTCGCATGACCACGCAGAAAATCGGCCCGGGCGTGTTCGTCGCGGTCGTCGGTGCGAGCGGCGTCGGCAAGGACGCGCTCATCGCGGAGAGCCGACGCCATGCGGGTCCGGACGTTTCCCTGCCGCGGCGGCACATCACGCGTGCACCCGGACCGGGTGAAAACCACCTCCCCAGGTCCGCGCGAGAATTCCGGATCGCCTCCAAGGCGGGCCACTTCGCGATCGAGTGGAACGCACACGGCCTGCGGTACGGGATCCCGGTCGAGATCGACGACGACATCAGGGGCGGACGCTCCGTCGTCGTGAACGTGTCCCGTGCCGTGCTCGGCGAACTGGGCGGCACGCTACGAGCACCTTGTCGTCGTCCGCGTCACGGTCTCCGAAGCCGTCCGGGCGAGCCGACTGCGGACCAGGGGCCGGGAGGACGCGGACGACATCGCCCGACGGCTCCGCCGCCCCGACCCCGCCCGCGACTACGCGGTGGACGCGGAGATCCGTAACGACGGAACCATCGCGGAGGGCGCCGCCGCACTGCTGCGCGTCATCCGGACGACGCCGGGCCGCACCTCCGGGTCGGCTGCCGTCTCCGCGTCGGTCTACGGATCGGGCGCGGTGCCGGCACGCTGAACGCGGTCGATCTGCTCGACTGCTATGAGCTCTGATTCTCGGCGCGGTCGGCGCAGCGATGCTGATGGTCGGCGAACGGCATGGTCAGATCTCTACTGACCGAAGCCGCACGATGGTCGGAGCACCCTCCGCTGGATTCGGGCCGCTCCGACCGAACCGTCGGCAATCAGGGACCTTCGACCCTGCCACTGGACTCTTCGGCCCTGTGCGGCCACTGGCCCAACCGATGATCATGTTGTGATCCGGGAGGAGCGGCGATTTCGCGTGTTGCCCTTCCGGCTGTCTCAGCACTGATCAAAGAAGCGGAGGGCGCGGCTCGGTGGACGGAATGAGTACTAAGGGGAACCATCTGAGGGGAACTTCTCCCGGAGCGGACTCCCCGCCGCCGCGCAGGCATCCGCTGGTGGAATGGCTGACGACCACCGATCACAAAAGGATCGGGACGCTGTACCTGGTCTCGGCTTTCGCCTTCTTCCTCGTCGGCGGCCTGATGGCGCTGGTCATGCGGGCCGAATTGGCGCGCCCGGGAACCCAGATCATGTCCAACGAGCAGTACAACCAGGCATTCACGATGCATGGCTCGGTCATGCTGCTGCTCTTCGCGATGCCTCTGTTCACCGGGTTCGCCAACTGGATTATGCCGCTTCATATCGGGGCCCCGGACGTGGCCTTTCCTCGTCTGAACATGCTCTCCTACTGGCTGTTCCTGTTCGGCTCGCTGATCGCCGCGGCCGGATTCCTCACCCCGCAGGGAGCCGCCGACTTCGGCTGGTTTCTGTATGCGCCCCTGTCGGACGCCATCCATTCACCCGGTGTCGGCTCCGACATGTGGATCATGGGCGTTACGCTCTCCGGCTTCGGCTCCATCTTGGGCGCGGTCAACTTCATCACCACCATCACCTGCATGCGCGCTCCGGGCATGACGATGTTCCGGATGTCCATCTTCACCTGGAACGTGCTGCTGACCTCGGTGTTGATTCTGCTTGTCTTCCCGGTGCTGGCCGCGGCGCTCCTCGCGCTGGAGTGCGACCGCAAGTTCGGATCGCATATCTTCGACCCGGCCAATGGTGGCGCCTTGTTGTGGCAGCATCTGTTCTGGTTCTTCGGACATCCCGAGGTCTACGTCCTCGCGCTGCCGTTCTTCGGCATCGTCTCCGAGGTCGTTCCGGTGTTCTCGCGCAAGCCGATGTTCGGTTATGTCTCGCTGATCGCCGCGACGATCTCGATCGCCGGTCTCTCGGTCACGGTGTGGGCCCACCATATGTATGTCACCGGTGGTGTGCTGCTGCCGTTCTTCTCGTTCATGACGTTCCTCATCGCGGTTCCCACCGGCATCAAGTTCTTCAACTGGATCGGGACGATGTGGAAGGGGTCACTGTCCTTCGAGACGCCTATGCTCTGGGTCACCGGCTTCCTGATCACTTTCACCTTCGGCGGTCTGACCGGTGTGATCCTGGCGTCGCCGCCGATGGACTTCCATGTATCGGACTCCTACTTCGTCGTCGCGCACTTCCACTACACGCTGTTCGGCACCGTCGTCTATGCGATGTTCGCCGGATTCCACTTCTGGTGGCCGAAGTTCACCGGAAAGATGCTCGACGAACGACTTGGAAAGATCACCTTCTGGACCCTCACCGCCGGGTTTCACGTCACCTTCCTTGTGCAGCACTGGCTGGGGGCCGAGGGAATGCCCCGCCGGTATGCCGATTACCTGGCGGCCGATGGCTTCACTGCTCTCAACACGCTGTCCTCCATCGGTTCGTTCCTGCTCGGTCTTTCGGTCCTGCCGTTCTTCTACAACATCTGGAAGACCGCCAAATATGGAAAAAGGTCGAGGTTGACGACCCGTGGGGATACGGACGCTCCCTGGAGTGGGCCACCTCGTGCCCACCACCACGGCACAACTTCACGCGGCTGCCCCGGATACGCAGTGAATCCCCGGCCTTCGATCTGCACCATCCGGAGATCCACGAGCTTGAGGCGGCGCGGCGCTGAGCGGACCGCCACGGTCCGACGCCCTTGCCGATGTCCAGATGTCCGATGGAGGAGAGTGCCATGTCCCATGCCGTCCTCGCGCTGGCTGCCGCGGTGTCCTGCGTCGGCGGGTGCGTCTGGTCCCTGCCCGCGGTGGCGGACATACGGGCCCGAGACGACCGACCGCTGTCCCGGCGGATCGCGGCAGCCGGATGCCTCACCTGCTGGGGTACGGTCGCGCTTCTCGCGCCGCTGCTTCTCACCCCGGTGCCCTGGGCGTCATCGGCGCCGTGGCCGCGACGGGCGCGGCCACGGCCACGGCGCTGGCCGCCCGGTCCCGCGTCCACCGAGCACGTGAACTCCGGGAGACCGAAAGACACTGGGCGGCCTGGGGATATGGGCCCCCGGACCGGTCCGCCTCCTCGCGGCGCCGCGCTTTCCTGGTGTGGCTGCTGCCCGGACTCATCGTGGCGACCGCGGTGGCTGTCGCGGTCCTGTGGACGGGACAGGCGAACCCGGGCCGCACGGCTGCGGCGGCGTTGACCGCGGCGGGCGTCGTCAGCCTGTTCTTCGTCCTCGCCATCGCCGACACGGCCCGGGGACACGCCGTGCGCCGTGGCAAGGCGCCGACGGGGTCGATCCGGCCGTAGAGGTCCGGGACCGTCGATGAGACCGAGCGCGTGGACGTGACGAGGGCCCGGAGCGGGCCCTCGTCACGGTCCCGGAACCGGGCCGGTGCGGTCCACCGGCCGGATCCATCCGAGCCGTACCGGCCGGGCTCTCGCAAACGAGGTCCTCAGCCCGCCGCACGTCCTCCGCGCCACGGCGGCGCCACCGGCCCGCGGGCCGCGCGCCCGCTGTGCGCGGCCTGGTTCACCTGGTGGCGCATCCGGTCCTGCAACCGGTCGGCGACCTCCCGGCCGGTGGCTTCCCGCGCGTGGACGACCACGACGGCTCGACCCACCCGGAGGTTGGCCGTGGCCGACCAGGGGCGCTCGATGTGCGGGGCCGCCGCCTTGGCGATCCTCACCTCGCCGGTGACCACGGGCAGCCCCGGCCGGGCCAGGACCGCGTCGACCTTGGCCCGCGCGTAGCCGAGCGTCTCCTCATCGACGCCGTCCTCGGCGCGTACCGTCACGGCCGCGTCCTCATCGGTGGTCCTGAGAGTCATGTTTGATCGCTCCTTGTGCCGTTGACAGCGGTTTTGGATCTCCCCGGCGGCGGGGCGGGGCCCAGGGCCGATCGGTCCCGGTGGACGGGGTGGTGTACCCGGCCCACCGAGAGCGAGAGCGAGAGCGAGGCCGAAGGCCCGGTCGGCGCGGGGAGCCGGCTTTCAGTCGTGCGATACGACGGCCACCGGAACGGTGGAGTGGTGGAGCACCGCGTGCGTGACCGGGCCGATGTGGGTACCCGGGACGGAACGGTGTGTTCGACGGCCGACCACCAGCAGCCCGGCCTCGGCGGTGGCCCGCAGCACGGCCCCGGCCACGAACGCGAGATCGATCGTGCGTTCCACCGTCACCCGCGGGTACTTCTCCCGCCACGGTTCCAGGGCCCTCTCCAGGTCCCGGTTCACCCGGCCCTCCAGATCACCGTTCAGATAGCCGACGGGTGCCGCGCCGAGGCCGTACCCGTAGTCGGACGACGGCAGCTTGCAGACGTGCACGGCCCGCAACGTCGCCCCGCGCGCGGACGCCGCGGCGAAGGCGAAGTCCAGCAGCGGCCCGGGGGCCTCCTTGAGGTTCTGGAGCGCGACGACGACCTCGTCGCCCGGCCGCTCGGCGGCGGACCGTTCGTTCGCCCGCACCATCACGACCGGGCACGTCGCCCGGGCGAGGACCTGCTGGCCGACGGAGCCGAGCAGGAAGCCGGTGAGGGCGCTGAGCCCACGCGAGCCGAGCACCAGCATCTCGGCACCCTCCGCCCGCTCCAGCAGCGCTGTGACGGCCGTGGTGGGCACGTGCTCGGCGGTGAGTGGAAGATCCGGGTAGCGGCCGCTCAGTTCCTTCTCGGCGTCGCGCAGGATGCGCTGTGCCCAGTGCCTCACGGTGTCCTCGCTGTCCGGGGCGGGCAGCTCGCCGGTCCGCCGGAGCCAGGCGTGCACCAGGCTCAGTGGCAGTTGGCGGCGCTGGGCCTCGTGGGCCGCCCAGTTGGCCGCGGTGAAACTCTCGGGGGAGCCGTCGAATCCGACGACGACGGGGCGGAACATCACATGTACCTCCGTGCGTGAGGGGGTGGGCAGCGGTTGTCCCGCGCCGGGGAGATTCATCACCCGACGGTCGTCGGGCGGATGGGTGCAGGCGGGGTGCTCCCCGGCGCCCCAAATGAGCCGCCCCCGCGTCCGCGGTGTGCTCGGAGCCGGTGTCAGTGGGGCGGAGGCGAGGACGGTACGCGGCATCGCTCTGTACATGGACGGTCTCCCTGCGAAGGACGGCCGGGAAAGGCGTCGGCTGCGCGGCTGCCTCTCGACGGGGGTCAGCCGTGCGCGATCACTGCCACCGGCGCGGAGGAGTGGTGCAGTACGGAGTGAGTGACCGGCCCGAGGCGCGGGCCGGGCCGCGGGCCCTGGGTGAAGCGGCCGACGACCACCAGGGCGGCGTGGGCCGACGCGTCCGCCAAGTGCCCCGCGGAGCTGCCGACCACGGCGTGCTCGCTCACCTCGACGCCGGGGAACCTCACCCGCCACGGGCGGAGTACGTCAGCCGGCTCGCTCGCGACCTGAGCCGAAGCTCCGGTGGCTGAGGGGACCGGGCGGCCGGAGGCGGGGGGCGGGCTCCATCCGTGGATGACGCGCAGTGTCGCCGCCCGGCGGGCGGCGGCGTCGAACGCGAACTCCAGCACCGGAGCGGCCGGCCGCCGGAGGTCGAGCCCCAATACGACATCGCGGCGTGCGAGGGCCGGAGAGGCGGTGGCGGCCGGTCCGGTCCGGTGGTCGCCCCGCTCGGCCCCGCCGGTCCGTACCAGGACGACGGGGAGCTCGGCGCGGGCCACGACCGACAGCGCGACGGAGCCGACCAGAATCCCGGTGACCCTGCTCAACCCCCGTGAACCGAGCACCAGCAACTCGGCGTTCTCGGCGGCCGCCAGCAGCGACGGCACCGGTTCACGGGCGACCTGCTCATGGACGATCCGTAAGCCCGGGTGGTCGCGTCGCAGCCGCGCCGCGGTGTCGCTCGGCAGGCGCTCGGCCCATCGGGCCAGCGACTCGACTCCGGTGAGTGGCGCGTAGGTGAACGAGTGCCAGTCCAGCGCGTGGACGAGGCTCAGCGGCAGCCCGCGGCGCTGGGCCTCGCGGGCTGCCCAGTCCGCCGCGGCGAGGCTCTCGGGTGAACCGTCCAGGCCGACGGTGACAGTACCGGGCATGGTGCGGACCTCCTTCTGGGACGCGCTTCCACCCTCTCGACGGGGACGGGGCGGCGGGATGGGCCCCAGGTCCCCTGAGCGCGGCCGACCGGCCCCATCCCGTGCCCGTGCGTGGTCGGGCACGGCTCAGGCAGGTCAGGACGGCTGGGTCACCGGTGTGGGCTGGTCGCGGGGCAGCGAGCCGTCTGGCGCGGAGGTCCCGGAGCGCGGGCGGTCCTTGGTCTCCGGGGCCCATATGACGCTCACGACCAGGCCCAAGGCGGTGATCGTCGCTCCGATGAGCATGGCGATGTGGATGCCGAGACCGCTGATCGCGGGGGGAACGAGGAAGGTTCCCCGTGAGACCGAGCAGCAGAAGCGATCCGACCATGGGGATGAAGGGAAGGATGGGGGCGCAGCGATCGGGCGGGTCCTCTCCGCGAGTTTCCTCGGATCGCCGTGCCGGGTGCGGATCCAGCTCCCGGACCAGGACCTGATGCTCGCCCAGATCCCGAAGGCGGAAGCCGCCCGCCTCTCTCCCGGATCACCGGTGCGGGTGACGATCCGCCCCGTACCGGTGTTCGCGGAACCGGCCTGATCCGGACCGGCTCCTGGTGGGCTCGGCCCGAGTCCCCTCAGGGCCGGCCGGGGCGTTCGGCGGCGGCGAGGGCGATACGCTCCAGATGGTCGGTGAGGGGGTGGGGAACGCGGGTGGGGCGGACGAGGACCAGGGGTACGGGCGGCGCGTCGGCGATGGCGATGTAGCGGACGTCGGGGTGTGGGTGGGTGCGCGCGGATTCCGGGAGGACTCCGACGCCCCGGTCGGCCGCGACCATCTCGATCCATTCGTCGTACGTGCGGCAGGTGACGGCCACCTCGGGCCGTGCCCCGGCCGGCCACATGGCGGGGCCGACGGTGCCGCTGAGCTTGTTGACCACGAGGGCGTGGTCGGCGAGTTCCGCCCAGTGCAGACGCCTGCGGCGAGCGAGCGGGTGGCGGAGGCCGACGGCCGCCACGCGGTCCTCGGCGCCGAGCTCGACGATGCGCAGGCGATCGCCGGACGGGGGTGCGCCGTGGAGGACCGCGGCGTCGGTGTGTCCGGTGACGACGCCGGCCGTGCGCTCGTCCCTGCGTACGAGTTCGACTCTTCCCCCGGTCGCCTGCTCGAATTCGGTGATGAGGTGCCGCGCCAGGCCGCTGGGCAGCAGCCAGGTAAAGCCCAGGCGCAGTGTCCGCTGGGAGCTCAGCGAGCGCAGGGCGGAGTCCACCTGCGGGAGCAGTGAGCCCATTTCGGCATGGAGGCGGTGTCCGGCTTCGGTCAGGCTCACACTCCGGGTGGTGCGGTCGACCAGGCGAACGCCCAGCGCCGCTTCCAGCCGGGCGAGCGAACGGGTCAGCGTGGGCTGGGTGACCCGGCACCTGGCCGCGGCGCGAGAGAAGTGTTCCTCTTCGGCGAGGACCAGGAACCAGCGCAGATCCCGGAGCTCAACATTCATACGCCAAGTGTATAAAAGGTGGCAGCCATGCGTTCCCTCTGCGCCGCTGGGTGCTTGGCAACCGGGACGATGGGTTTCGAGCACGGCACGCTCGGCGAGGCGGCGCGGCCTCATCCCGTTCTCTCCGGACGAACTGCTCCCGAGGCCCCCGCACGCCCCGGCTCGGCCGGCCAGCGGCGGGTGCCGTGGATGGAGCGGATGCGGTCGGTGTGCGCGAGGATGGCGGTGGTCAGCGCCTCGACGGGTTCGGCTGGGGCGTGCGGGTTGGTCAGCAGGACGAGGTCGAGTTCGCCGAGTTCGGGCAGGCCGGCGCTGCCGGGGAGCTCGACCAGGTCGCTCGGCAGCAGGCTGCGGACAAAGCTCGCGAGGCCGAGCCCGGCACGGGTGGCGGCGAGGACGGCGTTGACCCCGCGCGCCGTGCAGACCACGCGGTGCTTGATGCCCGCCTGCTCCAACGCCTGCACGGCCAGATCCCGGCTGGGACTGGGCGCCTGGTACACGATGAGCGGCACCGGCTGTTCCTCGTCCCACCGCAGGCCGGTTCCCTCGGCGGCTGCCCAGACCAGCCGGTCCCGGCGCACCAGCCGCCCTCGCCCGTCTCCGGCGTTCGTCTTGACGAAGGCGACGTCCACGTGGCCGGATTCCACTCTGCGCTGCAGATGCACCCCTTGGGAGACGGTGAGGTCCAACGTGACACCGGGGTTGAGGTGCCGGAAATCCCGCAGGATCCGCGGCACTTGGGTCAACGCGAGATCGTCGGTCACTCCGAAGCGCAACCGGCCCCGCACCCCTGTGCCGGTGAAGTAGTCCGCGGCCTGGGCGTGTGCGGCGAGGATGGAACGGGCGAAGCCGACCATGGCTTCCCCGTCGACGGTCAGCACCACGCTGCGAGTGTCCCGGACCAGCAGCGGCCGACCCGCCGCCTGCTCCAGCTTGCGGATGTGCTGACTCACCGTGGGTTGCCCAAGACCCAGCGCCGCCGCGGCCTGAGTGAAACTCAGGGACTGCGCCACGGCCAGAAATGTTCGCACCTGCTCCGGAGGAAAGACCATGGGCTCCGATGCTAAGCAGTCTCATCACGATTCACAATAAGAATTATTGGATCAATTCGCTTCCTAAATTGGCGTGGGGATCACAACGATGGCAACGCAGACCCGGCCAATGAAGGAGGCACTCCACGATGACCAGTGCGGCCGACGGACGCGGGCATCCCCACACCCGGCCGACACCACTCACCCCACGAAGGCCAGAAGACCCCGGGACGGGCAGCACCCGGCCCGCGGTATGCGACAAGGCGACGGAGCACACACCGCCCAGGAAGCGGGGCGCCGTCGCCGTCGCTCTCATGCTGGCCATGGCGCTGGCGGCGCTCGACTCCACCGTCGTCTCCACCGCCGTTCCGCAGATCGTCGGCGACCTCAGCGGCTTCTCCGCGTTCTCGTGGCTGTTCTCCGGCTACCTGCTCGCCGTGACGGTCTCCCTGCCCGTCTACGGCAAGTTGTCGGACACCTTCGGTCGCAAACCGGTGCTCATCGTGGGCGCGGCCATTTTCCTGCTCGGCTCCCTGCTGTGCGCCACTGCCTGGAGCATGGTGGCGCTGATCGCCTTCCGCGTCGTACAAGGACTCGGCGGTGGTGCCCTCCAGGCCACGGTGCAGACGCTCGCCGCCGACCTCTACCCCCTGGCGGAGCGACCCAAGATCCAGGCACGACTCTCCTCGGTCTGGGCGGTGTCGGCGATCGCCGGCCCGGCTCTCGGCGGTCTCCTCGCCGCGTACGCCGACTGGCGCTGGATCTTCCTGGTCAACCTGCCGGTCGGCGTGGTGGTGCTGTGGCTCGTCGTCCGCCACCTCCACGAGACCGACCACCGGCCGGCCGACCGGCCGCCCATCGACTGGGCGGGCGCGTGCGCGGTCTTCGCGTGCGGGGGAGTGCTGCTCGGCGCGCTGGTCCAGGGCGGAGTGGCCTGGCCGTGGCTGTCAGTCCCGTCCCTCGCCCTGTTCACCACCGGACTCGGGCTCGCCGCGCTCGTGGTCGTCGTCGAACGGCGGGCCCACGAACCCATCATGCCGGGCTGGGTGTGGCGCCGCCGCCCCATCGCCGCCGTCAACCTCGCCCTCGGCGCGCTGGGCCTGCTGACGGTGGCCCCCAGCCTCTTCCTCCCGACGTACGCCCAGTCGGTTCTGGGCCTGGGACCGGTGGCCGCCGGATTCGTCCTGTCCGTGTGGACGCTCAGCTGGCCCGTCTCGGCGTCCTTCAGCCAGCACGTCTACCGGCGCATCGGCATCCGCAACACCGCGATGCTCGGCATCGGCGCGGCCACGCTGCTCCTGTTCGCCTTCCCCCTCCTGCCGTACCCGGGCCAGGCATGGCAGCCAACGGCCCTGATGCTGCTGCTGGGCGCCGCGCTCGGACTGTTCCAGCTCCCGCTCATGGTCGGCGTCCAGTCGACGGTGGGGTGGACGGAGCGGGGTACGGCCACCGCCTCCGTCCTCTTCTGCCGCCAGACCGGCCAGACGATCGGCGCGTCGGTTTTCGGCGCGATCGTCAACGGGGTGCTGTCGGCGCGGCTCGTGGGCATGGGCGACCTCGATTCGGTGACCCGGGCGCTCCACGCCGGGACCGCGCCGGAGGCGGCCCGTCGGGCCGTCTCGGACGCCGTCCGCACCGTGTACCTGGGCGCGGGCTGCGCGGCGGCGCTGGCCTTCCTGGTCCTGCTGTTCCTGGCGCCGCGCCGCTTCCCGGCCACGGACTGACGCCGGCCCCGACGGCCTTTGCCACACCTCGGCCGGCGTGGCGCCGCGGGCGGAATGGGGCCGACCGGCCCTGGTCCTCCGGCCCGAATACGAGAAGGATCTCGGTTCGGTGCCCGATCCCGACGCGATCGGGCACCGGCGGAAAGCGGAACCTACAGGGAGCAATCCATGGCGGACAGCGAGCGGCCCGGCCCCGGCAACCCCACTCGGGTCTTCCTGCTGGACGACCACGAGGTGGTACGGCGTGGTGTGCGCGACCTGCTCGACGACGAGCCGGACATCAGCGTGGTCGGTGAGGCCGGGACGGTGGAGCAGGCCCTGGTCCGCGTCCCCGCGCTGCGACCGCGGGTGGCCGTTCTCGACGTTCGGCTGCCCGACGGTGACGGCGTGTCCGTGTGCCGGGAGTTGCGCTCGCGCATGCCCGAGCTCGTCTGCCTGATGCTGACCTCCTTCGACGAGGAGGAGGCCCTGCTGGACTCGATCATGGCGGGCGCCTCCGGATACGTCCTGAAGCAGATCCAGGGCTCGGACCTGGTCTCCGCGGTACGCACCCTGGCCGACGGCCAGTCCCTGCTCGACCCGAGCGCCGCCACCCGGCTGATGGCCCGGCTGCGCGGAGGTCAGCGGCAGGAGGAGCCCGACGGTCTGCCCGGCCTGACGCAACGGGAGCGCGAGATCCTGGCCCTGATCGGCGAGGGGCTGACCAACCGCCAGATCGGCCGGCGGCTGTACCTGGCCGAGAAGACGGTGAAGAACCACATCTCCCGTCTGCTGGCCAAGCTCGGCGTGGAACGTCGCATCCAGGCCGCGGTCATCGCCACCCAGGCACAGGACCGGCGGCGGCGGGAAGGGCGCTGAGGACCCGGGCCGGTGGACGCCACGACTTCCCGACGGACTTCCTCCGCGCACTCCCTCGCGCTCTCCTTCGCCGCCTTCCGCCCGCTCAGACGGCGCTGTCGGCGCCGTACGGGGCGTAGCGGTCCAGCAGCCGGGTCCTGGCACAACGCAGCCGGTGGGCGAGCACCTCGCCGACCCACTGGGTGACGGCCTGGCCGAGAGCCGGGTCGTCCTGGCACATGGAGCGGATAGCCGTGGCATCGAATTCGTAGGCCCGCACGGGTGTTGTCGCCGTGCCGCCCAGATGCCACACATGCGGTGCGAACAGCCAGGACCAGCCGACGAGTTCGTTGGCACCCAGAGTCTCGATGACTGCGGTGCGCCGACCGGGCACCTGCGTGTCGAGCTCGACCGAGCCGGTGCGAAGGATCCAGAACCGGTCCGCGCGGGCACCTTCGTCGAAGAGGCGCGTTCCCTGCGGGAAGGACACCTCCCGGGGGAGGCGCATGAGCCGTCGCCGGTGATCGGCGGGCAGTGCGCGCAGCATGGTGGGGGTGTTCATGACCTGCCTTCCGGACGGGGTCTGAAATCTGCCGCCTCCAGCGTCTGGCAGCGGCCGGGCCCGGACGAGGGGCCATCGGGTCCGTACAGCGGGCCACTCGGCCCCGTCGCGGGCTCGGCCTCCCCACGCGCCGGTGCGGTCCGCGAAACCCGCGCGGAGCGACGACTTGTGACGCCGCTACTCGTGCGAGCCCGTCGTCTCCAGCCGGTAGCCGGTCACGAACTCGGCACGGATGCGGACCACGTGCTCCATCTCCGTGTTGATCCAGGGCGTCAGCTCGGTGCGGTAGCGGGAGAGCGTCCGCGGATCCGTGACGCGGCACGCGGTGCCGGTGACCATCACGCTCCAGCCGGTGTGCGTGGTCTCGTCGATCTGGTCGGCCTCGTACACCACCACCTCGGACGCCGACGCGGTGGCCAGGAGCGCGGCACCGGCGTGGGTGCGGATGACGATGTCGCCGTCGTCGTTCACGAGGTGGTTGACCGGCCGGATCACCGGGAGCGCCTGGTGGGTGAAGCCCACCCGCCCCATGGACACGCCGGTCAGCAGCGTGAGCGATTCCTTCCGGTCCAGCTCGACCATACGGGTGCCCGGAGCGGGGGGAAGAGGCTGAACGGTCATGACGGTTCCCGGCGAACGGTCCCGTGCCTGGCCCTCCGCGGCCAGATCACCTCGACATCGACCCCGTGACTGCGCGCGTAGGCCACCAGATGCGCCGTGACGTCCCGGCCGTTGGACGGCGAGCCGTCCCATACCGCGAGCACGCGGGCGCAGTGGCGCAGCATGCTCTCGTCCGCGGTCACGCACGAGCCGCGGTCGCCGGGGTCGTACTCCACCAGCCGCACCTGCTCGGACAGCAGCAGCAGTTCGCCGGCGGCCCCGCGGTCGAGCTCGGCCAACTGCGTGGGCACGCCGTTCCGCGACGGCAGAACCGTCACCAGGGCCAGCCCGGCCCTGCGGGCGGCTCGCCCGAACGCCGTCGGCAGCCCCTTTCCGGCGCGGACCAGACCGGATCTCCCCGCCCGGGCGAACTCGACCAGCCGCGCACGCAGTTCCTCCTCCACCAGCACGAGCGTCGACGCGCTGAGATCGGGATGCCCCACGACAGCGATCATCCTCGACAGTCCTTTCTCCTCACCGCCCACTGGTCCGCTTGATCGTCTCCGAGCTCGGGCGCGGCGCGCCAGAGCCGAGCGGAACGAGGAAAGGGCCGGTCGGTCCTTGCGGAGGGGGAAACCGACGTCGCTCCGGTATCCACCGGCCCGCGCGTGAACGGTCGAGCCTCAGAGCCACTCGGCCCGACGGGCCCTGGCTGCAAGGAGGTTCGGCCCTACTAGGGAACACCGGGCCACCGGCACGATCAATGTACCGGCCCGGTCCACACGACGGACCCCGGCTGCGGCGGAGAGCGCCGTCCCCCCCCGTTACCGTTTTCGTGGCTCCGCAACGGGGCCTCCGGCCTTCGGGTCCGGCATGACTGTTCCCCCCTGTCGACCGGATGACCTGGAGGGTGGTGTCAGTGCGCCGTGCGGCGCTGTGAACTCGTGCGGAGGTGAGAGACCGTCGCCGTCATCCCTGTCGCAGCAGGGTGATGAAGCTGGGGGCAACCGGACCCGGGAGATGCCGGCGAGGGTGAGAGCGGCCCCGACAAAGCCGGGACAGGCCAGAACTGCCACCACTGATGAAGTGTCGAAAGCGTATGGACCACATCAAAAACGGGGCTCAGTTGTTGCCCCGCGATAAGCCAGGGGGCTACCTGCTTACTGCCCTGGTGGTGTCCGGCATGAAGGTGGCGCGAGCCTGGATTCAGGCGCTGGTGTGGAACGTGGGAACGCCTCGCCCCGATGCGGTCGGCTGTGTGTTGACGAGGTCGGCGAAAGGGAGAACCTCAAGCGGCGGAATCCGTGAGAGGGAGAGTACCGATGTGGGGCAGGCGGGCGGACTGCCTCGTAGTAGTGAGGAAGCCCGTGTAATGCGGGTGGAGCGAAGGGGGCGGGTTGCCCTGGTTCGTTTGTGTGGTCAACCGGAGTTCCCGGGAGGAGTCAGGTGAGCGAGTCGAAGCCGAAGGCCAAACCGTTTGATGTTTCCAAGTGGGTTGTGTGGGAGGCGTATCGCAGGGTCAAGGCCAACAAGGGTGCGGCCGGAGTGGACGGCGTCTCGGTCGAGGAGTTCGGCAAAGACGCGCAGAACAACCTGTACAAGCTATGGAACGGGTTGTCGTCCGGGAGCTACTTCCCGCCGCCGGTGAAAGCCGTCGAGATCCCCAAATCCGGGGTCGTGGTGTCAGAATCCTGGCAGTGCCCACTGTTGAGGACCGGATAGCCCAGACGGTGGTGGCCATGTATCTGGAGGACAGGGTGGAACCAGTGTTCCATCCCGACTCCTAGGGCTACCGCCCGAAGCGGCCCGCGTTGGAGGCGGTGGCGGCATGCCGGGAACGCTGCTGGAGGACGAACTGGGTCGTTGACCTGGATATCAAGGCGTTCTTCGACAGTGTGGATCACGACCTGGTGATGCGGGCGGTCGAGCGGCACACGGGCAGGAAGTGGATTTTGCTGTATGTGCAGCGGTGGCTGAAAGCCCCGATGCGGATGCGGGACGGCGCGACGGTTGCGCGGACCCGGGGGACACCCCAGGGGTCGGCTGTTTCCCCGCTGTTGGCGAACCTCTTCTTGCACTACGCGTTCGATATGTGGATGGCCCGGGAGTTCCCGGGCGTCCCGTTCGAGCGGTACTGCGACGATGCGGTGGTTCACTGCCGTAGTGAAGGGGAGGCCCGCCGGGTGCGGGATGCCTTGGCTGCAAGGCTGGCGCAAGTCGGTCTGGAATTACATCCGGACAAGACGCGCGTGGTGTACCGCAAGGACGCTGACCGGCGCGGCTCGTACGAACACACGTCGTTCACCTTGCTTCAGGGGCAGCACGGTCGGTGTCCTCTCTGCGGAAGCCTTCTCCTGCATGCCGACCAGGAGCCGCAAAGCCCCCAGGAGTGGGAGCAGTGGCTACGGGCGACCCGGACGGCGGTGCGCGGCAACGCGCTCACCCTCACCCCGGACGCAGGTCAGCCGGACGATCGTGTCGCCTTCCGACTGATTCACGTCCACTGCCACCGCTGGCGCGGCAGCCGTGAACCGGTAAATCTGGCTGCCCGTGGGCCTTCAGGGCCTGCTTGAGCCGGATGCGGTTAACGCCGCCCGTCCGGTTCTGAGGGGGGTACGGCGCAGCAATGCGCCGCACCTACTCGACAACACGAGAGCGCCTACTACGCCTTGCGCCACACGATCCTGCACGGACGTGTCCTGCGCTCGCACGACCCGGTCGGCGTCGAGCAGGAAATGTGGGCCCTGCTCACCCTCTACCAGCTACCGCGCCGCACCCTGGTCGACACGGTCCCGAATGCCGCTTCGAGTACTGACTACCCACCTGGCACTACTTCTTCTGGAACCTCATGTCCCAGTCTCCAGGTGTCCAATCGCAAGGGGAAGCTTCACTTGTCAGGTGCGCTCAGTCGGCGTGACGGGCGCGGTACGCCCGGACTTTGGAGCGGTTGCCGCACTCGGACATCTGGCACCATGTGCCCGACCGGTTCTTGGAGTGGTCGTAGAACGCCCACTGGCAGTCATGGGCGAGGCAGATCTTCAGCCGGCGCCAAGAACCATCGAAGGCGGCGAGCCCTACGATCGCCATATAGCGCCCGAGTGCACCCTCGATACCGGTGTCCGCCTCAGGGACCAGGTCGGGCCTTCCGTCGGTGTGGAAGCCAAGGTGCACGCCCGAGTCTTGGATGGCGTCCTCCAGCGCTCGCAGCGCGGCCTGGTCTACCCGATCGTCGGGTGCCGAGTTGGCACGGGCGAGGGAGCGCAACGCCTCTCGGAAGTCGACGATCCGTTGCCTGACCGGCTCGTCCACGATGGTGAGTTCGCCGATGACCCCGTGGTTCGTCAGCCAGGCGCGGGCTAGTTCCACCGTCTCCAAGCTGTCCGTGTGCCTCTCCAAGTCGAATGTGTTGACGAACTGTCGAACGAGTTCCAAGGGCTGTGGGGCCTCTTGTCGTTTCACCAGTACCTCCTGCCGACTGTTTGACTAACCGCCTAACCGTTTTGTAGGTTACCCCCTGGAAGTGATGACGCCCCTCGCCCCCTGAGCGTCCGGCACTTGGGGTCATGATCCAGCCCCCGACGAGTTCTGGTTCCCGGCGAATCCTCGGAGTGCAGATGTGTCTCACATGAAGGAACACAACGAGCATCCCGGCCGCCTGGGCCAACTGCGCGGATCGCCATTACGGCAGACAGGCATGCTCGCAGTGGTCCTCGCAGCCGCACTGTGGGGGCTGGGGGGAACTTTCGCCGGCAAACTATTCGCACAGGGCGCGGACCCTCTGGAGGCCGTCGCAGTCCGCACCTGGATCACCCTCGCCGGTCTCGCCGCCCTTCTTCTTGCCCGCAGGTCACCGCCGACGTCCGCCCAACGAGAACGCATCCCCGTGCCCTGGCGACTGGTAGTCGGCTTCGGATTGTCGATCTCGGTAGCCAACGCCGGGTTGTTTCTCGCCATCCAGCGGCTGCCCGTGGCGGTGGCGCTCGTACTTCAGAACCTTGCCCCCGCGCTCGTCGTCCTGTCGGTGCTCGTGTCCACCCGTCGGGCGCCGTCAGCCCGAGTGATCGCCGGGCTGGTCGCCGCTCTCGCCGGTGTGGCCTGCGTCGTAGAGCTGCCGACCACCTCGCTGGGCAAGATCGACCTGCCGGGCCTCGGCTTCGGCCTGCTCACTGCGGCGGGCATAGCCGCGTTCTCCTACTTCGGTAGCCATGCGACCCGGGCCTGTGGAGCGTTGACAGCAAACACCTGGGCCTTCGTAGTGGCCAGCGGAGCGTGGCTGCTCTTCCAGAGCTACCGAGGGATGCCCGAACTGTTCCACCGCCCGGTGCTACTGGTCGGCGCCTTCGTTATCGGCGTATTCGGCACGCTCGTGCCGTTCCTGCTCTACGCCTGGGGCACGGCCCGCGTCGGAGCACAAGCCGGCGCAGTCACCATCTCCCTTGAACCGCTCTTCGGCGCCGTGCTGGCCTGGGCCTGGCTAGGCCAGACGATCACCCTGGTACAAACGGCCGGGGCAGCGGTGCTGGTGACCGCCGTGGTGTTCCTGCAGCGTTCCGACAGTTCCAAGCCGACCCCCGCGCAGCACAACCCGACGGACTGAGGTTCCCCCGCTGTACGGGGGCGGTGGTAGGTGGTCGGCAGCCGGTCGGGATGTTTCCGTCCCGCCCAGCACGAGCCTGCGGTGGGCCTCCCGCCCACCGAGGGTCCAAGCAGGCCAGGCCGATCTCGTTGAAACGGTGGATCACGTCCCGGACGGTGTCCTCGTCGGCCTGCACCAGATGGGCGATCACCGGCACACGATTTCCTCAAGGGTGTCTTTATTGCTGTACGGCCTTTGACCTGGGGCTTCGTGACCGTGCACCCATGGGCGTGATCACTGATCGTGGGTCTGCGACTGGGCTGCCTTCTTTTGCTGGGCCGGTCGACCGCCGCGAACAACGCCGAGATCCTCGCGCTTCGTCATGAGGTCGCTGTGCTTCGCCGGCAAGTAGTGCGGCCGCGGCTCTCATGGGCTGATCGTGCCGTGCTCTCCGCTCTCGCCCGGCACCTGCCATCCGCCTTGCGCCGCCATCGGCTGGTCACCCCCGGCACACTGCTGACCTGGCACCGCCCGTAGCGCTTCAGAACGGCTTCACTGGCTGTGAGCTGGGATTTTTCTCATGGTCAGTTGGCTCGGTGGTACTCGTTGGTGAGGCATGCGACGGCTTGTCGGCGTTTGATCCGGGCTGAAGGCAGGGGGATGACGTTCGGATTGTCGCTGGGCGCCGGTTGGTCACGGCCTTGGTGCGGTCGGTGGCTGTTGAAGTGGTGTGCGTAGTCGTGGGGGGTCTTCTCGGCGTGGCCACGGTCGACGAGCAGGACACGGTCGGTGCGCTCGTGCCCGTGCTGAGCGGATGAAGCGTTCTGCGTGTGGGTTGCAGTTTGGGCTGCGTGGAGCGATCTTGGCCACGGTGATGTCCTCACTGGCGAACGCGGCGTCGAAGGTGGCGGTGAACTTCGCGTCCCGGTCGCGGATGTGGTGAGTGAATTCGGCGGCCCGATCGCCGAGTTGCTACAGAGACTGCCGGGCCTGCTGAGTGGCCCATGAGGCGGTGGGGTGTGCGGTGGCGCCGAGGATGCGGATGCGACGGGTGGTGGGCTCGGTGACGGCGAAGACGTACAGGCGCGCCCCCGTCAGAGTGCGGACTTCGAACAGATCGCAGGCGAGAAGAGCCTTGGTCTGGCTGCGGAGAAAGTCGGCCCAGGTGGTGCTCTGCCGTGCGGGTGCGGGCGGGACGCCATGCTCGCGGAGGATCTCCCAGACCGTGGAGGCGGCGACCCTGATCCCCAGCGCCGCGAGTTCGCCGTGGATCCGGCGATATCCCCACGAGGCATTCTCGCTGGCCAGGCGCAGGATCAGGGCGCGGATCGACCGGGTGGTACGTGGGCGTCCGCGTCGCTTGGGTACGCAGGTCGTTGCATGGCGTCGCCTGAGCAGGTTGCGATGCCAGCGCAAGCTGTGCCGGGGCGGACCAGCAGCAGAAGGTGTCGCAGTCTGTCTTTGGGGAGGTGGTGGAGCAGACCGGCGAGGATGGCGTGGTCGCTGTCGGTGAGGGTCGGTTTGCCGGCCTGGCGCTGGAGGACGAGCAGTTGGTGCCGGAGTACGAGGATCTCGATGTCCTTGTCTCTGTCGCTCATCGGCAGGAGGCGTAGGAAGGCAAGGGCGTTGCCGGAGATCCGCGATCAGTCTCCCGACCTGCGTGGATGATTTACCGGCACCCGCAATCCTCGTACCGGATTGATGCCGTTGGAACTTTGCGCGTACGATGCGCGCTGCCCGAGCTCCGTACTGTCATGCTCTGGACGGTACGGACCCCCGCGTACTCTGATCCGAAAAGACCGCAAGAGATCGAGAACGGCGGCAACGGACCGTAGTGAATGCGCATCGAGTCCCGGATTTGCGCATTCATATTGCCCAGGGCCTTTCCCGGGGCGGTCAGGTGAAGGCCTTGTCCATCTCGGCTCGGAAGTGGGCGGCCTCGCGGGCGGGCAGAGCGGCCGCGACGGTGTCGCACCGGGCCGCCTGGGCCTCCGGGTCGGGGGCGGCACCGACGGGGTGCAGGGCCCAGAGCGGGCGGACGGCCGCGCCTCGGCGGCACTTGGCCTCGAAGGACTCCATGCCGAGTTCGACGCGCTCCAGATCGTTCTCCTGACAGTATCGGACCGGCTCGTAGACGGCGAGATGCGCGTACTCGGCCGCGCCCGGCAGGCGGTCGTAGTCGAATCCGACGAGGCGGACGGCCAGTTCACGGCCGTGCCGGTAGGCGAGGCAGAAACCTACCGGCCGGTCGTCGCCGGGCGCGAGGCACAGGAAGACCACGGAAGCATCCTGAAGATGCTCGGCCTGCCGCCGCAGCAGAGACGTCATCTGCTCGGCGCTGTGGTCGTGGCCGTACCGCTGCTGGACGTTGGCAAGGAGCGGGCCCAGTGCGTCGGCGTGCCCGGCAAGCGTCGTACGGACGATACGCAGGCCACTCTCGGCGAAGGCCCGCAGTTCGCGACGGGCGTTGGTACGACGCTGCTTGGTCGGAAGGGCGGCGATGTGCGCGTCGAGGCCGCCCTCGGGGACGGCGATCACGCAGTCGGCGCTGAGCAGTTGGGCGGCGACCGGCCCCCGTTCGGCGGCGGTCAGCGCGGCGCGGACGGTGGTGGCGCTGTCGGTCGTCAGGTAGGGCCACCACCAGCGGCCCTCGGCCTGAGGGCACCAGGCGGTGGCCGCCTCCAGCAACGTGTCGAGGGCGCCGCCCTGTCCGGCGGCGGAGAGGCCTGGGGCGAGGAGCGGGCCGCTGAGGTAACCGCGCCGCCCGCCGATGATCAGCGCCTTGTCGGCCAAAGGCGTGGGGAGCACCCGTTCCGGGACGTACCGTTCGTTGTTCTCCTGGGGTGACCAGTGGGCGATCAGGCCGGCGGACGGATCTCCCGTCGGCGTGTGCGCCGTGAAGTAGCGAGCGCGCGCGATGTGGTCGGTGTCGCTGAACTCCAGCCAGTCAGTGCCGCAGTAGAACGACGCGTCGGCAGCGAGCCGTTGCCAGGTCGGAAGTTCGCCGGGGGTGTCCGCAGCGCGCACGGTGTGCGGAAGCTGGGCGGGAGCGTACGGGGTCGTCATGGCGGTCATCCTGGGGTGGGGGTGGTGGCCGCCGCCTCAGCGGTGGGGGTGCCGGGCGAGGGACGGCGGTCGAGCAGCGGGACGACCAGGCTCGCCAGCAGCGCCGCGACGACGAAGAGTGCGGCGAGCATGAACCAGCCGAGGGCGCCTAGGGGCAGCACCACCGCCGCGACGAGCAGCGGACCGGCCATGTCCTGTGCCGAGTTGCCGAGGCTGAACAGCGACAGATAGACGTTCCGGCGGTCCTCGGGGGCGTAGGCGTAGGAGAGTTCCCAGCCTCCGGCGGCTTGCCAGAGTTCGCCGGCCGTGAGCGCGACGCAGGCGAACAGCACGGCGCCGATCGCGACGGCGGGCGGGGCCGCGGCGGGCACGGCGAGCAGCGCGGCGCATCCGGCGAGGGCGAGCCCCGTCCACCGCAAAGCATGGGCGCCACTGCGGGGATCGGTGACGCGCCGTGCGAACGGCACCTGGAAGGCCACCGCCAGCACGGTGTTGACGAAGATCATGACGGGGACGAGGGCGTCCGGAGCCCCCTCGTGCCGGGTCACCCAGAGCGGCAGCCCCACCGCCAGCAGCGTCATGTGCAGGGCGAGGACCGAGTTAAGGGCGGTGAGGCAGAGATAGCGCCAGTCGCGGACAGCGCCGAAGGCGGCAAGTGGGTTGCGCACCGTGACCGCCCGGGCTGGCGCAGCGAGCCGCAGTCGGGCCAGCAGCACGGCGGAGGCGACGAAGGCGAGCGCGTTACCCAGCAGCACGCCGCGATTGAGCCAGGTGCTGTCCGTGAGCAGCAGCGGTGCGGCGGCTAGCGCGCCGAGTGAGAAGCCGATGTTGCGCACGGTCCGCACCACGGCCATCATCCGGGTCCGGTCCCCCTCCTCGGAGAGGGTGCCGACCAGGGCCTGGGTGACGGGGCCGGTGATGTTCTGGGCGGCCGCCTGGCAGGCGGCGGCGACGGTGAACGCGATCGGCCCCTGGACGAAGGCGAGGGCGACAAAGCACAGGGCCCGCCAGAGCAGCGCGCCGACCAAGGTCGGACGGGCGCCGGCCCGGTCGGCCACCGCCCCCAGCGGTAGCAGGGCGACCAGGCCGACGGCGGCGGCAATGGAGAGCCCCGCACCGAGTTGGGCGGCGCTGAGTCCGGCCTGACGGGTGAAGAACACCGCGGACCCGGCCAGAAATAGACCGGTGCCGAACGCGCTCAACAGCGTGGAGGAGGCGAAGACCCGGCCCGCATGGCTGCCCGGCAGATACTCCCGTACGACACGGCGGACCACACCGGAACCGTCCCTCTTCGGCTCTGCTCCGCTCATTGCTCGCCCCCGGTGCGCGGGCCGACCGTGATGGCGACCAGCGCCGCCGCACGCTCCGCCGTACGGGCCGCCTCGGACGGCGTGGTGCCGGTGGCGACGACGTGCCCGCCCCGCTGCCAGGAGTTGGTCACCTCGTTCACCGGGGCGCCCTCCATCAGGGTCACCACCACGTCCCGTACGCCGTCGAGCCGTTCGGCTTCTGCGATGCCGATGACGGACCGCACCACGGCCTCCGGCACGTCCGGCTCGGGAGTGGGCAGGAAGCGGATCGCGGCGCCCCGCCGGGCGACGCGCGCCGGGCGCGGTCCGTCCCCTGCGAGAAGAGCAAAGAGGTCGGCCATCAGCCCGTCGCCGCCGTACGCCAGGTCGATGAGGGCGGGGATGTGGTCGCCGGGGAGGCGGCCCGCGCACTCGATCAGATGCGGACGGTCGCTGGTAAGCACCCACTCCGCGTGCAGGATGCCGGTGGAGAAGCCGATGGCGTCGACGAGTTCGGCCATCGCGACGCTCAGCGCCTCTCGCGCCGCCCCGCCCGGCTCGTCGGCGGGGGCGGGCACGGTGTGGCCCAGCTCGACCGGATAGCGGCCGGGCAGCACCTGCTTGGCGGTGACGTTGAGGAAGCCGATGACGCCGTCGTGGACCAGGGCCTCCACACTGACCTCGGGGCCGTGCAGACGCTGCTCGACCAGGTACTGGGCGGCGTCGGCGTAGTGCACGCGCAGCCGGGGCTCGTCGGCCGCGACGGTGTGCCGCCAGGCCGCCTCGGTGTCGTCCCCGGGGCCGAGCAACACCACCCCCAGACTTGCCTGGCGGTTGGCTGGCTTGAGGACACAGATGCCGTCGAACCGGGCGCGCAGGGCATCGACGTCGGCGGGTCCGGTGGCCTCGGCGAACTCCGGCTGGGTGATGCCCCGGCGGGCTGCGGCGCGGCGCAGCTCCAGCTTGTTGCGCAGCATGCGGGCGGCCCCGGCACCGCCGCCGGGCAGCCCCCAGGCGGTGGCGAGGGTGGCGGCGGCGACCACTCCATACTCGAGGGCCGGCACCACCGCGCGCACGTCCGGCGGGCGCGGCACGCTCCCGGCGAGCGCGTGGGCCCGCGCCTCGTCCTGGGTGGCGGCGGCGAGCACCCCGGCGACGCAGGGGTACTCGGCCGCGGCCCGGTGTACGTCACGGGCCTTGATGACATGCGGCTCCTCCACGATCAGCACGCTCGCGGCGGGCAGCAGCCGGTCCACCTCCGCCATCAGATGGGCGCTGTAGCCGACCATAACGTGGGTGACACCGTGGAGGCCGTGGGGCGGAGCGGCGCTCATGAGGAGGGCTCCTGGAGTGAGGCCGCCCGGGATTCGGCCACACGGGGTTCCGTCAGGGCACCCGCTGGGCGGGTTCGAATCCGGTAACGGGCACGGACCGCCGCGAGCCGGTCACGTACCTCCTGCTCGGTGTCGGCACCCACGTGTACGTAACCGGCCGCCGAGGCGGAGTAGATGTGTCCGGCGATCTCGTCGCCGACCCCGTGGAGCAGACCGGCACGGAGGACGCCGGGGAGCTGGGCCAGTTCCTGCTCCGAGGTCATCTCGGTGATGACGCCGGGCCGCAGCGCCAGTCCACAGTGCCCCAGGTAGCGGGCGTCGGGATGCGTGGGGGCCGGGGCGCTGTCCGGGAACGCGGGCAGGCCCAGTGAGGTGCGGACGCACGCGTCGAGTATGTTCACGCCGTGCCGCAGCTCGATGGCGGCGGGGATCGCGCCGCCGCCGGGGCGACAGGCGATCTCGGAGACGCGCAGCCCGTCCGGGGTGGCGAAGACCTCCAGGTGGGTCACACCGGACCGCAGCCCGAGTGCCGCGACGGCGGTGGCATGCAGCTCGGCCACTGCCAGGTGCCCTGGGTGGTCGGGCGGCAGTTGGTACGAGCCGTAGCCCTGCCCGATGCTGCCGAGGACGGGTTCGAGGTAGCACGAGGTGACGACGAACCGCACCTCGCCGTCGGCCACGACACCGTCGCAGTGGTACTCGGTGAGGATCTTCGCCGGCCGTTCGACGACGGCAGTGGGGTTGTCGGGCCGGAGGCCGCCGCCGGCAGCGAGCCAGGCGTCCAGTTCGGCGGCGTCCGCGACGACGGCGACATCCTTGCTGCCGCCGCCGTAGGCGGGCTTGACCACAACGGGCCAGCCGAACTCCTCGGCGCGGGCCCGGACCTGCGCATCGCTGTGGGCACCGGCGAACGGCATCAGGTCGAGACCGGCCCGGGAGAGCCGCTGCTTCATCACGTGCTTGTTGGTGAAGAGCGTGACGGTGTGGAGGCCCGGCCCGGCCAGACCGAGGACAGTGCGCACGTACCCGGCGGCGGGCAGCCCCACCTCGTACGGGGCGAGTACCCCGTCGATCGGGTACCGGCCGGCGATGCGCCAGGCGGCGGCCAGCACCTCGTCGACGTCACGGATGGAGCCGACGGTCTCGACGGCGACACCCTCGGGGTAGCGGGCGGCGTGCCCGTGCTCGGTGACGACGCTGAGCCGGTCGATCAGCGGATGGTCCAGCAGACGGGGCGACGGGATGCGCACTGCGGAGCAGACCAGGACGGCGTGCGTCATGTCAGTCCTCCTTGAGGCCGGTGCGGAGGTGGTTCAGGAACGTCGCGGCCAGGGCTTCCAGCCGGTCCGCCGAGAGCAGCCCCTGACGGGTGTGCAGGTCGAGGGCGACCATGTCGCCGGCCCGCCGCAGATAGCCCATCAGGTCGAACTTGACCTCGCAGCCCAGGTCGCGGTGGGACGGCGTCCGAAGGCCCGGGGCCTGGCCGGCGGGGACCTCCACCAGAGAGATGAAGACCGTGGTGAGCGGGAAGCGGTCGTCGTCCGGCGCGGCGCCGATGTCGGCCATGACCTCGTCGTACTGGTAGTCCTGGTGCTCCATCGCCCGCACCGTGCCCTCCTGGAGCGCACGGACGAGCGAGGGGAAGCCGACGGCCCCGTCGCGCCGGTTCCGGATGCCGACCAGCGAGATGAAGTTTCCGATCAGGTTCTGGAACTCGGGCCGGGTGCGGCCGGCGGCCGGGGTCCCGATCACCAGGTCGTCGCGCTCGTAGAGGTCGTGCGCCATCAGCGTGTACGCGGCGAAGTAGACGGAAAACGCCGTGGTGCCGTGCTCGCGGCAGAAGGCGGCCACCTCGGCGCGCAGATCGTCCGGCACCGGGAACTGGTGGGCGATGCCCCGCGCCGCGTCCTCGGTCTCGGCACGGGCCGGGAGCAGCGGCCGCTCGTACGGCTCGGCGAACACCTCCTGCCAGTAACGGCGGTGGGGTTCGCAGGCACCGGGATCGGTGGCGAGCCGCTCGCGCCAGGCGATGTAGTCGCGGTAGCCGATGGGCAGCTCCGGCAGGCGCTCCGGCACGCCGCCGAGCAGATGGGTCAGCTCCTGGTGCAGCAGGCGCTGGCTGTACCCGTCCGAGACCATGTGGTGGACGTTCCAGAGCAGCGTCGCCCGGTCCCCGTGGTGCAGCAACAGCGTGGCCCGGAAGAGCGGGGCCCGGCCGATCTCGATCGGGGTGTTCGCCTCCGCGATCCGCAGCTCCTCCATCCGTGCGCTCTGCTCGCTCTCCGGCAGGGTGCGCAGATCGACGGTCTCCACGGCGAAGGTCAACGCGTTTGCCGGGGTGAAGCCTTGATGGAGGGCCAGTGGCGCTTCGGGGTCCGCCGAGGTGTCGGCGGGGGTGAAGCCGGCCCGCAGGCTCTCATGCCGGTCGATCACGGTCCGCAGCGCCTGCTCGACGGCGGCGGCGCCGGTACCGTCGGGGAGCGCGAACAGGGCGGGCATGTTGCTCCACGAGCGGTTGACCCTGGGCAGATAGACGCTGCGGTAGCGGCGTTGCTGCGGGGAGAGCCCGGTGCGGTCCGGGTGGGTGCCGCGCGGGATGCCGCCCTGACTGTCCAAGGGGCGGTCGCGGAGTGCCTCGGCCATCGCACGCGCGGTGCGCAGCTGGTAGATCTCGCTCATCTCCAGCCGCCGACCCGTCGCGGCGAGCAGCCGCACGGACAGATCGGCCGCGTCGAGCGACGAGCCGCCGTGCTGGAAGAAGTCGGCGTCGGAGCGGTCGGGCGCGTCGGGCAGCACGGAGCGGAAGACCTCGGTGACCGACTGGGTGAGGCCGTCCCGGCCCTCGTCGGGTACATCGGTGCCTGGCGCGCGGGGCTCGGGCAGGGAGGTCCGGTCCACCTTCCCGTTGGCGGTGAGGGGCAGCTCGTCGAGCCGGTACAGAGTGGACGGGATGTGGGCCGCAGGCAGCCGTTCACCAGCCCAGCGACGTAGCTCCGCCTCGTCCCCGTCGCCGGCGTCCGCCGCGTAGTGGCACACCAGGCGCACCGCGCCGTCGGAACGCCGGTGGGCGACAACGACGGCGTTACGCACGGCCGGGTGCTCGCGCAGCGCGGCGGCGATGCCCTCGGGCTCGACCCGGTTGCCGTCGATCTTGACCTGGAAGTCGGAGCGGCCCAAGAGGTGGAGCTCGCCGTGCTCGCCGAGCCGGCCAAGGTCGCCGGTGCGGTACCAGACGGCCCCGGCGCCAGCGTCGGCCGGCTCCTCACCGAAGACGGCGTCGGCGGTCCCGGCGGGCGGGCCGACGAAGCGATCGGCCTGCTCGCCGGGGGCGTTGAGATACCCGCGTGTGGAGTACGGGGTGCTGATCCAGACCTCGCCGTCGACCAGGGCCGCGTGGGTGCCGGGCAACGGCCGGCCGACCGGCTGGACCCCGGGCACGGGCTCGGTGACGTCCTGCCAGAACTTGGCCAGGGTGGTCTCCGTGGGTCCGTAGAGGTTGACGACCTGGGTGGCGCCGAACCGCTCGCGCCATCCGGTGACGGCGGCCGCAGGCAGCGGCTCGCCCGCGAAGAAGGTCAACCGTAGCGCGTCGCCGGCGGCCCGGCCGTCCCGCGGGACCGAGGTCCAGCGGGCGGCGAGCGACGGCACGGTGTGGACGACGGTGATTCCGGCCGTCTCCAGCCAGCGGGGCACGCCGCCGACGGCGGTGGCCACGTCACGCGGCGGGACGCAGATGGTGGCGCCCGAGACCAGCGGGGTGAACAGGTCCCGCAGGACGACGTCGAAGGACAGTCCGGTGAGCTGGGGGAAGCGGTCGCCGGGGCCGATACCGAAGGTGTCCCGCTGCCAGGTGGTGAAGTGCGCGATACCGGCCCACCGCCCGTCGACCGCCTTGGGGGTGGAGGTGGTGCCGGAGGTGAAGAAGATGTAGCCGGGGCGGGCCTCGGCTCCAGCGGGGCCGGCACCGGGTGCCGGTCCGGCCGAGATGCCGCCGTCGCCCGGCTCGGCCGTCAACACCAGTTCCGCGCCGCTCTCCTGCATCATCGCGGTCCGCCGTGCCTCGGGCAGCGCCGGGTCGATGAGCACCAGACGGACGTCGGCCAGGACAGTGGCCACCACGGCGGTGATCAGCGCGGCGCTCCGCTCCCCGGTGACCGCGACGGAGCTCACCCGGGCGGCGACGATGTCGGCGGCGATGGCCCGCGCGTCCGACAGCAGCTCCCCGTAGCCGCGGGTGCGTCCGGCGTCTTCCATCGCGATGGCCCCGGAGTGGGTACGGGCGGCCGTTTCGACCAGGGTGGCGAGATTCGGGGTCGGCATGGTTGTCACTCCCTGTCACGGGGATCGGAACAGTCGACGGGGCCCGCGGGCAGGCGGCGAGCCGTGGGAAACAGCGAGTGCGGGAAGTGCCGCGGTGCGGTGTGGGGGTTGCTGCGGGGGCCGCTCCCGCCCGGTGGCGTACGGTGCGGCCGCTCCGGCGGCCGGGGGAGCGCGGCCGGTTCCTCGCGCGTGCCTGCGTCCAGCACCGGCGCCGCCGACAGGGGTGTCCCGTCCGGCGCGGCGGCATCAGCCTTCCGCCAACTTGTGGTGTCGGCCAACCAGTTCGTCCGGTCCGCGCCCGCGCTCCGTGAGTGTACGGTGAGCAGGACCGCCAGCGCCCGCACACAGGTGCGGACCTCGGCCGGACCGTCCACCCAGACGATCACGTCCGCGCCTTGGAGGGAAAGTCCGGCCGGTCCCGGTTCCGACGTCGGCCGCCCGAGCAGCAGTGGATGGCAGGGGCGCAGCAACGGCGGGATCACGCCGAGGGCGATCACCGGCAGCACCTCGGTCTGCGCGAGGGCGACGAGTGCCCCACGGCGGGCCCGTGCAGCGTCCTGGGCCCCAGGACCAGCGGAGGGCACGCCGCACGGGGGAGCGCGGCGACCGAGGTGGCCGCCGGCGGGACCGCACGGGTCCCGTCGGCGTCGTGCAGCAGGAAGTCGCACACGGAACCGCCGTGCGGCGCACACCATGATCGGGCGGGGGTGTCAGCCATTCACGAGGTGACGGGTGCCCGGCATGAAGTGCTGGGCGTGCGGCTCCAGATCGTCGACGTTGACCGTCTTGATGATCCACCGGCTGCACAGCTCCTCCGGCTTGCGCACCTTCACCACCTCCTTGGCGTGCACGGTGTGGTTGTTGTACGTGATCACGAAGTCGCCGGGCTCGATGAACACGCGCTGCTTGAGGGCGTGCAGGGTCGCGGAGACCTTGGGCACGATCGCCCTGGCGGCGTCGGTCACGCCGATCGTGCGGTTCTCGAAGTAGCGCAGGTCGTCCTCGCCGCCGATGATCGGGTGACGGTCGGCCTCGCCCAGCTCCAGGGTGCCGCCCATCACGGTCAGGTCATCGAAAGGCGTGTAGAACTGCGGGCTGCGCAGCAGTTCCAGTTCCTCCTCGAAGGCCCCGATGACGTCGATGTTGCGGACGAAGGAGGTGTACACCTCGTTCTCCGGGTTGCTGCGCATGCCCACCATGTACACCTGGTCGGGGCGGACGAAGTGGTTGGCCAGGTCCTTGTGGAAGTGGATCGTGTCGAGCGCCTTCTGCGACTGGGTCGACTGCATGGAGCGCTTGGGGTAGATGTCCTGAAAGACGTCGCCGTCGTTGATGTTCAAGTATCCGATCGGCGGGGTGCCCGCGAGTTGGGCGAAGAGGGCGAGGAAGCCCTCCGCGACGAAGGTCCGCTTCAGCTCGTACTTCGACTTCACGGGCTCGTCGAAGTCGAAGACCGGTACGTCGCGGTCGTAGGGGACGTTCTTCAGGACGACGGCTGGCTCCTTGTGCCGGTCACGGCCCGCGAGGCCGGATACATACGAGCGGAAGCGCTCGGGTACGACGCCGTCCTCGATCAGTCGGCCTATCTGGAACGCGTGGGCGTCGTAGAGGCGGTACGGATTGGCCATCACCGTCCCGATTGCCTCGGCGAGCGCCGCGGACTCCTCGTCGGTGAAGACGAATTCCGGTGTGATCCGCCAGTCGGTGGACATGCTGGCGGTGCTGCCTGCGGGCGCGGTCGTCATATGTTCCTCCGTCGAGTGCGGACTGCAAAAGGGCCGGATGACACTGTCGGACTCTGGAAGGGGCGGCGTGACCCCGGCCAGAGTCCGCGGGTGGCAGCAAGTGGACGGCAACAACCGGCCAGTGCACAGGCTGCCCTGTTGAGCCGTACTGCCGGAGTTCCGCAAGACACATGCGGAACATCTCGCTCCGACCTCAGCATCTGGTACGCGTCTGTGATCTTTTCCGTGTACACGTGCATACTGCGGAGACGGCATGTGGCAGGGGATACATGGGGGGAAAATCCTTGCTGCCCGAACTCGATCAGGTGTGCATACGGATCTACGCGGCGCTGGTTTGGGCGCCTCACAGCACGAAGGACGCGCTACGCGCGCAGACAGGGCTCCCCGCAGAGGTACTCGACAAGCACCTGGCCGATCTGCGAGGTCTGCGGTTCGCTGTACAGAGCGCGGGTCGACGCCTGCGGCCGGGCCCATGTGGCCGATGTTGCCCTTGGCCGAGCTGATCAGGCTGCGGGACTCGGGGGTGACGCCGTGCGCGGCGAACATCTCGCCGAGCGCGGTGACCTTGATCGGGTCTCCCACGATGGTGCCGCCGGTGCCGTGGGCCTCGAAGTAACCGATGGTCGACGGGCCGACATCGGCGTCGGCGAACGCGGCCTCCATCAGCGCGCGCTGGCCGCTGATCGAGGGTGCCGTGAAACCGGCCCGGTCGGCAGCGTCGTTGTTGACGGCCGAGCCCAGGATGACGGCGTAGATGTTGTTGTCGCGAACCGCGTCCTCGAGCCATCGCAGGACGACCGTCCCGGCGCCCGTACCGAAGATGGTGCCGTCGGCTTCGTGGTCGAACGGTCGGCAGTGGCCGGACTTGGAGTAGATCCCGCCCTCGGCCGACCAGTAGCCCGACACCACGGTCGGCTCCACCTCGGCTCCGCCCGCGACCGCGGTCTCGCATTCGCCGTTCATCAGCGAGGGGCACGCCATGTGGACCGCGACGAGCGACGACGAACAGGCGGTCACCACGTTGACGCTGGGACCGCCCAGTCCCAGCTTGTAGGAAACGGTCGGCGCGACGTAGTCCGTCGTGTTACCGATCGAGACCGTCATCTGCCCCACGGCCTGTACGCGCTCCTGGTGGTGCCTGACGTTCTGCGGCTCGTAGGCGTTCGGAGCGCTGCCGGCGAAGACACCTACCCGTCCAGGATCGGAGAACGGATCGTAGCCGGTGTCCTCGGGCGCGGTGTGCATGGACTCCAGGAACAGCCGGTGCTGAGGATCCCGGACCTCCGCCTCCCGGGGAGTGAACCGGAAAACGCGTGCGTCGAACTTCTCCACCTCGGCGAACGACGGCCGCTCCTTGACATGCGCAGGGTTCTTGGCCATTTCGGGATCGATGCCCGCATCGATCAACTCTTCCAGCGACCACGTGGTAATGCTCTCCGTGCCCGCCTTGAGATTCGACCAGTACTTTCCCGCATCACGAGCACCGGGAAGCCGGCAATTGATGCCCACGATGGCGAACTTCTGGGTGCTGCTCATTTCTCTCCTGGTTCGACGTAGATGTGGGCACGGCGAAGTACCTCCCTCGGCGGGGCGCACTCAGTCGGTTAACAGCAGAAACAAGGTGCTGGTGCGGATGCTCAGATGCGGCGGGAGCAGATTATCCGGCAGGGCCGGCTGACCGTCGCCGCCTTTACGGAAAGGGTGACCGAATCAACCCCGCTTGGGTCCAAAGACTATCGGCCGTAGGTAGGCCGCGCCTCGTCCGGTGCGGCCAAATCCGCAACATCGACTTGTTCGGCCCAGCCAGCGGTAATCGGCTTTCGGCCGCAGAGTTGTGCGCCCGGTCGACTCTCCTGAGCCGTACACAAAATCGACTGGAACACTCGGCGAACGGTGTCCACAGACAGCGGGACACGGTTCTTCGGCACTTTTCGTGAAGTAAGTCAACGGGCTGGCGGATACGGCGTTCGAGGAGGCCAAGTCCGGCGCGTCCATAGTGCCGACGCTCGAGTATCCTAAAATTCACGTGAAATCTGCCGGGTGATCATGTTGCCCCGGCGCCGCCACGGGCTTGGGAGATGGCTTGAGCGGCACGACAGAGTTCATAGAGAAGTGGCCGGTGTTCGGCCGGTACGAGCAGGCGGCAGTCTGGGGGCTGGCCCAGTAGCCGTGTTCGTGGCCGATCGGGCGCTTCCAGCCGCAAACGCTGTGCAGCCGACGGGTGTTGTAGAAGTCGGTGGTCTACTGAGTTTTTCGTTAGTTCCGTGGTGGTTCAGGATGGATTGTCAATCCGGTGTGAGTGAGGAAGGACCACGGGAGTTGTTCGTTGGAGCAGATCCGGTGGATGCCGCGTTCGGCCGCGTCGGCGACATCGGCGAGGCGGTCGCCGGCGAGGTTGGCCAGCTCGCGGGCCTTGATGGCCGACCACAGCAGTTCCACTGGGTTGAGTTCGGGTGCGTAGGCCGGCAGCCGCTCCAGTGTCAGCCAGGCCTGCTCGGCCGCCCAGGCCCGCATGCTCCGACTCCAGTGGGCCGACAGTCCGTCCCACACCAACACCACCGACTCACCGCGTAGAAGGTCTTGACGTGTTCCAACACTTCGATCAAGGAAGTGGTGTCATAGCTGCCCGGCTTGAGGTGGAAGCACAGCCGCGGGCCACGTTCAAGGTCAGCGGCGTGGTAGCCCAGCGCGGCGGCCATCCCGGCTCGTTTCCAGTTCAGCCGGTGCCGCAGTGTGGGAGTGCGCCCGTGGGATGCGTAGGTGCGGCGGAACCTGGGGCAGCAGCGACACACCCGATTCGTCGAAGAACACAATCCAGGCACGTTTCCTCACCGCCCCCTTTCGGTGCCGAGCAGGATGATGAGCTCACGGACTTCTTCGGATATCGATGGGCGCCCCGGGGAGCGCGGTTGGGTCCGCTTCTTCTTCACCAGGCGCTGTTGCCAGGCGAGCAGAGTGGGGGGGGTGACGATCAGGTGGCTGCGGAGAGCATGGGATAGGAGCCGCGCGAGCGCGGCGAGCAGCGCTCGGTCCGGCCAGTTGGGCTTCGGGACGGGCACCTGCCGACGCAGCACAGCGACCTCGTGCCGGAGGATGAGTATCTCGGCGTTCTTGGCCGCGGTAGATCGGCACAGCAGAGCGAGCCATGCGCAGATTCGCGTGGCGAGCAGGTAGATCATCCGTAGGAGCACAATGCCGGATCATGCCCGACCGCGGGGTCAACGCGCTGGTCATCGGCGATGAAACTGTTTTGAAGCGCTACGAGCGGAAACGCTGAACGGCTCAGTGGGTGAAGGGCCGGCGCAGCGGGCATGCAGGGTTGAGCCGGACGCCGAAGCCGGGGACGTCGGGGAGCGTGAGCCGGCCGTTCTCCGGCACCGGCTCGTCCAGCAGCAGCGGGCTGAACATCGGCACCACCGAGTCGGCCTTTGGCGCCATCATCAGGAACTCGGCGAACGGGCTGTTGTGCCGGGTGATCACGAAGTGATACGAGTACACGCTCGACCCGTGTGGCACGACCAGCTTGCCGTGGGCGTCGGCCAGCGCGGATATCTTCATCAACTCCGTGAGCCCGCCGCACCAGCCCACGTCGGGCTGGATGATGTCCGCGCAGCCCATCTCCAGCAGCATGCGGAAGCCGAACCGGCCGGCCTCGTGCTCGCCCGTGGTACAGAGCATGCCGGGCGGCAGGCCGCGGCGCAGTTCCGCGTAGCCCCAGTAGTCGTCTGGCGGCAGTGCCTCCTCGATCCACCGCACGCCGAGGCCGTCCAGGCCGTGGGCGAGGCGCAGGGCGTAGGGGACGTCGAGGGACATCCAGCAGTCGTAGGCGAGGAAGAAGTCGTCGCCCACCCGTTCGCGCATCGCGCGCATCTCCTCGATGTTGGCGCGCAACCCCCTCTCGCCCTCCACCGGGGCGTGGTGCAGCGGCATCTTGCCGCCGATGAAGCCCATAGCTTCGGCCAGGTCGGGGCGGGCGCCGGTAGCGTAGAAGACCTGTTCGTCACGGACCGGACCGCCGAGGAGCTCGTAGACCGGCTGCCCGCGCAGCTTGCCCAGCAGGTCCCACAGGGCGAGGTCCACGCCGCTGATAGCGTTGAGCGTCAGGCCCTTGCGACCGTAGAAGAGGGTGGCCCGGAACATCTCGTCCCAGACGCGCTCCAGGTCGGTGGCCGGGGCGCCCTCGACGAACCGGGCGAGGTGGTGCTCGATTATCCAGGCCGCCGGTTCGCCGCCGGTGGTGACGGCGAAGCCGACTGTGCCGTCGTCCGCCTCCGCCTCGACCACGAGCGAGCCGAGGACGTGGAGACCGAAGCTCTGCCGGCTCGCCCGGTACTCGGGGTAGACGGACATGGGCGTGGCGATCCGGTCGTCGATCCAGTGTCCGGGCGGCTGGTCGTGGTAGTCGCCTCCGCCTGGCGCGTCGACGGTGTAGGCACGCAGTTGGCGGATGCGTGGAGCGCGGGTGCGGGGGGTCATCCCTCGTTCTCCTCGGCGAGCGTGGCGACGGGGTCGGCTTCGGCGGCGTCGGGTGCGCCCTGCGGGTAGACAAGTACTTTGCTGGCCTGGTTCTCCCCTCGGGCCAGCGACCTGAAGCTGTCGGCCGCACCGGCGAGGTCCACCCGGCCGTCGACGAGCACCGAAAGGTCGCGCTCTGTCTCGGTGACCCAGCGGGCGGTCTGCGCGAACTCCCCTGCGGAGTAGCAGAAACTGCCGATCAGGGAGCGTTCTTCGGTAGTCACCGCGTACGCCGGGAGGTCGACGCGTGGAGAGTGCATACCGACGAGCACGACACTCGCACCCAGGTCGGTTACGGCCAGCGCGTCGGCGACGGTGCCGCTCGCACCGACCGTGTCCAGGGTCAGGGTCGGGCGACCGAGCGCGTCGTGCACCAGGTCTGCCAAGTCGCCCACAGCCGGGTCGACAGCCGTCAGTCCGAGCCGCGTCAGCAGGGCGCGGCGGCCGGGATGTGGTTCGCTGACGGCGACCTGGTCGGCGCCCCTCCGTAGTGCCCCGAGGGCGACGGCCTGGCCGATCGGGCCGCCGCCGATGACCAGCACCCTGTCGCCGGAGGCGCACCCGCCACGTACCGCGGCGTGGTAGCCGACGGCCAGCGGCTCGACCAGCGCGCCGTACTCCACCGGCACGGACTCGGGCAGCGGCACGACGTTGCCGGCCGGGGCGGCCATCAACTCGGCGAAGGCCGAGCGCAGCGCCGGGTCGACGCCGATGACCCGGCGGGCGGAGCAGCGCTGCTGGGCGTCGGCCCGGCACGGCGGGCACTGTCCGCAGGCGATCACGGGATTGACGGTGACGAGCTGGCCCTCCGCGAGCCCGTAGGCCTCGCTGCCCGCGCCGAGCGAGACGATCCGTCCGACCGTCTCGTGTCCCATCACCTGCCCCGGGTGGCGGCGGCCGTTCTCACCGGTGAAGCCGTGGATGTCGGAGCCGCAGATGCCGGTCGCGATGATGCTCAGGACCACCTCGCCGGGCCCGGGAACGGGCCCCGGCAGGTCCTCCACTTCCAGCGTCCAGTTCTCCTTCATGACGAGTGCGTGCATCGGTGGTCTCCTTGACACGGGGTGCGATGCGCAGGGGGCGGGGCCGGCCCAAAGGGGGCGGCGTCAGTGAGGGGGACGGAGACTATGACGTACGTACGGACGGTCTCGAAGCTCCAGCAGCACAGATCGAACGCCCAATTCTGATTGCGCCAATCCGGGGAGGCCGGATGAGGGAACTCCTCATCCGAACACCCGCTTCACCGCCTCCAGGTAGGAATAGCCTTGATCCGTGTCCGGCTGCAAATAGCTGGATTCAGTCCATTCATTCCAGCTATTGACCGTTATCAGGGGAGCCCGCTCCGGCCTTTCGTCAGCGAACTGCCGAGCCTTGCGAAGAAAGTTCTCGAACTTTTCCGGTGTACTTCCTATAATGGTCGTCTCCTGGTAGGCGGCGAACCTGGGGTTGTTGTCCCAGCCCACTGAAACATGCGGGAAATAGGGAACGCTGAACTCTTCGTCCGTGCTCCCCCACCCGGCCACGGCCTGCTCGCCGTAGAGCTGGTATTCTCCCCGAGGTTCGACAACATGGCACCACTGGTAGTGGGTCACGCTGTCGAAGCCGAGTTGCTCGATCGTGCGGCTCTCTGTTGATGAACCATCACCGCCGATTCCAGTGACTTCCGCATCAGAGAGATCATTGCGCAGCACGCCCTGCAAATGGAGTCCGGCGAGACCGGCGGCGACAGCTTGATCCCGGAGCCAGTCGAGAGCTACTCGTGCCCGGTTCACGTCACCCAGGCCGCGGATCAGGGTCGGCAGGTCGTAAATAGCAAATACTGGCTTGTTGTCGATTCGATAGTACGACGGCTGAGTGAAGTACTTCTCTATCAGGCGGTTGCCGATTCGCTCGAACTCTTCCCGGCCCAAAGCAGCATCCCACACCACCCTCCTGTCGTGCGAATTTCGGATGTCCCAGATAGTCGGGGCGTCATGATTCGCCCACATCAGGTAGAACTTGACGCGGTGATTGTTGCGCGCCTTCAGGTAGCCCTCGTTGAGCGATTCCTCAAGGAAAGGCCTGCGATCGTACCAATACCAGTCGTAGATGAACGTGTTGACGCCGTAGTCGGCCGCGGCATCGATCTGCATCTCCATCACTCGGGAATCGGCCTCGTTCTGGTAACCCCACAGTGGCCGCCTGGGCTGCTTGTGGCCGTCAACCTTGGGGAGTGCGTCGATGACTCGTTCCCATTCCCCCATCCTGCGCGGGAAGAATATCCGCGCTCGCGGGTCGTCATGGTAGGCGGGCCAAATGTAGGCCGCGACATCATAGCTGCGCTGCACGGGCAAACCCCTTACATTGATGGGTCCTCTTCACGATTCATCAGGACTACCGGACCGTCTGGTCAGCCAAGTAAATGCGCTCGTTTGAATATTTACGGAACATGGTCCGGCTACTTGACCGCGCCGGCGGAGAGGCCTTTCTCAAAGAACTGCTGCAGGCACAGGTAGGCGATGGCGACCGGCAGACAGATCAAGACGAGGGCCGCGAAGATCTTCGGCTCGTCCGATCCATAAGTGCTGGTGAAGTACAAGGGGATCGTCGTCACGGTCTGCATGTCCGGGTCTTGGAAGAAAAGCAGCGGAAGAAAGAAATCGTTCCACGCCTGCAGGAATGCCCATACGACGATCACGGCGGTGATCGGGCGGGACAACGGGAGCACGATCCGCACGAGCGTGCCGAAGCTCGTGCATCCGTCCAGCTTCGCCGCCTCCAGGACTTCGTCGGGGATGCCGGCCAGATAGTTCCTCGTCAGGAGCAGCGTGAACGGCATGATCGTCGTGGCCAGCGGCACGATGACAGCGAGGTAGTTGTTGAACAAGCCCATTCGCTGAACCATGAGGAACAGTGGCACGACAAGCGCGATCGTGGGCAGGACAAGGCCGGCCAGAATGGCATTGAACACCAGCTTCTTGCCGGTGAAGTTCATCTTGCCGAAGGCGAAACCGGCGAGCATGGTGCACGTGTAGACAAGGACGATAACACCCAGGGAAATGACCGCGCTGTTCAGCATCGACCTTCCGAAGGGTGTCTGTGTCAGCACGGCTTCGTAGTTCGCCACGACCCCTGCCCCGTCGAAAGACTTCGCGACGATAGCCACGAGCACGAACGCGAACGGCAGGGCCACGATCGTCGCGATGAACTGGCAGATGATTCTCGCAGCAAGGCTAGGCCGATTGAACATCTACTCCTCCCCGAAGCGGTAGGCGCGGATCTGAACCGTGGAGAGCAGCAGAGCAAGGATGACCAGCACAATGGAAAGCGCAGCAGAGTAGCCTGCATGGAATTGCTCGATAACCTGCTCGTATATGTAGGTGGTGAGGAATTCCGTGCTGCGTCCTGGCCCGCCTCCGGTTGTCAGGTAGACGATGTCGAAGGTCTTGAGGGCTCCGATGCACCCCGTCAGCGCGAGTATGGCGTGAGTGCCTCGGAGTTGGGGCAGCAGCACCAGGCTGAAAGTCTGCCACCAGCTTGCGCCGTCGAGTGCAGCCGCCTCGAACAGGTCTTGGTCGAGCTGGGCGATCGCTGCTTGGTAGAGCAGAAAGCTGAGGCCGGTCCATTGCCAGATATTCATTGCCGCGAGTGTGAAAAGAGCAAGGTGCGGGTCGGCGAGCCAGGCGATGTCGGATGCCGGGAGACCGATACCAGTGAGGAACGCATTGAGCGACCCCTGCGGGCTCAGGAGGCTGCGGAAAGCGGTGGCGATGACGGCGGGAGCGAGGATCACCGGCAGGAACAGGACGATCTTGTACAGCGTTCGTGCGAATACGACGCTTCCGCTGAGCAGTACGGCCATGAAGAGTCCGAGGGCCATCTGCGCGGTGATCGTCAGAAGGGCGAACACTGCGAAGTGGGTGATCGTCTGCCAGAACGCCGGATCGGTGGTGATCTGTGTGTAGTTGGCGAGACCCGCAGGCTCGGCGACCGGGTCGATGCCGTTCCAGTCAAGGGTACTGACCCAACCGGTGTAGCCGATGCCGACGTAGACGATTCCCACGACCAAGATCAGTACGGGCAGAATATACAGCCAGGGCACATATTTGGACTGTCCTGCGCCAGTCGGCACGGCGGGAGTTCCGACGGCATCACGGCGTTTCACCGGCGGTGGAGCCTCCAACGCGGGGGCAGAATTCCGGTTCATCGACACCACTCCCTACTTCAGCGCATCGACTGCGCTGCGCACGGACTCGGCGGCTTCTTCCGGGGAAATCTGTCCCGAGGCCACGGAGGAGAGCGCCAGGCCCAGTGCGATTTGGACTTCGGCGGTCGGGATTTGGCGCGGACCGATGAGATGGGACAGTTGCTCTGCCTGCTCCTTGAGAACGGTTTTGCCGGCCGCGTTCTCCACGCCGCTGTCGTCCACGGGCACGGACTTCAGGGCGGGTTGCCCCGCGAGTGTCGACCCCATCATCTTCTGCGCCGTCGTGCTCGCGGTGAGCCACTTGACGAACGTGAAGGCAGCGGCCCGATGCTCGGACTGCGCGGAGATGGACCAGCCCACGTCCGGCCCGCCGAACAGTCGGCCGATCTCTTTGGCGCCGCCGACAACGTCCGGGAAGGGTGCGGGCAAGAACACCTGCGACTTCACTTGGTCGCCGTACGTGTCTGCCAGGAGGGTCAGCTCATGCTTGCTCATATTGGCGTTCTGGAAGGTGCCGAGGAGGATGAAGGCGGCCTGTCCCTTGAGGAAGGCGTCTTTGGCGTCGGGGGACTGTGTCTGCCCGAGTGCACCGGGCTGCACGATCCCGTTGGAGAAGAAGCTCTCCCAGATCCGGAAAGCCCGGACGAACGCAGGGGAGTCGAAGGCGGCCGAGCTCTTGCCCTGGACGGCATCGTAGAAGACGCCGGGGGCGATCTGGTTGATGATCGACTGGTACATGTCGATGTTCACCCAGTCGTCTTTGGCGCCCTGCACGAAGCAGGTCTTGCCGATGGCCTCGATCTTCTCGCAGGCCGCGAGCCAGTCGTCGAGGGTGGCTGGCGGCCCGGGGACGCTGGCATGCCGCAAAAGCCCCCTGTTGTACCAGAGGGTGCCGGAACCAGTGATCATCCAGGGGAGCGCGACCTGCTTCCCCTGAGCCGCGAGCTGATCCGTCTCCGCGAGCTGCCGCCTCCAGTCAGAGCCGATGTTCCTCGATGCGAGCGGGGCGAGGTCCACGGTGAGGTGGGCGAAATTGGTGGTGATCGCCCCGGCCTGGACGCCGAACACGTCCGGTCCCGAACTCGTCGAAGCGGCAAGGCGGACAGCGTTGACGTAGTTGTTGTACATGATGTAGCGGTGCTTGACGGTGATGTTCGGATGTTCCTTCTCGAACGCGCTGATCCACTGCTCGCTCGATGCATCGTTCGGGTTCCAGGACCACCAGTTGATGGTCTGCTTGGCGTCGCCGGCGACCTGGCTACCGGGGCCACCGGATGTGCATCCGCTCACGCTGAGAACGGCCAGAGCCGCCAGGCTGATCGCTGCCCGGGTGCGCCACCGAGTGCCTGATCGAAGCGTCACTTTCTCTTCCTTCGTCGGTGAAGGCCGCATCGTGAATCGATTCATGAATCGATTCACGGAGTGTGGCATACTGCCTGCATGAAGCGCAACGGGCTGGCCTCCACGGATTCCCAGGGTGGTGGCAATCGCCCCCTCCGCGTCAAGGACGTGGCGGCGAGAGCGGGCGTCTCGGTCGGGACCGTCTCGAACGTCCTCAATGGTCGTAAGTCTGTTGCCCCCGACTATGTCGAGCGGGTCATGCGGGCGGTCAAGGAGCTTGGCTTCCTGCCGAACGACGCCGCTCGGACCCTGCGTGCGGGGTCGAGTCGCGTCATCGGCTTCGTGATCGCCGAGCAGGACAACCCCGTCTACACCGATGTCGTGCGCGGCGCCGAGCAGGAGGCCGAGCACAGTGGCGGCATCGTCCTTATCGGGCATACCCGTAGGAAACGGGACCGCGAAGCCTTCTACCTCGAAGCCTTCGCGGCACAGCGTGCCCGCGGTGTGGTCATCCAGCCTCACGGTGACGTGGATGCCGAACTTGAGCGGCTCCGCTCCCAGGGCACTCCCACCGTCGTGCTCGATGCGGGCCGCTCGGGCTGGGGCGGCTCGTCCATCTCCATGAACAGCGCCGAGGGCGGGCGGTTGGCGGCTCGCCACCTGGTCGAGGTCGGCCGGCGACAGCTTGCGTTCGTTGGGGGCCCGTTGGATTTCCTCGCGGTGGAGCAGCGAGTGAGTGGTGCGCGTATAGGCGCCGGGGGAATCCCCGTCGAGGTTGTCGAGGCCCTGGACATGACGATCGAGGAGGGACACCGAGTCGGGAGGGAGATAGCTTGTCGGCCGGCCGGCGAGCGGCCCGATGGCATCTTCGCCGGCAACGACCTCGTCGCCCTCGGTCTCCTCAACGCCTTCACCCAGGCAGGTATCAGAGTGCCTGACGACACCTCGATCGTGGGGTACGACGACATCGCGCTCGCGGCCTCCGCCTGGGTACCGCTCACATCGATCCGCCAGCCGCGCGAGGAGACCGGAGCGGCCGCCGTCCGGATCATCGACGAAGAGCGGCTCGACAGCCTGCCCCCACGCCATCTTCAGCTTCAACCTGAGTTGGTGATCCGGGCGTCGTCCCGGTAGAGGGGACATGGTCGCAGGTGCGGAGGGACCGGCGGATGCGGGCGCCGGCACTCTTCAACAGCGTTCGTGGTGCCTACGATCCGCCGTATCTCGGCATCGGATGGCAGGGACGATAGGAACTCCCATACAGGAGTCCGGGTCGCTGAAGGTCGCCGGTTCCCTGGTCACCATCCAGGTCCGCGCCTACGGCCTGCTGCGCATGTTCGGCCGCGAGGGCCGCTCTACTCCGCTGGTGCAGGAATTCGCTCACCGTTGTCCCTCCGCCGTCATTGCCCGATCCTCGCTGGTCGTCGCACGTTGTTTGCGCGCTGCCGTTTGGTCCCACCAGGCTGGGACGACGGCTGTCAGCATCAGGAGTGTGGTCAGGGCGAATGCCCAGGGGTAGCCGGTCGAGCCGGCCAACCGTGCCGAAGCCGACCGCGCCGATGCCCATATCCGCGTCGTAGGCGACATTCCACAGGGCGCTCACTGTCCCTGTGGGGGCCGGAAACGGTGTCACCCTATGCGGCCTGCTTGTATTCGCGGATGAGGCCTCCGAGTCGATCACGCCGGGAGATTGCTGTCTTGTCGCTGGCCAGGCACGTGCAGGGGTAGTTACTGAGCTTGTTGGCGTGATGTCGCTGGGGGCTGACGATGTGTGATCGTCGCGGTATGCCGTTTGTATGAGGTATCCGCAGGGTGGTGGGCTGACGCCTGAACGGCAGGCGTTTCGTGAGCGGATCCGGATGGAGGCCGCCGAACGGTTCGGCACCGGCGCCTCCAACGTGGAAGTCGCCAAGGACTTGCGGGTGAGCGTGCGCTCCGTTCAGCGGTGGCGCCGGGCCTGGCAGGACGCAGGCCCGGACGGTCTTCGGTCCGTGGGGCCGGTGTCGCTGCCCAAACTGAGCGAGAAGCTGTTTGCTCGGCGGCCTGCTCATCGGCGACGGCACGGTCGAACTCGGCGCGGTGGAGCAGCGGACCATCGAGCGCGCCGCACAGATCACCGCGCTCCTCACTCTGAAACAGGACGCGGTCCTCCACACCGAGGACCATGTGCGCGGTGAGCTTCTCGGTGACCTCGTCAGTCCCGACGCCCGGCGGCGCGCGAGCCTGCCCGCCCGGCTGCGCGCCCGCAGACTGCGCCCGGAGGACCTGCGGACCGTCGTCATCACCGTGGTGGCACCCGAACAGCGCCGCGCCGCGCTGCGGGCCACCCAGACCGTGGCCGCGCCGTCCGGCCTGGCGGGCGAAGTGGACAGCGTCGTCACACTCGTCGTGCCGGAGAGTGATCCGCAGCGCGCGGCGACCGCCGTCCGCGACCGCCTGTGTGCCGCGACGGGGGTCGGCGAGGTGCTGACCGTGGCCGCGCCCCCTGCGGAGAGCCTCGACGAACTGAGCGTGCGTTTCACGACGGCCCGGGATTGCGGCCGGGTGCTGACCGCCCTCGGCATCGAGGCGGCCGCGGTCGCGGCCGACGCCTACCTGCCGTACACGACGCTGTTCGCCCACGACCCCACCAGCGTGCGGCAGTTCATCGATCGCACCATCGGCCCCGTCCGGCGCTGGGACGCCGAACGGGGGACCGATCTGCTCGCCACCCTCCACCGCTTCGTGGACTGCAACGCCAGCCCCGCCCGCACCGCGCGACTGATGGGCGTGCACAGCAACACCGTGCTGCAGCGGCTCGACAGGATCACCCAACTGCTCGGCGACACATGGCGGGACCCGGAGTCGTTCTTCCGCGTCTCGGTGGCGGTCCGCCTGCACATCCTGTCGGAAGCCCTTCGGAGCTCCTCACACCCACTCCGGCGTCCCTGACAGGAGCGGAACCGGCGGGTAGATGCCATACCTCGCCCCAGATGTCGTGCTTCCCGTCCCGGCTCGTGGCCGGCTGGAACCTGTGCTCGCCGGTCTTCGTTCGCGATGCCCTGGTGTGGTCGGTGTCCGTTGTAGAACTGCTCGAACTCCCGCAGAGTGTGCAGGAGATGTCGCTGGTTGCAGATCAACGTACGGTCCAGGAGCTCGCGGCGACAGGTCTGTATCCACCTCTCCATGATCGAATTCATCCTTGGCGTCTGGATCCCGCTGAGCACGACGTCGATCCCCACGTTCTTGAGGACGGCATCGAACAGGTCGGGGAACTTCCCGTCCCGGTCCCGGATCATGAACCGTGCCCGGCAGCCGAGGTCCTCGAGGTCCATGACCAGGTTCTTCGCCGCTTGCGCTACCCAGGATGCGCTCGGATGGGCGGTGGCGCCCAGGATCCGTATCCGGCGACTGCCGTGTTCGATCACCACGAGCACGTACATTCGTACCCCCGACAGGGTGACTGTTTCCATGAAGTCACAGGCCAACAGGGCATCAGCCTGGCCGTGAAGGAAGCTGGCCCAGCTACTGGAGTTCCGCTCGGGCGCCGGGTCGATGCCGGCCTCCTTCAGGATTTCCCAGACGGTGGACGCGCCGACCTTCACTCCCAGCACGAGCAGCTCGCCGTGCAGGCATCGGTACCCCCAGCTCGGGTTCTCCTTTGCCAGGCGCAGCACCAGGATGCGGATGGAGCGCACGGTGCGTGGTCGTCCAGGGCGTTTGGGCCGACAGGAGGCGGCATGGCGGCGTTTCACAAGGTCGCGGTGCCAACGCAGCACCGTGTCGGGGCGTACGAGCAGCCGTAATCTTCGCAGGACGTGCGGTGGCAGCCGGTGCAGCAGCGCCGCCAGGTACGCTCGATCGCTCGGCGTGAACCGGATCTTGTCCTTGTCGAGTTGGCGCTCCAGCACGGTGATTTGGTGGCGCAGGGTGAGGATCTCCGCGTCTTTGTCCCGGTCGGTCATCGGCAGCAGGCGCAGCATCGCGAACGCGTTCGACACACCCAGGTAAGCCAGTCGCAGCAACACGATCGATCATCATGACGCGCTGACAGCAGATGCGCGAGAGCGCCAGCTCTAGCGACCGCGGCCAGATTTAGGGAAACCCGATGCACCCGCCCCCACCAGGAGGGATGAGATTTCCGGCAAGGACAGTCGCGGGCGCCGGAAAGTCAACAACCGAGTCCCATGAGCGCGAATCTTTGAGAATTTCACATTTCTCTCCAGATGCCTGTCGGGTCCGACGTCGAGTATCGACGTCATCGCGGAAAGAGCAAGGTGATGGCGCCACGTCGAAGCGGCACCGGGGGTCGGCGATTGCTGTGCGGATTCTCGAGATTTCGAATGGTTGGGCGGCGTGACCGGTGAATCGGGGGCTGGGCCGACGCCGGTCGGGTGCCGCCTGCTGGAACGGGTTTGTCTAATTCGATATCCGCAGCCGTAACAGTATCGGCTGGTGTGACGATCGCACCTCGTCGCAGCGGGCCAAAGTTCCCCACGGTAACTTGGCTCTATTCGCCAGTCAGGTCGTCGTTGGCGCGCGGTACTTCTCGGGGGATGCGGCCGCACGGGAAGCCGCTGGCCAGGGGCGACCGAGCGGAATGCGAACGAGGCGCGATTTCCCTCGTCGTGGGTGAATTTTTACCTGATCATTAAGAAAGGTCGTCAGTCGGGATGGCATCTGCGCTCTCTTAGGATGTTTTCCGTCATGCGCCGGGCGGTCATGCCTCGTTTATCGAGCGGGAGAGGCGCACTCGCGTGTTCTGGGTGCCCGCTCTCCTCCGCTACCGGGATTCCGCCCCGGGCTCAAGCTAATCGATCGGGGTTGCGAAGTGGTGACGTCCCGCTCCCGCCGCAGGAGGGCTCGGCGTGCACGGTGGCAAGGTGCTCGTGCACACGCACCGCAAGCAGGAGCATCGCAGTCCGGTCGCCGCCAGCGGTCAGATCGACGAACGGCCGTAATTCGCCCACCCGGTACTTCACGGTGTTCTGATGCACCCCCAGCGCGGAGGCGACCTCTTTCAGCCGACCCCAGCGCGACAGGTACGCATCGATGGTGGGCAGTACCCAGTCACGGTCCATCATCGGCGAGAGCGGCTCCAGGGCGGCGCTGACGAATCTCCGTGCCCGGTCCGGCTCGGCGAGCATGGCGATCAGCGGGGCCAGTGCGTTGTAGTCGTACACGGGTTGTGCGCCGCGTTGCGGCGCGGTGTCCATACCGATGCGCAGCGCGTCGAGTGCTTCAGCGTAACTGTGCCGCGTCTGAGCGGCGCCTTCCGCCATGTATCCCAGTCCGAAGCCCAGCACCTGACCGGTGACCAGCGGCCTCAGCCGGCGGATAAGGTGGTCTCTGCTCGTCCCGTTGGGTATTTCGAGCGTCGCCACGACGGTCCGATGCCGTACGGTCCAAGACGACGCGCCCGCTTTGCTCACCATGGCCCGCCCGATGCCCTCCAGGTCGGCGAAGGTCGCCGTCGCCTGGATCTGCGCCACGGCGACACAGTGGGGGACGGCGAACGTGTCGGTCTGCCGGTGGCGCTCGGTCCAGGTGCCCGCGAGTAAGGCGTCGAGCAGCTGGGAACGGTGGTACCGCTCCGGGGCGCGGGCCATGCGCGCGACCTCGTCCGAGTAGGCTGCAGCGGCCGCCACGCAGACCAGGTCGGCGAACTCCAGGACCCATGCCGCCGTCGCTCCGATGTCCCGCTCTCCGACGGCGCTGTCGGCCGCGAGCGTGCTCACTATCTCCTCACACAGCACCCGTGCCCCGACGCGATACGCGCGTAGCACCGCTTCGCGATTGATGCCCTGTGTGGCACGACGCCTGGCTCCTTCCGTCAGTGACATCAGTTCCTCGTCGCGCAGCCGCCCGCGCCGCATGGCCTCAAGGCAGCAGCGGACCGTGTCCGAGCAGACGTGAAGTATGTCTTGCAGCAGTGATTCATCGGTGATCTCGCCGTAGGCGGCGATCTCCGTCCGGTAGGCGCGGACCATGGTGGCCGCCACTCTGTCGATCCGGGCTTCCAGCAGACCGACGGCAGCGCTCAGCTTTCCGTCCGACCGACAGGCGTTCCCCTCACGGACACCGGCCCTGGGAGTGTTGGGCTCGGCCGCAGTCGGCTGAGCGTCGTCTTTGTGCAGGGGTATCCCAGCAGGCCTGAAGACCAGTGGTGATACCGGGGCCCGGTTTTCGGCGGGACTCATCTTCTTCCCCTAGACATGTGTGAGATGTGCTGGTGATAGCTCCTCAGCCATGGCCACCCGGAGGGAGTTCGCCCCGAAGAAACGGTGCGCTTTTCTTGGCGGAGGCCGAGGTGGAGTCTCTCTAGCACGGTCCGGTGCAGGCCGACACCGACTGTTGTCAGCACAGTTGATTCGAACTTCCACGGCCGACCGTGGCGGCCACCGGCGCGGCTGCCCGCCTCGGCGGCACGGCAGCGGGCCCGGTGGTCGACTGCCGGAGACATGCCGGAGGCCATGGCTGTTCGGTTTGGTAAGGATGTCGATGGAGGTTGTGCTGAAGGTCCCCCTCGCCCCAGCCCCGGCTCTGTGTCACGGAAGTCGACACAGGTGTCGACTCGGTCTTGAGGTCTCAGATGTCAGGCCGCGGTATCGGCACAAGGGCTTGCGCTGCCATCCAGTGAAGCCGGCAGCAGGGCGCCGTCCCTGCCAGCGGCGGAATTGATCGTACACCCGCCCGTATCACGTGCACCTCATGGCACTTTCAGCCAGATGCTCGTGTTCGCCATGCCCGGAACATCACGGGCAGCGCTCCCGATACGGGTGCGCAGGAGCCATGGGCGCGCGTACACAATTCCCCGTTGCCGATTGGGCGCCTCGTGGGACTCAGCGCTGGATTCCGTGCCCGCCTGCGGCACGCCGGGGTTCCCGGCCTCCTCCACACCGGTGACCAGCAAGCCCCGACCAGTTGGGGCATCACGACACACACGCGCCAAGGAAGAGGCCGTTCGGGCCACGACCGTGAGCCGCGGCACGCCCCAGCGTTGACGACCCCCGCGATCACTGCCAGCGCTCGTTGACGGGGTCCTCCAGGCTGTGGCCACAGCTTGACGCGGGCACCTGAACAGTATCTGCGGCAACTGTGAGAGGAGCAGAGCAGCGTTGCCGTCACCTTTAGCGCGAGTGTTTGTGCGTGCCTCCGCCCGGATGACGAGGCGGCACGGTGACCAACCACGATGAGGCGGCGGCTGAGACATGGAGACCGCGAATCCCGGCGCGGGACACCGGCTCGGGCACGACAGGCCAAGAGCTCTGGAACCATCCGACGAACCAGTACGGTTCGCATCCGACCGAAGCGGTGAAAGAGGAATTCGACGCCTCCAGCGGCGCCTTCGTCTCGCCGAAGATCTGGATGAGGCTGGTGAGGCACGGCTGACGGGTCTCGGCGAACACCATCGCGAAGATCACGTCCGAGCTCGGCCTGGACGCGCGGAAGGTACGCAGACGGCGGAGGCTGACCAGGCCGGGCAGACGGCCGCCCCGTGGTGCCCAAAACCACCCCGGCAAACCGCACGGAACCAGCCCGAGACGCCGCTTGACATCCATAGGGGCAGCACCGTCGTCGGCGAGGCGTTCGAACAGCGTGCTGAAGGCCGAGCACGTCCACCAGCACACCTTCCACCCGCGCCGAGGCCCGGATCCGGATCGCGACCTGGACCACCGACTTCTACAACACCCGTCGGCTGCACAGCGTTTGCGGCTGGAAGCGCCCGATCGGCCACGAACACGGCTACTGGGCCAGCCCCCAGACTGCCGCCTGCTCGTACCGGCCGAACACCGGCCACTTCTCTATGAACTCTGTCGTGCCGCTCAAGCCATCTCCCAAGCCCGTGGCGGCGCCGGGGCAACATGATCACCCGGCAGATTTCACGTGAATTTTAGGATACTCGAGCGTCGGCACTATGGACGCGCCGGACTTGGCCTCCTCGAACGCCGTATCCGCCAGCCCGTTGACTTACTTCACGAAAAGTGCCGAAGAACCGTGTCCCGCTGTCTGTGGACACCGTTCGCCGAGTGTTCCAGTCGATTTTGTGTACGGCTCAGGAGAGTCGACCGGGCGCACAACTCTGCGGCCGAAAGCCGATTACCGCTGGCTGGGCCGAACAAGTCGATGTTGCGGATTTGGCCGCACCGGACGAGGCGCGGCCTACCTACGGCCGATAGTCTTTGGACCCAAGCGGGGTTGATTCGGTCACCCTTTCCGTAAAGGCGGCGACGGTCAGCCGGCCCTGCCGGATAATCTGCTCCCGCCGCATCTGAGCATCCGCACCAGCACCTTGTTTCTGCTGTTAACCGACTGAGTGCGCCCCGCCGAGGGAGGTACTTCGCCGTGCCCACATCTACGTCGAACCAGGAGAGAAATGAGCAGCACCCAGAAGTTCGCCATCGTGGGCATCAATTGCCGGCTTCCCGGTGCTCGTGATGCGGGAAAGTACTGGTCGAATCTCAAGGCGGGCACGGAGAGCATTACCACGTGGTCGCTGGAAGAGTTGATCGATGCGGGCATCGATCCCGAAATGGCCAAGAACCCTGCGCATGTCAAGGAGCGGCCGTCGTTCGCCGAGGTGGAGAAGTTCGACGCACGCGTTTTCCGGTTCACTCCCCGGGAGGCGGAGGTCCGGGATCCTCAGCACCGGCTGTTCCTGGAGTCCATGCACACCGCGCCCGAGGACACCGGCTACGATCCGTTCTCCGATCCTGGACGGGTAGGTGTCTTCGCCGGCAGCGCTCCGAACGCCTACGAGCCGCAGAACGTCAGGCACCACCAGGAGCGCGTACAGGCCGTGGGGCAGATGACGGTCTCGATCGGTAACACGACGGACTACGTCGCGCCGACCGTTTCCTACAAGCTGGGACTGGGCGGTCCCAGCGTCAACGTGGTGACCGCCTGTTCGTCGTCGCTCGTCGCGGTCCACATGGCGTGCCCCTCGCTGATGAACGGCGAATGCGAGACCGCGGTCGCGGGCGGAGCCGAGGTGGAGCCGACCGTGGTGTCGGGCTACTGGTCGGCCGAGGGCGGGATCTACTCCAAGTCCGGCCACTGCCGACCGTTCGACCACGAAGCCGACGGCACCATCTTCGGTACGGGCGCCGGGACGGTCGTCCTGCGATGGCTCGAGGACGCGGTTCGCGACAACAACATCTACGCCGTCATCCTGGGCTCGGCCGTCAACAACGACGCTGCCGACCGGGCCGGTTTCACGGCACCCTCGATCAGCGGCCAGCGCGCGCTGATGGAGCGACACCAATGCCTTCGCCATTGTCGAGGAACTGCCGAAGGCGCCGACCGGTGGCAGCACCCGTCCGTGGCAACTATTCCCTCTGTCTGCGCGGACCGATGCCGCTCTGGACGCCGCCACGGAGAACCTGGCGAAGACCTTCGCAGAGGCCTTGGGGGGCTGGGCGGCTTTCATGGGTGCGCCGGGTGCTCACTTGGCAAACGTATGAGGAGGAATCTGTGCCCATTGGGATCGTTTCTATTGGCGGATATGTCCCGCCTCTCGTCGTGAATAACGAACAGATCGGGCGATGGGCGGTCACCGAAGAGGGGTGGATCGAATCGCGGACGGGGATAGCCGAACGGCGCTATGCTGAGGAGGATGTTTCCACGTCGGAGTTGGCCACGCGTGCAGCTCTGCCGCTACTGAAAAACCCTGGGGTGGCCGAGTCGGTGGGGGCTCTCGTGCTGGCGACGGCCACCCCGGACCAGCCGCAACCGGCGACGGCGAGTTTTGTGCAGCGCCGGCTTGGACTGAAGCAGGTGCCTTCATTCGACGTAAATGCGGTGTGCTCCGGTTTCTTGTACGGGCTGACCGTCGCGGAGGCACTGATGGCCACGCGCGTTGGCGCTGACTACGCCCTGGTGATAGGTGCCGATAAGTATTCGTCCATCATGGACCGCGCCGACCGGCGCACCGTGAGCCTTTTCGGTGATGGGGCAGGTGCCGTTCTGCTCGGCAGGGTTCCCGAGGGTTATGGCATCCAGGGTGCTTCGCTGATCGCCGATGGCGAGGCTGCGTCCCTCGTGCGGGTGGAGGCCGGGGGAACCCGGCGACCGCTCACCGCTGAACGCTTACAGGCAGGCGAGCACTTCTTCCGTATGGAGGGGCGAGCGGTCCGCGACTGGGGGCTGCAATTCGTCCCCAAGGCGGCTCAACAAGCGCTGGAACAGGCTGGTATGAGCATCGAGGCCATCGACCGGGTCGTGTTCCATCAAGGAAACACCCGTCTGGTGCACAGCCTCGCCGAGGCGATGGGCGTCGAGCAAGACCGGCTGGCGATAACCGCGCCAACGCTCGGCAACACGGCCGCAGCCTCTATTCCCCTGACCCTCGCACGCGATCACGCCCATCGGCCGCTTCGACGTGGCGAGCGAGTGCTCCTCGCGGCCGTGGGCGGGGGCATGACTGCAGCAGCCACAGTGCTGACCTGGTACTGACCGCCATAGCCGCCCGCCGCGGTCACTATCTCTTCTGGCGCGTCTGCTACTGCCTTCACTTCCCCTGGACAAACAGTCACTTCAACTTGGGCCTTCTCCCCGTGCCGGCTGGAATGAACGTGAGGGATCCGATTCATGCTGCCCGTTGTCAGTCATGCCACAGGTGTGTACGTCTACGACCAGGAAGGACTCGAGTATCTCGACGGCTGCTCCGGCGCGATCAACGTCAATCTCGGGCACTCCGTGCCGGAAGTCACCTCCCGTATGCACGAGCAGATCGATCGGACATGCTACGCGTACCGGACGCAGTTCCGCTCCCAGCCGCTGATGCGGCTTACGGAGCTGTTGGTGGAACTCGCACCGGGTGATCTCAAACACGTTGAATACTGCAACTCGGGTTCGGAAGCCATCGAGATGGCGCTGCGCCTCGCAACGCTTATACACGCCCGCGCATATCGTCCGTTCAAGTGCACGGTCCTCACGGAGGAACCCAGCTACCACGGCATGACCGCCGGCGCCCTGGCAGCCTCCGGGCATCCGCTACGGCGACAGGACCTCACGCCACTGCTCGCCAATCAGGCCACGGTCTCGCGGGTGCGGCCGAAGCACGGCTCACTGCGCGCCGACGTCCACGACTGGGAGGCAGCGATCGAGCGCATCGGTCCGGCCAACCTGAGCGCTGTGATGATCGAACCAGTCGGCGGAGCCTCTTCCGGAGCAGTCCCCACTGCCCCGGAGACCCTGCGCCGACTGCGGGAACTGGCCGACCAACACCAGTTCCTTCTCATCGCCGACGAAGTCATGTCCGGCCTGGGGCGGACCGGTCGGTGGTTTGGGTGTGAGCACGCCGGCATCACCCCTGACGTCATGGTTCTGGGCAAGGGAATTTCCGCAGGATTCGCACCGATCGCAGCGCTCTTGGCATCAGACAAAGTCGCCGACGCCGCCGGGCAGCCGCTCGGTACTTTGTTGTTCGGGCACACCATGGCGGGTACGCCACTGTCCGCAGCCGCTGGTCTGGCCGTCGTGGAATATCTGAAAGCCCATGATGTCCCGGCACACGCCGCCGAGGCTGGTGAGCGTCTGCACGAGCTTCTGCAGGGCCTGCGACAGCGACACCGGGTGATCAGCGATGTCCGGGGTGTGGGGATGCAGATGGCCCTTGGTGTTCATAGCGATGCTTCGCGGTTTCCGGGAACGTCCCTGGACCTTGTCGAGGCTGCCCGTTGCGAGGGCTTGCTGTTGTACCCGTCAGGGGTAACGCCCGCCCTTGAGTCGGTCATGGTGGCGCCTCCTCTGGTCTCGACTGACACCGAGCTGGACGAGCTCGCCGTGCGGCTTGACCGCGCCCTGACCCGTCTGTCGCCCGCTGCACCCGTAGCCGACGCGAGTCAACTGCTGTGCTCGGGTTGCTGACCGCTACCGCTGCACCCGGTCGGCAGGCCGGACCTTACCCTCCCCGCACGTCCTCCGTCTCGACAAGGACACAACACAATGATTCATCACTTTTCTGACACCAATCTGCGTGCCCACTTCCGGGATCTGGCTGCCGCAACAGTGGCCAAGCGTGCCGAGGAGTGCTCCAAGGAAGGTCGCCTGGACCGCGCTTCCTGGCAGGAATTGAGCGACGCCGGGGTGTGGCGGCTGGCAGTTCCTGTCGAGTGGGGCGGAAAGGGCGGCACTTGGTGGGACTTCGTCGCCGCGTTCGAAGGTATCGCTTCAGGTGGGCGTGACATTGGTTTCTGCCTCTCCATGGTGGCCCAGGCTGGGCTGATCCGCTCGCTGCTGATCTACGGTGATGAGGAGCAGAAGGGCTACTGGCTTCCGCGACTGCTCGGCGGAGATGTCGGCGCGACTGCCCTGACCGAGACCACCGGTGGGTCGGACGTCACCCGTATCGCGACCTCGGCCACCCGAGTGGAAGGCCGCTACCTGCTGACGGGCCACAAGGATCACATCACGAACGGCCCCGTCGCGGATGTGGCGCTGATCCTCGGCCGTGTTCCCGAGCACGGGGAGCACGACATCACCCTGTTCATGGTTGATCTGAAGGACAGGGGCGTTCAGCAGGGGCCGGTCGAGGACATGATGGGCAACCGCACGAGCCCCACCGGCCCCATCGCGCTGGACAGCGTCGCGGTGGAGGCGAAGAACATAGTCGGCGCTATCGGGGGCGGCATCGAGGCCATCTACAACACCATCTCCTTGGACCGTCTGCTGTATGGAGTACTGGCCGCCGCCTACCTCGACCCGCTGCTCGATGAGGTGCTCGATTACACGTCCCGCAGGCATGCCTTCAAGGTGCCGATCGCTGACCACCAGTACGTCCAGGGGCGCATCACGGACGCGAAGTTCGCCATTGAAGCGACGCGATGGGTCTCCTACGGCGCGCTGGACGCGCTCATGCAGAACTCACCGCAGGCATCTTTGATCTGCTCCGTCGCCAAGTACCACGCCGGCGAGACGCTGAAGCTCGGCACCGAGACCGCGCTGCGCGTTTACGGACACCTCGGCTACATGGAGGGTCCGCATGCTCGGGCCCTCAAGGATGCCCTGGGCACCGTAATCGCCGGCGGAACCGCGGAGATGCAGCGTAAGAACGTCTTCAACCAGATGCGCAGACTTGCTATCTCAGCCACGGCCTGACGCCACGTCCCACCGACAACGAAGGAGCATGATGTCCACCCCCATTCTGGGAGCCGAATTCTCCGCACTGGTCGGCACATCGGCCACGCTGACGCACACCGTCACCGCCGAAGACTCCGCGAAGAACTGGGGTAACGACCTCGATGTGCTGTCCACTCCGGTCCTCTTGTGGCTGAGCGAGATCACCGCAATGAAGGTGATCGAGAGCGTGGTCTTTGCCTCGGCGATGACCGTGGGGCTGGCCCACGACTCGGCGCATCTCGCCCCCACGCTCACTGGCGACACCGTCACCATTACCGCCACGCTGACCGGTATCGACGGAAAGAAGCTCACCTTCTCCGTGGAAGGCCGCGACAGCCACGGCGCAGTCCTGCGCGGTGTGCACAGGCGTGCCGTCGTCAATCGGGAAGAATTCATCGAAAAGCTTGCTGCCCGGTCGGCCTGACGCACTTTCTGGAGTGAGGCGGGCCCACGCCTACTGTCCGGGCTCCGGCCGTCCGGGTCCGGCCTTCCCTCCAGCACGCGCGGAGCCGCCCGCGTACCTGTTCCTCGTGCCAGAAGGTCCGGGACTGTACGATGTTCGGGTCTGTCACGTAGTCGGTGGTGACGGTGGGTGCCTGTCAGCGGAGCAGGATGCGGTGGCGGAGGAGGTCGAATCCGGCGCGTCCGTGCGTCTGCATCATGATCCGTTTGGTGCGGGTGTTGACACCTTCGGTGCGGCCGTTGTGGAAAGGCAGGGTGAGGCCGGCGCGGTCAGCTTCATCAGCACCCCGGCGACCACATCCGTGTCCCCGGCGGTGAACAGCTCCGCCAGGTACTCCAGCGGGGTGCGCGGCCGGGTCACGGCGGCGAACATGTGGTCCGGGCTGTCCTGGCCGCCGCCCGCCACGAGTCTGCGGGTGGCCGGCGGCCGGCCCCCGCCCGCGCGCCGCCGCGAGGGGCGCGCAGTCTTGTCGTTCTCCATGGGCACGAACGCTAGGCGTCGGCCCCGCTCCGAGCCCGGGGCCGAACGTCCCTGTCCGGGAGACCGCTTCGGCCCTCTCCGGAGCGGTGATCAGGGCTGAGTGGGCGGCGCCCGAGGGCCGCTCGGCCCGGGCGCCGACCGCTGCGGAGCGGTGAGGCTTACCTCTGACCGCCCGGGAGTGCCCACGGACCGTGGGATCAGGCCGTCCGGCCATGTGTTCCCATGTCAACGGCCGTGGCAGGCGTGAGGCACTCCCGGGCGGTCACCGTCCGGCCCCGAAGCCTGGCGGCTGGACCGCCGGCATCCCCTACCAGGGCGGCGGCCGACCCCAACCGGTCCAGCTCCCAGTGGACTTGGAAGAGGGGACCCTTGGCCCATATCGATGGGCTCATCGGCCGCAGCGCCGGGACCGCCCGATGCCGGACGCTGGATGCCGACCGATCCGGAGGTATCCCGTGTACGACCGCATCGAGCGCCCGTTCGGCTGTCTCCATCGCCGTCCCCCGTGGCGGGCGCCGCGCACGGCCCGGACCGGTCACCGTCCGGCCGCTCGCCACGTCTGCCCTGACTCCCGGGCGGCCGGACGCACACCGCGCGCCAATCCCCTACGGAGGACCAGGTGAGCGGCGCACGAGCGATCCGCCGGCAGCACCAGAACGTCGCGCACGGGCCCCACGGCCGAACTGCGCGACGGAACCGGCCCGGACGCTTGCCGTCGGTTCGCCGGCGTCGTTCTGCTGGCCACCGCCCTGTCCGCGCCACGCGGTCACCCGCCGGGTTCCCGTACCCCAGGCGCACTCCGCCCCGGCACCGTCGACCGGCCGACGGCATGCGCCCGGCGCCGTAACCGCATGTGCGCTGCCGAGCTGCTCCTCGGGTGCCGTCGATCCGTGTCCGTGTGTCGGGCATCCTGGTGTCGGTCGGCGCGACGGAAAAGGGGAGCATCTGTGGTGGACGAGTGCGGCCAAATGCCCCGCGAAACCGCGGTGTCCGGGGCCTTGCCCCAGTTGCGTCTTGATGAGCTGCTGGAGGGCCTGCAGCAGCAGGTGGCGCAGGTTCGGGCGGCACGCGACCGCATCCACACGCTGCTGGACGCGGTGCTCGCGATCGGCTCCGACTTGGAGCTGGAGGTGGTGCTGCAGCGCATCGTGGAGTCGGCCGTCAGTCTGGTCGACGCGAAGTACGGGGCGCTCGGCGTGCTGGGCGAGGAAGGCACGATCAAACAGTTCCTCACCGTCGGCATCGACGAGGAGACCATCGCGGAAATGGGTCACTACCCGCGCGGTGAGGGCATCCTGGGGCTGCTGATCCGTCACCCGGAGCCGCTGCGCCTGGCCGATCTGGCGCGGCATCCCTCTTCCGTGGGTTTCCCGTCCGGGCACCCGCCGATGACCAGCTTCCTCGGTGCCCCGATCAAGGTGCGCGAGCAGGTCTTCGGCAACCTGTACCTGACCGACAAACAGGGCGCCGCGGAGTTCGACGCCGACGACGAGGCGGTGCTGCGCACCCTGGCCGCGGCGGCCGGAGTGGCGATCGACAACGCCCGGCTGTACGACGACGCCCGCCGTCGGCAGCGGTGGCTGGCGGCGAGCAACGAGCTGACCCGTAGCCTGCTGTCCGGTACCGAACCCGCCGCGGTGCTGGAGTCCTTCACCGACACCCTGCGCGAGATGGCCGGCGCGTACCTGGTCACCCTGGCCATCCCGGTCGGCGACAGCGGCGAGCTGGTCATCGAGGCCGCCTCCGGAACCCGTGCGGAGGACGCGCGCGGTCTGGTACTGGGTGCCGCCACGCTGGCGGCGAAGGTCTTCGCCTCCGGGGAGACCATCACCAGCGACGCGGTCAGCGCCGATCCGCGCGCCACCGGTGGCAGCGCCGCGATCGTGGAGCTGGGCCCCGCGTTCCTCGTCCCCCTCGGTACCCGCGACCATGTACGGGGCGTGCTGCAGGTGGCCAACGTACCGGGCGGCCCGGTCTTCACCGACGCCGTCATCGACATGGTGATCGGCTACGGCAATCAGGCGGCGCTGGCGCTCGAGGTCGCCGAGCACCGGCAGGACGCCGATCGCATGCTGGTCCTCAACGACCGTGACCGGATCGCCCGCGATCTGCACGACCTTGTCATCCAGCGGTTATTCGCCGGGGCGCTGACCTTGCAGTCCACGCTCGGCCGCCTCGCCGACCGGCCGCAGGTGGGCGCGCGGGTCCAGCGGGTGGTCGACGACCTGGACGACACCATCAAGGTCATCCGCTCCACCATCTACTCGCTCGGCGAGCAGGACCGGGCGCGGAGCGAAGGGCTGCGAGCCCGGCTGGTGGCGGTCATGGAGAGGGCCGCCGAAGCCCTGGGCTTCGCGCCCGCGCTGCGCATGACCGGCCTGCTGGACACCAACGTCCCCGCCGGTCACGCCGAGCACATGTTGGCCGTGGCCGGCGAGGCCCTGTCCAACGCGGCCCGGCACGCCCATGCCACCGCCGTCGACGTCAGCGTGGACGTCACCGACACGGAGCTGCGGCTGAAGGTGGCGGACAACGGCCACGGTCTCGACCCGGCCGTCACCCGCCGAAGCGGACTGGTCAACCTCCAGCAGCGCGCCGAGGAACTGGGCGGCTCCTTCTCCCTCCGCTCGAACGAGCCGAGCGGCACTGTCATGGAATGGGCCGCGCCGCTGCACGCCGCCCCATGACATCCCGGCCGCTGTCCGGCCGTCAGTTCTGGCCCCTGGGGCGAGCGCTTCGCATGTGACGTACCCCCAGGGCGCGCTGCTGTGCCACGAGCTTCTGATCACGGCCGACGAGCGGCGCGCCGCGCTGTTCAGGGAACGCGGCTGGGAATCACACAGTTCTTCGGCTGTTCCCGGCCGGTGGGCCAGCCCAGACCGACGAACTTCAGCTTGCCGCGGCCTCCCCGGCCCGGATCCAGCTGGACCACCGCGACCGGTTTGTCGTATGCGTTCCCGCTGCTGGTCAGGCAGATCAGGCCGCTCGTACCGCGCACCCGGTGCCGGGACTGGAGCAGCGACCACTGAGCGCCGACGTCCTCACGGCTGGGCACCGCCCCGGCGCCTCCCTCCTGCGCCTGGTGCAGCGCCTTTCCGATGGTGATGAGGCCGTCGTACACGAGCATCGTCCGGGAGTCCTCCAGGTTTGGGGCGGAGCCGAGGTCGATGCCCTCCTCGCGTGTTGTCTCGATGCGTTTCTTCAGGGTGTCCAGGGCCGCCTTCGGCTCGGTGAGGTACTGGGGGAGTCCCGCCTTGGTGGGCTCGCGGTCGTGGTGGGCTCGCCACTCCCGCTTCCAGTCGGCCAGCCCGGTACTCCAGGCGTCCGGGTGCGCGGGGGCGGCGTACTGGACCGTCACCTTCGCCTTGCCGTCCGCGCCGCGCAACTGTTGCCAGTCCTTCTCTGTCATGTCCTGCCGCAGCGAGGCCGCGTCGGAGCCGCTGACGATCGTGTAATGCCGGTTCCGGCAGTCCACCTGGGCGAGCTTGAGCGCGAAGATCCGCAGGTGCAGCGTGCGGCCCGCGAAGTAGATGGTGCTGGCACCGGAGTCGCATATGTTGTTGGCCGTCTGGGTGAACTGGTTGCCGGTCGAGCCGGGCTCGTCGATGGCCGGGGACTCGAAGGGCATCGCGGCGGGACCGGGCGGGCCCTTCTCGTCGATGCCGCTGAACGCCTTCGCCAGCGACTGGTTGTAGGCGTCGCTGCGCTTGTCGTAGACCAGCACCGTCCTCTGGTTCTCCCGGCCCCGTTCGCCGCTGAAGTTGGCCAGTGCCTGGGCCGCGTCGTGGTTGGTGGGGATCAACCGGGCCAGGCCGGGGAACGGCAGCTCGGCCGTCCCGTCCGTCCGGTCCTCGTTCGCGATCCCGTCCCCGCTGATCCGCGAGGCGAGGACCGGGACCTTGTGCTTCGTCAGCCGCTTGACCGCCTCTCGCGTGTCATCGAGGCTGAGGTTGAAGCCCGTGACCGCGCGCAGCCGGTCCTTGGACGAGTCGGCCATCCGCAGCAGGGTGTCCACGACCTTCTTCTGCTGCTTGTACGCCCGTCCGGGGTTGGCCAGCACCAGCCGGATCCTCGGCGGTTCGCCCTCGCCCTCGTTCGCCTGCCGCTGCCCCAGATACGCCCCTTGGAGGTCGCTGCGCATCTGCCGGCGCAGCGCGACCCTGTCCGACTGGAGTGGCAGCATCACCGCCACGGTGACATGCGGCTGGCCGTCGATCCTCTTGTTCTCGCGTGCGATGGCCCGGGAGACGTCATGGATCTCCGGCGTGCCGAAATCGTAGCCCTCGCCGTTGACGCCGACGCACTCGCCGCCGGTCCGCTCGACCCCGTCGGCGCAGGTGTCCGGCTTCTGGATGAAGTACAGCACCAGCCAAACACACACCGTGACCGCCCCCGCGGCCAGCAGCACATAGAGGAACTTCTTCCATCTAGGCATCCCCGTTACCCCCTTCGCCCCAGTTGTTTGGTGCAGGCGCAGCGCAGCAGTGGTTGCTCGTTCGCCGCCAGTCCGCTCCAGTAGGTGGCCACCTCGCCGAGCTGTCCCGCCCCGTCGAACTCCATGATCGAGAGAAGCTCCAGCAGCTTGGCCAGTGTGCGGGCCGTCTCCTGCCCGGTCGGCCTGGTCCGTTCCTCGCACAGCCACACCGCGTGCAGCAGCTGGTCGACGGTGCGGCGCAGCGCGGGTCCCGCCGACGTCACCAGGCCCTGGGCGCGCTCCCGCCGGGCGTCCGCGCCGCCCGGATACGGTGCCTGGGCGATTTCCAGCAGCTCCGCGCACCACTCCCGGGGGCGCCCGGGCAGCGTGGCGGCCAGACGGTCGGCCACATCGTCCGTACCGCCGGACACCAGATGGTGGTTCATGCGATGTGCGATGACCGAACTGAACGCCCCACTGTCCGGCGGTCTCCCGTCCGCCGCCCGTTCCGCGTAATGGTCTCGCAGGAGGTGGTGGTCGGCGTACCAAGCGGCGCCGTCGGGACGCAGCCCGTACAGCCGGTGCACCAGCATCTGGCGCATCCCGAAATCCCCCACGAAGTGCCGTTCGCAGCTGGGCCATCCGGTATCGGTGAGCAGCTTCGACACCTGGTGCGCGATGAGGCGGTTCACATGGCCCGACTGATGATGCCGCAGTAGGACATCGGCGCACTCCTCGTCGTGTGCCACCGACAGATGGGTGAGCAGATCCAGCCACTCGCCGCGGTGCTCGGTCGGCAGCCCCACCGGCAACTGGTCCATGAGCAGTTCCTGGAGCAGCACGTCCGCCACCGGCCGCTCGGGGGCGCTGTCGCCGGGGAGCCGCAGCGGGGCCTCCAGCAGGTCCCGGTCGTTGGCGTCCGCCGACATCCGGAAGGCGGCGGCAGCGTCGGCCAGCCGGATCACCGTGTGCGGCCGGCCGCCGCTCAGCCGTGCCACGGCAGCGTCGATGCGACGGCGGTTCGCGCCGCCCTCCGGCTCCCCGCGCGTCTGTTTGCGCTCGGTCTCCCGACGCAGCTGGTCCCCAGTGAGGAAGGGCATCCGCAGCAGTAGCACCCCGTCGGCCAGCGGAGCCCGTTCCGGCCCTCCGCCCAGGCGCCGGGACCACTCGGGCGGGCCGCAGTCAGAGGGACGGAACTCCGCCGGGGACACCACCTCCTCCGGCGGCAGGCCGCCGTGCAGGAAGGCGCCGCCGTCCGCCCGGCGCGCCGTGCCCACGATCACTACGCGGTCGCGCTGCCCGCCCCGGCGGTCGGTGAGCACGGCGCGCAGCAGCCGTTCCCCCAGCAACGACTCGGCGTGGTCCAGTAGTAATGCCGGGCGGCCCACCCGACGCAGCCAGCCGGACGCCGAGGCGTACGCCGCCTCCAGATCCTCGCGCAGCGCCCGGAAGAGGAAGTCCTCCGCCAGCTCCCGTGCCTCGCCGCGGGCCTGGAAGTCGGTGGCCAGATTGCTCAGCCCATGCATGGGCTGGCCGGCCGCGCCGGGATAGCCGCCGTAGATTCGCTCCAGTTCCACCCTGCCCCGGGGCGCCAAGGACTGGAAGAGGGCTTCCAGCAGCGCGTTGCCCACTGCCGCGGAGTACGGGTCGAGCGCTTGCCCGGCCATGGCCGTCAGTAAATTCTGGAGGGATCCGGAGATCACGCCCTTCCAGAAGTCACCCGTCCTCAGGCCGGGCAGGCGCCGCTTCTGGGGCAGCTCCTCGTACCGTTCGACTTCCGTCGCGACCGCTGCGGGGGTACCTCCCGCGGCGCCGGTCGCGATCACCGCGAGGCCCGCGAAGAGCCGGGGGAAGGCGAACGAGCCGCCCGTCCCCTGCCAGGTGCACAGCCGCCGGGCCATCTCGACCAGGGCCTCGGTCGCGGCCGAGCGGGCGCCCGGCTCCGGTCCCGCCCGGTGCGCGTACACCGGCGAGCCGCAGTCCAGACGGACTACCGGTACCTTGGTCGCGAAATGGTGCTGCACGGCGTGCAACAGCCGCCCCTTGCCCATGCCGGGCCCACCGGTGAGCAGCACCACCGGGAGGTCGGGGCCGTACAGCGGATCGCGGCCGGCGCCCGACGGTGACCGCCCGAGCAGATGTGCGAAGAAACCCTCCTCGCTGAGCAGCTTCTCGAATCCCAAGTCTTCACGCACGGACTCCTCCCCCGTGGAGTGCTCTCCCGCCCGGGATCGGGCGGCTGGCGCTGATGAGTCAGGAAGATTAGTGGAAAGTTCGACCGATTTTTGTGGACAATGATAAATCCCTGGAGGGGAGTTGACGGATCGGTCGTGGCAGCATATTCCGGCTGGTACCGCAATCGTGGCCGCGCTGTTATGGCGGGCAGGTTCGGTGATGCTCGTTGATGAGGTCGGCGACGGACCCGCGGTGCGGGATGTGCCGGACGGCACGACGCTCGCCGTCGGCGAGTTCGGGCTGAGCGGTGTACCGAACGTGCTGATTCAGGCGCTGTACGAGCGTGGGGTCGGCGGGCTGAGTGTCGTCTCCAACAATCGGGGGGCGATGCAGTCGGGTCATGATCCCGCAGGGCACGCCGACAACCCGCCTGCGGCGATGGCCGGGCGGGTGGCCATCGCCGAGGTCGAGGAGCCGGCCGAGTCCGGTGACATCGACCCGGACGCGACGCACCTGCCGGGCGTTGTGGTGCAGCGGATGATCGCGCTGCCCCGGACCAGGCCGCCGGCAAGCGGGCCGAGAACCGGACCGTGAGCGGGTCATGCCCAGGACACGTGAGCAGAGGGCGGCGCGGGAGCTTCGGGACGGCCAGTACGTCAACCTCGGCATCGGCCTGCCCACCCTGATCCCCAATTACCTCCCCGACCATGCCGACGAGACCGCAACGTCGACCGTATGGCCGCGCTCCTCGCAGGCATGCCCACCTCGGTTCCAGGCGTGACCATCAACCGGGCTGTGCGCCTCCGCCACCATGCCCGATGCCCCATCCTCGCCTACGCCCGGACGGTCGGAGGGCGCGGTCCTGCTCCGCCGTCCACGGACCGCAGCTCCGTGGTGGCGTGAGGGCCGCGGGGGAAACGCCTGAAGGGCCGCAGCGCTTGTCATCGCAGTGCGTGGACCACGGAGTCGAGGAGTGCGAAGAGTTCCGGATCCACGTCGACCCCGGGTCGCAGAGCGCTCCACAGCACGGTCACGACGCCTTCCGTGGGGTTGATGTAGAGCTTCTGCCCGCCGTGCCCGAGCCCTACGAAGGTCGGGACACGACCGTGGGCACCGGCGGCCCCGGGTGGGATGGCCCACCACAGGTAGCCGTAGCCGTACGGGGATCCTTCGTATAGGTGTCCGTAGCCGGTGAGCCTGGATTCGGGTCGGCCGGCCTGGTTCCGCCATCCCCTCGGCACGACTCCGTCATCGCCGGTCAGGATGAACTGGCCGAAGCGGCCGTAGTCGCGCAGTGTCGCCTGGATGCAGCCTCCGCCCATCTCCCGGCCCCCGGGCGCGTCGAGTATCCAGTACGCGTCGGCCTCCATTCCCAAGGGGCGCCAGATCTTTTCCGACAGGTAGTGGCTCGCCGTTTTCCCCGTCGCGTTGGCGACGACGGCCGAGAGCACGTAGGTCTCGCCAGTGGAATAGTTGAAGACGCTGCCGGGTGCCGCTGCCCGCGGGCGGGTCCGCATGAGTTCCATGACCGCGCCTCGCTGCTTGCCGTATATCCCTTTGAACATGCGCGCGATGTCGTTTGATCGCGCCGTCGGCCAGGGCTGCGCCGATCAGGGTGGAGGTGACGGACTTGGCAATGGACGTCGACGTCCATCGCGTCGTTTCGGTGTCGCCCATCGCGTATTGCTCGTGGGCGATGGCGCCGTCCTTGAGTACCAGGAGACCGGCGATCCGGTTTTCGGCGACGAAGCGCCGGACGGTGCGCCTGGTTCCCCGGTAGGTGTAGCGCACGTCGCTCAGTGAGGTTCCGTTGCGCGGGAGCGGGGTGGTTCGGGCCGGGTCCGTGTGGATGGCACGGGTCGCGAGCCGTTGGCGGTCGACGTGCCGCCTAGGCAGTTTCGTTTGGATCAGTGGCTCGTTGGTCCTGGTGTGCCGTTGACTGATGCGCAGTGGACGCGGATCGAACCGTTGCTCCCGGACCGGACACCCAAGCGGGGCGGCCGGTGGCGCGACCACCGCGAGGTGATCGACGCGATCGCCTGGAAGTTCCAGACCGGATCCCAGTGGGTCCACCTGCCGGAGAAGTTCGGCAACTGGAGAGGTGTATACAACCGACTGCGGATGTGGGCCGTCGACGGCACCTGGGAGCGGGTCTTCACCGCCCTGATGGCCCAGGCCGACGCCGACGAGGACCTGAAATGGGCGGTCGCGGTGGACTCCACGATCGTGCGAGCACATCAGCACGCGGCCGGGGCCCGCAAAAAGGGGCCCCGGCCGGCGAGCCGGCCGACAACGCCATCGGCCGGTCCCGCGGCGGACTGACCACGAAGATCCACCTCGCGGCCGACGGCAACTGCCGCCCCCTGGCCTTCCACCTCACCGCCGGGCAGGCCGGGGACGCCCCCGTCTTCCCGCAGGTGATGGCCCGCCTACGGGTACCCCGCCCGCACGGGCGGCCCCGCACACGGCCCGATGTGGTCCTGGCCGACAAGGCGTACTCCTCCCGTGCCATCCGCGAGCACCTGCGACAGCGGGGCATTCGCACGGTGATCCCCGTCCCCGCGGACCAACGGGCCCACCGACAACGGCGAGGCAACCGAGGCGGCCGCCCACCCGCCTTCGACCGTGAGACATACAAGCAGCGCAACACCGTCGAGCGGTGCATCAACCGCCTGAAGCAATGGCGCGGCATCGCCACCCGCTACGAGAAGACCGCGACGATCTACCTGGCCGGACTCCACATCGCAGGCATCTTCCTCTGGTCCGCCCGATGATCTAAACGAAACTGCCTAGTGCTGCGTTCCGCTTTTGCTGGGTATATGTCCTGATGGCGGGGTAGTTGGTGAAGCTCGGGGGCGGGTGTTTGCCGATGGTTTTACGGGCACGGCCGGGGCGTGATGAGGACGAACGAGCCGTCGTTCGCCGGTTGTCGCGGGCACGGAAGGCTCCCAGTGATGCAGTGATGCGGGCCCGGATGATCGAGCTGAGCTGGTTGGGCCTGCGGGTGCCGGCGATCGCCGTTGAGCTGAGCTGCAGCCAGAAGACCGTGCGGTGCTGGCTGCACCGCTTCAATCGCTCAGGTCTGCAAGGCCTGGACGATCTGGGCGGTCAGGGCCGCAAGCGGCGGATCACCGAAGAGCAACGCTCCAGGATCATCTCCCTGGTGAAAACCATGCCGCCGGGACGGCTGAGGTGGGAACCGGTCGGAGAGCTGTGGGCCTTCGACGAGGCCGGGCCACCCGAGTGGACCCTGGACTCCCTGACCGTGGCAGCGCGGGCCGAGGGGATCGAGGTGGGGCGCAGTCAGGTCCGCCGTATCCTGCTCGCCGAAGGCGTGCGCTGGCGTCGCACCCGGTCCTGGACGAGGTCGAAGGATCCGGACTTCGTCCCAAAAGGACACGGATCATCGGCCTCTACACCCACCCACCCGACGACGCGACGGTGATCTGCGCCGACGAGCTGGGGCCGGTGATCCCGCGGACCTTCCCGCCCGCACCTGCCTGGTCACCCGACGGGCACCGGATCAAAGCGGAACTCGACTACACCCGCGGACCGGAGAAGACCTGGGTCTACGGTGGTCTGCGCCCCTCCGACGGCCAGGCCGTCACCATGACCGCTTCCTCCCGCAACAGCGTCTTCTACCAGCAGTTCCTCCAACAGCTCGAGGACGCCAACCCGCACGGGGAGATCTGGATCGTCACCGACAACCTGTCCTCCCACAACAGCCTGTCCACCCGGACCTGGCTGGAGGACCACCCCCGCATCCACCACGCCTTCATCCCCGTCGGCGCCTGCTGGCTCAACCTCCAGGAAGGCTGGTGGCGCATCTTCCGCAAAGCCGCCCTCGCCGGGCGGTCATTCGCCAACCGCGACGACATCACGTACGCCACGACCCTGGCCACCGACCAGCTCAACTCCCGCGCCAAACCCTGGATCTGGGGCAGACCCGCGCCACCAACTCGCCCACGACGACGCCGATTTGTGTACACCCTTTGAGGAACGCAGCACTAGGTCGCGGCCTGGTTCTCCGGGGTGGTGTCGAGGAGGTACTCGGCGATCGGCTCGGCCTCCGGTGCGAGGCCCGAGCGGCTGGACGCACCCGTGTGCCTCGACCGTGCCTCCGCACCGCGGACGCCGAGAGCGCTCACGGTTACGACTCCCGCTGTGGCGAGGGTGGATCGGCGGCTCAGGACGTGGTGGTTGTCGATGGGCCTGAAGGTCATCGCGGCTCTCCCCTCATGATTGAGCCGCATCCCTCGTCTTGCGATGCGGCTTGTGGAACGTTGGGAGCAAGTGTTCATACGCGTAGGGCACGGGACCAATGTGCGGTACACGCATCGGAACGGCTGAGGCTGTGGCTCCGTGTCCTATGGGCGGTGCGGTTGCCGTGCCCCAACGGTTAGCTGCGGGACTGGCGCGATACTGCACGACAGACCTCGAGCGCCGCGAGCGGCCGTGCCACCTCCGGCCCGTGTCGTGACACCCGCCTCTTCGACACGGCCGATGCGGAGTGGGCGCTCATCGAGCCGCCGCGGCCGCCGCTGGTCTGCACCGCCCGCAGGGACACCCGCCAGGAGAAGTGGCCGCGGCGGGAGATGATCGACGGCGTCCGCCACGTGTGGCTGCGGGAGCTCTGCCGGTCAAGGGTGCGTGCGATGCTCGTCGGGCAGCCAGTGCAGGGCGAACCAGAGTTCCATGCGGACGCCCGGGTCCCGAAGGTCGACGTCGAGGAGTTCGGCGACCCGAGCGAGGCGGTGGCGCACGGTGTTGCGGTGCACCCGCAGGGCTGCCGCGGCGCGGTCCCAGCTGCCGTGCAGGTTCAGCCAGGTCCGCAGGGTGTCCAGGAGGACCGTGGTGCCCGGTGAACCGGCCTGGTCCAGCGGGGCGAAGCGGGTCCGGGCGAGCTCTTGGGCGTCGGCCGGCGCGACGATCGCATCAAGGCTGAGCGGGTCGGGGGAGTGCACGACGGCGGGGGCATCGGCGGCGATCGCGCGCTGCAGGGCGCGCTCGGCCTGGCGGTCGGCTGGTGGCAGGTCGGGGGCGGATACGGGCGCGCTGAAGCCGAGGATCCACCCCAGGTCGGCGGCCTGTGCGGGGGCGCTGGGCCGGGTGTCCGGTGCGCCGGGGATCAGCGCTCTCAGACTGGGGCCGTCGATGTACAGGTACGGCGTGCCCAGTGCGGTGCCCAGCGTCGCGAGCTGGGCCGGATCGTCACCGGTCGGCGGTGCCGGTGTGGAGCGTCTGGGGACGTGCCGTCCGTGGACCACGATCCAGTGCTCGCCGCTCGTTCGGCCGGCGGGGGCCAGGGCGGGGGCTACCTGGGCGGGAGTGGCCCCGAGCATCAGCCGTACCAGCGCGCCGACGCTGTGGGTGTCGGTGCCCAGGGCATGCCGCGGGCTGGTGAGCAGGGCCAGCAAGACGGTCGCCGTACTGGTCACGTGGCGGTGAACCAGAGTCGGGGCCGTGGCGGTGGCCTGAGCAAGGGCCAGCGGCGTGGTGGCGCCGTCGGTGCCGGGCAGGGTGTGGACGGTCAGGTGGATGCCTCCGTGGTGATCCGCTGCTGCCGTGGGAGGAGCTGGTCTGTGCGCCGCGTGACGTCGGCTGGTGCGCGCGAGGGTGCGTACGGCGAGGTCGCGCACGCGCCGCGGTGCGGGAGCAGGGGGGCGAGGACCGGCGCCGAACAGCTCGTTGCCCTGGGCGTCGAAAAGCACCGCCCAGGCCCCGGTGTGGGCGCTGAGCTGGGTGAGCACGGCCTGGAGCGCATCCGGACGGGCGGCAGCGGAGGCGAGAGCCGACTGAGCCTTGGAGATGTCCCTCAGCTCACGGTTGCGGGCCTCGGCGATGGCGGCGTACGTGGCCTGCCCGACCGCCACGAACGGTGTGGCCGGCGGCAGCCGCAGGAGCGGCAGCCCGTGGCGGTCACAGGCTGCGGCGAGTTCGGGTGGAACCTCCTCGTGTACAGGGGCGACACCGAACCCCAGCGCGGCCACCCCGGCGGCGACGACGCGCCGCAGGTAGGTGTCGATACCGTCCGCGGAGCGCGGGAGGCGAACGCCCGCGGTCAGGAGGAGTTCGCCGCCGAAGAGGTAGGGCGTGGGGTCCTCGATCTCCGTGGTGCCGACCGTGCTGATACGGCGGTCCTCGGCCGGTCCGGCGACCTGGCGCAGGCCCAGTTCCGGGTCGGCCAGCAACACGCTGAGGGGAACGGACGGCTGCTCGGTCTCGGTCATGAGGAGGCATCCTCCCAGCCCGGCGGCACTGCGCGGGAGCGCCGGTTTTATCCAACGGATGACTCCATATTGGATAGAACCCGCACTTCTGCAACAGGACGACCGGTAGCTACGGTCGTGTAACCAGCAGGGCACCACCCCCGGCCCTTGCCCACGTGCACATCCCCTTACCTCCCTCTCTCTTCTCCTCAGCGCTGCGCCGCCGGCCTCCCCACCTGGCGCGCAGCCACTGCCTTCCCCTCAGCCCCTTTGACGGCTTCGCGCATCAGGCGCCGGCCGCGGCGATCGGAGGACCCTGATGACCGTCGACTACCTCGTCATGGCCGGATACCTGCTGGGCATCGTCGGCGTGGGCTGGTGGGGCAAGAAATGCGCCGCCTCCAAGAGCGACTTCCTGGTCGCCGGAAGACGCCTGGGCCCCCTCATGTACACCGGCACGATGGCCGCCGTCGTCCTGGGCGGCGCCTCCACCATCGGCGGTGTACGCCTGGGCTACACCTACGGCATCTCCGGTGCCGCCATGGTCTGCTCCATCGGACTCGGGCTGCTGGCCCTGAGTATCTTCTTTTCCGCCCGGATCGCCCGGCTGCGGGTCTACACCGTCGCCGAGATGCTCTCCCTGCGCTACGGCGACGCCGCCAGCATTGTCTCCGGCATCGTCATGTGGATCTACACACTCATGCTGGTGGTGACCTCCACCATCGCCTACGCCAGCGTCTTTGACGTCCTGTTCGACGTCCCGCGCTGGGTCGCGGTCGTCATCGGCGGCACGATCGTCGTCGGCTACTCGGCGCTCGGCGGCATGTGGTCCATCACGCTCACCGACATGGTCCAGTTCGTGGTCAAGAGCCTGGGCGTCCTCGTCCTGCTGCTGCCCATCGCGGTGGTCAAGGCCGGCGGATTCGCCGCTATGGCCGACCGTCTTCCGCACGGCTACCTCTCCCCGACCTCCATCGGCGGACAGGCCATCTTCACCTTCGTACTGATCTACACCTTCGGCATGCTCATCGGGCAGGACATCTGGCAGCGGGTCTTCACCGCCCGCACCGACAAGGTCGCCGCCTGGGGCGGCACCGTCGCCGGCGTCTACTGTCTCGTCTACGCCCTGGCCGGAGCCTTCATCGGCATGGCCACCAAGGCGCTCTACCCCAACCTGGCCAGCGCCGATGAGGCATTCGCCACCATCGTCAAGCACGCCCTGCCCACCGGAATCAAGGGCCTGGTCCTGGCCGCCGCCCTGTCCGCGATGATGTCCACCGCCAGCGGCGCCCTGATCGCCTCCGCCACCGTCGCCACCAATGACATCTGGGCCCGGCTGCGTCACCGCGGCCGCCATGAGGCCCCCGTCAGCCCGGAGGACCAGGACGAGATCGGCTCCAACCGCCTGGCCATAGCGATCCTCGGCGTGACCTCCATGGTCATCGCCTGCCTCCTCGGGGACGTCATCGAGGCCCTCACCGTCGCCTACAACCTGCTCGTCGGCGGCCTGCTCGTACCCATCCTCGGCGGCCTGATCTGGAGGCGCGGAAACCTGCCCGGCGCCATGGCCTCGATGATCGCGGGCGGCGCCACAGTGATCACTTTTATGGTGATCGACGGACTCCTCGCCAACGAACCGGTCTACTACGGCCTGCTCGCCAGCCTCATCGCCTATGTGGCCGTCAGCCTCGCGACCAAGCCGACCGAAGAAGCCGTCGTCGCGGCATGGCGCCGCCGCCTGGCAGGCGAGCCCACCAGCACCCCCGAATTCAGCGCGGCCTGATCAAACCGACGGCGTCGGCAGCTCACTCACCGACACAGACCCCGGGCAAACCGGCCCGGGGCCCCGCTGGCCATCAGGTCCACGACAGAAGGAGCACTCATGACCGAAGTGACACTCCGCACCGATCACACCGCCCAGACCACCTCCGACGAGGAACACCGCCTGCGCCGCGAACTCGCCGCCGTCTACCGCCTGGTTGCCCACTTCCGGATGACCGACCTGATCTTCACGCATATCTCCGTCCGGCTCCCCGGACCCGAGCACCACTTCCTGATCAACCCGTACGGCCTGCTCTTCGAGGAGATCACCGCGTCGAACCTGGTCAAGGTCGACCTCTCCGGCCGGCCCGTCGAGGACACCCCGCACCCCGTCAACCCGGCCGGTTTCGTCATCCACAGCGCCATCCACGCCGCCCGCCCCGACGCCCACTGCGTCTTGCACACCCACACCAAGGCCGGCTGTGCGGTCGCCGCGCAGGAGGACGGTCTGCTCCCGCTCAACCAGATCTCCATGGAGTTCTACGGCAGGGTCGGCTACCACGACTACGAGGGCGTCGCCCTCAACTTCGCCGAACAGCGCCGCCTCATCACCGACCTCGCCGACCACCCCGCGATGATCCTGCGCAACCACGGCCTGCTCACCGTCGGCGAAACCCCCGCCCAAGCCTTCCTGCGCATGTACTACCTCGACAAGGCATGCGAGATACAGACCGCGGCCACGGCCGCCGGCTCCGAGCTCATCACCCCCCACCCCGACATCTGCGAACTCACCGCACGCCAACTGGCCGACGAGGACGACAGCTCCGACCTCCAGGACGACAAGGCGTACGACCTCGCCTGGGCGGCACTGCTCCGGATGGTCGAGCGCATCGCCCCCGACTACAAGGACTGAAGCCTCGGGTTCACGCACAGCTCGTAGAGCTGCTGCCGAAGCCCCTCCGGCGGCAGCGGCGTTGTCGTGTTTCGTCACGTTGCCCGGGCGACCCGCTTCGGTGTTTCGCCGCCGCACGGGGTCGTCGCCGAGGCATCGGGAGCGCCGCGTCAGGCCGAGACCACCGTCAGCCCCTCCGGCGCCGTCACGTTCACCGTTCCGTCCGCCGCCAGTGTGATGTCCAGCCGGGCACCGCCCACCTGGAGCTCCGTCACCGTCAGCGGGGCGTACGCACCGGCGAAGGCGGGGGCCACCGTGACCGTGCCGCCCGGGACGTCCGCCTCCAGGCCGAGTGCCGAGCGCAGCACCTGGACCGAGGAGGCGGCCGCCCACGCCTGGGGGCGGCAGGACGCGGGGTAGGGGGCGGGGTGTGGGCCCGCCGCGGCGCCGTGGCCGGCGAACAGCTCGGGCAGGCGTCCGGCGAACCCCGCCGACGCCGTCAGCAGGCCCGCCGCCAGCGGCGCCGCCGCGTCCGGGAACCCGGCCCTGACCAGGCCGTGCACCGCGATCGCGGTGTCGTGCGGCCAGATGGAACCGATGTGGTAGCCGTACGGGTTGAAGCCCACCGAGTCGCTGCTCAGGGTGCGCAGACCGTGGCCGGAGTCGAGGTCGGGGCCGGTCAGCCGGGCCGCCAGTGCCGCGCTCTCCTCCTGGTTCAGCAGGCCCGTCCCGAGGAGGTGGCCGAAGCCCGAGGTGACCGAGTCCACCGGCCGGCCGTCACGGTCCAGCGCGACCGCCGGGTACGGACCCTGGGCGTCCGCCACCCAGAAGCGCTTCCGGAAGCGGGTGGCGAGCGCCTCCGCCCATTCCTCCCACGCGTCCGCGCCCGGCCGCCCGAAAGCGCGCAGCAGCGCCGCGCCGCCCCGCGCCGCCTCGTACGCGTACGCCTGCACCTCGCACAGCGCGATCGGCGGGTCGGCGAGCCGGCCGTCGCGATGGCGGATGGCGTCACCGGAGTCCTTCCAGCCCTGGTTGGCCAGGCCCCGTCCGGTCCGGTCGACGTACCTGAGGAAGCCGTCGTCGGCCGCTGCCGCCTGGTCGCGGATCCACGCGAGCGCCGACTCGGTGTGCGGCAGCAGCTGTTCCACCTGCTCGGGGGCCAGGCCCCAGCGCCAGGCGTCATGGAGCAGGGTGATCCACAGGGGGGTCGCGTCGACCGTGCCGTAGTACACCGGCGGGACGGCGAACGTGTCGGTGAAGTTCTGGGTGCCGCGCCGCACTTCGTGCAGGATCTTCCCCGGCTGCTCCTCCGTGGCGGGGTCGGCCACGGCCCCCTGGCGGCGGGCGAGTGTGCGCAGGGTACCGGCCGCGAGTTCGGTGCCGAGCGGGAGCAGCATGCGGGCGGCCCACAACGAGTCGCGGCCGAAGAGGGTCAGAAACCACGGAGCTCCGGCGGCCAGGAACTGATCCGGGCTGTTCGCGCCGTCTGGGCGCCCCTCTGGGGACCGGGGGTCCATCAGGCGCAGCCGGTCCGCGTCGGCGACCGACTGGTCCAGCCACTGGTCGAAGCGCCGGTCCGCGCTGCGCAGGGCCGGGCAGCGCCACGGCACGGCGTCCGCCGGGGCGGCCGGGAACTGGTCGCCGTCCGCGTACGCCGCCGTGCAGCGCAGCGTCGCCGTCCATGAAGCGCCGGGGTCCAGTTCCACGTCGTACGACAGCCGGCCCTCCGGCGCCTCCAGGGCGTCCGGCGCGGGCTCGCTGACCAGGCGTACGGTGAACCCGTCGCGGGACCACACCAGACCGCCGCCCTCGGCGCCTTCCGCGCCTTCGGCCCGTGTCGGCACTGGGTCCAGGACGTGGCCCGACTTCACCCGCTCCATCAGGGCGAGGTCCGTGCCGGCCGTGACCGTGAGCCGGAAACCGACCCGCCGGGTGCCCGCGTTGGTGACCTCGAAGCTCTCCTCCAACCGCCCGGAGGCGACGGTGCGGCGGCGGTCCAGGGCGACCGCCGGGTCGGGCGTCACCTCGCCGAGCCCCCGCAGGATCGCCCGGAAGTCCGCCCGGTCGGCCCCCCTGAGCCCGCCGCCGACCGGGGCCAGGTCGATCGACTCCACCGCGACGGTCAGGTGGGACAGCGCCCTGCCGTCGCCGTGGTAGAAGCCATCCGCACCCCCGTGGAGCTGTCCGTCCGCGCGCGAGATCACAAAGCTCGGCGCGTACAGCGTGACGACCGCGTCGTGCAGGAACGGCTGCAAGTTCGCGGCCACCGAAGTGGAGGCCGTGACCGGTTCGTTGGTGTCCTGGGCCTTGACAGTGGTGTCCAAAGGAGTAGAACCTCTCAGCATTAGATCGATCCAAAGACACTAACGGCCTCTTCAGAGCGCTGACAATGCTTTTGGAACGCTCAAATCAATTTCGTAGGACCAGGCTTCAGACCCTCGTACGCCGGAGACCCGTATGCCCCGCTCCACCAGCAGTCCCTCGCCCAAGGGCAGCCCGGTGACCCTCGCCATGGTCGCCCGCCGGGCCGGTGTCTCCCCGCAGACCGTGTCCAACGCGATCAACTCGCCGGAGCTGCTGCGCCCCGAGACCCTGGAGCGGGTCCGCGGGGCGATCGACGAGATGGGCTACCGCCCGAGCCGTGCCGCGCAGACCCTGCGCACCCGCTCCAGCAAGCTGATCGGCTACGGCATCCAGCCCGCTCCGGGCGGCGGCACGGCCCCGGTCATGGACCGTTTTCTGCACGCCCTGTCGCAGGCCGCCGACGAGGCCGGCTACCGGATGCTGCTCTTCGCCTGCCCGCCCGGCGGCCCGAGCCTGGAAGGGTACGAGGAGCTGCTCGGCCGGCACGACGTCGACGGCTTCGTGCTCAGCAACACCGCCCGCCAGGACCCGCGCCAGGCGTGGCTGGCCAAGCGGGGCGTACCGTTCGTCGGTTTCGGCCGGATGTGGTCGGGGCGGCAGATCGGTGATTGGGCCGATGTCGACGGCGCCTCGGGCACGGACGCCGCCGTGGATCACCTGGTCGCCCTCGGGCACCGCAGGATCGCCTTCCTTGGCTGGCCGCGCGGCTCCGGCGTCGGTGACGACCGTGCCGAGGGCTGGCAGCGGGCCATGCGCCGGCACGGGCTCCCGACGCGCGGACGGCGCGCGGAGAGCGCCGGGGACGTCGAGGCGGCCCGGATCGCCGTGAAGCCCTTACTGGACGCGGGTGCCACGGCCGTGGTCGCGGCCAGCGACATGCTGGCGCTCGGCTGCTATCACGCGCTGCGCGAGCGGAACGCCGTCCCGGGCCGGGACGTCGCCGTGGTCGGCTTCGACGACTCGCCGATCGCCGGGATCCTCTCGCCCTCCCTGTCCACGGTCGCCCAGCCGCTGGAGGCGGTCGGCAGGGAGTGCGTACGGCTGCTGCTGGCCCGGATGGCCGACCTGGCCGCGCCACCGGAGCGCGTCCTGCTGGAGCCGTCCCTCGTCATCCGCGACAGCGCCCCGGCGCCCGGTTCCGACACGCCGGCGCCCTGACGCACCGTCGCTCCCTGTCGCCGGCGCCGTGAGGCGCCGCGCCCCGGACATCACCTCTCCTCCACCCCCCTCGAGCCGCACGTACCATCCCGAATCCACGGAGGAATCATGGCCCCCCGCACGGCCACGGCCGCCCTCGTCACCTGCGCGGCGCTCCTGGCCGCCACCGGCTGCTCGTCGAGCTTCGGCGGCGACAAGGAAACGCAGCAGGACACCGGCGCCAAACAGCATCTGAAGGTCCTGATAGCCACCTCGGGCGACGCCGAGACCAAGGCGGTCAAGGAGGCCGCGGCCGCGTACGAGAAGCGGTCCGGCAACAAGGTGACCGTCGAGGCCGCCAAGGACATGAACCAGCAGTTGGCCCAGTCCTTCGCCGGGCACCGGCCGCCGGACGTCTTCTACGTCAACTCCGACCAGTTCGCGAACTACGCCAAGGGCGGTTCCCTCTACCCGTACGGTGACAAGATCAAGGACACGGACGACTTCGCCGAGCCGTTGCGCACCGCCTTCACCTACGACGGGAAGCTGGTGTGCCTGCCCAAGGACACCTCCACCCTCGCCCTCGCCATCAACACCGACCTGTGGAAGAAGGCGGGGCTGACCGAGAAGGACTACCCCACCTCCTGGGACGAGCTGAGGAAGGTCGCCGGGAAACTCACCAGCGACGGGGTCACCGGCCTGGTCACCAGCGACGAGTACCAGCGACTCGGCGTCTTCATGAAGCAGGCGGGCGGATGGATCACCGACGCGAAGCAGACGAAGATGACCGCCGACAGCGCGAAGAACGCCGAGGGGCTCGGCTTTGTGAGGTCGCTGCTGCGGTCCGGCTCGCTGAAGTACGCCAAGCAGGTCGACACCAGTTGGGGCGGCGAGGCCCTCGGCAAGGGCAAGGCCGCCATGACCATCGAGGGCAACTGGCTGACCGGCGGCATGAAGCTCGACTACCCGGATGTGCCGTACAAGGTGGTCCCGCTGCCCGCGGGACCGGCCGGAAAGGCCACGCTGGCCTTCAGCAACTGCTGGGGCGTGGCCGCCGAGAGCGCCCACCGGTCGGCGGCCGTGGACCTGGTGAAGTACCTCAGCTCCGGTGAGCGGCAGCTGAAGTTCGCCGAGGGATTCGGGGTGATGCCCTCGCGCACCAGCGCCCTCGCCGAGTACGCGAAGCAGGAGCCGGACGCCAAGGCCTGGGTCGACGCCAACACCTACGCCCAGGGCCCGGTGACCGTCGCCGGGTTCGACAAGGTGCTCAGCCAGTTCAACACCGAACTCCAGTCGCTGCGCACCACGGACCCGAAGAAGATCCTCGCCGACCTGCAGCGCAACGGCGAACAGACCATGGCGAAGGGCGACTGAGCCGTCATGCCCTTCCGCACCACCCATCGCACGGCGCGCCACCTCCCCCGTGGCGCGTCGTCCGGTCCCCGCCTGGCCCCTGGGGCCGTCGGCGGGGATCCCCGTACGGCCGGCTCGCCGGGCGCACCTGACGCGCCCGGCGGGTCCGGCCCCAAGGCGGCGCCCCGCACCCCGAACACCCCGCCCGCGGGGCGCCGCCGCGGCGAAGGCGCCTGGGGCTGGCTGTTCGTCAGCCCCATGGTGCTGATCCTCGGCCTGTTCCTGGTGCTGCCGATCCTGATGGCCCTGTGGGTCAGCCTGCTGGACTGGGACGGGCAGTCCAACCCGTTCACCGGGCAGGCGAAGTTCGTGGGCCTGGACAACTACCGGGCGCTGCTCACCGAGGACGGCCTCGACCGCACCCTCTTCGCGACCTCGCTGCGCAACAACGTCTACTACGTGGCGCTGACCGTGCCGCTGCAGACCGGGCTCGCGCTGGTGCTCGCGTTGATCGTCAACCAGCGGCTGCTGCGCGCCCGGGGCGCCCTGCGCACCACGTTCTTCTTCCCGTCGGTCACCAGCTCGATCGCGGTCTCCACCGTCTTCCTCTTCCTCTTCCAGGGCAGCGGTGCCGTCAACACGCTGCTGTCCTGGATCGGGGTGAAGGGCCCGAACTGGTTCGCCGACTCGCGCGGGGTGCTCTCGACGCTGCTCGGCGGCCTGGGGATCGTCGACCCCGACCACCCCCCGGGTGTGCTGGCCGACCACTCCTTCATGGGCCTTTCCTGGTACGAGTGGCTGTCCGGTCCGTCCGTCGCGATGTGCACGATCATTCTGCTGGCCGTGTGGACGACCTCCGGCACCTTCATGCTGATCTTCCTCGCGGCCCTCCAGGACATCCCGCGCGAGCTGGAGGAGGCGGCCGCCATCGAGGGCGTGAACCGCCGCCAGATGCTGCGCCACGTCACGCTGCCCGCACTGCGGCCGGTGCTCTTCCTCGTCCTCACCCTGGGGACGATCGCCACCTGGCAGGTCTTCGACCAGGTGTATGTGATGGGCCAGGGCGCCCCGGGTAACACGACGCTGACGCCGGCCTTCCTGTCGTACTCGACGGCCTTCGACGACGCCGACTTCGGGCAGGGCGCGGCCATCGCCTTCATCCTGCTCGCGCTGATCCTGCTCATCACCGCCCTGCAGCGCTGGGCGCTGCGGGAGCGCGGTCCCCGCCCCGGGAGGAATCGATGAACGCCACGGCCACGGCTGCCCCCAAGGCCAGGGCCGCCGCCCCGGCGCGGGGGCGCCCGGTGCTCGGCCGGTTCCCGCTGCCGCTGCGGGTGCTGGGATACGCGCTGGTGGTGGGGGCCGCACTGCTGTACCTGCTGCCGTTCGCGCTCCAGTTGGTGACCGGGTTCAAGACGGACCCGGATGCGGCGGCGCATCCGCTCGGACTGGTGCCCACCACCCCGACGACCGCCGCCTACCAGCGGCTGTTCGGGCTGAGCCAGGCCGGGGACGGGGTGCCGTTCCTGCGCTGGCTGGGCAACTCGACCCTCATCGCGGTCCTGGTCACCGCCGGGCGGGTGCTGTTCGACTCGATGGCGGGGTACGCGCTGGCGCGGATGCGTTTCCGGGGCCGCTCGCTGCTGTTCGGCTTCGTCGTCGGGGTGATGGCGGTGCCCGGGGTGGCGCTGCTGATCCCGAAGTTCCTGGTGCTGAACACGTTCGGGCTGTTCGACACCTACACCGGCATGATCCTTCCGCTGATGGTGGACGCGGCCGGGATCTTCATCATGAAGCAGTTCTTCGAGTCCATCCCCCGGGAGGTCGAGGAGGCCGCGCGGGTGGACGGCGCCGGGGTGATCCGGACCTTCTGGTCGGTGGTGCTGCCGATGGCCCGGCCCGCGCTGATCACCCTGACGATCCTGTCGTTCCAGGGCTCGTGGAACGAGTTCACCCACTTCCTGGTGGCCACGCAGTCCGGCCAGTACGAGACGTTGACGACCGGGCTCGCGCGGTTTGTCTCGGGCGGGCTGGGCGGCGGTACGCAGTACCCGCTGAAGCTGGCGGCGGCCCTGCTGGCGACCGTGCCGGTCGCGGCGCTGTTCTTCTGCTTCCAGCGCTACTTCGTGCAGGGGGCGAACTCGGGGGCGGTCAAGGAATAGCGGTCCGACATTTCAGCCGGTGGGGGCCAGCGGGGCCGTTCGGCCACCGACCGCGGCGGAGAAGCGGTCCGTGACCTGTGCCAGGGCTTCGGCGGTGGCCGGTGCGATGACCGGTGTGCCGTCCTCGGCGATGGTGATGTCCTTGTCGAGGGTGAACCAGCCGGGCACGATGTGCCCCGCGCCCATCGAGCTGAGGACCGGGCGCAGTGCGTAGTCGATGGCGAGTACGTGGGCCGTGCTCCCGCCGGTGGCCAGCGGCAGGACGGTCTTGCCGGTCAGGGCGTACTGCGGCAGTACGTCGAGCAGTGCTTTCAGCAGCCCCGAATAGGCGGCCTTGTAGACGGGAGTGCCGATCACTATGCCGTCCGCGCGCTCGAACCGGGCCGCGGCGTGAGCGATGGCCGGGTGCCGGAAGTCGGCGGCGAGAAGTGCGTCGGCGGGAAGGGCGCGCACGTCGAGTGCGGTGACGTCGTGGCCCTGGAGGCGGAGGCGGTCGTCGAGATGGCGCAGCAGTCGCGCGGTGCGGGAGGTGGCGGAGGGGCTTCCGGAGACGGACAGGACGGCGGCCATGGCGGGACCTTCCAGGAGGGTTGGTGAGGGTGTAGCCGGGCTGGTCAGACTCACGCTTGGGCGGATGCCCAGCGGTTGACGGGGATGGGCAGCCCGAGATTGCCGCGCAGGGTGTCGGCCGGGTACTCGGTGCGGTACAGCCCACGCTTCTGGAGGATCGGGACGACGCCGTCGACGAAGAGGTCGAGGTCGTCGTCGGTGCGGAAGGAGAGGTTGATGCCGTCGAAGGTGCCGGCGGAAAACCACCGCTCGGTGGTGTCGGCGACCGTCTCCGGCGCACCGACGAACGGCGAGCGCCGGAACTCCCCGACGGACTCGGCCACCTGGCGCAGCGTCAGTTTCTCCCTCGTGGCGCGGGCGATGATTTTGGCGGCGCCGGTCCGGCCGCCCTTCTCGGCGAGGTGTGCCACGTCCGGGAACGGCGCGTCCAGATCGTGCACGCTGAAGTCGTAGGCGCCGAAGGAACGGCCGAGGAGCGCGAGATTGCGGTCGAAGTCGTTGTCCTCCTCGAAGATCTCCCGCTCGCGGTGCCGGGCCGCTTCGTCGGTCGCGGCGACGACCGGGCCGCCATGGACGAAGATCTTGATGTGCTCGGGATCGCGCCCATAGGCGGCGGTGCGGCGCTTGATGTCGGCGTAGTACTCCCGCGCCTGCTCCAGCGAGCCGCCCGGCGCGTAAATGCCTTCGGCGACCCGCGCGGCGAGGTCGCGGCCCTCTTCGGAGACTCCGGCCTGGAAGATCACCGGCTGTCCCTGGGGCGAGCGCGAGAGGTTGAGCGGGCCCGCCACCTTGAAGTGCTGGCCCTGTGGGTGCCGATTATTACATCCGAGCTGGTCAGGCGGCATGTTCATAGGTGTGGAGAGTGCCGCCGAGTTGGTCCTTCCGCCGGATATCGAGGCGGTTGAGCTGTTCGGGATTGGTGAGGGGACGGGGGAGTGGGCGCAGGGGTGCTGCGGCGCGGAGGGTGCGGTGGGGTCGGTGCTGGTTGTAGAAGGTTTCGTATTCGCGGAGTGCGTGCAGGAGGTGCGCTTTGTTCCAGATGAGGGTGCGGTCGAGTAGTTCGGTTCTGCAGGAGCGGATCCAGCGTTCCATTACTGCGTTCATGCGGGGTACGCGGATACCGGTCTTGATGATGGCGACGCCTTCGTCTTCGAGTACGGCGTCGAAGGCATCCGTGTATCTGCGGTCGCGGTCACGGATCAGATACTTCACCGTCGCGCCGGCCCCGTGGAGGTCCCTGGCGAGGTTCCGGGCAAGTTGGGTGGTCCACGCTGCGGTGGGGTGGGCGGTTGCGCCGAGAACGCGTATACGCCGCGTGGCGTGCTCGATGGCGGCGAAGACGTACAGGCGGTTTCCGGTCAGCGTCCGGGTTTCGAAGAAGTCGGCGGCAATAATTGCGTGTGCTTGGCTGCGGAGGAAGGTGGTCCAGGTCTGGCGGTCGCGCTGGGGTGCGGGATCGATGCCGTTGTGCTGGAGGATCTCCCATACCGTGGAGGGGGGCTACCTTGATCCCGAGGGTGGCGAGTTCGCCGTGGATTCTTCTGTATCCCCAGGGGTTTTCTCGGACCACGCGCAGGATGAGGGTTTGGATGCTGCGGTGGGTGGGTGGTCGTCCTGGCCGTTTGCGGCGGGAGGCGTTGGCGTGGCGGCGGTGTAGGAGGTCGCGGTGCCAGCGGAGGACCGTGTCGGGGGAGACGATCAGATGAAGTCGCCGGAGTGTGGTGCGGGGGAGCCGGTGCAGCAGGGCGGCGAGGAATATGCGGTCGGGCGGAGTGAGGCGGGGTTTGGCGACCTGGCGTTGAAGGACGGCCAGTTGGTGGCGCAGGGTGAGAATCTCGACGTTCTTGTCGGTGTCGCTCATCGGCAGCAGCCGCAGGAGAGCGAACACGTTGGTAAGCGTGAGGTAGAGGAGTCGCAGCAGCACGATGGATCATCCTGGCGTACCAGCTCGGTGACTCTCAGCCGCATCCTTAATCCTGCAGGTCACAGCCTACGGATGAGGTTTTCGGCACCCACAACACCGTGTCCCACCCGGGTCCCCGCTGAGAACTACCCGCCCCGGGCCTACGACGGCCTGACGGAGATCTGGTTCGAGGACTGGGAAGACCACGACGCCTTCTTCGCTTCCGAGAACTACCGGACGCTGGTCCACCCCGACGAAGCACGCTTCATCGACATGGACTCGGTGGCCGTGATGGTCACCGAGGAGAAGGAGGTCATCTGACAGACGAACTCAACGGACGGAGGGACACCGCCTGCGACTACCTCCGCTCCCTCGCCGCCGTCCTGGGCACGGCCGAGCGGGAGGAGCCGCGGTGAGCCGGAGCCGGCTGGTGGACCTCGTGCCCGCCGAGCGGCCGGTGCGGGTGGCGTACCTGTTCCCCCGCGCGGCGCGGGCGTCAGCGCGGTGCTGGCAGTGGGCCGGGCCGTGGCCCCGGACCCCCACCCGGTGGCGGTCCGTCTGCCCGGCAGGGAGTCGCTGCTCGACCAGCCTCCGATCGCGGACCTCCCGGCCGTGGCCGAGCGGCCGGCGGACGCCATCCGTACGCACGCGGGTGAGGCGCGGATCATCCTCTGCGGCCACTCGTCAGGGTCGGTACTGGCGTACGAGACGGCCCGTGCGCTGGAGCCGGAGACCGCCGCTCTGCTCGCGGTCTCGGCACAACAGGCGCCGGGGACACCCGTCCGTACGGCCCCGGGGGCTGGGACCTCCCGGACGACCAGTTCTTCGCCGAGGTCGTCGCGGGCGGCTACCTGCCCGCCGAGCTGCTCGATGGCCCGGACGTCCTGGAGATGGTGGCCCCGAGCCCCGGCGCTGCGCGCGGACTACCGGGCGACCTACGAATACCTCACCGGAACCACCCGGTAGGCCCCGGTGGCGTCGCCGATCCTCGCCATCCGTGCCACGGAGGACGAGACCGTCGCCGAGGAGGACATCGCCGCGTGGTCGGCGCTGACGACGAGTGGCCACACGACCGCCCTGATTGCCGCCGGGCACAATCTGCTGCGTGACCGTCCGGCGGAGTTGGCCGACGCGCTCCGGCACGCGCTGTCCTGAGCGCGGGCCCGGCGGCGGGCGGTCAGGGCCTGCGGTGCACGGAAACGGCGTACTCTCCGCCGGTGTAAGGGCTCCGGGACCAGGTCGCGTACCTGGCTTCGAGGGTGAGTCCCGCCGCACGGCAGTGAGCGTCGTAGTCGTCCAGCGTGTAACCGCGGTCCAGGGAGAACCCGGCGACGAGGCGCCCGGCCGGCCGGATGTGACGCGCCGCCCCGGCCACCAGGACCGGTTCCGTCCCCGGTGGGGTGAACAGGGGGACGTTGCCCGCCATCACCACAACGTCGAACGACTGTCCGAGGTCGAGTCCCACCAGGTCGCGCTGGTACCAGCTGATCCACGGCGCCCGGCGCCGGGCGGTGGCGAGCATCGACGCGTCGACATCCACGCCCGCCACGGCGATCCCGTGGCGGGCCAGCTCGATGGCCACCCGCCCGGTGCCACAGCCCGCGTCGAGGACCGTGGCCGGCGCGAAGGAACGGACCAGCGCGGCTTCACCATGGACATCGCCTCCCTCGACGGCGCTGCGGTCGAACCGGGCCTGGTACTCCTCACCGTTCCACGTCATGCGATCACCATGGCACACCCGCTACTTCGCCCCGAGGCCGATGTCCGCTGCTCACGACGGCCGGACCGGCCGGCCACCGCTGGCGGAGGCTGCCACCGGCCACGTCGTTCACCTCGGCTCATGGGCGGCCTACGGCGGTGCGCGTGTCGCCGTGCGCCAGGTTCAGGCGTCGGGTGGCCTCCTCGGCGGTGCAGCGGGCGAGCAGCATGACGATGGCCGTCTTGGCATGTCCGTCGGCGGCTCGCAGCGCCTCGGCGGCGGTGTCGGCATCGGTCCCGGTGGCTTCGACGACGATGCGTCGGGCCCGGTCGACGAGCTTTTCGTTACTGGCCCGGACGTCGACCATGAGGTTCCCGTACACCTTGCCGACCTGCACCATCGACGCGGTCGAGAGCATGTTGCAGACCATCTTCTCGGCGGTGCCGCCTTTGAGCCGGGTCGATCCGGTGAGAACCTCGGGGCCGGTGGGGACCTCGATGGGGATGTCGGCGTAGCGGCTGACCACCGTGTCGCGGTTGCAGGCGACCGACACGGTGACGGCACCCTGGGCGGCGGCGTGCTTCAGGCCACCGACGACGTAGGGGGTACGGCCGCTGGCGGCGAGCCCGACGACCGTGTCGCGGTCGTTCACACCGATCTTCTCGAGGTCGTCGACCGCCCTCGCGGGTTCGTCCTCGGCCCCCTCGACCGCCATGACGAAGGCGCCCGGGCCGCCGGAGAGCAGGCCCACGACCTGGTCGGGGGAGGTACCGAAGGTCGGGGGGCATTCGACGGCGTCGAGCAGTCCGATGCGGCCGCTGGTGCCGGCGCCGAGGTAGATGAGCCGTCCACCCCGCCGCAGGGACTCGGCGACCGCCTCGACGGCGGCCTCGATCTGCGGGAGGGCGTCGCGGACGGCGAGGGCGACGGTCTGATCCTCGGCGTTCATGACCGAGAGCAGTTCGGAGACCGGCATGCGGTCCAGTTCGGTGGTCCGCTCGTTGCGAGCCTCGGTGCCGAGTGTGCTCAGGTCCACGGCGCGGGCATCCTTTCAGGGGAAGGTGTTGGCCGGCGAAAGGGGTTCAGTCGTCGGCCGGGGTGCGGCGCTGCGCCTGCGGACGCCGGCGACGCTGGACGGCCCCGTAGGTCTCCTCCAGGGCCGTGGTCGTGGCGTCGAAGGATCGCTGGGCGACGCCGACGAACAGGCAGTCGATGAGCGCGAGTTGGGCGATACGGCTGATGGTGGCCCCGGAGCGGAAGGGGGTCTCCCGGGCGCAGGTCGTCAGTACGACGTCCGCGTTCTGCGCGAGGGTGGAGCGCGGAACGTTGGTGAGGGCGATGGTGGTGGCGCCGCGTTCGGCGGCGGCCCGGAGGGGCTCGACGGTGTCCTCGGTCTCCCCGGAGTGGGAGATGGCCAGGGCGACGTCGCCGGGCCCGAGGAGGGCCGTGGCGGTCAGGGCGGCGTGCCGGTCGGTCCAGACGAAGGCCATGTGACCGATGCGGTGGAGTTTCTGGTGCAGGTCCTGGCCGACGAAGGCGCTGGCGCCGACGCCGAATATGTCGATGCGGCGGGCCTGGGCCACAGCGGTGACGGCGCGGCCCAGCGCCCCGATGTCGAGCCCGGCCCCGGTGTCCTCCAGGGCGCGCACCTCGTTGTAGATGATCTTGCCGACGATGTCGCCGAGTGTGTCCGTGGCGCTGATGTCGGTGCCCGGTACGGGGCGCTCGCCGCCGAGAGCGTGCTCGCGGGCCGCGGCGGCGGCCAGAGCGAGGCGCAGCTGCGGGTAGTTGGGGATCCCCACGGCCCGGCAGAAGCGCGTGACCGTGGCCACCGAGGTGTCGGCCTGCTTACCGAGCGCGCTGATGGACAGCTCCGCCGCCTGAGCCGGGTCGGCCAGGGCGATGTCTGCCACCCGCCGTTCCGCGGGGGCCAGGGACGGAAGTGCCGCGCGGATGCGCGCCAGGGTCTCGGCGGGGGAGGTTTCCTCCGCGGGCTGCGCGGCAGTGCGTGGTGTTTCCCGGCGGGCCATGCGTCGCTCCCTCCTGAGTGGCTGGGCCACACGCTAACCGCGCCGCGACAGGAAGGTCAAAAAGTTACGGAAAAAATCTCCTGAGGTTAGTTATTGACATGCGGAGGTCGGCCTTCTGATACTCGCTGGACCGCGATCCGCGCCGGTCACCGATCATCCACCCACCCCGTGACCGCCCGATGCGCCGGATCCCCACCGACCGAAGGCATGCCGTATGACAGCAGCAATAGCGGTAGACCTGGGCAAGACCGGCTGCCGTGCCGTCGTGCGGGCCGACGGTGCCGGTCCCGCCCGTACCGCCCAGGAGGTGCCCGGAGCTCCTGGGCTCGCCGCCGAAAACGGAGTGGCGGCGGCCCGTGCGGCCGTGCGCGCCGCCGTCCTGCCGCTCCTGGAACGGGAGCCCTCGCTCCGGCCTGCCACGGTCTGCGTCGGTGCGGCGGGGGCGGCCGCCGCACCGGAGGCGGCTCGAGCCCTGGCCGTCCGGCTCCTGGAGGACCTGCCCGTGAACGAGGTGGCCGTCACCAGCGACGCCGTCACCGCCCACGCGGGCGCCCTGGGCGGTCGCCTGGGCGTGGTGCTCGCGATCGGCACCGGGTCCGTCGCCGTCGGTATCGGGGACGGCGGGGCGTACGCCCGGGTCGACGGCTGGGGTCCCTGGCTCGGTGACGAAGGGGGCGGCGCCTGGATCGGTGGCGCCGGATTGCGGGCCGCGCTGCATGCTCACGACGGGCGCGGACCGGCCACCGCGTTGCTGGCCGCCGCCGTCGAGCGCTTCGGCGACCCCGATCGGCTGCCCTCGGCTGTCAGCCGGGACGGCAACCAAGCCCGCACCATCGCGTCCTTCGCCCCGGACGTGGCACGGGCGGCCGCCGAGGGTGACGCGACGGCGTCCGCGGTCGTCCGGGATGCCGCCAGAGCGCTCGCCGAGGCCGTATTCGCCGCCGCCCGCCGAATCGGCGGCGACGCCCCCGCCGTCACCATCACCGGCGGACTCACCGGCCTCGGCGAACCGCTCCTCGGTCCGCTGCGGTCGGCGCTCACCGACTCCCCGCACCCCCTGAAGTTGCGGTCCCCGCTCGGGGACCCGCTGGACGGCGCGGGCCTGCTGGCGCTGGACGCGTCGGCACCGCACGAACCCCACGTCGCCCGTGTGAGACGGGCGACGCCCATCGTCCCCACCCTGCCGTTGACATCGTCGGCCGCTGTTTAGGAGTGAGCGTGCGCCAACTCGACCTCGTCGTGGTCGTCGTCTATCTGGTCGCCATCGCGGTGATCGGACTGCGGCTGGCCGGCCGGCAGAAGACGTCGAAGGACTATTTCGTCGGTGAGAGCCACGTGCCGTGGTGGACCGTCTCGTTCTCCGTGGTGGCCACCGAGACCAGCGTGCTCACGGTCATCAGCGTGCCCGGCGGCGCTTACAGCGGCCAGGCCTTCGGCAACGTCGAACTCGCCTTGGGCTACGTCATCGGCCGCGTCGTCGTGGCCACCGTGCTCATCCCCCTCTACAAGCGTGGCGGATTCGTCAGCGCCTACCAGTACCTGCGTGACCGGTTCGGGCTCAAGATGCAGGGGCTCGCCTCGGTGACCTTCGTCTTCACGCGGCTCCTGGCCGAGGGGGTGAGGCTGTTCGCCTCCGCGCTCCCGATCAAGCTGCTGCTCGATGAGTTCGGACTGCACGTCGGCTACCGGGCCATCATCGTCGTCCTCACGCTGATCACCGTCGTCTACACCTACCTCGGCGGCATCAAGGCGGTCATCTGGACCGACGCCATTCAGATGGGTCTGTACCTGGGTGGCGCGATCCTCGCCATCGCGGTGCTGTCCAGCCACGTCGGTGGTGCCGGCTTCGCGGACGCCCTGCACGCCGGCAGGTTCCAGCTGTTCGACACCGACTTCGGGCTCGCCCACATCCTCACCAGCCCGTTCGCACTGCCGACCGCGATCGTCGGCGGTGCCATATTCGCGATGGCCAGCCACGGCTCCGACCAGCTGATCGTCCAGCGCATCCTGGCCACCCGGACCCTGCGCGACGGCCAGAAGGCCATGATCGCCTCCGGTGTCTTCGTCACCGTCCAGTTCGCCGCGTTCTCCCTGGTCGGCGCCCTGCTGTGGTCGTACAACCAGGGCAAGAGCGTCAAGGAGCTGGGCCTGACCAGCTCCGACAACCTGTACCCGGACTTCATCCTCCACGGCCTGCCCGTGGTGATTTCCGGCCTGATCGTGGCAGGAATCCTCGGCGCGGCGATGGGCTCGTTGTCCTCGGCGCTGAACTCGATGTCGAACTCGACGGTCGCCGACATCATCCACAGCTTCTTCCGCAGCGCACCCTCCGAGGAGTTCCTGCTCAGGCTCGCCCGGGTGATGACCCTGGTGTGGGCAGTACTGATGGCGGTGTTCGCCTGCGCCTTCAGCACCAGCACCGGCAACGTCTATCTCACGGGCCTGACCATCGCGGGCTACACCTACGGCGCGCTCCTCGGCGCGTTCCTCCTCGGACGGCTCGTCAGGCGCGCCAACGAGGTCGACTCCATCGTGGCCTTCGTGGCGACAGTCGCGGTCATGACCTACATCGTGCGCGAGGTGAAGATCGACGTCACCGTGGCCGGGGCCACCGTTCCCACCGCGATCGCCGCCCAGTGGCTGGTCCCGATCGGCGTGGTGGTCACCCTGGTCGTCGGCGGCCTGATGAGCCTGTTCCACCGCGCTCCCGGGACCGCCGGGGCCTCCGAGAACGTCGGCGAGTCGGGACCCGACCGCGCTGCGGCGGCCGTCGGCCCGGAGTGACGAAGCACGCAGCCGGCCCGGTGCGGGGGCCTCGCGGTCTCCGCCCCCTGCACAGCGACAGCCCCTTGGGAGAAGAAGCCATGCAACAACCGCGGCCGACCGTGCCCGCGCGGCGGAACGTGGGACAGGGACAGGAGGCGCCATGCGCGTGATCGGGCTGATGTCGGGCACGTCCTACGATGCCATCGAAGCAGCCGCCGCCGACCTCACCCTGGACGGCGACATTCTGCGCCTGCGGCCTCTCGGCCACCTTTCCCGGCCTTACCCCGGCGACCTGCGCGACCTGATCGCCGCCACCCTCCCGCCGGCGGCCACCACCGTCCAGGCCGTCTGCGCCCTGGACACCGGCATCGGCCAGGCCTTCGCCGACGCCGCCCGACACGCCCTGCACCAACTGTGCGACGGCAGCGCCGACCTGGTGGTCTCGCACGGCCAGACCATGCACCACTGGGTGGAGGACGGCACCGTCCGCGGCACCCTCCAACTCGGCCAGCCGGCCTGGATCGCGGAAGCGACCGGCCTTCCCGTCGTCTCCGACCTGCGCAGCCGGGACGTCGCCGCCGGTGGTCAGGGCGCCCCACTGGTCGCCATGACCGACACACTGCTCCTTCGCGCCCTGCCCGGCACCCCCGCCGCACTCAACCTGGGCGGCATCGCCAACGTCACCGTCGTCGCCCCCGGCACCGACCCCCTGGCCTTCGACACGGGGCCGGCGAACGCCCTTCTGGACGCCGCCGTACGGCACTTCACCGCGGGCGCCGCCGTCTACGACGAGGACGGCCGCCGGGCCGCCGCCGGGCGAACCGACCCCGATCTGCTCGCCTTCCTGCTGGACGACCCCTACTACCGCAGGCCCGCACCCAAGAGCACCGGCAAGGAACACTTCCACCTGCCCTATCTGCGAAGGGCCCTCGACGCCGTGCCCACGCCCCGGCCCGAGGACGTCCTGGCCACCCTGACCCGGCTCACCGCCGTCACCGTCGCGGACGCCTGCCGCACGCACGGCGTCACCGAACTCGTCGTCTCCGGCGGCGGCGCCCGCAACCCGGTGCTGATGCGCATGATCACCGAGGAACTGCCGGGCGTGCCGGTCCGCCCCAGCGACGCCCTGGGCCTGCCCTCCGACGCCAAGGAGGCCCTGGCCTTCGCCGTGCTCGGCTTCCTCACCGTCAACGGCCTGCCCGGTACGCTCCGCTCGGGCACCGGAGCCCGCCGCGCCACGCTCCTCGGCAGCATCACGCCCGGCCTGCTGCCGCTGCGCCCGTGCGAACCCGCCGCGCAGCCGCCACGCCTGCTGCGCATCACGCACTGACCCCCATCCTGGCATCGAGGACCCATGACCCCCTCCACCCCGACCGTCCCCGCGCCGCCTGCCCCGGAAGGGCACGCCCGCCTGGCCGAGCTGCTGGCCGCGTGCGTCAGCGACCCGTCCAGGGTGACGACCGATGTGCCGCGCAGGGTCGCGGCCGCCCACGACGCCTCGCCGTACCTGTTCACGCCGCGGGCCGTCGTGCGCGCCGCGTCCGCGGCCGAGGTGGGCGCCCTGATGGCCGGGGCCGACGCGGCCGGGCTGCCGCTCACCCTGCGCTCGGGCGGCACCAGCCTGGCGGGGCAGGCGAGCGGTGACGGCATCCTCGTGGACGTCCGCGGTCACTGGCGCGGCGCGGAGGTCCTCGACGAGGGTCAGCGCATCCGGCTGCAACCCGGCCTGACGGTGCGCCAGGCCAATGCGCGGCTCGCCCGGTACGGGCGCCGGCTCGGCCCGGACCCGGCCAGCGAGTCCGCCTGCACCATCGGCGGCCTGGTCGCCAACAACTCCAGCGGCATGAACTGCGGCACCCAGGACAACGCCTACCGCACCATGGAGTCCCTGCGGTTCGTGCTGCCCTCGGGCACCGTGGTCGACACCGCGGCCCCCGACGCCGATGAGGCACTGCGCGCCCGCGAGCCCGAACTGCACGCGGGACTCCTGCGGTTGCGCGACCGCATCCGCGCCTCCGCCGCCTCCCGTGCTGTCATCGAGCGGCTGTTCTCGATGAAGAACACCATGGGCTACGGGCTCAACTCGTTCTTGGACCACAGCGATCCGGCCGACATCCTCGCCCACCTCATGATCGGCAGCGAGGGCACCCTCGCCTTCGTGGCGGAGGCGGTCTTCCGCACCGTCCCCCTGCTGCCGCACACCGCCACCGGCCTGCTGATACTGCCCGGCCTCGCCGAGGCCACCGACGCCCTGCCGGCGCTGCTGGCCGTCGGCGCCCGCACCGCCGAACTCCTCGACGCCGCGTCACTGCGTGTGGCGCAGCAGTCCCCGAATCCGGTCGGCGAACTGCAGGGCTTGCGCGTGGAGCGGCACGCGGCCCTGCTGGTCGAGTTCGCCGAGGGCGTCGCCGAATCGCTGGAGGAGACAGTGGCGGCCGCGCGGCCGGTCCTGGAGCGCCTGCCTGCCGTCACCGGTACCTCGCTCGTCCGCGACCCGCGCGTCAGGGCCCGGCTCTGGCACCTGCGCAAGGGCCTGTACACCGCGGTCGCGGGTGCGCGCCGTCCCGGAACCACAGCGCTCCTGGAGGACATAGCGGTACCGATGGAACGGCTCACCCGCACCTGTGAGGGACTTATCGGACTCTTCGACCGGCACGGCTACCAGGACGCAGTGACCTTCGGCCACGCCCGCGACGGCAACCTCCACTTCATGCTCACCCAGGATTTCGACTCCGCCCGGGAGATCGAGCGCTACGCCCGGTTCACCGACGACATGGTCGACCTCGTCCTGGACGCCGGGGGCACGCTGAAGGCCGAGCACGGCACCGGCCGCGCCATGGCCCCCTTCGTCCGCCGCCAGTACGGCGACGACCTGTACGACATCATGCGGGAGCTCAAGCGGCTGTGCGACCCGCGCGGCGTGCTCAACCCGGGCGTGATCCTGGAGGACGATCCTGTCGCCCACCTGCGCAACCTCAAGAGCGTCCCGCAGGTCGATCCGGCACTCGACGCCTGCGTCGAGTGCGGCTACTGCGAGCCCGTCTGCCCCACCGCGGACACCACCACGACACCCCGTCAGCGCATCGTCCTCCAGCGGGAGATCGCTCTGGCCACGGCGGCCGGCGACGAGGAACGCCGCCGCGCCCTGGAGACCGACTACACCTACGCGGCTGTCGACAGCTGCGCCGCCGACAGCCTCTGCGTCACCGCCTGCCCGGTCGCCATCGACACCGGCGCGGTCATGAAAGACCTGCGCGCCGAACGCCACGGCGCCGTCGCACAACGCGCCGGGAACGCCGCCGCCCGGCACTGGGCGACCGCGGTCAACGGCGTGCGCGCCGCGCTGAACGCCGCCCACGCTCTCCCCGCCCCCGCACTGCGCGCCGCCACCGGTGCGGCCCGCCGGCTCGGGGCGGGGGAGCTGGTCCCCGCCTGGGCCGACGACATCCCCCGCGGTGGCCCGGCCCGTCCCGCTCCCCGGCGCCCGGCCGAGCCACGTGCGGTGTTCTTCGCCGCCTGCATCGGCAGCGTCTTCGCTCCCGAAGCGGCTCCCGGCGGGGCGGCGGGCTCGGCGGCCGCCTTCCTGCGGTTGTGCGAACGAGCGGGCGTTCCCGTCACCGTGCCCGGCGAGCTGGCCGGACTGTGCTGCGGCACTCCCTGGCAGTCCAAGGGCTACACCGCCGGTTACCGGACCATGGCCTCCCGCACCCTGGAGGCGCTGTGGGAGGCGAGCGGCCACGGCAGGCTCCCCGTGGTCTGCGACGCTTCCTCCTGCACCCACGGCCTGGAGCAACTGCCCGACGCGCTCCCGGAGTCCGGCCGTGCCCGTTTCGCCTCGCTGGAGTTCGTCGACAGCGTCGTCTTCACCGCCGATCACCTGCTCCCCGCCCTGCCCGAACCTCGCCGCCTGCGCACCCTCGCCCTGCACCCCACCTGCTCCACCGTGCACCTGGGCATCGAGAGCGCCTTGCGCACCCTCGCGGCGGCCGTCGGCGACGAGGTCACCGTCCCCGACAACTGGGGCTGCTGTGCCTTCGCCGGGGACCGCGGTCTGCTCCACCCGGAGGTCACGGCGGCCGCCACCGCGGCCCAGGCCGCCGAGATCACCGCCGGAACATACGACGCGTACGCCTCCTGCAACCGCACCTGTGAGATGGGCATGACCCGTGCCACAGGTCGCCCCTACCGGCATGTGCTGGAACTCCTCAACGAAGCCACCGCCTGATCCCCATGGAGGTCACACCATGAACCTGTCCCGACGGAATCTGCTGGCCGCCGGCTCCGCCGCGGGGGCCCTGACGGTCACGGGCGCGGCCGCCGCCGCACCGGCCGCCGCGGCTCGGGGCAACGGCCACCGGCTGTGCACCGGCTTCGAACGCCTGGCCGAGGACGGATACGCACTGCTCCACGGCCAACGCGTCGGCATCGTCACCAACCCGACGGGCGTGACCCGCGACGTACGCCACATCGTCGACGTGATGCACGCGGACGACCGCGTGAACCTGGTCGCCGTCTTCGGACCCGAGCACGGTTTCCGCGGAACCGCGCAGGCGGGCGGATCGGAGGGCCGCTACGACGACCCGGCGACGGGCCTGCCGGTGTACGACACCTATCTCAAAAACGGCGGGCCGCTGGCCGACATCTTCACCGCCTCCGGTGTCGACACCGTGGTGTTCGACATCCAGGACGTGGGCGCGCGCTTCTACACGTACATCTGGACGCTCTACGACTGCATGGAGGCCGCACAGCTCGCGGGCAAGCGCGTCGTGGTCCTGGACCGGCCCAACCCGATGACGGGACGCGGCGCGCTCGGCCCCGTGCTGCACAAGGAGTTCGCGTCTTTCGTCGGCCGCCAGCCCATCGCCCAGGCGCACGGCATGACGGTCGCGGAGCTGGCACGGCTGTTCAACGGCGAGTTCCTGCGGACCCCGGTGCACCTGGAGACGGTGCCCATGACCGGATGGCGGCGCTCGGATTTCTACGACGTCTCCGGTCTGCCCTGGGTGCCCCCCAGCCCGAACATGCCGACACCCGACACCGCCCTCGTCTACTCCGGGACGTGCCTCTTCGAGGGCACCAACATGTCGGAGGGGCGCGGCACGGCCCGTCCCTTCGAACTGCTCGGGGCCGAGGGCATCGACGCCCGGTGGGCCGAGGCCGCGAACGCCCTCGACCTGCCGGGGGTGGAGTTCCGCGAGGCGTACTTCGCCCCCACCTTCTCGAAGTTCCAGGGAACAACGGTGGGTGGCGTGCAGATCCACGTCCGCGACCGCGACGTCTACGACCCCGTGCACACGGGAGTGGCGCTCCTGGTGACCGCGAAGCGTGTGTGGAGCGACTTCGCCTGGCGGCCCGACTACAGCATCGACCGGCTGACGGGCAGCACGCGGGTCCGCACGATGATCGACGCGGGCGCCGAGGCGGACGAGGTGGCGGCGGCCTGGGGGAGTGAGCTGGCGGCATTCCGCGGCATTCGCCGCCACTACCTCCACTACCGCTGACGGCCCGGCCGACCCGGCCCCCGGGCTTTGCCGTGGACAAGGTCCGGGCCGACGGCGTCACCCGTCGGATGACCAGGCGCTCAGGAAATCGTCGATCAGAGGGCTGGCCTCGGCCGGGCGGGTTGCCAGGACGACGCGGACCGGGTCGATGCCCTCGATGGGCACGGTGGTCAGGCCGGGGCGCAGTTGGGGCCGCCGGTCGCCGGCGGCCAGAATCAACACCGTCCGCTCCTCGGCCACAAGGTCGAGCTTGTCCTCGAACGACTCGTAGTCGATCGGCGCGCTGGGAGCCGGAACGCCGTCCGGGCGCGGCTCCAGGCGGGCGAAATCGCTCCATTGCGGGATCGCGCTCGGGCATTGCGGCAAAGCATCTTCGCTGAGGTCGTCGACGGTCACCGACTCCTTTCCGGCCAGGCGGTGGTCGGTGGAGACGACCAGCACCCGTGGCTCGGTCCACAGATCGATGAGGCGCAAGCGGTCGGTGGGGAAGGGCAGTGGGGCGCGGGCGACCAGGGCGTCCACGCGGCGGTCGGTGAGGGCCTGCTGAGCGCGCCCGGCTTCGCCCGGATGACCGCCTGCCATACGGAGGGCCTCCCGCTGCGCCGCTGCCTCGGCTGGCAGGGGCTTGACGCGGTGGGGTCGCCGGTCGGCAGGGCGATGGGTCCGTCCTCGTACGGCCACACGGGCTTCACGGGGACCAGCCTGTGGGTGGAGCCGGCAGTGCGACGGGGCGGGGGCGGGAGGCCGCTACTACGTCCTGCTCACCAGCCGCGTCCACCCCAGCCGTGATCCCCGCGGCTTCCCGGCGGTCCGCCGCGCGTTCCATCACCACGCGGCGGCCGTCGTTCACCGCAGTCCGGCTCAGCTTCGGTGCCTGTCGGCCGAGAGGAAGTACTGCCGGCCGGCGAGATGCTGAAAGTGGGCCGTGGTGACATCCGCGGCGTCGCGCTCGGTGACGATCCGTCGGTCCTTCGGAAGCGCTGGTGCGTTTCCGTGGCCAAGAGGGTCCGCTTCGCTCAGTACCCGTCCGGACATGGTCGGCGGGACCGGTAGCCCCATGAGCCGGCAGATCGTTGGGGGAATGTCGAGGTGGTCGGCCGGGAACGGGGTTTCATGGGCGGTTCGGAAGCTCGGGCCGTTCAGTACGAGTGGTATGCGCATGTCGGCGGCTGAGGTGGAGCCGTGGCCACCCGCGAGCCGCGTGCTGTCTCGGAGGCTGTGACCGATGCGCGGATTGCCGAGTCGGTCGTGGTAGGTGAGCGACACATACGCGAGCAGGCCGTCGGCGGCTGTTCGGGTGGACCACAGGCCGGCCGGCGGAAGGACCCCCGGGACGTCGCCCTCGGCGAAGACCGGCCCGGACCATCCCGCGGACACGATGGCGTCGAGGATCGCATTGATCTGCGTGGTTCGGAGGCGCCGCCGCGCGTACACCAACAACCCGCCGTTGTTGTCGACAAGTCGCACGGCATCGGCGAGCGACGGCGGAATCAGTGACTCGATGTCGGCCACGTCGACCGTGTGCGTCGCGTTCGAGAAGCCGTGGTCGGCCGTCACGATGACATCGGTGTGCGGTGCCTGCTCACGGACCCGGTCGATCAGCCGACGTAGTCGGCGGTCGATCTCGGAGAGAGCAGCGTCCCCGGCCGGGCCATCGACGCCGTTGTCGTGTTGCACGTCGTCCAGCTCGCCCGACCACAGGACGAGGACATCCGGTGCCAGCTCCGGAATGACGTAGTCGACGATCAGGTCGGTTGCCCAGTCCAATTCGGGGAACGGGCCGTCCGCGGCCCGGGGGAGACTGTCCGCGAGACGACGCCGGACACTCTCGGGCTGCGCGTAGAAGGCATCATGACCGAACGGACGCGCGCCTATCGCGGCCCCGTGCCCGTCGATCGCTCCCGGATTGAGCAGCAGTGTGCAGCCGTTCGAACCCGTTCCGACGGCGACGAGCTTGCGCCCGTGGTCGGCGAGGTGTTCACCCAGAGTCGGCACGGGGAGCAGCCGATCACCCCGCAGGGAGCGGAGCAGCTCCAGATGGTCGGGGCGGCCGGTGTCGATGAGGTGTCCGTCGGCCCAGAGGCGGTTGCCCTGAATTCCGGTGACGCCGGGGGGTGCTCCGCTGGCGAGGGACGCCGCGGCGGGACGAGTCAGCGACGGTGCGACCGAGCGTGCTTGCCGGTAGGACACGCCGCGGTGTACGAGTTCCGTGAGGAACGGCATCTTCCGCACATCGGTCGCCCGTAGTCCGTCGATGACCACGAGGAGCGTGCTCACCATTCCGTGTTCTCCGATCGAGGCTCTGTCCATGAGGGCTGACCCGGGCCGGGATGGCGTCCGGGTCCGACGATCCGTGTTCGGGCGCTCACTTGCCCTCGATCGGCAGGCCGGGCGGGTTGAGCCGCGAGGTGCTCACCCCGTCGCTGGTGAGACCCCAGCGCGCCAGGATCTTCCCGTAGGTGCCCTTCTTGATCAGGTAGTTGATCGCGTCGTTGAGCGGCTTGCCGAGGCCGTTGTCCTTCTTGGTGGTCGCGGCGATCAGGCCCTGCAGGTGCTCCCCGGCGCCGATGATGGCGCCGATGACCTGGGTCTGGCCGGAGGTCTCGGCGTGGTACTGGGCCTCGGGGTTGGGATGGAGATAGGCGTCGATCTGGCCGGACTGGAGGGCCAGGTAGCAGGCCGATTCATCCTGGTAGTACTTCACGTTGACGGGCTTGCGGCCCGCCTTGACGTTCTGGGCGCTCCAGTCCAGCAGGACCTTCTCCTCACTGGTCCCGGTGGGCACGGCGATGGTCCTGCCCGCCACGTCCTTGGGGCCGGTGACACGCCACGTCGTGCCCTTCTTGGCCTCGAATGCCTGCGCGTCCTTGCGGTAGGTGGCCATGTCGTACTTCTGCTTGCGCAGTTCGGTGACGGTGATGTTGGAGACGCCGACGTCGTACTTGCCGCTGTCCAGACCGACGAAGATCTGTTCGAAGGAGACCGGGTTGTAGTGCACCTTGAGGCCGAACACCGAGGCGATCGCGTACGCCATGTCCGTTTCCACGCCGATGAGGGTCTTGTTGTCCGTGGCGAAGAAGGTGAGCGGTGCGGTGCTCCCCTTGGAGTTGCCGATTTCGAGGGTGCCCCGGGACCGGACGGCCGCGGGCACTTCGGCGGCGATGGAGGCGACCTTGGGTGCCGAGTAGCGGTTCTGGTCGGGGCTGGTGTTGAAGCGCTTCTTGGACGCCGGTCCGGATGCGTCCTTGGTGGGGCCACCGCAGGCGCTCAGGGTGAGCGCGGTGGCGATGGCCAGGGTGGTGAACGCGGTGAGCTTGGGGCGGATAAGTATGGACATGGTGGTCTTGCCTTTCGGAAGAAGTGGGGTCAGAGGACCTTCGAGAGGAAGGCGCGGGTGCGCTCGTGCCGGGGGGAGTCGAGCACGTCGGACGGTGTCCCCTGCTCGACGATCCGGCCGTCGTCCATGAAGACCACGGTGTCGGCGACCTCACGGGCGAAGCCGATCTCATGGGTGACGACGATCATGGTGGTGCCGGCACGTGCCAGATCCTTGATCACGTCCAGCACCTCGCCGACCAGTTCCGGGTCGAGGGCGGAGGTGGGCTCGTCGAAGAGCAGCACCTTGGGTTCCAGGGCGAGCGCGCGAGCGATGGCGATGCGCTGCTGCTGGCCGCCGGACAGATGCCCGGGGTAGGCGGTCGCCTTGTCGCGCAGGCCGACGCGCTCCAGCAGCCGCTCGGCGCGTTCCTGGGCCCGGGCACGCGGCACCCCCAGGGCGGAGACGGGTGCCTCGACCAGGTTGTCCAGCACCGTGAGATGCGGGAAGAGATTGAAGTTCTGAAAGACGAAGCCGATGTGGGTGCGCTGACGCAGCACCTCGCGCTCGCGCAGCTCGTGCAGCCTGGCGCCGGCCCGCCGGTAGCCGATCAGCTCGCCGTCGATGGTGACGGTGCCGCGCTTGACCTTCTCCAGGTGGTTGATGCAGCGCAGCAGGGTGGACTTGCCGGATCCGGATGGGCCCAGCACAACGGTCACCTCGCCGACGCGGACCTGGAGATCGACGCCCTTGAGCACCTCGACCAGGCCGTAGTTCTTATGGACGCCGCGTATGTCGACGACCACCCGGGCGGGATCGGCCGCGGCCTTGTGGAGACGGCGGCCGGCGGAAGGCGATGTCGTGGTCACCGCGGGGTCCCTTCATCCGCGGCAGCCGCGCGGAGGTTGCGGATGGCGAGGCGCGCCCGCTCGACAGGGGTCGGCGGCAGCGCTCGCGTCGTGCCCTTGGCGAAGCGCCGCTCGACGTAGTACTGGAAGATCGAGAGGAGGGTGGTCAGCAGGACGTACCAGGCGGTCGCGACGAGCAGCATGGGCACGATGCGGGAAGTGCGCCCATAGATGACCTGGACGGTGTAGAAGAGCTCCATGATCGCCATCACGGAGACGATCGAGGTGTTCTTGAACAGCGAGATCATCTGGTTGGCCGCGTTGGGCGCGATGGTCCGCATGGCTTGCGGCAGCACGATGCGCATGAGCTGACGGCGCCTGGGGATCCCCAGCGCGGCGGCGGCCTCCAGTTGACCGTGGCTGACGGACAGCACCCCCGCACGGACGATCTCCGAGGCGAAGGCGGCCTCGTTGACCGAGAGCGCGATGACGGCCGCACTCACCGAGCTGACCAGATTGGTGGTGCTGAAGGAGAAGAACTCCGGCCCGAAGGGCACCCCGATGCTCAGACGCGAGTACAGATAGGAGATGTTGAACCAGAAGAGCACCTGCACCAGCAGCGGCACGGAGCGCACGACCCAGACGTAGCCGTAGGCGGTCACCCGCAGCAGGGGGTTGGGGGAGAGCCGCATGAAGGCCAGCACCATGCCGCCCACGAAGCCCGCCAACGCGGCGTAGAAGGTGAGCTCGATGGTCAGCCATACGCCGTGCAGAACGCTGTGGTCGAAGAAGTACTGCCGGAAGGTCGCCCACTCCAGGCCGGGATTGGTGACCAGGGCATGCACCAACTGCGCCACCAGGACGAGGGCGATGGCCACGGCCACCCATCGGCCGGGGTGCCGGACGGGGACGATCTTGGGGGGTCTGGACTGCCCGGCACCGCTGCCTGGTGGTGCGAGCGCGGCTTTGCCGTCAGTGGCAGCGGTCATGATGACGTCTCCGATTCAGCGGTTTCAGCGGTGAGTTCGGGGAGCCCGGACAGGCGGAGCAAGCGGTGGAACACGGTGCGCATCGCCTGCCGGTCGGACGAGGACATCAAGCGGCCCAGCCGTCGAGGAGCTCGGCCATGGTCGACAGTCCACTGCGCAGGTGTTCCTCCGCGATGGCGAAACTCAGCCGCAGATGCCCGGGAGCACCGAAAGAGGCACCGGGCACCGTGATGACGCCGGAGTCCAGGAGGCGGTCCGCCACGGTGACGTCGTCGGGGGCGAACCCGCGGATGTCGGGGAAGACGTAGAACGCGCCGTCGGGAGGCGTCCGAAACAGCCCGAGAGGTTCCAGCACGGCCTGGCACGCCTTCAGCCGGTCGCCGAGGATCGCCCGGAATCCGGCCGTCACATCGGGGCCGGTCAGGGCGGCCAGAGCGGCCGCCTGCGCGATGCGGCTGACGTTCGAGGTGGTGTGGGACTGGACGGCGGCAGCCGCGTCGATGACCTGCTTCGGGCCCGACATCCAGCCCACCCGCCAGCCCGTCATGGCGTAGGACTTGGACACACTCCCGACAGTGATGAGTCGGTCGCTCACTCCGGGCTCGACCTGGCCCGGTGCGGGGACGGGCCGGAAGCCGAGGTCGATGTAGGTCTCGTCCGAGACGATCCAGACGCCGTGCTTCGCCGCCCACGTCAGGAGTGCGCGCAGCTCCGACGCGTCGTAGACCAGTCCCGTCGGGTTGTTCGGCGAGCACAGCACCATCGCCCGGGTGGACGGGGTCCGAGCCGCCTCCAGGTTGTCCGGGGTGATCTTCAGCTCGCCGGCGGACGGCTGGACGATCACCGGACTGCCACCCGCCAGCCGGACCGAGGACGGGAAGGTCACCCAGTACGGCGCTGGTATCAGGACCTCGTCCCCGGGCTCGATCAGCGCCATGAACGTGTTGAACAACGCCTGTTTCGCACCGTGGGTGACCAGCACGTTCGAGTCGTCGAGGGGGGTCGTGGCCCTTGGGGTGAGCCGGTCGGCGATCGCCTGACGCAGGCGGGCCTCGCCGCCGGTCGGCCCGTAGTGATGGTTCTCCGGCTTGCGCGCGGCGTCGATGGCCGCGGTGACGATGTGGGCGGGGGTCGGCAGGTCGAGTTCGCCTGCCGAGAAGTCGAAGACCTGGACGCCTTCACTGCGCAGTCTCGCGGCGCGTTGGCGCAACGTGGCGGTCGGCGACATGGTGATCACGGGGGTTGTTCCTCGTTTCCGGAGTTGATCGGCCGCCCGGAGGCGGCGGACGCAAGACCCTGGTGCGGGGTCTTGGTGCCGTGCCGATGTAGATGGGCCCGACAGGCCACCTGGAATCTGTAGTGACCCTCCATGCTCCTGGGGTCACTTCGGGTCGGTGTCGCCGTCCCGTGCGGCCGCTCGGCACAGGGGCGTTCGAATACCTGCCGACCTGCGTCGGTGGTGCCAGGCTCGGAGTCGGGGGTGGCGCGCGAACCAAGCTTGGGTTACCGAAGGATGAACTATCCAGATACAGCTTGGAAGTCAGGATGGATATTCCATCCTGTGCTAGCGTCCTGCTCGCATCAACAGTCGATCCGTGCATGGCGAGCGAAGTGAGGTTCCGTGGTTGCGGTCAAGTCGTCCCTGGTGAGCGGCGAATTCGTCACGCGTGCCCAAGCCGCGCTGCCCGGCCTGGGCGCGACGGACAAGCGGTTCATCGAGCTGATCCTCAGCGACCCCGAAGCGGTAGTGCGCGGCTCGGTGACCGAGCTCGCCCAGCGGGCCGGCGTCGCACAGTCCTCGGCGGTCCGTGCCTGCCAGCGCATCGGGTACCGGGGCTACCAGGACGTCAAGCTCGCCATCACACGCGACCTCGCCCAGCAGGACGAGCAGGAGCAGGAACTCGCCCACGAAGAGGGAATCGACGGCCGGACACCGGCCGGCGACATCCTCGACCGCGTCCTGCGCCGCAGTGGCAGGGCCCTGGTCGACGCTGCACAGACCGTCGACCCTCAGTCGCTGTCACTCACCATCGACCGCATCGCCGCGGCCGGCCGCGTCCTGGTCGTCGGCAACGGCACCTCCGCGGCGCCGGCCCACGACGCCGCCTACCGGCTCTCCGCACTCGGCCTCGTCGCGATGTTTCCCACCGACGTCATGGCCCAGCACCTGGCCGCACGGCACCTCGACGAGTCCTGTGTATGCCTTGTCGTCAGCCACACCGGTGCAAGCCGCGAGTCGCTGCGGGCCGCGGAGGCGGCGCGGGCGGCAGGCGCCTTCACCGTCGCCATCACCAGCTTCACCAACTCCCCCCTGACCCGCGTCGTGGACGCCGCGCTGATCGCGGGAGGACCCGAATACGGCTTCCGCCTCGAAGCGATGGCCAGCCGCCTCGCCCACCTGGGGATCGTCGACGCACTCTTCGTCGGCATCGCGGTCCGCCGTCCCCAAGCATCGACCAGAGCACTCGACGTGATGGCCGACACCACGATCGAACACTCCCTGTAAAAGGAACACACCCCAGTGCCCCACCATGACCACTCCCCAGTGATCGATCTGGCCGTCCTTGACATGGCCGGCACCACCATCGCCGACAACGGCATCGTCGAACGGGCGGTGGACAAAGCCCTGTCGCTCGCAGGTCTCGACGCGATCACCCCGGAAACGCTCCGGCCCTTGCGCGGTATGGCGAAGACAGACATGTTCAACCGGTTGGCCCCCGATCCGCACAAGGCTGCCCAAGCCCACCAGAACTTCGTGGACCTCATGCTCAAGGCCGTGCTGGCCGGTGAGCTGCCCGCCAGAGACGGCGCCGAGGAAGTCCTCGTCGCCTTGCGAGAACGCGGAGTCAAGACCTGTCTGATGACCGGCTTCGACGCCGCGGTCCAGGACGCGCTCCTCGACACGCTCGGTTGGCGCGACCTTGTCGACCTCACCGTTGCCCAGTCCGGAACACTCCGTGGCCGCCCCTACCCCGACCTGATCCTCACCGCGGTCATCGGCCTCGGGATCGACGCGGTGCAGCGCGTGCTCGTCGCCGGCGACACAGCCAACGACCTGCTCGCCGGCACGCGCTCCGGAGCCGGACACGTCATCGGAGTCCTCGGCGGAGCACACGAGAGGGAGCAGCTTGAGGCCGCACCGCACACCGCCATCGCCGACAACCTGGGAGAAGTGCTCGTGAACTTCGACTAAGTCGGGTAGCCGGGTCATGTTGCCGTGACCCGGCTACCCGACTAGAGCGGATTGCAGAAGGCCGACACTACGACGTGCCCCGCGCCGACCGGGCCAGCGCGCCGAGGCGCAGGTCACGGGTGCGGCTCTGGTGCGCGATCATGAGGTCGCGCGCGGCGGACGCGTCGCGGTGTCGTACCGCCTCCAGGATCCCGGCGTGCTCCGTGAGGATCTGCTCGAGGTTGTCGGGCAGATCGGTGGCTGAAGAGGTGTGTGCGTCGTACGTCTTCAACTGGGCGTCCAGACGGTCCATCAGTTCGGCGATGGTGGGGTTGTGCCCGGCCTCGCGCAGCGCCACGTGCCACTCGCTGTTGAGGTCCCGCAGTTCGGCGGGATCGGTGGTGTCCGCCGTGCTTTCGTGGACGTGGACGAGCCGGGCGAGGTCGAGTTCCGTCCGTCGCATGGCGGCGGCTTGGGCGATCGTCGACTCAAGGGCGATGCGTGCCTCGCAGATCTGCAGGATCTCCTCCGGGGTACGGGTGCGGACCACGTAGCCGCGAGTCGCCTGCTGGATCAGCCCGTCCTGCTCAAGCCTGATCAGGGCCTCCCGCACCGGGGTGCGCGACACGTTGTACTCGGCGCTCAGAGCCGATGGGATCAGTACGGTCCCCGGTCCCGACTGCCCGTTGACGATGCTCTGCCGGATGCGGGCGTAGTGGCTCATGGTGTGTCCATCGTCCTGTGAAGCGGTCACGTCCTCTTCCCTGTCATCTAGTCCACCCCTCGATACAAGTGTATACAGATGTTTGCACGTAAATGCAGCGGCCGTTATGATTCCCGCAAGTGCTCCGTAAGGCTCGGAGCGCACGGTAGACGGCCGTCCTCCATGCCCAGGGGAGTTCCAGATGCATCGCGATGCCCAGTCACGGCGGGGTCCTGCCCGCGTGGCCGTCGTGATCGCCTTCCCGTGGCGGAGCGAGTTGACGTGCCGTCGGCACATCGACCTCATGCGTAGTTCCAGCGCACGCTGTCGCTGATCTTGATCACTTCGTAGCCTCGCGTCTGGCCGGCTCGGCTCTCACACGTGAGCGTTTCCCCCAGCACGTCGCCTTTGGCTCAGACCCGGGCAATGTGTCCTTCACGCCACCCGCTGCGCGCGGGAACCCTCCCACGGCCTCACGCTCTTTCGGCTCCTGTGTCGACTTCCTGTGCGGGTGAGGACCGAGGCGATCACTCCTGAAAGGGAGACCCATGCCCGAGCGGCAACTGCTCGCAAAAGAAGGGGGTCCGCTCCCTTCGGATCCGGTGGAGAGCACCGGATCCGAAGCGGGGCGCGGGCCGGTGCCACCCTCGTCCCGATCCCCTGTCCTGCGCCGGATCGTCAGCCGACTACCTGCCGTCGGCCGTGCGGTCGGCCCCTGGGCCGTACCGCTGCTGGCTCTCGTGGTCTGGCAGGTCACGGCTCGGATCGGCGTCCTCTCGCCCTCCGTCCTGCCCGCTCCCGAGGTGGTGGTACAGGCGGGTTCCGATCTCGCCGCCACCGGCGAACTCCAGCGGCACATCCTCGCCAGCCTGTGTCGCATCGCGCAGGGGTTCGGGCTCGGCGCGGTCACCGGCCTCCTGCTCGGGTTTCTGGTGGGCATGTCCAAAATTGCGGACGTACTTCTGGACCGCTCACTGCAGATGGTCCGCACCATCCCGCACCTGGCCCTGGTGCCGCTGATGATCGCGTGGTTCGGCATCGGCGAGGAGCCCAAGATCCTTCTCGTGGCGCTGGGCACGTTCTTTCCCATCTACCTGAACACCGTCACCGGTATCCGCGGGGTGGACCCCAAACTGCTCCAGCTCGGCCGCTCATACGGACTGGGGCGATGGGCCCTGGTGCGGGAGATCGCGGTTCCCGGCGCGATGCCCACCATTCTGGCCGGCATCCGCTACTCCCTGGGCGTCGCCTGGATCACGCTCGTGATCGCCGAGACCATCTCGGCCGATGAGGGAATCGGCTACCTCGCCCAGGACGCGCGCCAGATGCTCCGCACCGACCAGATCGTGCTCGCCATCGTGCTGTACGCCTGCGCCGGCCTGCTCGCCGATCTCCTCACCCGGCTCATCGAACGAAGGGTCCTGCGATGGCACCCCAACTACCGCCGCCCGTCCCCGTGACGCGTCCTCAAGCTTCGGCGGGCGCCAGGCTTTCGCTTGACTCACTGGGTCGGCAGTACGGCGATCGGTGGGTTCTGCGGAACCTCGACCTGGAGATCGAGCCCGGCTCCTTCGTCTCCTTCCTCGGCCCCAGTGGCGTCGGCAAGAGCACACTGCTGCGGATCATCGCGGGCCTCGAGCAGCCGAGCACAGGCAGTGTCACCCTCCACGGAAGCGGGCCGGAGCCCGTCACAGCCCGCATGATGTTCCAGGAGGACCGCCTGCTGCCCTGGCGCAGCGTCGAGAACAACGTCCAGCTTGGCGTCAACGGCCGTAGGCATGAGGCGCGTTCGCTGCTGCGAGCCGTGGGCCTGGACGGCCGAGGAAGCGCCTGGCCGGCCGAACTGTCCGGAGGGCAGAAGCAGCGAGTCGCCCTCGCCCGTGCCTTGCTGCGCCACCCAGAGCTCCTGCTTCTGGACGAGCCGTTCGGCGCCCTGGACGCCATCACCCGGATCAAAATGCAGCAACTCGTGGAGCGGCTGTGGCTGGATCAGCCGCGCACCGTCCTGCTCGTCACCCATGACGTGGAGGAAGCGCTCGTGCTCTCCGACCGCGTACTGGTCCTGGTGGCCGGCTCGATCGGACGAGACCTGAGGGTCGACCTTCCCCGCGGGGATCGGCGCGGGCACCCGCGCCTCGTGGCCTGGAAGGAGGAGATCCTCCAGGACCTGCTCGAACCCGCCTCCGCCGGCACCGAAGCCGCCTGAATCAGCCCGGACACCGGCTGCGGACCGACCGTCCCCGGCCCACCCCCGTACCCCTTTATCCGCGTCCCCGCGGAATGCCAAGGACCTCACCATGCCCAGACTCCGCCGTATCACCTCCAGCTCTGCCACCCCCGCGACTCCTGCCGACGGGCTCTCACGCCGTGGACTCCTCGCCCTTGGCGGCCTCGCCGCCCTCGCCCCCGCCCTCGCGGCCTGCGGTGCGGACAAGACAGGCGCACCGGAGATCAAGCCGCTCGCGGACGGAGTGCCCCAAAAGCTCCGCTTCGCGGTCATCGGAAGCGGCAAGACCGGCATACCCGCGACCCTCCGCTACAAGATGAACGGCGTGAACCTCGGTAAGGCTCTCGGCGGCACGACCGTCTCCTGGCCGTCGGGGTTCACCGCCTCCCTGCCCGTCATGGAGGCATTCAAGGCCGGAAGCGTCGACTTCTCCTTCGCCACCGCCACCGCCGTCGCCTACGCGGTCGGCGGCGACGTCCCCATCGTGCCGCTCGCCGCCTACCCGCTGCCCGGCACCGAGGTCGAGATCCTCGTGCCGCGCGGCTCGGCCATCCGCGGCGCCGCGGACCTCAAGGGCAAGCGGATCGCCGACCAGAAGGGCACGACCGGCACCTACAGCCTCATCAAGTACCTGGAGACCGCCGGATTGCGGCTGGACGATATCGACTACGTCAACCTGCCCGCCGCCGACGCGGAGTCCGCGTTCGCCAACGGCAAGGTCGACGCCTGGATCAGCTGGCAGCCCGCGATCGGCCTGGCCAAGGCCCGGCACAAGGCGCGCAGCCTGCCCGGCGTCAAGACGTACGACTACAGCTTCTACGTGGCCAGCGAGTCTTTTGTGAAGGACTATCCCGAAGCGGTGGCGAAGACCGTGCGCGCCGTCCGTGACGCGCAGCGCGGCATCAACCGGTCGCCCGACAAGAGCGTCGAGTTCTTCGACCGCATCGGCGGCTTCGGCTCGACGGATGTGGAGCGCGACGTCTACCTGGACCTGACCCGCAAGAAGCTTCTGTCCGACTCGAACGCCGATGCCCTCGCGGCGGTCGACGGCAAGGCGATCGAGAGCACCCAGGATCTCGCCGACAACTTCCACGCCCTGGGCGTCTACCCGTCCAAGATCGATGTGGCCGGGTTCCTGCGGGACACCCGCTTCGATTCCATCAGGAAGACGGTCGCCGCCGAACTGGCGAAGTGACCTCAGCACCGATCTCGGACAGTCCACGGCCGCGTAACTCTCAGGCAGAAAGACCTCGATGAACAGCTCCCGGAACCACACGAACCACATGCATCTGGCCGCCTTCGTGACCGCGGGTCCCGGTCGGCCCGGCGGCTGGCGCCACCCGGGTGCCGACCGGAACTGGCTGTCCGCGTCCCATTACCAACACATCGGCAGGGTGCTCGAAGAGGGCAAGTTCGACCTGATGTTCTTCGCGGACATCCTGTCCGTACCGGACCGCCTCGGCGACAGCATGGACAGCCAGCTCCGGTACGGATCGCTCGGGTCCCTGCGCCTCGACCCCACCCCCATCCTGGCGTCGATCGCGGCCGTCACCGACCACATCGGCCTGGCCGCCACCGTCTCCACCAGTTATCTGGAACCATTCCCGGTGGCACGTTCGTTCGCCACCACCGATCACATCAGCGACGGCCGGGCTGCTTGGAACGTGGTCACTTCCTTCCAGGACTCCGAAGCACGCAACTTCGGCAACGATCGTCACATCGACCGGGACAAGCGCTACGAGCGGGCCGATGAGTTCCTCGAAGTGGCCTGCAAGCTCTGGGACAGCTGGGAGGACGACGCTCTCGTCCTCGACCCGGACACCCCGCTGTTCGCCGAACCCGAGCGCGTGCACCACATCGACCATGAGGGGGAGTGGTTCAGCGTCCGAGGCCCGCTCAACGTGGCGCGTCCGCCGCAGGGCTACCCGGTGATCATCCAGGCAGGCGCCTCGCCCAAGGGACGTGACTTCGCGGCCCGTTGGTCGGACGTCATCTTCTGCAGTCACGCCTCGCTCGAGTCGGCCCGTGAGTTCTACCAGGACATCAAGGGCCGAGTCGAGCGCCATGGCCGTCGCCCCGAGGACGTCAAGATCCTGCCGATGGCGACCCCCGTCATCGGCCCCACCACCGAGGCGGCACAGCGGTCCGCGGACGAACTGGCCGACCTGGTAACGCCGCTGGCGGGACTGTCGACTCTGTCCTACCACCTGGACGTCGACCTCTCGGGTCTCCCGCTCGACGAGCCGCTGCCCGATGTGGATGTTCCCGGTGTCCAGGGCCACTACAAGGAGGTCGTGGAGATGACTAGGCGCGAGGGCCTGACGCTGCGGGAACTGGGCAAGCGCTATGGCGGCCGCATCGAGGGCACTTTCGTCGGCACCGCCGCCGAGGTCGCCGACGGCATGGAGCGATGGTTCACCGAAGGCGCCTGCGACGGTTTCACCCTGGGTGCCGTCCACACGCCGGGCGCTTTCGAGGACTTCGTTCGTCAGGTGGTGCCGGAACTCCAGCGGCGGGACGTGTTCCGGACCGAGTACGAAGGCAGGACGCTGCGCGACAACCTGGGCCTGGAGCGCCCCGCGGCCGGAGCGTGGCGCAGCCGCCGTCACGGCGTATGACTCGCGACCGGTGTGGGCGCGATCCCCGAGTCGCGCTCGCCCTGCCTCTCTTCGACGACGATAAGGAAGACCACGGACGATGACGACCGCAGGCCAGACCACAAGCATCAGCGGCCGAAGCACGGACACCCTGGGCCGGTTCCTGGTGACCGCACGCGGCAACCACTTCGTCTCCGACGCGCGCACCGGGCCGGGGGAGGCGGTCCAGGCGGGGGAGCTGTTGCTGGCATCGCTCGCGTCCTGCTCCCTGAGCAACATCCAACTCCACGCGCAGGAACGGGCATCGGGCCTGACCGGCGGGCAGGCTCACGTCAGCTACGAACGCGATCCCGAGGACCCCACCCGGTATGCCTGCATCCGCCTCGAACTGCGGCTGAGCGGAGTCACCCAGGAGGAGGCCGAGGCCTTGACCGGGCTCTTCACCGATAGCTGTCCCATCTACAACACGCTGCGGCGGGGCGGGAACGTGCTGATCGACGTCCGCACCGAAGTCTCCGCCCCCGCCTCCTCCGTTCCCACGGGACGAGCACTGTCGGTGTGACCTCGCGCGCCAACCTGGAGGGTCCTTCATGGCTGCCATTCTGTCCGTCTCGGGAAGCCCGTCCGCCGTCTCACGCACGGCTCATCTGCTTCGCCACGTGACGAGTCGACTCACGCGCCACGGCCACGAGGTGGCCACCTTGAACGTCCGGATGCTGCCGGCCGACGCCCTTCTCGGCGCCGACTTCCACCACCCGGCGATCGTCGAGGCGGCGGCCCGGTTCGAGCACGCGGACGGGGTCGTGATCGGCACTCCCGTCTACAAGGCTGCCTACAGCGGTCTACTGAAGGCCCTGCTCGACCTCCTCCCGCAGTACGCACTCGCCGGCAAGACCGTGTTGCCCCTTGCCACGGGCGGCACCACCGCCCACGTCCTGGCCATCGACTATGCGTTGCGCCCCGTCCTGAACTCCATGGGGGCCGCGCACATCGTGCAAGGGCGGTTCACACTGGACAAGGACATCGCCGTCGGTGACGAGCGCGCCGATATCGATCCGGCGGCGGCCGATGCGCTGGACCGGGTCACCGACGCTTTCTCAACCGCGCTGCCCGGCCCCGCGAACATCCTGGCATCTACGGCATGAGGTCGGAGCCGGTGCGGTGAGACGCTCATCTGCTTCCTGAAGTCAGCCGCCCGATCGCTTATGCGGCTGCCCGCCGGCTGCTCTTGCGCCCGACGGACCCAGCGATGCCCGCACGTGGTCCCGCGCCCGACGGCGAAGATCAGCCCGACGTCGGCCGTCATGCCCGCGCAGGTCATGGCCTGCGTTATGGTGCCGAGACCAGGCTCGACTGCGACGACCAGGGTGATCCGGGGGCCGGGATCCGTGGGGACCCTCTTACCCGACCTCGGAGGTACCACGGCGATGACGCCGACCGACCCCACCGCTCAGAGGTCCGAAGCACTCGCCCCGCGCTTCTATAACGAACCCAACCGTCTTTACCAGGAGATGCGGCGCGAACACGGTGCGGTCGCCCCCATCGTCCTCGAGGGCGGCATCCCGGCGTGGCTGGTTCTCGGCCACCGCGAACTGCACCAGGTCACCGCCGACCCCGTGCTCTTCACCCGCGACTCCGAACTCTGGAACCAGTGGCACCGCGTCCCCGAGGACTGGCCGCTGGCCCCGCTGATCGGCCGTGGGCAGCCGTCCATCCTGTACACGACAGGTGAGCGGCACCGCGTACGGGCCGCGATGATCAGCGACGCGCTGGAGTCGGTCGACCTCTTCGAGATCCGGCAGCACGCCGAGCGACTGGCCGACGAACTGATCGACGACTTCTGGGCCGAGGGCAGGGCGGACGTCATCACCCAGTACGCGATGCCCTTCCCGGTGCGTGTCCTGGCGAAGATCTACGGTTTCCCCGACGAGCAGGGGCCCGGACTGGCCGCGGCGGCCATCGACCTGTCCGACGGTGGCGACCTGGCCCAGGCGGCCCAGGCCCACCTCGCCGAAGCCACGGCGGCCCTGATGGCCGAGCGGAGGGCAGGGAACGGCCCCCGGGACGTCGCCGCCCAACTGGTCGGCACACCCTCGGCTTCACGGAGGAGGAGATCCTCCACGACCTGATCGTCCTGGTCATCGCGGGCCACACACTGACCGCCGACTGGGTCGGCAACTCGCTGCGGCTGATGCTCACGGACGAACGGTTCACCATGTCCCTGGTCGGCGGGCGCAAGAGTGTCTCGGAGGCCATGAACGAGGTGCTCTGGGAGGACACTCCCGCCCAGAATGGCGTCGGCCGGTGGGCGTCCCGTGACACCATGCTCGGCAACCGCCGGATCAAGGCGGGCGACATGGTGTGCCTCGGCCTCGCCGCCGTCAACACGGATCCGCAGATGCGCCCCGATGGCTCGAAGCTGACCGGCGGCAACAACGCGTTCCTCTCGTTCGGGCATGGGGAGCACCGCTGCCCGGTCGCGGCGCAGGAGATCGCCGAGACCATCGCCCGTACGGCCATTGAAGTGCTGCTCGACCGGCTGCCCGACATCGACTTCGTCATCCCGGCCGAAGAACTCACCCGCCGTCCCTCACCCTGGGCGCGAGGCATGACGACACTGCCCGTGCACTTCACCCCGACGCCGGCGGTGAACCAGATGGCCGGCTGGCCCCACCCTCATCCCCCGACGGTGCAACGGCGCGCCTATGCACCGAGTCCCGTCACTGACGGCGCTCCAGTCCGGTTTCGCGACCTTGCCCTGGCACCGCCCGGCGCCTCACTGCCGGGCGGCAGGGCAGGAACGCCGGGCAGACCGTCGGGACGCGGCAGGTGAAACGTGGGCCGAGGAAATCGGAGAGAGAACATGGCTGTGGACGACTGGGGCCCCGCTCCGTCCAGGAGGTCGGTGAGCAGTTCGCCACGCACGCGGTTCTCGGTTTCGGCCACGGTGCGGCGTAGCAGCAGAAGCAGCGCGGTGATCGTGCCGGTCGCTCACGAGCTGCCCGCTGGACTAGCAGTGTCTCCCGCTCACCGCCGTGGCTCGCCCATATCCCGCATTTGTCCTGCATGGTCCCGATAGCCTGAATATTCCCCTCAGGGTGCAAAGCAGTGTTATGAATGAACTGTGAAGGGGCTTTCCCGTCGAAACCGGCCGGTCCGCCGTCTCGTCGCCAGCCCACTGCGCACAGAATCGGACCCAGGTGCCGGTTCGGGACTCCGCTCCCTGCTGAACCTGGGCACCGCTGCGGGGCAGGTGTTCGTTGCGCAGGTCGTCATCGTGGTGCTGCTGGTCGCGGCTGGCGCACTGGCCCTCGTGCTGTTCGCGCGGCAGTACAGCATGCGCGAGGCCCGGCAGCAGTCGGTGACCGCCGCTGAGGCGTTTGCGAACTCGCCAGGTGTAGTGGCGGCGCTGGACAGCCGGAATCCGACGGCGGTGCTACAGCCGCGCGCGGAGGCGGCCCGGCAGCGGGCGGATGTTGACTTCCTCGTCGTCATGAACACGCACGGGATCCGTTATACGCATCCCTTCCCGGGGGCGATCGGGAAGAAGTTCGGGGGCATCATCGGGCCCTCGCTGGCGGGTCGCGTCACCGTTGAGCGAACGCGCGGGGGGCCGCGGCTGCCCGGGGGCAGCGGCCCGGCTATCGAGGCCATTGTCCCGGTATTCCGCGACAATGGCTCGGTCGCCGGCCTGGTCGCCGCGGGGGTCAAGATCCAGAACGTGACCAGATTGGCCGAGCAGCAGCTGCCGATCGTCTTCGGCGCCGGCGCGGGCGCGCTCGCAGCGTCGACGGCCGGCACGATGCTGGTCTCCCGGCGGCTGCGGCGGCAGACGCATGGGCTGGGGCCGACGGAAATGACACGGATGTACGAGCACCATGATGCGGTGCTGCACGCGGTCCGGGAGGGCGTGCTCATCATCGGAGCCGACGGGCGGCTGCTGCTGGTCAACGACGAAGCACGGCGACTGTTCGATCTGCCGACCGACGCGGAGCGCCGGTATGTGGACGACATAGGTCTGGACAGCAAGACGGTGCGGCTGCTGGCGTCGGGAGACCCGGTCTCGGATGGGGTGCATCTGGCGGGGGACAGGCTTCTCGCGGTGAACAAGCGACCGACCGCCCCCTTCGGCGGACAAGCGGGCAGTGTGGTGACGTTGCGGGACACCACGGAGCTTGCGGCGGTGTCGGGACGGGCGGAACAAGCGGGGGAGCGGCTGAGGCTGCTGTATGACTCCGGGATGAAGATCGGGACCACACTGGACGTCGTCCGCACCGCACAGGAACTGACAGAGGTGGCGGTGCCACGGTTTGCCGACGTCGTTGCCGTGGATCTTCTGGATGCGGTGGTACAGGGGGAAGAACCGGCCCGGGAGCCGTGGGGGCAGATGCGGCGCACGGCGATCAGCGGCCACCTCGACAGGTCGCCCCTGTATCCGGAGGGTGAGTTGATCACGTTCGGGCCGGGAACACCACAGGCCCGGGCGCTGGAGACGCGGCGGGCGCTGGTTGAGGCGGACCTGCTAGGGACCACAGGTTGGCGGGAGCAGGATCCCGACCGGGCCCGAAGGATGCTGGAGTGCGGATTGCATTCCCTTATCGCCGTGCCGTTGCAGGCCAGGGGAGTGGTTGTGGGCATGGTGGACTTCTGGCGGGCGGCTGATTCACCGGCGTTCGTGGAGGACGATCTTTCGTTCGCGGAGGAGCTGGCGACGAGGGCTGCTGTCTGCGTCGACAATGCGCGGCGGTACACGCGGGAGCATGCGATGGCCGTGACGCTGCAGCGCAGTTTGCTGCCGCGAGGGCTGCCGCAGCAGAACGCCCTGGAGGTGGCGTGGCGCTACCTGCCCGCGCAGGCTGGGGTCGGCGGGGATTGGTTCGACATCATCCCGCTCCCGGGGGCGCGCATCGCACTGGTGGTGGGCGATGTGGTCGGTCACGGTCTGCATGCGGCGGCGACCATGGGACGGCTGCGCACCGCGATACATAACTTGTCTGCCCTGGACCTGTCGGCTGACGAACTGCTGGGCTACCTGGATGAGCTGGTGGCCCACATGGACGCCGACGAAAGCGAAGAAGAGGCCGAGCAGGAGGTCACTGGGGCCACCTGTCTGTACGCGATCTACGACGCGGTCTCCGGAGCGTGCACCATCGCCCGCGCCGGCCACCTGGGTCCTGCCCTGATCCATCCCAACGGCGCCGTCTCGTTCCCCGACACCCCTGTCTCACCGCCCCTCGGCCTCGGTGGCGGTCTCCCGGTCGAAACCGCCACACTGCACCTGCCAGAGGGCAGCCGACTAGCACTGTTCACCGACGGATTGATCAAGGACCGCCATCGCGACCCCGACACGGGCCTGGAGCTTCTGCGAGACGTCCTTGCCCAAACCCACCGAACCCCAGAACAGACCTGTCAGGCGGCAATTGACGCCCTGTTGCCCGAGCGCCCCACCGACGACGTCGCCCTGCTCGTCGCCCGCACCCGCATCCTGGACCCCGCCCAAGTCCGCGAATGGGACGTTCCCTCCGACCCCGCAGCGGTCTCCCGTATCCGTTCCGAGGTCACCCGCCAGATGGAAACCTGGGGCCTGGAACAACTGGGCTTCACCACTGAGCTGATCACCAGCGAACTGGTCACCAACGCCATCCGATACGGCACACAACCCATCCGGTTGCGCCTGCTGCACGACCGCACCCTCATCTGCGAGGTCGCCGACGGCTCCAGCACCTCGCCGCACTTGCGCCGGGCGGCCACAACCGACGAGGGCGGGCGAGGTCTGTTCCTGGTTGCCCAGTTCGCCCAGCGCTGGGGGACCCGCTACACGGCCCGCGGCAAAATCATTTGGACTGAACAGTCCCTCCACGACGACGGCGCAGCCCCCACCACCGCGCTGACCGACGCCCTCCTGGACCAATGGGAAGAGTAAACGACACCGAGCAGACTCGCTTGGTCGAGGCACGGGGCGGCGGTGCCTGTCAGCCGAACCAGGTGGTCTGGAGCACCACGATGCGCTCGCCGCGCACGTCCGTGAGAAGCCAGTCAGCCACCAGCGACCTCTCGGTGCGCGGCCCGTACGATCTCCCCTGCCTCGCGGATGGCGCGGGCCCGCACGTCCGCGTCCTCGCTGTCCATGGCGGCCTCGGCCGCGTGCAGCCGTTCGGCTGTCCGGGGATGCCGCTCGATTTCCACGGTCACCCCCACGGGCGGTAGAACACCCGGATCGGCACGACACTGTGGTGATCTCGGGGACCGCGGCGAAGGCCAGCAGGGGCATGGTCCGGTGGGCGTGGTAACTCAGGGTGTTGCGGTCCCGGCCGAGCAGTCGGGCCGTCAGGGTGAGGGTGATGGTGTTGCGGCGGCTCAGGACGGCGGCCAGGACGCGGTGGCGGTGGTCGAGGAAGCCGAACCCGGGGTTGTATCCGCGCCGGTTGAGGCCCTTCCTCTTCTCCCGCTCCGCCTCGGCCAGGACCCGGCGACAGGGTTCGAGTTCCTCCACGAGCCGGTCGAACAGCTCGCGGGACATGCCGGTCAGGGCGGGGTGCGTGAGCAGGTGGGTGGCCTCGGCCGGGATCGGCGGTGCCTTCGCCCGGTCCGGCTCGGGTGGCGGTGCCATCTGGGGATCGTAGGGGGCGATGGTGTAGTTCCACTCCCCGTGGAAGTCGTCCCGCTGGATGCGCTGGGGGATCACCTCGCGCTCGTCCTTGGTGAGCGTACGGCCCGTGGGGTAGTCGTTCTCGTCGAGGGCGGCGTTGACGGTAAGTCTGGTGCTGGTGCGGCTGGCCTAGATGCTCTTGAGCAGTATTTCGTAGCTGGTCAGGGGCCGTCCGCGCAGGCTGTGGGTGATGCGGGAGAACAGGCGGTGCTCGACTTTGTTCCACTTCGATGTTCCGGGTGGAAAGTGCAGGACGGTGATGGTCAGTTCGCACTCGTCGACGAAGGCGGCCAGGTCCTTCTTGAACAGGTGGGAGTCGGCGGAGTTCGCTCCTCCGGAGTCGGCGGTGATCAGCAGCCGGGATGCGTCTGGGTAGTCTGGCTGGCTCTGCTGGGTCCATCAGCGGCGGATGGACTCCACTGCGAAGGCCGCGGCGTCGCGGTTGGTGCCCGCGCTCACACACCGGCAGACCTTGGGCCAGGAACCGCTCGGCCGTGGCGTTGATGTGCCGGAACTGGGCGTCGCGGTCGGGGACATGGCTTCCGGCGCGGGTCTTGGCCATGCCCTGGAGGCTGAAGCCCATCGAGCGCAGCAGCTTGCCCACGGCCGGGGCGCTGGTCGGATGGCCTGCCGTGGTCAGTTCCCGGGCCAGGTCGCGCAGCGAGGCCGTGGTCCAGCGCAGCACCGCCCGCGAGTTCGTCGCCTCCCCGTGCGATGGTCGACTCCGATACCTCGGTCGGCCTGGCTATCGCCGCGGTTCCGCCATGCCCGAGGGCATCGGCCTCCAGGGCCAGGTACAGGCGGCGCTGCCGCTCGTCCCAATGCGGCGGCATCTTCGCGAACTTCACGTCCAGCACTGCCAGGACGGCTTCCGTGATTCCCACGGATTTCCCCTACCACGTCACAGAACGCAGTTGATCTGAATCAGAAAGTAGTTGGTTGACGGCCTCCTACTTCGACTCCCGCGGGTTCAAGCAGACGAAGGCGGGACTGATCGCTCTTTGAGACCATTGGCTCTCACGAGGGCGGTCCTCAACCCGCGGAACCGGCGCACACCCGATGCGACACCCGGCCGCTCAACCTTGCACCGCTGCGCGCTGCCCGCGGTGCACCAGTACGGCACCCTGGGTACGGGCGACCTCACGGCCCTGGCCGAGATCGCCCTCACCCTGGCCGGAGAACGCCGACGCGCCGCCCGTGGACCTGAGCACCGGTGACGCGCTTGATTGCCTTCATGAGCAGCAGCGCGGTCACCCTGGCCGGATCGGTGCACGCCGGCTCCGAGCAGCGGCAGATGCTGCGTGCCAACCATAGGGTGACAGCCCTGTCCTTTCCTCGCCCTCGGCGGCAACACCGAGGCGTATGCGGCAACCGTGCACCGGGCCCGCGCCCATCCGGGGCAGGCGCACTGCGCGGCCGAGATGCGCGGGTTCCTCGCCCTGGACACGCGGCCCGCGCCCAGCCGCCGCATCCAGGACCCGTACGGAGTGCGCGCATTCCTCCAGGTCCAAGGCCCTGCCTTGGAGAGACGCGCCTTCGTATGGGAGCCGTCAGCGTGGGCGGTGACGGTCAGGCAGCCGCCGGGCGCCGTTCACGCCAGCGTTGCCTCTGGCCACATGTCAGAGCGCCCCCCCCGCAGCGACGCCGAATCATGTCGAGGCCTCTCAGGAGGGGGTTGCTTCGCTGGGCTCAGCCGTACCCGGGGCGGCAGATGAGTAGAAGACGGCCCTCTGTCGCTTGGTGCGGTGTGCTTGGCCCTTGGCGACGAGTGACTCGAGGGTGCTGCGTACGACGGTGGTCTTGATCTCGCGGTCGGGGAGGGTCTGGGTGAGGGCGGTGGTGACTTCGGCTGCGGAGCGCGGTTCACCGTGCTGAGTGAGGTCGCCGCGGATGAGGTCCCCAAGCGTGGGCACACCCGCGTTTCGTACCCGCTTGGGACGGCTTCCGCCTGACTCCGCTCGCTTCCGCTTGCCGCTGGTTGTGTCGGCCTCCTTCTTCGGCTTGCGTGTTGCTGGCAGTGACGCGGACTTCCGTGTGGCGGACGAGCCATTGTCAGAGCCGCTGACGTTGGCGTCCTCCGGTGCGTCACCAGTGGCTTCGTTGTCGAGGGTCTGCCGCATGCTGAGCAGGAGCGCCCGGTTGCTCTCCAACTCCGACAGTTGTTGTCGCAGCGTCGCGATGTCGGCGCTGAGGCGTTCGTGTTCGGCCTCGTTGCGTTCGAGGTCGGCGGTGATCTGTGCCGTGTACTGGGTTTTGAGGCTGGTGTTGTCGGCAGAGGTGTCCATCACAAGCTCCCTCGTCTGGGCGCCTTTTCATGTTGGTGGTGGATGGTACCTCTGCGCGACGGCTACGTGGCTACTGACTTCAGCGCAGGTGTGTAGGTGATGCGGGCGTCGCGGCACCTATCCGCGAGGTCGGTGAGCGCGGTGACTTCGCCCAGGTCTACCGACAGGCCCTAACGGCAATGCCGTTGCATTACGGGCCTGCGCGTTGGGGTCTTGTGATGAGGATGGCTTGCGTGCCGGTGCGGGTCGGTTGCGGCCAGAGACGGTGTTCAGCTCGCTTGAGCTGGTAACTGGACATCTTGCGTTTCACGGCTCGGGGCCGGCTGCGCAGGCGTCTGGCGGGCAGGAGTCGTTCCAAGAGGTCCTGCTCGAGCATCACCAAGGCCCTGACCAGCAGGTCAGGGGGAAAAGCTGCCCGGTGTAACGGTCACGCTGCGCCGGGCAGAGCGCAGGGTCTCGGTGAAGGAGACCCGATCAGGGTCCAGACCACGGGTGGCGGCCGTTCTCAGCATGAGCTCACGCAGGGCGTGGTGGACCAGCAGGTGTGCCCAGATCTGCTGACGGACACCATCAGGGGTCTTGCTGCTCAGTACGACGCGGGCGCCGCGCTGATGGGTCTTGATCTCGGCGAAGACGGACTCGACCTCCCAGCGTTCGCAGTAGAGCGCGGCCAGCTGCCGGGCCGGATGGCGTCGGGCATCCAGCAGGGTGGTGACCAGCCGGTAACCGTCAGCGGCACCCTCACCGCCCTGGCCCTTGAGCTGGTAGGCCAGAACCCGGACGGTGACCGGCTCATGCCGGGCAGGGCCGCTGCTTGCCCGGATCTGTGAGAGCCATGACCCGTCCCGGAACTGCTTGAGGACCGGCAGGACGCGGTTGGCGGGCACTCGCCACAGCAGATCGGCGCCAGTGGCGGTGAAGGCCTGCCACAACGGGACACCGAGGAACTCACGGTCGGCCAGGACGAGCTGGCCCGGGCCGAGCGACCGTGGCAGGCGGCCGGCCAGAGTGACTTCCCCGGTGCGGCAGCCGGCGAGTTCCGCGTCCAGCACCGCATGGCTGCCCACCTCCACCAACGCAGCCATCCGCACCTGCGGGAACGCGCTCTTGCCCGGCCCGCGGCCGTTGCCCGGACGCCCGAACGCGGCCTCGTTGGCTTCGCTGTCCGCCACGTCCCAGCAGGTCCCGTCCACCGCCAGCAGCCGTAAGCCCCGCCAGAACGCGCCGGGTGTCGCCTCGGTGGCCATCGGCTTGGCGGTCGAGGCGAACAGCACCCGCAACGGCTCACAGCCCAGCCGCTGCCGGGCCCGAAACAGCGAGGACTTCGCCGGTACATGCCAGCCGCCCAGCAGCCCCTGGCCCCGCAGCCCCTCCACCAGGTGCCGCATCACTTCCAGATACGGAGCCGGAGAGAACAACGCCAGCCCCAGCACGAAGTACACCACCAGCCGCGCGGGAAGCAGCCGTCTGCGTTGCTCCGCACACCCGCAAGCCGCGACCACCCGATCCACCAACCCCGGTGGATACACCCAGGTCAACAACCCCAGGCCCGATAACTCAGACACACGCGCAGACACCCGAACCACCCCCTGGGTCCACTACCCAGGAACCCACGCCCAAGGCCTTAAAACAACGGCATTGGCCCTAACGGGACTTCACCACGGTCCACTCCTGGATGTATCGGCAGTGGGCTCCCGGATAGGAGAGAAGCCACTCGTTGGGGTCCTGATCGGCCTTGGAGCGGTGAGAAGCGTGCACTGAGCCCGGGGACCGACCGGCCTGGCGAGGCGGTCAGCTCCTGTGCCGTAGAAGAGGCGTTTCATCACTGTGCGGGCGTGGCGGGTCTTGCGGCGGTAGTCGTCCAGCATCTGGCCCGCATGGTCCGGGCCGTAGCCCAGGTAGCGGGCCATCGCGGCCAGTTCGCGGGAGTCTCTGGGGAAGGTGTCGCCCGGGCGGCCGCGCACCAGCATCACCGCGTTGCGCACCGGGTCGCCAGTACCCAGGCCTTTTCTGCTGGGAAGCCGGACTGCCGCCGACCCCCGCCAACCGGCCGGCCAGAGAGGGGGCACCCGATCGCACCACCCGGCACGCTGGCCCCAGGCCCTACGCACCGTCCGCAGTTGGCTGACCCCACCATCATGCTGCAACGCTGGTGGAATGCCTGGTCCAGCACGCCCCACCAGCAGAGTTACAGAACCTGATCAACGCAGTCAGTACCGGCCGACCACTCAGCCCCTACCTCCCACTCCCGCCCTAACAAACCACCGGTAGTGTGATGCGCCAGAAAACCTGAGGGTTAGTTGATAACTACTTTTCCATGGTGCACCGGGGTCCTGCTGCTGTGGAGATCGTTCTGCCGAGGACGAGTGTATTGAACTCTGCGCCGGGCGGGACTGCCGGACCGGCGCACGGCTGAGCGGGCCCGGATCATCCTGGCGTGCGCCAAAAGCCGAGGTTTGGAAGGAGGAGACCCGGGCCGCGGGTAAGGCATCGCAGGGGAATGCCGCGCCTGGATCGTCTTCGAGGAGCAAGCAGGCCAGTCGCTGACTCAACCGCGCGCCAGGACCTGGGCAAGGATCGGCCGGCCCGCCGGTCTCGCGGGTGCGCGGACGCGGCTCGGGAGGGGCCTCGAGGGTGGGCATGACTTGCTGACCGTTTAGGGCCTTTTCATGGCGTGATGTCCTCAGCCGCCACGCGGTGCATCGGAATCATGACCCCGCACGACGGGTATCCCAGCGACCTGTCGGACGAACGCTGGGAACTGATCGAGCCGGTCCTCACCGCCTGGCGGGCCCGGCGCCGCCGGAACGCCCTGGACATCGGCCACCCGCCCGAGCACGACCTGCGCCAGATCCTGAACGCGATCCTGTACGTGGACCGCACCGGGATCCCATAGTGCTAACTGCCGCACGACTTCGCCCCGCTACGAACTCGCACCTCCCGGCGCTCGTGCGGCTTGGCAGACGGCATTAGGAATCAGATAGTACTCCAGCGGGACTTCACCATTTCCGCTGGTCAGAGGTGGTCCTTCGAGCCTATCCGGCTGGCGGGGTGTCAGCGGACGGTTTGCTGAAGCCGCGGTGGACAGCAGGACGAACCGAGCACGATCGGGACACGATGTCGGACTTTGTCACGGGGCGACCCGGGTCGAGTCCCGTGGAACGAGCCGAGGGCCGAAGACGCGGGTCTCGTGGACGTGTTCGTCAATGGCTTCGATCTCGTCCATGAGCAGCTGTACGGCGGTACGGCCCAGGTCTTCCACCGGCTGCTGGATGGTGGTCAGAGGAGGTGCTGCCAGCGGCGCGACGTCCAGATCGCCGTAACCGACTACCTGTATGTCGCCGGGCACACGGATACGGCGTTCCGCCAGCCCCTGGCACACGCCCACCGCAAGGAAGTCGTTCGTGCAGAACACCGCGTCCGGGAGAGTGCTCAGGTCGCGGGCGATGGCGGCGCCCGCGGCGACCGTCATCTGCCCGGCGACGGCCTGGTCGAGCCGGGCGCCGCGATGGCTGCGGATCGCCTGGCGGGCTCCCTGGTACCGATCGGCGCACTGCCGGATCCCGCGGCCGCCGTTGACGACGAGGACGTGCCGCGCACCGCTGTCCAGCAGATGCTCCACGGCCAGACGGCCGCCGGTGACATCGTCGACGGCGACCGAACAGCCTTCCTGCGGCGGCATCTTCCGGTCGGTCAGGACCAGCGGGATGCCGCGCTGGCGCAGCCTGGTCAGGCGCTCCGGGTCGGCGCCGAGGGGGACGACGACGACACCGACCGCGCGCTGCTCGGCGAGCATGTCGAAGTAGTCGCGCTCCCGGTCGGGGTGATCGCCGCTGTCGCACAGGACGAGCGAGAAGCCGTGCTCGTACGCTGCCTCGGCCGCCCCCCGGGCGATGCGTGCGTAGAAGGAGTTGACGATGTCCGGGAGGACGAGCCCGATCGACGACGCGCGGCCGTTACGCAGGCCGGCCGCCCCCGGGTGCGGCACATAGTCGAGGTCGGCGATCACGGACCGAACCCGGTCGGCAGTGCGGGCGTTGACGCGCTCGGGGCGGTTGAGGACGTTGGAGACCGTGGATACGGAGACGCCTGCCGCGGCCGCGACGTCCTGGATACGCGCGGGGGGCCTGGTGGTCGTCACGCCGCTCATCCTCCGATCGCCTCGGTCTCGCCGGTGTGTGCCGTCTCCGCCGGTGGCGGTGCGGTCATGATAGTGACCGGGCCCAGCAGACCCGAGACCAGATGCGAGGGAAAGGCCCAGGCGGTGGGGGTGGCCTCGCTGAAGTACGGGGCCAGCGTGTTGTACACCGTCACGTCGATGCGTACCGTGCGGCCGGCGGTGCCCGGCAGCGGGAAGCGGTACGGGGCACAGAAGGCCTCGCCTGTCTTCTCGCCGTCGACGGCCACCTCGACGGAGCCGCGTACCCGGCCGAGGTCGAGCACGGGCGTCACCGCCGGGTCGGAGCCGGGCGGGATCGTCACCGTACGGGAGTAGCGCAGCCCTCCGCTCCAGCCGGCGAGTCCGATGCCGTGCCAGTCGGCCAGCGGGACGGGGGCTTCGGCGATGCGGACGGTGACCGGTCCGGACAGGGCACTACCACCGCGGAGAGTGGCCGTGGGCTCGGTGACGATCTCCAGTTCCGCGGGTACCTGCAGCGGCTGGTCCAGGTGGAGTGCGCTGCCGTCGAGCCGCCGCTCGGTGCCGTCCAGCGTCACCGCGGCGGCGAGCCGTAGGGGTAGATTTACCGCGATCGTGCCGGCGGGCAGCGTGGCCCGCAGACGTTGTGGCGCCGGCACGGCGTCGTCGGTGGCACGCACCGTGTCCACGGTCGCGCCGAGGGACGGAACGCCATGCAGCCATGCGGTGCCGTGCAGCGGGTGGGGCCGAGTGGCGGCGTAGCACGGCTGCAACTCGGTCCAGCGGCCCCGGTGTTCGATCGCCGCGCCCCGCCAGTCGCCCGTTTCGGCTTCCCAGCCGGCGCCGCTGACGAGGGCGATGACCGCGGATTGCGTACGGGCGACCAGGTCGGCGTAGAGCACGTCCCCGGCGTGGGTACTGTCGGCGACCAGCTCCAGCAGGTGCTCACCCGCCGGCAGGTGCAATTCGTGGCGGAAGAACATCGGGGTCGCGCCCCAGGCCGACTCGTAGTACTCGACCTTCTCCTGCCGGGCCACGGCGGTGCCGTCCAGCAGCACGGTGACGCCGGTGGCCGCGCCGACGACGAGGACGGCCTCGGCGGCGTCGTCGTCGAGGCGCACCCGGGCACGGTAGACGGCCCTGCCCGACGGCCGTACCCCATCCGGCAGGCGCATGAACTGGGGCCGGGGGGAGAACTCGCCGGGCCGGGTCAGACAGAAGTAGCTGCCGAGCGGTTCGGCGTCGGCGTCCGCGACGAACCCGGCACGGACGTCGGCATCAAACAGCTCGTACTCGATGACGTTCAGCGGCTGGTCGACGTCGACGCGGACCGTGGCCAGATAACCGCTGCCGGTGGGGAGTTTCACGCCGTTCCACCACAGCCGCTTGCCGGCCGCGGCGCCGACGTGCAGGTCGGCGGCGCCGAGCCGGTCCGCCTCGACGATGGCCCGGACCCGGGCAACCGTGCCGTCCGCCGGCATGCGGAGGCGCACGAACTCCTCGCCGACGAACCCCTTGTGGCCGAGTATGCCGTAACCGGGATCAGCCACGCCCCGGTCGGCAGAGTGGAGCGAGACCTCCCACCCGGCTGCGTCGTCGGCCAGCGGCGCCTGCCCGGCGAGGACGCGGGCGACGGCGTCGCGGTCCAGCGGGCCCGGCGCCTGCGCGACCGGGACCGGGGAGAGCACCCGGACACGGTTGCCGTATGTCGCGCGCGCCGTCTGCGCCGTCTGCGCCGGGTGACCGGCGGACCCCTCGGACCAGTGGAAGTTCCAGATCTGCAAGTCCTCGACGGACGACGCGGCGGGCAGCGCCATGTCACCCCAGGTGTTGTCCATAGTGGCGACGAGTCGACCGCGCCAGCCCGTCGATAGGTCAGTCGTGACGACCGCAGGAGTGGGTGGTGCAGGCGTAGGGGCCGCGGTCGACGCCTCGCCTTCCCGCCAGGCCACGATTGCGGCGGGCGCGCCGTTCAGCGGCACCTCGATCCTGGAGCGCTGCCCGGAAACCGTGACCTGGGCGGCCCGGCGTACGCCGGTGGCCGGGTCCCAGACCTCCGCCTCCGCCACGACGGCGTTCACCTCGATCGACGACATTCCGGCATAGCGCGCCGGGTCGAAGTCGAAGTCCTCCCACTGCCGGGTCATGGCGTCGCGCAGCGGATGGCCGCTGGCGTTCGGGAACGCCCCGGTGACCAGGGCGACGGCCTCGGTTCCCTGGCGGCGTACCAGGAGCGGGACCTCGCCGGTGGCGTAGTCGTACTGGCCGGCCACGGACTTGGCGCCGGACTCGGGGTCGGCGACGCGTTCGAGGCGGGGGTGGGTGGCCAGCGCGGTGACCACGGAATCGTCTCCGTCGATACCGGCCGCGAAGGCCGGCAGCCGGCCGACGATCACGACCCGGCCGCCGGCGTCGAGCAGCGCGATGAGTTGTCGTGCCGTGGCGGTCTCCAGCACGCTCGCTGACGGCAGCAGAACCGCAGAGAACCGCAGTCCGGCCACCTGTAGCGCACCGTCGGCGACGTCGGCACGCTGGACGGAGTCGTCGTCGGTGACGTCGAAAGCCACCCGCTGCCGGTCCAGTTCACCGATCCGGGTGTGGAACCAGTTGTTGGTGCCGCATAGCTGGAGATAGTGGCGCTGCGTCTCATCCAGTTCCGTGTGCGCTCCGCTGGCCTGCCCGTCGCCGAAGTGGTCGACGGGCAGGTCCAGCGTCAGCAGCGCCTGCGCGGTGGTGGTCGGGTGCAGGACAGCGACGCCGGCGCTGTATGTACCCCACGACATGAGCGATGCGACGCGGGAGACGGCCCGGGAGAAGGCCGGGTACTGCTTCCAGTACGGCTGGCGCCAGTCGGTGGACGGCGGCGCCCATTCGAACCAACCGCCCGCGGTGCCGAAGTAGCTGGCATGCGGGTTGTAGAGGTTGGCGCCGCTGCGCAGGAAGGGCAGCAGCCAGTCGTACGTATCCTCCAGCGTCCCGCCCCAGCCGGAGGAATGGAACGCCTCGATCCACACCCGCTCGTGGCCGTAGAGGTGGGCCATTGACGAGTGGACCTTGGCGTCCCCTTCGTGGTCGCTGCCCGCGGCGCTGTACCAGCGGTGGGTGCGGAAGTAGTCGGTGTAGAGCTGAGTGGACTGCGTGGGGTATCCCGCCCGCGCCGGGTTGCTCTGGTCGGCGCCCAGCAGCATGCCGCGGCTGTCGTGCCATTGGCCGAGCGGCTTGAAGAGCGCTTCTTCGGTGAGCTCGGCGCGGACCGCGAAGTAGTCGGTACGCACCCTGGCGGCCTGCCGGCCACCGTGCCGGAACAGCGCGGGCAGGTGGTCGAGGAGGTCGTAGCCCCGGCGGGCCCTGAACTCCGCGGGAAAGCGGGACGTCCAGGAGTTGGTGGCGGGCAGCTCGTCCTGGAAGCTGCCGGCGATGACGTTGCCCAGATGCTGCGGAACGCGGCGGTCGTACTCGCCGTGGATGGTGTCCATCAGGAGACCGACGGCGTGCGGGTCCAAGTAGTCGAAGGCCGTAGGGACAGAGGTGACGAGCAGGACCTCGGTGCCATCGGGGGTGTCCGGGAGATGCAGTCGGCTGCCGTCCGTCCCGTAGGCGCCGATCAGTGTCTCGGTGCCCAGCAGGTCGACGCGACCGCCGGTGACGACGGCATCGCGGCAGCGCAGCGCCTGGCCGGCCGCCTCGGGGTGCCGGTGGGTGATGCCGCCCTGGACGTTGGCGCCGGAGAAGCCCACCTGGTCGTAGAACCACAGCCGCATGCCGAGCCGCTGCGCGATCTCGCAGGCGTCGGTGAAGCGTGCCCACCACTCCTCGCTGAACCAGGCCGGGTCGTCGGCCTTGGCGCCGAACGTGGGCCCTGCCGGGGCCAGGTTGATCACGACAAGGTTGTGGATGCCGCCTGAAGCGAACTTGCGCATCTGCCACTCGAGCCGTTCCCGGGTGACCTTGGCCCCCGACCACCACCACAGCGGCGTCGGGCCGAAGTCGCGGGGCGGGTCCTGGAACAACTCGGTGAGGGTGCGGGAGAGCACAGTGCCGCGGTCCTTTCGCCGACTTTGGACGCCCAACGATGTAGAACGTTTTTAGAAGCGTCACCGTACGCGTCGGGCGCAGGCTGCGCCAGCCCTCAATCGCCTCCCTCGTGGAGGATTTGCCTGTTTGCTGCGTAGTCGAACCCGGTGATGAGAAGGTGATTCACCTGTATTGAAAAACGTTCTAACCGGCTTTACGGTCACTTCCATCACTCAGCCCTCTCGTGCGTTCACGTTCCCAACGTAAGGATGCGTGACATGACCGGTGCTCCCACTGCATCCCGGCCTGCCAAGCGCCCCGTACCAGGGCACTACTGGAAACTCGCCACCTTGTCCGGCATGGCGTCGTATCTGGACTCCGGCCTGATCATCGCCGTTTCGGTGAGTCTCCCCATCTGGCGGGACAGCTTCGGGATGGGAGTATGGATGACCGGCGCGATCAGCGCCATCGTCACCTTCTGCATCGCCATCGGATCACTGGTCGGCGGCCGGCTCGCCGATCTGTTCGGCCGCCGCAGGGTCTACAACGCGGACATCCTCTGCTACGCGGTCGGCGTGACGGTGATGGCCTTCGCACATAACGACATCGTCCTGCTCGGCGGGTTGACCCTCGCCGGCCTCGCCGCAGGCGCCGACCTGCCGACCTCGCTGGCGGTCGTATCGGAGGCCGTGTCTGCCTGGGCGCGCGGGCGGCTCATCGCCTTCACCCAGGTCATGTGGTCCATCGGTATCGGCATCGCCGTCGCGCTCGGCTACGCGCTGTCGGGACTCGGCGAACTCGGCACCCGGATCATCGTCGGCCATCTCGCTGTGGCTGCCATCGTCACTTGGTTCCTGCGGGCCCGGCTGCGGGTTCCCGAGGACGCCGAGGCCGATGACGAGCCACGTCCAAAAGCCGCCGCGGGCGCGTCCCGCGACTCGGCGGCGGTGCCGCAGGACACCCACCTGCGCAACCTGCTCAGTAAGTCGGTCCTCATCCCGATGGTGGCGACCTTCTTCTTCTACGTCACGTGGGGACTGGGCGCCAACACCTTCGGCCAGTTCGGCACGTACTTCCTCGTCACCGTCAGCGGCGCCTCGCAGTCCGTCGCCACCGGCCTCGGCCTCGCGTTCCTTCCTGTCTCCCTGCTCATGGCCGTCGTCTTCGTCCGCTATGCCGACACGCCCTGGCGGGACCGGCTGTTCCTGGTCGCGGGAGTCGTGCAGATCGTGGCCTTCGCCATCCCCAGCCTCACCAGTTGTGTGTCGCTGGCAGGGATGATCGCGTACCTCGTCCTCTACCAGTTCTCCGGCCCCCTCGCCGACGAGGCGAACTACAAGGTGTGGTCCCAGATGACTCTGCCGCCCAAGACCCGCGGGACGTCGCAGGGACTCACCTACGCGCTGGCCCGGGCGGTTTTCGCCATCACGGCGTTCTTCACTCCGGCGCTCCTGGAGTACAGCGGGGGGCTGCTGCTGTGGTCGATCACCGCCTGTATGGCGATCTCCCTGCTGGTCGGCGTCTACATCGTCCGTGTCCTGGTCCCCAAGGCCGCGGCAGTCGCAGGCGCGGGCTCTCCGACCGAGGTGAGTATCGCGGTTCAGCCCGTCCCGGCATCGGACTGGGGCCGGGAGACAGCGCCCGAACACCTCCATGCAACCGCCGACAAGAAGATCGCGGTCGCACCTACACAGAAAGAAGGCAGCTCCAATGACGCCGAAGGATTCCGCGCTCAGGACCGATGCGACCGAGCAGGACAAGGCCGTCGCCGCGGACGCGGCGGATCGGCTGGCAGCCTTGCACCGACTCCTCCCGCCTGCACCGCGCAGAGCGACACGCATCGGCCTGGTAGCGGGCGGCCTGGGCGCCTACTGGCCGCAGTTCCCGGACCTGCTCCCGCAGTTGCGAGAGTCGGCCCGTTACGTCACCGAGCGGTTCGAGGCACTGGACGCCGAGGTGACGAACGTCGGCTTCATATCGGACGCCCGCGAGGCCGAAACCGCCGCCGAGCGGCTGCGCCAAGCGGACTGCGACCTGATCGTGGTGTTCCTCACCACCTATCTGACGTCGTCGATGGTCCTGCCGATCGCGCAACGCTCGGGGAGCCCGATCCTGGTGATCGATCTCCAGCCGACAGAGCGGATGGACCACGCGTCCTTCGACACCGGCTCATGGCTGGCCTACTGCGGACAGTGCCCCGTTCCCGAAGTGGGCAATGTCTTCCGCCGTGCGGGCATCCCGTTCCGTTCCGTGTCGGGCTGGCTCCGTGACCCCAACGCCTGGCGCCGCATCGAGCAGTGGGTCGCAGCGGCGAAGGTCCGAGCGGCGCTGCGGCACGCGCGCCACGGCCTGATGGGCCACCTGTACCCCGGGATGCTCGATGTCTCGACGGATATGACGCTGCTGTCCGCGCAGTTCGGCTCGCATGTCGAGGTTCTCGAGTTCGACGATCTACGGGTCCGGGTCGCCGATGTCACGGACGCGGAAGCCGAGGAGCGCATGGGCCTGGCCCGGGAGATCTTCACCCTCGACGACTCCGTGGTAACGGAGGACTTCGCCTGGGCGGCCAGGGTCTCCGTCGCACTCGACCGACTGGCCGAGGACTTCGGGCTGACCACGCTCGCCTACTACCACCGCGGACTCGGCGGCGAGCAGCACGAACGACTCGGCGCCGGAATGATCCTGGGGGCATCGCTGCTGACTGCACGCGGCATTCCGGCCGCCGGCGAATTCGAGCTGCGCACATCGGTCGCGCAGATGGTGTCGGAGAGCCTGGGCGCGGGAGGCTCGTTCACCGAGATCCAGGCGCTCAACTTCACCGACGGCGTGGTCGAAATGGGACACGATGGCCCCGGGCATCTGGCAGTGAGCGCACGGGACCCGCTGCTGCGGGGACTGGGTGTCTACCACGGCAAGCGCGGATGGGGCGTCTCGGTGGAGTTCGACGTCAAACACGGCCCGGTCACCGCTTTCGGTATCGGTCAGGACCAGGACGGCACCTTGGTGTTCATCGCTTCGGAGGGGGAGACCGTACCCGGACCCCTGCTGGAGATCGGCAACACCACCAGTCGGGTCGACTTCGGCCGGGACCCCGGCGAATGGGTGGACGCCTGGAGCGAGACAGGCATCGGCCACCACTGGGCCCTGTCCACGGGCCACCGAGCTGCCGACTACAAGGCGGCCGCCCACCTGATGGGGGTGCCCTTCCGGCAAGTGTGACTCGGACAGCGCAAGAGCTGCACCGTCGGCTGCATGGCAGCGTGGCCTGCGACCCGGAACCGGTCGGCCTCGGTCTGCACCGGATGATGCCGCGTGAGCTGGACTTCGCCGCCTGGCGGCTCGGCGTGTACGAAGTGCTGGACAGTGCGCCGCTGTGACGGAGGCGCGGTGCCTACAACCCGGATCGCGGTGCGGTCAGGCATGAGCTGGACCGCCTTGTGCGAGGAGTGGACTTCTCGCACAAGGCCGGGCAGGGATACGTCGACTTGCCCCCGCGCCTGGTGCACCTGGACGACCTGCCCGAGGTCCGCCGCCACCTCGACGGCCTCGCGCGCCTCAGGCGCCGCCCCGGCCCGGACGCCTCCGCGCGAACCACCGCTGCACTGGCGGCGTTGCTGCTGGAGATCCACGCCCAGGCCGCCCGAGCCGCCGGCGACTTGCCTGCGCTGATGGACCGGCGCGTCCACGACGTAGTGGAGTGGTTGACTCGCCACCCGGCCCGCCGCCTGGACGTGCACGCAGCCGCCGCGTCTGCCGAACTGTCGGCGGATCAGTTCTCCCGCCTCTTCCGACGCGAGACCGGTCAGTCCCTCCGCGCCTACCAGATCGCAGTCCGGATCGACCGAGCCCGCGAGCTTCTCGCCGAAAGCGGCATGACGGTAAGTCAGGTGGCCAGGGTCCTCGGCTATGCCGATCACCGCCTGTTCGCCCGCCAGTTCAAGGACCATACCGGCACCGCCCCGGCGTCTGGAGGCGCTCCGCGTGAACGGACTCCAGACCGGTCCAGTGCCCGCAATCCACGACTCGCGCCCTCCCCGGCCGGCTTCGCCTGGGCCTACCGTCGGCCCATGACCTACATCGTTCCGGCCGACTTGTATCGCGCCGACCGCCTCGCTCCGCTGCTGGACTCGATCAACGAGATCGGGGCCGCGGAGACCGACGCCTACCGCAGTCTCGGTTTCCTGGCCGTGCGCAGCCTCCTCACCGACCGTGACGTGCGGGGAGTCCTGGACGGCCTCGCCGTCGTCGCCCGCCCACCGTCCCCCGCAAGCGTGGACTTCGAGGAGTGGGCGCGCCCGGAGGAACGGGACCGCGACGAGCTGCTGGACGGCGTGCGCAAGCTCCAGCATTTCTGCGTCCACGAGCCGCGCCTGGCCGAACTCGCCCGCCATCCCGCGATTCTGGCCACCGTCGCCCGATTCCTGGACGCCGAGCCCGTCCTCATCCAGGACATGGCCCTGCTCAAGCCGCCGGGCAGGGGACGGGAGAAGCCCTGGCACCAGGACAAGGCCTTCTTCGACATCCCGCTGGGAGCCCCCGTCGTGGGCGTGTGGATCGCCCTGGACGAGGCCACGATCGACAACGGCTGCATGCATATCCTGCCCGGCACCCATACCGAAGGCCCGGTAGTCCACTTCGTCCGCCGCGACTTCCAGATCTGCGACACCCAAGTCCAGACCCACCGCGACACCGCCGTCCCGCTGCCACCCGGCGGCGCCCTGTTCCTCGACGGCCTGCTGCACCACGGCACCCCGCCCAACCTGACGGACACCCGCCGCCGCGCCGTGCAGATGCACTACGTGCCCGCCGGAACCATGCGGACTCCGCAGGAGGACCGGCTGGAGGTCTTCGGTGCGGACGGCAAGGACGCCACCTGCTGAGCCACGTGACACGGCGTCCGATGTTCCACCGACGGCTGCCGTCGAGGTCGCAAATGCCCAGGTGCTGATGCTGGACGGCTGGCGCAAGTCGATCCAGATGATGGCGGAGCGCCTGCCGCACGGGAACATGCGGGCCCTGCAGCAGTTCGTCAACGAGTCGCCGTGGTACTGACCGCCGGTGCGCAGCCGGTTCGCCCAGTGTCTGCGCGAGGTGTTCCGGCCGCAGGTGTGGCGGTCGACGACGTGTCGTTTCCCAACTGCGGCAAGGAGTCGGTCGCGATGGCCCGGCAGTGCTGCGTAGCGCTGGGCAAATGGGCCCACTGCCAGGTCGCAACTGGCTGCCGTCCGGGCCGGTGATCGTGGTCGACGTCGGCCACGGCCGCAGTGTGTCCTTCTGGCTCGCGCTGAAGGAACGTGACTGGTCCTACGTGCTGGCAGTCGATCCCAAGGAGATCGTCCAACCGGAAGCGGCCGAGCCGTCCTCTCGCTTCGCCGTGCTCCAGGCGCGGCCGGCGGGCAAGATCGCCCGCCACACCGCCCAGGAACAGGCGGCGGACGGGGCCGGTGGGACGATGCGCTGGCGCGTCGACCACGACCACCGCGAACTCAAACGCGGCCCGAGTTTGGACTACTTCGACGTCCGCACGTTGCTGACTCGGGGTGATTCAGTCCGGCAACTGCCCAGCTCTCCGCCCCGTTCAGGGTCGGCGTCCAGCGTGGAGGTGTACGTGGTAGGCGTTGGCTGCCAGCCAGGCCTGGATCATGACCCGAGGCCCTGACTTGATATGGCACAGGGAACGCGCCGCGCCTCCGGCGGTCGGTGCCGTGCGGAGGTTGAGGACCAGGGTGCCCGAACTGTCACTTGACTGAGTTCACCGTGGTGCCATCGACCTGGAAGTCGGCGGCACCACCGCGCTCCACCGTCGGCGGGTCGGCGTTGCGCAGGGTCAGCACCAGTTTGGCAGGCGCCGAGTTGCCGTAGCGGACACTGGCCACGTCAAGGGCGGAAACCCCGTCTGCAGGGCCGCCGGATCCTGCCAGTGATCTCCCGTGCGGGCGCCGTGAACATCAAGGGCTTGGGCAAGCTCCGCTACGTTATCCAGCAGACCTTCGCCCTGCTTCACCGGTTCAAGCGCCTGGCCGTGCGCTGGGAGCGACGCCCTCGAACTCCATGCTGCTCTCGCCTCGTTGGCCTACGGCCTCATCGGCTGGAGCCGACTCAAGAAGGCCGGGGATCATGATCGCGTTACGAACTCATAGCGCAGGCCAACGCCGAAACCTTGCTCAATGCCGCGCAGTCAAGTAGTTCTGAATTGATGTCGCCAGATTAATGGAAATCTTATCGTGGGCGGCGATCGTTGGATGCGTACCATCGGTTGTCTCTGTTGTAACATCAATCCAGCCGGACGTGTCAATGTGCATTACCTTCGCGTCCCCAGCGGCATTTCTTGCGCTTACCGTTTCAGATATCTCTTTTCCGTGAGCGCCATTAAATGGCGACATTGCAAAAATCACTGCATCAGGATAGTGTATTCTCGAATTTTCAAGGAATGTCATATATGCAGGCTTGAAATTCGGCGCCTTTGCCCCGGTTGAAGGATCGTTCGTTCCAAGATTTATCACGAGATAGTCAGGTACATATTTTGACGTATCCCATTCTGGCACACCTGATTCACCTGGGACGTATTCCGATAGCTTGGAGTAGCGGTTCACCATTCCTGTCGTGTCTGGCCCGCCGGACCCCGCCGCCATCGCTATCCCGCCAAATGCAACGGTATTATGTGAAAAGTTTAGCAGTTCAGGCGTTTTGAAGCTGAATGAATTCCCGAGCGAATTGGTCAATCCTGGGCCAATGTATCCTACCGAAATGGAATCTCCTATGAATTCTATTGTCGGCCTTTTGGTGCAAGGCTTTGTGCTTGCGCCACGATCAACCTGAAAATACTTCATTTTTGGGAAGGATTGCTGGTACTCCGAGTAAATTCTCACCGAGTGCATCCCCCCTTTGGGGCCTGATGCAATTGTCAACGTATCTTTCGCGTGGATATTTCGCTGGAATGCGCATCCATCTACGCTGTAGAGAAGCCTGCAAGCATCTTCGAGTGCGACGGAAAGGGATGTTCCGGTGAAGTCAAATTCAAGACCGCTTTCGTAGTACCCATGAACGTATCCGTTCGCTTGTTCCTTCCAGCGGCCCCGATACTGGATATTTTTATCACTCATCGGAATCAAACCCTTAGCGTATGACACGGAACCATCTGCGTGGTAAGTCGGTTGCGTGTCAAGCGTTGCTGCTGAGGTGATGTCGCTGGGGCGCCCCGCTGCGACTGCGAAGTTGGGCGCACCCAGAACAATCCCGCCCGCTGCCATTGGTGTCGCTTTAAGCAGCGCCCTCCGGCTGATCCCGCTGACGCCTCTCTCTTCGAGCTCATAATCCCGTTCAGGCATACCGCCGTCTCCTTTGATGCGTTTTAGCTGGACAGTGATCTGGTCAGAGGTCCGTCATCGATCTCACCAAGCCCGCGGACTATGAGATCGTATAAAGAATCTTGTTGAGGTGCCTTGGTCGGGCGTGTCCGATATGATGATTCGACCGCTCGCGTCGTGTGACGACTCGGCCGTGGATCGTGGACAATGACTTGTGGACACGGATCGAACCAATGCTGCCGCCTGGCCCGAGCGGCCACCGAGGCCGAAGCCGGTGGCCGCTCGGGAGTGGCACGTCTTCGACCGGCGCTGCTTCTCGGAAGGGTCTGTGACCGAGCTCTTCAAGAGGCCCCCGACCGCCAGCAGCGAATCCCCGGCCAAGCACAACCGATCAACTCAGCCCATGGCTGCACCACTTCACGGGAAACCATCAATGTCCTGCCGACCAACTCCGCCCGCCTCTGCGTAGTGGCTGGTCAGGTCAGCGGGCCGTAGTCGCCGCTAGAGAGTCGGTCGCCTTGGTGTTCCGGCACTGGTTCGAGGTACCTTTGCGATGGCGTCCAAGCGTAGCGGCCTGCCTGCGTCCTTGATTTCGAACAGCGTCGGGCAGATCCAGCCGCCTTCGTCGAATTCGTTCCAGGCGTAGATGAGGACCGTGTTGGCCGACGCATTCTCTGGATGAGTATTGTTCCAGCTCACGGCTTCTTGCAGGTGTGTTGCGATTTCCTGAGGTGTCGCCTGTTGTGTCCACTCATCCTTGAACCCCGTATAATTGGGCTCCCAGGCAAGTGGATAGTCATACCGTGGACGCTTGTCCCAACCTGTCGAAACGGTCGGGACGACGTTTCCCGCCGCCGCTGCATACTGATCCCACAGGCTGGTTTCCGCGTCGGCGAGTTTAGAATACGGCTGGCCATTTTGCTCGCCAGTCGCGTAGCGGCTCACCGCATCGGCGCCCACCGCAGCCTTGGTGTCGGCTGCGCCCTGCGCGGTCCACGCCATGACCACGATGTACGGATCAGGTAGACCGGCCTGTGAACAAGCGGCCCTCATCTTGGCTACCCAATCCGCCGTGGCAGTAGTGAAGAAGTACACGAGTGGCCGTCCACCAAGCACTCGCTGGTAATTCGGCTCACTGAATTGTGACACGAGGTGTGGAAGATTCGTGGCATAGTTGCCGGTGAAGTTGCCATCCAGTATGGCGCACCAGTTGACATCACCCTTGTTTTCACTGGAAAGGTACAACTCCCTGGCTCGCTTCAGCGGTTGCTGCGGATAATAGACGAAAGCCCAGTAGTCGATTCCGGCATTCTTGGCGTATTGGATCTCCTGATCCATGACGCCCTGGAGTGTCGCATCGCTATTGACTGACTCGGTCACCCGTACACTGACGTCGTCGACGTAGAGCTCGCAAGGCGAGCCCTCGCTGGTGCCAAAGGCGAGAGTGTTGAGCACTGTCGTGGTGTCGCGGAACGCCGCATTGCGCACCTTCCGTATTCCGTCCACGAAGATATCGACAAATGGTGCGGTACCTTCGGGGGGAGCGGGATCGATGACGATCTTGATCGAATACCACGTATCGCCCTCAATGGCTTGGACAACGTTCCAAGAGCCGTCAGATGCGCGATAGACAAGTTCCTTGGCGCCGGCGTCGCCTCGGGTTGCCAGATCGACGGCGACAGACGAACCGCCGCTCAGCCTTGCGAGGGACCCCTTGCTGGCTGCTGTCTCCTTCCACTGCCACTGCGCAGTGACGGCACGTTCCTGAGCGGAGAATGTGTGGGCCATCGTCGTCGCCGCTGACTCGGACGAGCTCCGCAGGCGCGCGGACTTGCCTGCTTTTCCGGACACCTCAACGACCGACGCATCGGAACCCGGAGCGGCCGTTACGTCCCAACCGGCAGGAGCGGTACCGGTCTTCTCTCCGTCGAAGCTCTGGTCGATCAACACCGGCCGCGGAACCGTGATGTCGGCATAGAAGGGCAGCCGGAAGTGGTACTTGTCCGGCGACAGTGTGCGGTTCACGCCGCTTCCGTAGTGAGAATCTCCGCCCACCCAGGCGTCCCATCGAATCGCCCCGACCAGGGTCTTGGTGGCCTGCGGTCCTCGCCCGGCAGCTACAGATGCAGTCGGCACGGCGAGGCCGAGGGCGGCACCACCCGACACTGCGGTCGCCACCCTGAGGATGTCCCGGCGACTCGGCTTGCCGGCAGGAGTGGAATTTGCATTATTTGCTGTCATCGTGAATTCCCCTGAGAGCTGAGATGTGCCTTACGACGCTTACGATCTCTCCCGCGGAGCTGAAGGTCGGCAGCTTTATGTCGGTGCCTATTGCCGGCGGCCTGTCCGCAAACCCGCGGCAGACAATATCCCTTGCTGGAGAGATTGATGCCGGGATCATGTTGGGTAGTTGTTGGACAATCTTGCCGACCGTTGAGCGCGGCGGTGGCGTTCCTGGTCCCGCTTCTCCGGGATCGTGTGGCCGATGCCGTGCTTACGCAGGTAGGCGCCTGATGCTGCGGGAGGCGTAAGCCTTGTCCGCGATCACGTGGTCTGGCCGGCAGCGTGGCCGGCCCCGCCCATGCGAGGCACGACGACCTGGCGGTTGGTGGAGTACCGGTAGTTCTTCGACTGCTCGGCGACGGTGTGGTCGCGGGTGGGGACCAGGGTGCCGTCGACGATCAGCACGGTGTCCTTGCGGAACCGCTTCTGAACTTGATTGGGTGATGTCGGAGCCGTTCGCCTGACGGTGGGAGAGCCGTTCCGGTAGCCCTGGACTGTGAGATACGCGCAGGGCGGCGGGCTGACCGACGCCGGGAGGGCCGCCCGGGAGCGGATTCGGCTGCAGGCCGTGGAACGCTTCGAGGGCGGGCAGAAGAATCGGGAGATCGCTGCCGCGCTGCGGGTCAGCGAGCGGTCCGTGGAGCGGTGGCGTCGCCAGTGGCGCGAGCGTGGGAAGGCTGGCGTCCTGTCGAAGGGATCCCCGGGCCGACCGAGGCTCAGTGATACGCAGATCGCCCGGTTGGAAAGGGAGTTGGAGCGCGGACCGCTGATCCACGGCTGGGTGGACCAGCGGTGGACCCTGGCTCGGATTAAGACACTGATCGGTCGCCTGTTCCACGTCTCGTACACGGTCGAGGGCACATGGCTGCTGCTCAAGCGGCATGGCTGGTCGTGGCAGCAGCCTGCCCGGAGGGCCATCGAGCGTGACGACACCTCGGTCGAAGTCTGGAAGAAGGAGACATGGCCGCGGGTAAGAGCATCGCGGCGGAGCGGGGGGCCTGGATCGTCTTTGAGGACGAGGCCGGGCAGTCGATGACTCCGCCGCGTGCCAAGACCTGGGGCCGCCGGGGCTGCACGCCGGTGGTGCGGGTGCGCGGCCGCGGTTCCGGGCGAGTGTCGATGGTGGGCATGACCTGCTACAAGCCTGGTGAGCGGTCCCGGCTGTTCTATGCGGTCCGGGAGTACACCGGGCGCAAGGACCAGCCGAAGGGCTTCGGCTGGCGCGATTTCCGTGATCTGATCGTCCGGGCCAGCATCCAGTTGGGTGGCCCGATCGTGCTGATCTGGGACAACGTCCGACTGCATCTGACGAAGCCGCTGCGCGAGTTCAGCGACGCGAACGCCGAGTGGCTTACCGTCGTTCAGCTGCCCACCTACGCGCCCGACCTCAACCCAACCGAGGGCGTGTGGTCCTTGGTCAAGCGCGACATCGGCAACCTTGCCGCCGCCAGCCTTGGTCAAGTCACCCGCGCGGTCAAGCATCGGCTCAAGAAGCTCCAGTACCGGCCAGACGTGATCGACGGCTGTCTTGCCGGCACCGGCTTGGCCCCTGGGCACGTGACTCTCCAGGGCTGGGCCTGACTGTTTCGCTCGTCCGGCGATAGGAGACGATGCAGCCCACGCCAGCGCACGAAAGCGAGTAACTCAATGACGGAACCTGCTCCGATGGATCTGATCCACCTCGCCGATCCGGATGGGAACCGCTGTGTCGTGCGCGTCACAGGACGGTCCCAGCCGGGCGTGCTGACCGGCCACGACATTCTGCACGCGGACGTGCTCGTCTCCGCGAGTTTCGTCGATGCCCGGCTCGACCTTTACCTCTTCCAGCATGACCTGGACTCCTGGGAGCAGGAGCTCTCCAACCTGGGACCAGGCCAGACGGTCAGCATCGGCGGAGACCGCGGCCTGAGCCTCGACATCCACGTGCACGAAGACGGCTGGCTGTCGATCCAGGTCAGCGACCCGGACCGCCTTACGACAGCCCTGGGAACCCGACCCCAGGAAGACTGGATCGCCGAGCATCGCGGGCGCCTGGAACAGGTCCGACTGACCTGGCCCCGCGAAGTCATCGAGACGGCACCAGGAGCTTACGAGTGGAGCCCCAATCGCAAGCGGTGACCACCTGACCCCAGCAACCGACATCACGCTTTCAAGTTCAGTTGCGTTGCTGGAGGGCGAGCGCGGGTCCGAGGTGGTCGATGATGCGGTCGGCGGCGGACTTGGACACCCCGAACAGCGGAGCCAGTTGGCGCAGAATCAGGTTCGTCCGCCAGTACGCGGCGACCAGCAGCACGCGGTCCTCCAGCGGCAGGCTCCACGGCCGGCCCTTGCGCACCGGATCCGCACCCTCGCGCCGCAGCGCGCTGATCAACTGCCGAACTGACGCGGGCTCAGCCCGGTGAACGGGGCTGTCCAGGAAGGCTCCGACGCCGTGATCACACCAGACACAACAAGATCATCTCACCGTGGCCAGCGGTTACGGGACAGCCCTTAACAAACCACCGGTAGCGGTCTGCGCCTCGCCGCTGGCTCGTCAGATGGGCAACATGAACGTCGTGGGCTCGCCTTGATGCCAGGAGACGACTATCCGGTCTCCTCGGTCGGCCATATCCTCCACTGTCACCAGGGGAGCGGGGCCGTGGTCGGCTTGGCGGGACAGCCCGACCACAGCGACGACGATGTCACCGGCAGATACCGTCTGTGTCGCGAGCCAAGGCACGCCGGTGTACTCACCGAGAGGGCTGGTTCCCTGCTCGATGGCGACCCCGGCTTCGTCCAGTCCACGCACTCCGTGGATGAAGGAGCACAGATCGTTACGGGCCGCTTTGGCGAACACGGGCTTCTTGCATGTGTCCGAGTCCGACCGGAGTGGGCTGGAGGAGGCGATGGGCCAACCTCCGATGCGAAGCCTGACGGACGATGTTGGGCTGTCGACTCGCGCCAGGCGTACCTCGATGCCATCGCGAACAACGGAAGCGACGGTGAGAACCGGGCCACGAGTGGCAGCACCGACTGGGCCCGTTCCGAGGCTCGGGCCGGTCTCGTCGGATGCATCTACCCAGTGCACAGGCCCCTGTGAGGCAGCGACAAGCACACTGTCCGCCAGTTTCTGCGCGAACAACGTACGGAACCCGCTTCGATGGCTCGCCCTGCCGGCGGCGTCGAGTAGTACCACGGTGTTGTCGACTGGATTGGCAACCGACGGGCCTGTCAGCGAGGGCAAAGTCGCCGTGGAGTAGCCGAGCCGACTGTAGAGCGGGGAGTCAGTGGTGGCTTCCCCGGGCCGCGAAATGTCCGTGCCATGGTTGAGCACGGTGACGACGCCGTCCGACTGGCGGGCGGACACCAACCAGCCGGGTGCCTCGACCACACGGGCGATGTCGCCTGACTCGACGGGCAGCGGTTGCTCGACGTCGGCCCACACCGCGTGGTCGGACGGAAGGAGCAGGCCGAGCATGCCTTTCGCCGCCCAGTACGGAGAGCCCGGCCCTGAATAGGACTGGCGTATCCGGGGCCAGGGGCCGTGCCATCCGAGGCTGAGCAGGCCGTCCGGCTCGAGCGCGCCGTGCTTCACGAAATGCGAGATGATTCCGCTGGCCGCACGTCGGAGCAGCCCCGGCGGGTACTGACCTGAACCGGTGATCGCGGACACCCACAGCGGGGCGGCTGCGGCGAAGCGGTAGGTGAGGCTGCGGCCCTGCAGCAGGGGTGAGCCGTCGGCGCCGATGAGCCGCAGTACGTCATCGGTGTAGCGACCCAGATCGGCGGCCCACTGATCACGGAGCGGCCGTGGGCACAGCGTTCCGGTGACGTCGAACATGCGCGTCCACAACATCGGGTAGAGGTGCAGCGCCCAGCCGTTGTAGTGGTCGAACCCCCGTCCGTGCCCGTCGGCCAGCCAGCCGTTGCCTCGCCGTAGTGAGGCGTGAACGGCGAGGCTCTCCTCGATCTCTGTGGCGGACCAAGGGCCCCCGACCTCGCGGAGGAACGATTCCACGATGATGCGGAACCATGTCCAGTTGCTCTCCGGGTACCACTGTCCGAGTACGGCGGACAGCCAGTTGACGGTCTGCTCGCGAACGCGTTCGTCCAGGCGGTCCCAGAGCCAGGGGCGGGTCGCCTGCAGGGTCAGCGCGATGGAAGCGGCCTCCACCTTCGCCTGGTGCAACCCGTCGTCGGGACGTGGCCAGGCTTCTGGCGACGCCGGATCCGTGCCCGCGGCCAGACCCCTGGCGTATCTCTCAAAATAGTTCCGTGGATCGTCGCCGCCACGGCCGGCCACGAGGAAGCCCGCGATCAGAAAGGTGCGGGCGAACCCCTCCAACCCGTCGGAGGTGGGGCCGGCTCCGCTGGCCGGGCCGGGAAGGTCTATCCGGGCGCCGCCGGGGGAGCGGTAGGGCTCGATGGCGGTCAGCATACGGTCCGCCAGCAGCTCCCAGTGTTTCCGTGTCCATCCGGTGTACGGGGAGAGGGTGAAGTCGGGTGGACTCGTCATGCTTGTACCGCCAGGCTCTGTCGGGTGACGGGGTGCAACGGGGGAAGTCCCGCCGCATACCGCTCGAGTTCGGTGAGTGCCGTACGCGCCATGATGTGTGTCTCTGTCCCCTGGGATCCTGCTATGTGCGGGGTCAACAAGACATTGGGCAGATCGTAGAGGGGGGAGCCTGCGGGAAGCGGCTCGGGATCGGTGACATCGAGAATGGCGTCCAACCGGCCCGACGCGCAGGCATGCTCGAGTGCCGTGGTGTCCAGCAGCGCCCCGCGGGCTGTGTTGATCAAAGTGGTACCCGGCCGAAGCTTCGCCAGTTCCGCCGCGCCGATCATGTGCCGGGTCTCAGGCAGCAACGGGGCGTGCAGTGACAGGACGTCGGCGCGCGGCAACGCCTCGGCCATGTCGAGCAGTTCGGCACCTGCTGCGTGCACCTCCGCGGGATCCGCGAACGGATCCGCCACGAGGATCGGTCCCTCGTGCAGCGTCCGCAGGAGGGCTGCTACGCGGCGTCCGATCCTGGAGAAGCCCACGATCACGACCGTGCGGTTGTGCCCGCTCAGCTCGCCCCGGCGATCCCGGTAGGCCACGTCTTCCCGGTACTTGCGAGCATCTTGGGCCAGGAAGGGAACCTTCTTGAAGGACCACAACACGGCGGCCAGCGTGTATCGGGCGACCGGCTCGGCGTTGGCATCGGCAGCAGTGGTGACCACGATTCCGCGGTCGAGAACCCGTTCGTCGACGTGCCCCCGCACACTGCCGGCGGCGTGGAAGACGGCACGCAGCCGCGGCGCGGCATTGAGCACGTCGGCGTCGAGCGGCGGGCATCCCCACGAGGTGATCAGCACCTCCACCTTCGCCAGCCGGGAGCGAACGTCAGCAGATGTCAACTCGTCGGTCGCCAGGGGCTCGGCAACCGTTGCCGCAGCACGAAGACGTATGAGCTCGGGTTCACCGAACTGAAGGTGCAGGGAGTCGCGCGCCATGGCCAACAGCGTTTCCGGGCGGCGTCCATGGGGCTCACCCACGACAGGTTCGTGCGCTGGATGTTTGTGCATCACAGCCCCCTGCCCAAGGACGTGGCCGTCGCAGGCGGAAGCGGACCTGAAGTGGTGCGCGGCCCGAGAGCTTCAGATGGCGGATTGGGGAGGACTCCGATTTCCCGTTGGAAGGAGCGCCTCTCGGTGACACTGCTCATCACGGGTACTGGGTGTGGAATTTGGTATATGAACCTGGGCCATTGCTCTGTCACGAATGTGATGTTATTGAAGTGGGTGTAGATGTCATACAGGGCTGGATTGTGCGGAAGTAGGACGAAGTTGCCTCGTGGGTCGCGATACAGATATGAGCGTGCAACCGTGTTCCGCTCGGACGGGCTGCCTGTCTGGGCCGATCGTCATGAGATCACCGCTGACGTGGCCGCCCATGACCACGACTTCTTGGAGATTGCCCTCGTCACCCAGGGGCGTGCCCTCCATGTCTCCGTCGACGGCGACCACCCCATTCGCCCAGGGAGCGTCGTAGTGATCCCGCCGAATCAGTGGCACGCCTACCGAGAGTGTGAGGATCTGGTGGTCTTCGACTGTTTCGTGGCGCCGGAGTTGGTACACGCCACACTGCCATTCCTCGATGCCGAGTTGCCTTTGATGGCCGGACTGCACGCCTCGACCCTGCCGCTTCCCCAGCGGGTGCAGCTTGGTTCGGGCGCGCTGAGCGCGGCGATCGCAGAGCTGTACAGCATGAGCGACATCACCTCTGGGCCGCGCTCCCGTGTCCAGATCATCGGGCACCTCTTGATCTACCTCGATCTTCTGAGTCGCTCGTGGGTCGCGGAGGGCTCTGTGGGGTGTCGTCGGCGAGCCAAGCTCCACCCTGCGGTGTCATGCGCTGTCAAGGCGATGGAGGAAGACCCAGGTCGCTCGTGGACCCTTGCGGAACTGGGTGCTCTGACCTCGATGGAGCGTACGTACCTCGTCCGGTTGTTTCAGCGCGATCTCGGAGTCTCGCCGATCGCCTACCTCAACCAACTGCGGGAGCAAGCCGCGGCCCGGCTTCTGGTGCAAACGGATCAGGCAGTCGCAAAGATCGGCGCGCAGCTTGGTTGGGGAGACGCCGGCTACTTCGCGCGTCGATTCAAAGCTGCCTACGGGCTGACGCCCTCTGCCTACCGCAGGCGCGCCCTCAAGGGCCAGGGCTGGGACCACTATCCGACCGGCTCGGAGTCCACAGAGCAGTAACCAAGAGAGAAAGCGCCTCTGAGCAGCAAGAATGAATGTTGTCGAGGTCCTTGTTCCCGCTGGAAGAGGCACTTCCCAGGTGAAGCGCCTCTATCGGGTCCTACCCCCGTGTCCGCGTTCAGGGCGACGGCCGTCAGGTCGTCTCCCAGGCTGGGTCGGTCCTGCCCGTCGAAACAGTCCGCAAGGCCGGTCTTGACCACGTCGTATCCGCAGCTCTGGCTCCGTGGCGGAAGCCGAGGGCCGTCCACGACCCCGGCAAGATCCTCCTCGACGGCGTCCTGGTGATCGCGCACTCCGACAAGGAGGACGCGGCCGCGACCTGGAAGAAGACCTACGGCCATCACCCACGCATGGCCTTCGTCGACCATGGCCCGGGCGGAACGGGAGGGCCGGTCGCCGCCCTCCTCAGACCGGGCGACGCGGGCTCGAACACGGCCGCCGACCACATCACCACCGCCCCACTCGCCTTGACCCAGTTGCCGAAGAAGTACCGGCGAGGAAGACAGACGCTCATCCGCACGGACTCCGCCGGCGGTACCCACGGCTTGTTGTCCTGGCTCGCGAAGCGCGGCCGATGGCTGTCCTACTCGGTCGGCTTGGTGATCAACGAGGTCCGGGACGGTGCCTGGGTCGCCGAACTGACCGGTGACGTCCTTGACGGCTGGCCGAAGGGGATGCGGTTGATCGTTCGCAAGGAACGGCCGTACCCCGGTGCCCAGTTGAGGATCAGGGACGCGGACGGCATGCGGATCACGTGTTTCGCCACGAACGCCGCCGACTGTCCGATCGCCGAGCTGGAGCTCCGTCACCGGCTGCGCGCCGGGTGGAGGACCGGCGCCGGGCCGCCCGGGCCACCGGGCTGCACAACCTTCCCCTGCACGACTCCGCGCAGAACAAGGTCTGGCTGGAGATCGTCCAGATTGCTCTCGACCTGCTACTGAACTTGATCGGGTGATGTCGGGCCGGTTCGCCTGACGCGGGGTGGTCGGTGTCGGTAGCCCTCTGGGCGTGAGGTATGCGCAGGGCGGCGGGTTGACGGACGCCGTGAGGGCCGTGCGAGAGCGGATCAGGCTGCAGGCCGTGGAACGCTTCGAGCGCGAGGAGAAGAACCGCGAGGTCGCGACCGCGTTGCGGGTGAGCGAGCGGTCGGTGGAGCGGTGGCGCCGGGCCTGGCTGGTCCTGGCAGCAGCCTGCTCGGTGGGCGATCGAGCGCCGATGCGGCGGTGGACCTGGGGAAGAGGAGGTCTGGTTGCGGGTAAGAGCACCACGGCGGCACTCGGGGCGCCTGGATCGTCTTCCAGGACGAGGCCGGGCAGTCGATGACGCCGCCACGCGCCAGGACCTGGGGCTGGGTCGGCCGGACGCCGGTGGTGCGGGTGCGCGGCCGGGGCTCCGGCCGGGTGTCGATGGCCGGGATGGTCTGCTACAAACCCGGCAAGCGCTCCAGGCTGATCTACGCGGCACGCGAGTACCACGGCCGCAAGGACGAGCCGAAGCGCTTCGGCTGGAAGGATCTGCGCAACCTGCTGGTGCGCGCCCGCATCCAGCTCGGCGGGCCGATCGTGCTGGTGTGGGACAACGTACGCCTGCACCTGACTGCCGGCATACGGGAGTTCATCGCCGCGAACGCACACTGGCTCACCGTCTTCCAGATGCCGGCCTACGCGCCGGACATCAACCGCAGGAGGGCATCTGGTCACTGGTCAAACGCGGGATCGGGAACCTCGCCGCCGCTGACCTCGCCCAGATCGCCAAGGCCGTCAAGCGTCGGCTCAAGCAGATCCGGTACCGCCCCGATCTGGTAGACGCCTGCCTGGCCGCCACCGGACTGATCGCGGACGGCTGACGCAGTGGGCCACCCGGACGCTCCCGGGCGGGGAGTATTCGATGGCAGACCACGGCTCCTGCTGACAGGCTGTGGCCATGAGTCCCGAGTCCAACGGCGTGTCCGGCATTTCCTGGCTGGGTAGCCCGATCGACGCGCGTGCACTGTTCGGTCCGGAGCTCAGGTCGCTGCTCGATACCCTGCGTGGCCTGGCTCCCTCCGACTGGAGCAGGACGGCAGCCGGGCACTGGACGGTGCACGACGTTGCCGCCCACCTCCTCGGTGACTACTACGGCCGCCTCGGCCACGACTACCGGAACGGCTTCGCCGATGGCGAGACGCTCGAGGCGTTCATCCACCGCACGAACCAGGAATGGGTCGAACTGCACGCGGACGACAGCCCTGCTTCGCTCATCGACGCCCTGGCAGCGGCAGGCACCCAGCTCGCCCAGCGATTCGCCACATCCCACCTTGACGCGGCCGCCCTGGGCGTGTGGTGGGCAGGCGTCGACCCCGCACCGGCATGGCTGGACATCGCCCGGGAGTTCACCGAGCACTGGACTCACCGCCAGCAGATCCGCCACGCCATCGGCCGCAACACCGACCCGGAGCCGCGTGCCCTGACCGTGGTCCTCGATACCTTCATGCGGGCCCTGCCCCACACGCTCCGGCGCACGTCAGCACCAATCGGGGCGCAGGTCCAGGTGATCGCCGAGGGCCCTGCCGGCGGCACTTGGACGGCGACTGCCACTGCGGACCGATGGTCGTTGGCCGAAGCGCCGAGCGGCCGACCAACCGCAGCCGTGCTGCTGGACACAGAAACCGTCTGGCGATTGTCTACGCGGAACATCGATCCTGCGGATGCCCTGTCCCGCGCCCATGTGCAAGGAGATGGTCAGCTCGCCGAAGCCGCGTGCCAGATTGTGTCCATCATCTACTGACGACGCTGGCCGCACCGGCTTCTACCGTGCCTGAGTTCCGCCCGTTCTCCGCGGCCGTCCAGCCGCTGAAGCTCATCCCAGACACCGGCCGCCTGCCACTCGGCCGGCCGCCGCCAGCAGGTGGGCCCCGAACCCCAGCTCCTGCGGCAGGAACCCACGGCTTCGGCCTGTCATCCTCACCCCCGAGGAACGAGATCACTTACCCTTCCACCGTGCCACATGAAGATCATTCTGCAAGGACTCGTCAGGACAACTCTGTCCGACTCTCGCCCAATTCAGGCCATGGTGACAGCCAAGTTTGGCCAATAGTGTCGCGTCCGTGACAGAGCAGCGTTACTCCCATGTGAACTCCGCCGGAAGATCTCGTCACTCGGGATTCTCGGCATGAGCGGGCCGGAGGCGGGGCTCGCCGAGATCGGCTCGACGGGCCGCGAGGCCGGGCGCGACGAGCCTCAAAGCGTGGCCGGTCCGAACGAACCTCCCCGTCGGCAGACACGACGGCGATTCATGGGGCCCGGCCGCCTTCGACGTGACCGGTTGTTCGTCATCCTCATGCTCCCGGGGCTGGCCTACTTTCTGGTATTCCACTATGCAGTTCTCTTTGGCAACGTAATTGCCTTCAAGGACTACATTCCTTTCGATGGATTCTGGGGGAGCGCCTGGGTTGGCGTCCAGAATTTCAAGGACCTTCTCGGCGACCCCGGCTTTTGGCATGCGACTCTCAATACCCTCGAGATCGCCGGGTTGCAGCTGATCTTCTACTTCCCCGCCCCGCTGGCCTTGGCTCTGCTGTTGCACAGCCTCACGTCCCACACTCTTCGACGGTTTGTGCAGTCGGTGGTGTACCTGCCGCACTTCATGTCCTGGGTGATCGTGGTCGCGATGGCCCAGCAGATGCTGGGCAGTACCGGCCTTTTCAACTCCGCCCTGTCGGGAGCCGGACTGCACACGGTCGACATCATCGGCAATCCGGAACTGTTCAAGCCACTGACTGTGCTGCAGGTCATTTGGAAGGATTGCGGCTGGGGGACGATCATCTTCCTTGCTGCACTGACCCAAGTCGACGATCAGCTCTACGAGGCCTCGGCCATCGACGGGGCAGGCCCATGGCGGAGGTTCTGGCACATCACCCTGCCAACGATCCGGCCCATCATCATCCTTCTTCTCATCATGCGGATCGGGGAGATCCTGTCCATTGGCTTTGAGCAGATCCTGCTCCAACGCACAACTGTGGGACCCGACGCGGCGGAAATCATCGACACCTTTGTGTACTACAAGGGAATCATCGGCGGAAACTTCGGCTACGGCGCCGCAGCCGGCCTCTTCAAGGGGGTGGTGGGGGCGATTCTCGTCTACGCCGCAAACAAGATTTCGCACCGCCTCGGGGAACAGGGAGTCTACAAGTGAGCGCCTTCAGTCAGACTCATTCCAGAAGCCGTCGGCCGGCCAAGCAGGTGCGCCCGATCTGGATGGAGAAGCCCCGAAAGATCACGCTGGCCGCAAAAGGTACCGCCCTTGTGGTGATCGTCCTCCTGGTGCTCATGCCCTTCCTGGTAGTCATCGCCACCTCGCTGTCTTCCACGGAGTCCGTCGTTGAAAACGGCGGCTGGGTGGTGTGGCCCAGTGACCCGTCCCTGAAGGCCTATCGGCAAATCTTCAGTGGTGGCATCGTCACCCATGCACTGTGGGTGAGTATCGGGGTCACGATCGTCGGAACGGCAGCCAGCATGGTGTGTACGGTCATGTTGGCCTACGCGCTCGCCCGCCCTAAGGTCTTCGGCGGCAAACCCATGCTCCTGCTCGTACTTTTCACCTTCCTCTTTCCGCCCGGGATGATCCCGACCTATCTGATGGTCAAGAACCTTGGGCTGCTGAACAGCTATGCCGCGCTCATCCTCCCGGTGCTGATCAGTGTCTTCAACCTGGTGGTCCTGCGGGGGTTCTTCCAGTCCGTTCCGGAGGAGCTTTACGAGGCAGCCCGGCTGGACGGCGCCGGCAATTTCAGGGTTCTGGTAGCCGTGGTATTGCCGCTCTCCAAGGCTGCGCTGGCGATGGTCTCTCTCTTCTATGCCGTGACCTATTGGAACTCATGGTTCCAGGCGTCGATCTACATGGACGACGACCACTGGCCGCTGCAACAGGTGCTCCGCACATATGTCCTGAGCGGCGGTCAGATCGCCAGCTCCACCGGTGCCGGCGACGCGGCCATGGCTGCCCCGCAAACCATCCAGATGGCTGTCCTGGTCGTGGCAACGGTGCCGATCCTGCTGGTGTACCCGTTCCTGCAGAAGTACTTCGCCAAGGGCGTGCTTTCCGGCGCCATCAAGAGCTGAATGCAAGCCGAGCCCCCATCCCTGGTGCGCGGGCATGCGGCCGCACCGCCGCACCCTCGAAAGCTGGCCTCCGGGGTGGCCACCGTGCCAAAGAACGCCAAGTGGAGACAGGGTCAGCCGGGCTTCACCCACCACAAGGCGGCTGCAGAACTCATGGGCTGTTCAGGCATCAAACGCTCCTCGTGAAGGGAATGTACGACCATGCACACCCCCTCCCGCCGCTCCGTGCTGCGCTCCATCGGCATCGCCTCCGCCGCGATCGCCGTACCTCCCCTTTTGAGCTCCTGCAGCACCTCCAGTTCCTCGGGCAACGCCACCAACAGAGGGGTGGATCTGGCGCCGTGGCCAACCTACGTACCCAAGGCCACCATCACCCCCGACCTCAAGGGCGACGGCGTCACCGGCATCCAGGACACCTACCTGAAGTACCCCACCAAGCTCACCAAGGGGACCTCTGAGACCCCGGGCGACCGCTCCACGCTCAAGGTCATGACCATCACCTATGGCACTGCTCCCACCCCCCGTGGCCAGAACAAGTATTGGCAAGCCATGGAGAAGGCACTTGGCGTGAAGATCGACTTCACCCCGGTGCCGGCCGCGGACTTCATGGCAAAGATGGCTACCCTGATGGCCGGCGACGACCTGCCGGACATCCTGAACATCGGCAGCGGCGCCACGCTCCCGCACGAGGCTCCTTTTGTCCTCAAGACGATGGCCAACATCTCGGAGTTCGTGTCTGGCGACGCCGTCAAGGACTATCCCAACCTCGCAAACATCCCGACCGATTCCTGGAAGGCAGCAGGTCGCTTTCACGGCGGCATCTACGGTGTCCCCGTTCCGCGAGCCAGGCCGGGCTTGGCGCTGTGGATCAACAGCACCAACTTCGAAAAGCAGGGCTTCCGCCCCGACAACAGTAGCTACAGCCGCGAGGACTTCACGCGCCTCCTCCAGGAACTCACCCACGGCAGGCAGTACGGCATCGGTGCGGCGAAGGACAACGGCCTGAACTGGTTTGGCGCCCACGCGCAATTCCACGGGGTGCCGAACACCTGGTCGGTCTCGGACGGAAAGTTCAATACCTACTACGAGAGCCCTCACTTCAAGGAGACGCTGGCCTACCTGCACACTCTGTGGAAGCAGAGGCAGTACTACCCTGACTCCGCCTCGACCGCGACAGTCGACCTCAAGACGCAGTTCTACAATGGAACTGTGCAGTCCTACACGGATAGCTTCGGTGCCCTACCGACAACCCTCAGTCAGGTGCGGGGTTTCAAGGCGACCCCGATGATTTCCTACTCGGCGAACGGAGTCGACTCCACTCCATGGGCAGGCCCGGGGTACGCCGGTTACACCGTCATCAACAAGAAGCTGTCGAAGCCGAAGATCAAGATGGTCCTCAAGGTGCTCGATTTTCTGGCCTCACCCTTCGGGACCGAGGAGTACCAGCTCCTCATGTATGGCGTGGAGGGCGTGCATTTCACTTACAACAAGAATGGCGACCCGATACCGACGGCCCTTGGCAAGACCGAGAACGTCGTCAACCTGCCGTTCTATTCCATGTGCAGTGCCCCCCAGGTGTTGTATGTGCCCAATGCGCAGGAGGAGATCAAGGCTGCCTACGAGTGGCAGCGCCAGACCTGCCCCAAGTTGATCAACAATCCGGCGACTGGCCTGCGCTCCAATACTCTGAGCACCGCCGGCGCTACGCTGAGCCAGGTCATGGACGACGCGATCATCGGCATCATCACCGGGCGCCAAGCCGTCAATTCGTGGGATTCCGCTGTGGGCAAGTGGAAGTCCGAGGGCGGTGACAAGATCGCGGCGGAGTACGAGTCCGAGTATTCGGCGGGCACGACCAAGTGATGCGCACATCTTGAACGCAGGTGCCCGCCGTGCCGGATCACCATGGATGACCTCAGGAGATTATGTGCTGCACCACGGAGACAAACTCCCCCGAGTAGGTGCGCCACGTGCGGAACACCACCGGGAACCACTGGGCATCGGCGAACCTCGCCCGCGGCTGTCCTGGGCAGTACTCGATGCGCCTGCTGGGTGGCAGCAGGTCGCCTACGAGATCGAGTGTGCAGACCCCGATTCCGGAGATGTCGTCTCCAGTGGGCGGATCGACTCAGAGGACAGCGTGCTTGTGCCATGGCCACATCATGAACTCGAGTCACGCAGTCGGCGGCAGATCCGTGTGAGGGTCTGGGGGACAGGGGAGGCGTGCGCCTCCGACTGGGGCCCGTCGCTGACGCTGGAGACCGGTCTCCTGGGGGCATCGGACTGGAGGGCGGACTTCATCACGCCCGATGCGCCTGCCGCAGACGAGAGCGTGCCGCTGCTGCGCAGAGATTTCTCGGTCAAGGGGCCAGTCGGCCGAGCGAGGCTCTATGCCACGGCGTTGGGGCTGTACGAGCTGGAACTCAACGGCGCCCGTGTCGGTGACATCGCGCTCGCCCCCGGTTGGACCAGCTACCACCACCGACTCCGCTACCACACATTCGACGTCACAGAGGCCCTGCATTCCGGCTCCAACACGCTGGGGGCCTGGCTGGCCGACGGGTGGTTCCGGGGGCGCCTCGGATTCAACGGTGGCACGCGCCACATCTACGGTGACCAGAGAGGGCTGCTGGCCCAGCTGGAGATTCACTACACCGATGGATCCACTGAACTCGTCGGCACGGACCAGGGCTGGCGCACCGCGCCAGGTCCCATCCAGTTTGCGAGTCTGTACGACGGCGAGCGCTACAACGCGCAGCGTGAGCTTCCGGGCTGGTCCACCCCGGGCTTCGACGACAGCGATTGGCTGTCCGTCCAACTGATGGTTCACGACAGGACAACACTGGTCGCCCCCTTGGGGCCACCGGTCCGCTGCACCCAGGAGATTAGACCGATCGCCGAATCCACCTCTCCCTCGGGGGCGAGGATCGTCGACTTCGGACAGAACCTGGTCGGCCGGCTGCAGGTACAGGCTGAAGGTCCCTCGGGCGCGGTGGTCCGGCTTCGCCATGCCGAGGTACTGGAGGATGGAGAACTCTGTGTCCGCCCTCTGCGTCAGGCGCGGGCTACGGATGAGTACGTCCTGCGCGGCGACGGCCAGGAAAGCTGGGAACCGCGATTCACTTTCCACGGCTTCCGCTACGCCGAAATCAGCGGGGACGTCGACGACGTTGAGGTGGTGGCCCGCGTTTACCACACCGACATGCTGAGGACAGGCACCTTCACCTGTTCGGATCCGCTCCTCCAGCGCCTGCACGAGAACGTGGTGTGGAGCATGCGTGGCAATTTTCTCGACGTCCCCACTGACTGCCCGCAACGAGATGAGCGGCTGGGGTGGACCGGGGACGTTCAGATCTTTGCGCCGACCGCATCATTTCTGTACGACTGCGCAGGCATGTTGTCCTCGTGGTTGCGCGATCTGACTGCCGATCAGCTACCCAACGGATGCGTGCCCTACTTCGTTCCCGCGATCTCGGCACCGCCCCTTGAGTTGGAAACCCTCACGCCGGCGGCGGCCTGGGGTGACGTCGCTGTCCTGACGCCGTGGGAGCTGTACCAGCAATACGGCGATGTAGAGGTGCTGCGCGCACAGTATCCGAGCGCTAAGGCATGGGTCGACTGCATGACCGCCCACGCAGGTGCTAATCGCCTGTGGGACTCAGGATTCCAGTTCGGTGACTGGCTCGATCCATCCGCACCGCCAGACGATCCAACGGCCAACAAAGCTGATCCGTATCTGATCGCGACCGCATACCGCGCTCATTCGACTGCTGTTCTCGCCAGGATGGCGCACACTCTGGGCTATTACGAGGATCATCAGCGCTACGAAGAACTCGCGCGAACCGTCAATGACGCGTTCGCGCAGCGGTGGATTCTTCCGTCCGGACTGCTTGATAACGATGCTCAGTCTTCCTACGCCATCGCCCTCCACTTCGACTTCTTCCCCACCCCCGCGCAGCGCGCCACCGCGGGTCGGCGTCTGGCTGCGTTGGTGAAGGAGGCCGATTTTCACATTGCCACAGGCTTCGTAGGTACTCCGGTTATCTGTGACGCTCTCGCCGATTCCGGGCATCTCGGTGCCGCGTACGCCCTGCTTCTGAAGCAGACGTGTCCGTCCTGGCTCTATCCGGTAACCCAGGGCGCGACAACGATTTGGGAGCGTTGGGACAGCCTTCTCTCGGACGGAGATGTCAATCCGGGCGACATGACGTCCTTCAACCACTACGCGCTGGGCGCGGTCGCCGACTGGCTGCATCGCGTCGTAGCGGGGCTGGCTCCCGCCGAACCCGGATACCGTCGGCTCCTCGTTCGCCCCCGGCCTGGTGGCGGCCTCACCCACGCGTCGGCGGCGAAGGAGACGCCGTACGGGCGAGCCGAAGTCAGCTGGCTACGCGATGCGGACACCTTCTCCGTCGATCTCGCCGTGCCTGTTGGAGTCACCGCCATCGTGGATCTCCCCGGCCGGGCGCCAGTGACCGTCGGATCGGGGCGTCATCGCTGGCACATCTCGACCCTCGATTACACGGATGCGCTCGGTGACTGACAGTGATGGGAGGCTCGGCTTGAGTAACTTCCGGGGGAAATCAGTCCGGAAGGCGGGCGGAGCTCAGTAGCTGGTACTTCGCGGGTTCCTCGTAGGTCAATTCTGCCCTACTTTCCCTCAATCCGGCCCGCAGCATGAGCGCCAGGTCTTTAATACAGTCGCAGTTGTGATTGACCAACGATTTGCATTCAACTCAGCGGCCCCTCAAGGATGTGGGGGTGCTGGGCGTGAGCACGCATGAAGTGACTATAGCGGCGTACTACTTCCCGAACTACCACGTCGACCCGCGCAATGAGCGGTGGCACGGCGAAGGGTGGACCGAGTGGGAGGTGTTGAAGAAGGCCGGCCCACGCTTCGAGGGCCATGCACAGCCACGGGTTCCGCTGCATGGCTGCGAGGACGAAGCTGATCCGGCGGTGATGGCCGGCAAGATCGAGATGGCCACCGAGCACGGGGTCGATGCCTTCATTTTCGACTGGTACTGGTACAGCGGGCGCCCCTACTTGGAGCGCCCCCTTGAAACAGCGTTCATGCCCAATGCGGCCGATCACGACATGAAGTTCGCTGTCATGTGGGCGAACCATCATTGGACAAACATCCACCCGTGGAAGTCCGGGACGACCGCCACCGAGCTGGAGTCGGGAATCGTCGATGCCGACCAATTCCGAGCGGCCACGGAGTATTTGCTGGAGCGGTACTTCCATCATCCGGCGTACCTGCGGCTCGACGGCCGACCCTACCTGTCGATCTACGACCTTCCCACTCTCATCGATGGGCTCGGTGGCATCGAATCGACAAGGACCGCGCTTGACGATCTGCGCTCGCGTGCCGCCCGGGCAGGCCATGGTGACGTCCACCTCAACGCCATCACCCGGGATCAGCCAGTGCTGCCACAGGACGGAGTGGCTCTCGACGAAGCAGTGTTGGTGAGCCAACTCGGATTCGATAGCGTGACGTCCTACGTGTGGGCACACCACCACCCGCTGCCTACGCTCCTCACCCCGTACCCCGACGTCCTGGAGCAGGCGGAAAGGGGCTGGGAGGACCTCGCTGCCAGGTTCGACAAGCCCTACTACCCCAATGTGACCGTCGGGTGGGACCCGTCACCACGGACGGTCCAGTCCGACAGGTACGATCCCCGTCTCGGCTATCCCCACACCAACATCATCTCGGATTGCACACCTGAACACTTCGGGCAGGCGCTGGAGAGGGTGCGCAAGTACGTTCTGAAGACCCAGACCCCACTGGTGACCATCAACGCGTGGAACGAGTGGACGGAGGGCACCTACCTTGAACCGGACACCGTCTATGGGTACGGGCATCTGGAGCAGATCCGCAGGGTGTTCGGCACCAGCCACTGAGCCGGCCCCTCTCAGATGCTGATCCCCTGGGGTCGATCGAGGGTGACATCGAGCGGCGGATCATGCGTGCCGCTGTCGTGAGTCCGAAGCTGATCTGCCAGTCGATCCGTCAAGGCTGCCTTGTGTGGTGACAGTGGTTGCCGTCACCCCACAAGGTCGATGCTGTGTGTGGGGAGGGGCCAAGGTCAGGCTAGGAGCCCCTGCCCGCTCCCGCCGGGGGCCTCAGAGCTTGACCCCGTTGCTCTTGGCTTTCGGGCTCGTTGGTCGGTTCATGGCGGATCTGGCCGCCTGCTGTATCGCCACTGCGGTTTCCTGGACGGTCCTGCCCGCCGGACCCACCTACCAGGTGTCCGGAGTGGTGCTGTCCGCGGGCGCCCCCTACCGGCCCTCGCGGCAAGGTCTACGCCGGTGCCCCAACTCCGTGCAGCAGGGTGTCCACCACACGTGCGGCCAACTGGTCGACGGCGCCGATATCGACGACCGCCCGCGCGGGTAATCGCCGCGAAAGACCTCGCGGAGGCGATCTGAAGTTCCCCGGTGATCCGGGACACTCTTCTTCTGCGCTGCGAGTGTTTGGTCGTTGCGGAACCGCTGTCGTGTCTCCAGGGGTGTGAGGTACCCGAACACTGGATGCTTGCGCAGGCGGCGCCGGTTATAGAACGTCTCGATGAACGCGAAGACATCGGCGCGGGCGGTGGCCCGGTCCGGCCATACCCGGGTGCCGATCTCTTCCTTGAGCACGGCCCAGAAGCTTTCGGCTGCGGCGTTGTCAAAGCAGGAGCCAGTCCGGCCCGTGCTCTGGCGAAGCCCCAACCTGTCTGTCCCGGCGCGGAATTGAGCTGAGGTGTATTCGCTTCCGCGGTCGCTGTGCGTGATACAGCCGGATTCCAGGCTGCCGCGGCCGTGGGCCATCCGCAGAGCGTCCACTACCAGCTCGGCGCGGTGGTGGCCGGCCATGGCGTAGCCGACGACCTCGCGGGTGGCCAGGTCCAGCCAACAGGCCAGATACAGCCGGCCCTCACGCGTGGGCAGGTAGGTGATGTCCCCGACCAGCCGGGTGCCGGGGCGGGTGGCGGTGAAGTCCCGGCCGATCAGGTCGGGCGCCGGCCCGGCCTGCCGGACCGGGTCGGCGAGCGGCGTCTTCGGCGTGTGACACCAGTGATCCCCTGTTCACGGATGATCCGCTCCCCCCGCTTGCGGTTGACCGGCCGGCCCAGTCGCCGCAGCGCGGCGTGCACCCGCGGAACACCTTAGACGTGGGGCTTCCCCTTGATCGTGGACACCTGGAGACTGCGCCCTGAGGTTTCAGAGGAAGTAGCACCAGGCGGGAAGTAATTACACGAAGCGGTACACCGAGGAGTTCAAGCGGGACGCCGTCGCTCTCGTCGATTCCACAGGCCGGACGGTCACCGAGGTTGCCCGGGAACTCGGGGTCAGCCCGGAGTGTGGACAGCACCGGCCGCGGCGCGATCCGGATCCGCTTCGCGACCACTACCTGCGCCCTTGCTCTGTGCGTGACCAGTGCACCCGATCCACTCAGTGCGGGCGGCGGTTGACCGTTCGCCCTCAAGGTCAGGACGCCAACTTGGAACGCGTACGCGCCGAGCAGGGCACGGACGAGTGGAAGGACTATTGCGCAGTCCGCGCCGGGGTGGAAGGCCCGACTTACCGTCCGGGCGTCGGCCGACACCGCCTCCCCACCACCGCGAAGGTGGCGTCGCCTCCCACCACGGCGTCAGTCAGCGCTGTGTCACGGCGACGGAACCTCCCGGAAAGCCGCGGCGGGATGGGTGTCGGCCACCCGGTCTCCGGCGCCGAGCAGGCGGCGGCGGTGGCTGCCCGGCTCGTACGCGGTGCGGTACAGGCCCCGGCGTTGCAGGACCGGGACGACGGACTCGATGAACTCGGTGAAGTCGTCAGGAGTGACGAACTCGTGCAGGTTGAAGCCGTCCACCCCGGTCGTCTCCGCGATCCGGCTGATGCCGTCGGCGACCTGGGCGGGAGTGCCGACCACCGTCTCCGAGTACGGACTGAGGTCGGTCAGGCGGCGAACGACATCCTCCACCCGGTCGGGGGTCTGCTTCTCCCGGGTGAACCGGGCGGCCTCCGACTGGGAGTGCTCGCCCGGCGCGGGGCTGAGCCGTTCCTGCCCGGAGGCGGTGGAGAGGTCGATGCCGCTGGCCCCGCCGAAGCCGGCCAGGGCGCCTTCGCGCGACTGGGAACGCCGCACCAGGTCCGCCTTGTGCTGCGCCTCCTCCTCGGTCCGGCCGATGACCACCGACAGGTCGGTGACCACACGCAGGTCGTCGCGACGGCGCCCCGCGGCCTCGGTGGCGTCACGGATCGCGGTGACCGACGCGGCCAGGGCGTCGGGGTTGGTGCCGTTCACGAAGACGGCTTCGGCATGGCGGCCGGCGAAGGCACGCCCCCGCTCGGAGGTCCCGGCCTGGTAGATCACCGGGGTGCGTTGCGGCGACGGCGGCACCAGCGAGGGGCCCTGCACGTCGAACAACTGCCCGTGGTGGTTGATGCGCCGGACCTTGGCCGGGTCGGCGTAGACGGTGTTCTCCTTGTCGTAGAGCACCGCGTCGTCGAGCCAGCTCCCCTCCCAGAGCTTGTAGGAGACCTCCAGGAACTCCTCCGCGCGGGCGTAGCGCACCGCGTGCCCCGGCATCTCGGAGAGGCCGAAGTTGCGTGCGGCGTTCGGCAGGTAGGAAGTCACGACGTTCCAGCCGATACGGCCACCGGTGAGGTGGTCGAGACTCGCGAACCGACGCGCGTGGGCGAACGGGTGCTCGTAGGTGGTCGAGACGGTGACGGCGAACCCGAGGTGCCGGGTCACGGCGGCCATGGCCGGGATGACGGTCACCGGGTCCAGCAGCGGGAAGTCGACGGCGTTGCGGACCGCGGGGTCGGGGGACTGCCGATAGATGTCGTAGAGCCCGAGCACGTCCGCGAAGAACACCGCGTCGAAAAGGCCTTCCTCGAACAGGCGGGCGCGGTCCAGCCAGAATGCGAGGTCGGTGAAACCTTCCCGTCGGCTACGGGGGTGGGTCCATGTGCCGTGCGCGTAGTAGCCGACGCCGGTCATCTCGAATGCGTTGAAGATCAGAGGGCGGTCGCGTTCCGGAATGGTCTGCTCCTTGAGATTATCGAATACCGCTGGTGGCGGACGAGGCGATGAGCCGGCGCTGGGTGAACAGCAGCAGGATCGCCGGAATGACGATGAGGACGAGGACCTCGGCGAACGCCTGCTGCGTATTGGACGAAAGAGGCCCGAAGTTCGACGCGATCGCCACGCTCGCCGTGGCGTTGTCGTTGTCGGAGATGATCAGGAGCGGCCACAGGTAGGAGTCCCACTGTGACACGAAGAGGATCATTCCGGAACCGATCAGCGCCGGGCGGCACAGGGGGAGATAAAGGTGCCAGAACCGGCGCAGATGTCCGGCGCCGTCCATGTACTGCGCCTCGGCCAGCTCCAGTGGAACACCCAGGAAGGCCTGGCGCAGGTTGAACACCGCCAGCCCGTTGCCGAGCGCGGGCAGGATCAGCGCGGGCAGCCCGTTGGAGAGGCCGAGGTCGGAGAAGACCGACACCAGCGGGACCGCCAGCGTTTCGAACGGCAGCAAAAAGCTGCCGACCACCACCGCGAACAGCACCTTGGAAAGCCGGGTCCGCACCGCGACGAACCCGTACGCGGCGAGAGACGACACGACCAGCCCGCCCACGACGGTGCTGACCGCCGCCGTGAGTGAGATGCCGACGGCGCGCAGGTAGCCATCCTCGATCGCCGACCGGAAACCGTCCAGCGAGAAGGACTGGGGGATCAGGGTGTCGAGGACCGACGTGCTGCTGAGCGCCTCGGTCGGGTCCCGGAACGCCGCGACGACCAGCCACCAGATCGGGATGAGGAAGACGAACCCGCTGAGTGCTCCGAGCGCGGTCAGGCCGAGCCGCCGTACCCGTGTCTGCGCCTTGGCCGTCATTCCCGCTCCCCGAGTAGGGCGAACTGCACGGCGACCGTGGTGCCGAGCAGCACCAGCAGCACCACCATCTGGGCCATGGCCTGCTGTTGGTTGGAGTAGACCGTCGCGGTGCGGACGGTGTCGAACATCAGGGTCGATGTCGCTTCCAAGGGACCGCCGTTGGTGAGCACCTGGATCGGGGCATAGATCTGGAACACCCAGACCGTGTTGGCGACCAGGACGAAGAGCAGCGGCCGGCGCAGCAGCGGCAGAACCACGGAGCGGAACTCCCGCCAGGGTGTCGCTCCGTCCACCCGCGCGGCGTCGAGAATCTCACGCGGGATGTCCAGGAGGCCGGCGATGAGGAAGACCATCCAGTAGCCGACACCGCCCCAGGCGGTGATCAACGCGATCGTCGGCAGGGCCTGCGCCGCAGAGCTGTAGAAGCCCTGAGCGGGCAGACCGATCGCCTCCAGCGTCTTGTTGACCACTCCGGTGGGCTTCAGAGCCACCCCCCACATGACCGTCAGCCCGAGGCTGGGGATGGCGCTGGGCAGGAACGCCACGGTGCGCCACAGCCCCCGCATGGGCATCGTGCGGGTGTAGAGCCAGGCCAGGTAGAGCGAGCCCACCACGATGACGGGACTCGCCAGGACGACGAACCACATCGTCACACCGAGCACGTGCCAGAACGCGGCGCTGGTGAACAGCCGCCGGAAGTTGGCCCACCCCACGAAGGACCACGAGTCGCCGTCGAACGGATCGACCTTCTCGAACGACGCGAACAGCGAGAGACCCTCGGGAGCGAGCCTGGTGAGGACCAGCACGGCCAGGGCTGGACCGGTGAAAGCCAGCAGCACACCGGTCCGGGCCCCACGCCGGATCTGGTGGTTGCGACTGCTCACCTGTACTTCTCCAGGGCCGCGTCCGCCGTCGACTGCGCCGACTCAAGGGTCTTGGCGACGTCCTCACCGTTGCTGATGGACAGCAGCGCCGAGGTCAGCGCCGAATTCAACTCGTTCCAGCCGACGGTGGACACCCGCTTCTTGGCGATGCCGTGAGACAGCTGGTAGTTCACGATCTTCTGGGCGCCGGCCGCGCGCGGGTCGCGGAACGCCTCCTGCCGCCAGTACAGCTTCTTGCCCTCGTTGTTGGCCGGCGGCGAGCTGGTGTCGGTATCGTAGGCGGCCGCTCCGGGCCCCTTGAACACCATCGCCTTGATGAACGTCAGGGCCGCATCCTCGTTCTTCGACCCCTTGTAGAGGCCCAGGGCCACGCCGCCGGCGTTCGAGACGGCCTTGCCCGCGGCGAACCGCGGCATCGGCGCGATCCCGTAGTCCAGGTTCTTGTTCTTGTTCAGCTCGGCGATGTCCCAGTCGCCGCCGATGTGGAACGCGGACTTCCCCGAGGCGAACAGGCTCGTGTAGACGCTGTTGGCATCACCCTGGGGGCTGACCTTGTCCTTGTAGAGGTCGGCGTACCAGCCGAACGTCTTCACCGCCGCTTCGCTGTCCAGGTTCGGGGTCAGGTTGTGCGAGCCCTCGGCTCCGTACCCGCCACCGAGCCCCTGGGAAAGGAGCCACTGGTAGTACCAGCTGGCGATGCGCTCCCAGGTGATGCCGTACTCCGCGCCGGACTTCTGCGCCTTCTTCGCGTCCGCGGTGATCTGCTCCCATGTCGCGGGCTTCGAAGGGTCGGACGACGGCAGGGAGGCACCCGCCCTTTCGAGGAGTTTCTTGTTGTAGAAGAGAAATGAACTGTCCGACTGTTCCGGCGCGTTGTAGAGCTTTCCGTCGACCGTCGAAGCGGCGAGCGAAGCATCATCCAGCGCGCCGAATTCACTCTTGAAGACCGGGGTGATATCGCGCAGGTAGCCGGCCGCCACGTAACGGGCCGTCAAGTGCTGATCGACGGTGATGACATCAACATTGCCGGACTTCAGACGAGAAGGCAGCACAGTCTCGAAGTCGGCGAACGGAACCGACTCGTACTTAATCTTGATGTTGGGGTATTCGGCCTCGAACTTCTTGACGGTCGAGCCTATCTGCACATTGGTATTGGCCGCGTCCAGCCAGGTCACCGTAACCTTATGGTCCGGATTCACCAACTCGGAATACGACGGCAGTGCGGAGTCGGACGAGGAGTCCTTGGAATCACTTGAGCAGCTAGCCACGGATGCGATCACGCCCGTGACGACAACCATTGCCGTCGCCCGAAAAAAACTTCTTGACAGCCGATTTGACATCAAGCCTCCCAGGGATAGCGGATGTTAAGTCCGGACCGGATCTTAGATGTCGATCAGTCCGGTAACATAAGCGGTTTCACCATCTGGAATGCCTGACAGTCGGCCGTCGGTCACTCTTGGGAAACGCGAGGTGTGGCGGTGATAACACGGAAAAACGCGGCGCAACTTCCGCACCTATAGCCGACTTGCGCCCACAGCCGGTGTACGGGTGACCCACGCTGCCCGCAAGGGAATACGGTGCCTTCGACGCGAAGCCGAGCAGGCAGTCCAAAGGCCGGTTGGCCACCAGTGGGGCCGACCGGACAGAAGGCAACCACACACGGATCATGTGCCCCGGCCGACGAACGGGTGAGGATTTCCCGGCCAATGGGCAAGCGAAGGTCCGGCGCTAGCGACAGAGCGCGCTGTCGAGCCTCTTGAAGTCCACGTGCCAGCGTCGCACCAGTGGAATGTTCTTCATCATGACCATGAAGCTAACCCCCCACAATTAATCACGTCAACAGACGCCGAGTTGGCCCCTACTTTCTTAACAATGGCGCAACAACACACCTCCCGGTGCCCATTCGACTCCGGAGCGTCACGAAGTGTGCCGAAATAAACGAAGAAGAGGCCGCCGCACCACGTCACACCGACATGCCCCCGACCTGCCGAGGACCGTCCACCGGCAAAAGCGTGCCGGTTCTACGCCAATTCCCGCGGCGGTACCGGTCCGCGACCGGTACCCGCAGAGTTGTCGGACGGCATGCTCCGTGCGCGTCCTCGTCGCCTCGTGCGGTCGCCGTCGAAGCCGGGACCGCTCTCGACGTCACCGTTCAGGCCGATATATTCTCGATCTGCTCGCCGACTTGCGCGAGCAGGCGGGCCCGACCCTCGTCGAGGTCTTCCACGATCTCGGCTCCGCAGCCAGGACCGACGACCGTGTCGCCGCGCCATGCCAGGGTGAGCTGGCCGGGACCGGCGCGGCCCGCGAAGTCGTCGACCACCCCGCGCACGCTTGCGGCCGCCCCCGCCCGGGGCCGCCGCCCCACGCCGTGAGCGGTACCCGCCGACCGGGCCCAGTGCGAGGCCCCCCGCGTCCTTGCCCTGCCGTACGCCTGACGAATCACAGAGAGGACACCCATGTCCCGCACGCTCCACCTGGCCCTGCACCCGTACGGTGTCGGTGGCCCCGCCCAGCACGGTCTGTGGAAGGACCCGCGCATCGCGAAGAACATCAGTACCGACATCCGCTACTACATCCGGCAGGCGCAGGCGGCCGAACACGGCCTCTTCGACGCCCTATTCACGGCCGACAGCCAGTTCGTCAGCGCCGGCTTCCCGTCGCACTACCTCAACCGGCTGGAACCGTTGACCATGCTGTCGGCCGTCGCCACCCACACCCGGCACCTCGGCCTGGTCGCCACGGCGAGTTCGACGTACAACTCGCCCTTCAACCTCGCGCGCCGGTTCGCCTCCCTGGACCACATCAGCGGGGGCCGCGCCGGCTGGAACGTCGTCACGGGCGTCGACAGCGGGACCTCCCGCAACTTCGGGCTTGACGAGCACCTTGACTACACCACCCGTTACAGCCGCGCCCTGGAGTGCGTCGAGGTCGCCCGCGGCCTGTGGGACTCCTACGAGGACGACGCCTTCCCGGCCGACGTGGAGCACGACATCTTCCTCGACCCGTCCAAGCTGCACCAGCTCAACCACGAGGGCGAGCACTTCAAGGTGGCGGGCCCGCTCAACATCTCGCGCTCCCCGCAGGGTCAGCCGGTCATCTTCCAGGCCGGAGTGTCCGAGGAGGGCCGTGACCTGGCCGCCCGGGTCGCCGAGGGCATCTACGCGCCGGGCGACACCTCACTGGAGCAGGCCCAGGAGTACTACGCGGACGTCAAGAGGCGCGCCGTGTCCTACGGCCGCAATCCCGAGCACATCAAGATCCTCATCCATGGCGATCCCATCGTCGCCGCCACCGACGAAGCCGCCCTGCGCCGCGAGCGGGAAATCTTCGAGGAGGACCACGACTTCGACCGCAGCCTCGCCCTCCTGGGCCGCTCCTTCGGCGCCTACGACTTCAGCACGCACGACCTGGACGCCCCGTTCCCGGACGTCGCCCACCTCGCCGAGAAGGGCGGCCGCACCGGCGCTGTCAAGCTCATCGCCCGCGCCAAGGCCCAGAACCTCACCCTGCGTCAGGTTGTGGAGACCGTCTCGGAGCTCCGCCGTTCGCCGTTCGTCGGCGCGCCGCAGACGGTGGCCGACGCCATCGAGCGGTGGTTCGACGCCAAGGCCTTCGACGGGATCGTCCTCGCTTTCCGCGTCGAGGACGAGCTCAACCTGTTCGTGGACGGCGTCGTCTCGATCCTGCAGAAGCGAGGCCTGTTCCGCACCGAGTACACGGCGGACACCCTGCGCGGCCACCTCGGCCTGCCCGTCCCCGCCAACCGCTGGACCACGGGTACCTGAGCCAAGCGGGCCCCCGGTGAACCTCCCGTTCGGTGGAGGAGGTCAGCTCGTGCGGGTCACCGGAGGACTGGCCCGCCCCGCCGTCCTCGGCCACCACGGTCCCCGTCCACCGCGCGCCTCGCCCACGTCAGCCTCGACCACCTGCTGGACGCCTTCACCGAGATCCTCATCCAATGCCACGAGGCCCTGCGTCCCGGCGGCCACGCGGTGATCACCACCCGCCCCTGGCGAGAACAGGGAGAGCTCATCGACCTGCCCTCCGCCGTACTCGCCGTAGCGCAAGCCGCCGGCCTCGTCCCCGTCGAGTGCTCCGGACAACCCAGGTGCAGAGCAGGTGACGCACGGTGCGCGATCCAGGCCGCACGCACACCGGACACGGCCCGCACCTTCCGCTCACGCACCTGCACCGGACGCCACCATGTCCTCGCTGACGTGCTGATCGGATCGCTGTGCTCCGACGTGGGCAGCCTTGACCTGGGCGTACAGGCCGCCCTCAGCGGCCACATCGCCTGGCACGCTGAGACCGATCCCCACGCCACCCGGGTATTCGCCCGCCCGCCACTGGCAGGTGCTCAACCTGGGTGACGTACAAGCCATTGACTGACACCGGGTCCGGCCGTGTGCGTCCTCACGGCCGGGTTTCCCTGTCAGGACCTCTCGGTTGCGGGCTCCCGCACCGGGGTGCCAAAGGCTCGCCGAACCAGAAGCACGACGACGGCAGCCTCACCCTCTCCTCCACCCTCACCTTCAGACTGCGCAAACCCTTGACAGAGCGCCCACGCGATTGTTCTGTACACGACAGATTTGAGCGCTCAAATGGCTGGAGGGGAGTAGCGCCATGTAGACCCAGCGGGTGCCGAGCGCCTGCTCCATGGGCCGGGTCGGTGCCGCGGGTGACAACGCCGCGATGGAGAGCTTCTTCGCGCTGCTGCAGAAGAACGTCCTCGATCGCCGTACCTGGGCCACCCGCCAGGAGTTGCGGATCGCGTCGTGACCTGGACCGAGCGCACCTACCACCGGCGCCGACGGAAACGACGCCTGGGCCGATTGACCCCCGTCGAGTACGAGACCATCACGACCCCACCCGCGGCCCTGACTGCATGAACCCCGCTGTCACCCGATCATGCAGCAGTCCCTCTTCCCGTGCCGCTACTGCGGAGGAGATGTTCATCGGGCTCAGTGGCAAGGCCGTGCGACCAGGCTCGATGACTACGGGCCCTACCTCGATCAGCGTTGGCAGGAAGGCTGCGCCAACGCCTGGAAACCGTGGGAGGAGATCAGGGAACAGGGCTATCCCCGCAGCTACGCCGGTGTCCGTGCCTACGTCAGCAGGACGCTTCGCGGCAAACCCCAACCGGTTGGCCCCCTCACGCCGTCGGCCCGGACCGTTACGCGCTGGATCCTCACCCACCCCGACGCCCTACCCGAAGGCGACCGGCTCCAGCTCAACGCCGTCCTGGCCAATCTCCCCGAGCTGACGGCGCTTGCCGAGCACGTGCGCGCCTTCGGGTACATGGTCGCTCACCTCGAATCAACGACGCTTGCCACGGGTGTAGGCCGCTGATCAGGTAAAATATGGGCCGCAGGGCCTTGCCCGGTGAGTCTGATCGTGTCGTCATTGACCGCTGTTTACTGCCTTGAAGGGCACGGCGAGGGCACGACTGCGGCACGTAATGAGATCGCCCCTGCTCCTGCTGCCTGATTACGGAGGTTCTCTACGGGAGGCTGCCGGGGTCGGAGGTCGCTTCGCAGTCGCAGACATCTGTCGGGCGAGGTCAGTGTGGCCCGATGAGGGTCGGCCCGGCGACCAGTGCGGCCCACGCCAAGGGGAGGGCGAGCAGTCAACACCGCCTGGCGGTGAGCTGCGGTCGGCTGATGGAGCAGTTACCCGGCTGCGGCCGACGCCGTAGAGGGGCGTGCGCGGCCTGTCGGGCACAAGATCACATCATGGTCTGGTCGAATTCGTCCTGGTCAAGAGCGGGGTGGGCCAAAGGGGTGGGGCGATCCCGTTCGTGACGTAGGCCGTCCAGAATGAGTGTGAGGTAGCGCTTCCACAGCTCAGGTGTGACGTTCCGGCTGTGCTGCGTGACTGCCCCGAGCATGAGCTGGATGAGGGGGAAGTCGGACGGTTCGATGTCGTCGCGCAGTTGGCCCGCTTGCTGGGCACGCGTGATGACAGCGGTGACCGCGGGGGTGAGGCGTTCCCGGGCGGCGGCTGCCCGGTTTTTACCAGGTGCGCTTTCCAGGAGGACCTCTCTCAGCCCGCGGTCATCGGCGAAGTCCTGACCGGTGGCGAAGAAGAGCTGCACGAAACCTTCCCAGGGGTCTTCATGGGAGAGGGCCTGTTCCGCCCGCGCGATCAAGTGCTGCAAGGCGCCTTCGAAGACGGCATCGATCAGTTCGTCGCGGTTGGCGAAGCGACGGTAGGCCGTGCCGACGCCGACGCCCGCATGGCGGGCGACGTCGTCGAGGGTGACATCCAGTCCCCGGTGGGCGAAGAGCTCCTGAGCAGCCGCGATGATGCGCCGCCGATTGCGCTCCGCATCCACCCGCAAGGGGCGCGCCGGGAGGCTCTCGGGGTGTGGGGCGGAGGTGGTTCGGCGGCTCATGACTCCCATCTTACCCGGAAACCGGAGATGACCTCTCCGGTTTTGGTGCTATGGTGGCCCCATAAGTGGAGATGGCATCTCCACTTCTCTGGTACCCAGAGAGCCATGAGCACCCTCGCCCGTGAAGAGAGCCCGCCGCAGGCAGAGCAGGCCGCGAGTCGGCGCGATCGTCTACGGCAAAGGAGAAGATCGTCATGAACACGCCCCGCGCCTTGATCGTCGGAATGGGTATCGGCGGCCTGGCCACGGCCATGCGTCTGCGTGAGGTCGGCTGGGAGCCCGTACTCGTCGAACGCGCCTCGGAGAGGCGCCCCGCCGGATACTTCATCGGCCTGTTCGAGACCGGCCGCGCCACTGCGCAGCGGATGGGCGTGCTTGATGCCATCGGCAACCGGGCCGGCGCCGACAGCATCACCTACGACATCGAGCGGTCGGGCCGCCGCCGTCCCGGCATGGGGTACGGCGACTTGCCCGGCGACCCCCGCCTGATCCTGCGCGGAGACATCGAGGCCGCCCTCTACGACGTCGTCGCTCCCCACACCGAGATCCGCTACGGCGCGACACCGATCGCCATCGACGAACACCCCCACGGAGTGGACGTCACGCTGCGTACCACCGCGGGCGACGAAACCACCGAGAGCACGGAGTGCTTCGACCTCGTGGTGGGCGCCGACGGCTTGCGTTCCACCGTGCGCCGTCTGGCCTTCGGCCCGGACCAGGAGTTCATGCGGCCGCTCGGCCACATCATCGGCGCCACGATCCTCAAGGAACCCGTGCCGGACTACCGGCCCCACGACGGCGTCGTCCTGGCCGAACCCGGCCGCTCCGCATGGACTTTCCCCTTCACCGACCACCAGCCTGGGGTGCTGTTCAACTACCGCACCGACGACGAGGACGCCCAGTTCCGCCGCCCTCCCATCGAGTCGCTGCGCCGCGCCTTCGGCCCCGAACCGACCGGGCCCGTACTGGAACACCTCCTTGAGCAGTTCGAGCAGGCCGACGACTACCTCTTCGACTCCGTCCACCAGGTGGAGATGCCGACCTGGCACACCGACCGCGTCGTCCTGCTCGGCGACTCCGCTTGGTGCATGACCCTCTACTCCGGCATGGGCGCTTCCACCGCCCTGGCCGGCGCGGACCTCCTCGGCACCCTGCTGCAGCGCAACGGCGGCAACACCACCCGGGCGCTACGCGAATGGGACCAGCGGCTCCGCCCCTTCATCGCCCTCCAACAGCGCAGTGGCCGCACGCAGGGCCTGACGATGTTCGTCCCTCAGAGCCACCGGGACAAGGCCGTCCGGACCTTCACCCAGAGGTTGACGAGCCATCCCGTCGGCAAGCGCCTGATGAAGACCCTGGCCGCCCGGCAGTTCAAGGAGAAGTCCATCGACATCGCCGCTGTCTGACCACGACCCCGCCGGACCTCGGCGCCGTTCGTCCTCCCGGACGGCGAGAGCCATGCCGCCGCAAGAGACACGATGACCACAACGCACCCCACAGAGTGGAAGGCCGCATGGGTACGACGCCCTCGTCCGATGCTCCATCAGTCCGCTTCTCCACTGAAGGCATCCCCGAGCCGGATCGGGTGGCGTCCTGGGAGGCCCACAATGCCGCCTCGGTGGCGCCTATGCGCTGTCGCTCTCTGGCGTCTGGCTTCTACGCCTCCAGGGTCCGCACCACGATCGGCCGGCTCGATGTTCTGCGGACGACCGCGACATCGCATGTGATCGAGCGCGACGCGGGGCACGTACGCGGCCATCCCCTCGACCAGGTGGCCGTGCACATGATCCTGCGTGGTGAGTCCGCTTTCTGCACCAGTGAAGGCGTCCTCACGCTGCGCCCGGGGCAGGTCCTCCTCCGCGGCGACCTGCCGTTCCTGCACGGCTACACCAGTGACCTGCACGACCTGGTGGTCGGGGTGCCGCGTTCCGTATATGCCGAATTCACGCACGGGGCACCACCGTCCCGGCCGCAGGTCGTCGACGTCAACGGCCCCCTGGGCGCCTGCGTGAGCGCTCTCGGGCGCCTGCTCGACGGGGTCGCCCGGGCGGATGCCTCCGCGATGCCGGACGACGCGACGGTGCTGGAATTGTTGGCGCCGCTTGCCTCCGGGCGGCGTGCGCCCCTGTCAGCGGATGCCCACTACGCCGCCGCCCGTGAGGTGGTCGAGTGCCATCTGCACGACCCGGGGCTGAGCGCGAGGTCCGTCGCGGCACGGATCGGCATCAGCGAGCGTCACCTCTCTCGGGTGTTCGCCGCCCAGAACACGACCGTGCCGCAGTTCGTGCGCGGTCTGCGGCTGGACCGCGCCCATCGGATGCTGGCGACATCCGGTGGACGTGAGCGCCTCACGGTGGCCGAGGTCGCCCGCAGGTGCGGCTTCGCCTCCGCCTCGCACTTCTCGACGAGCTTCGCCAAGCGCTTCGGCACGCGCCCCACGGACCTCGCGCGGCAGGCTCGCGGCATGGCCGCCGTCAGGGCTGAGGGTGCGCGCCGAGCGGGATGACACGGAACGGGCCCAGTAGCCGACTACCGGGCCCGTTCCGCAGCGAGCGCGACCTTTGACGCCTCAGGTGCTCAGACCTGCCGCGGCCCTGCGGACAGGGCTTCGAACGAGCCCCGGAAGAACAGCAGGGGAGCGGCGTCCTGGTGGCCTGCCAGCGCCACCACCCGGCCCACGACCAGCAGGTGGTCGCCGATGGGGTACTCCTCGACCAGTTCGCACTCGACATGGCCCACTGTGCCGTCGAGCAGGGGAGCGCCGGTGACCTCGCGACGCCACAGCACCCCCGCGAACTTGTCGCCGCCACTGCGGGCGAACGCCGTGGCGAGTTCGGCTTGGTCCTCGGCGAGGATGTTGGCCGCGAACCGGCCGGCCTCGCGGATCGTCGGATAACTCCTGGAGGTGACCGCCGGAGCGAACGCGACCAGCGGCGGGTCCAGCGACAGGCTCATGAAGGACTGACAGGTCAGGCCGGTCGTGTGGCCGCCGAGCGAGACGGTGACGACCGTGACGCCGGAGCAGAACCGGCCGAGCACATCGCGAAATCGGGCCGCATCGAAGTCCGGAGCGGTGCCCGGGACGGCGTCACGGGCAGTGTTGGGGATGATGACCCCGGTCTTCATCAGGAACCCGCCTTCGTCGTCTCGCCGTTCACGGTGGTGGACTCGACGTCGGACACGGTCCGGGCCGGGCCGGCGGCCCCCAAGTCGGCGACAGCGAAACGAAGTGCCATGAGCTCCCGCGTCATCGCACCCGAGTGGGCGCGGTAGGCACTGAAATGCCGCCAGTAGCGCTCGGTACGGGACGCCTGATGGAGCGCGCTCGATCCGCCGGTGTGGACGAGGAGGCCCATCGCCTCGGTGGCGAACCGTCCGCCTTGCGCACACAGGTTCGTCAGACGCAGGTCGTCGGCGAGGCCGAACTCCCCCTCGCCCCGGACCTCGCGCTTACAGAGGTCGTGATACAGCTCCCCCACCTGCTGCAGCACCGCCGCGGCGGCGTCGAGCAGGGAGCACGCCTCGCCGTACCACTGCTGGTAGTGGGCGTCGTCAGCGCGCAGACCGTGCGGGTTCCACATCGGCTTCTTCTCCAGCAGCGCCGACCGGTACTCGTCGAGCATGGCGCGACCGATGCCGGTCGCGACAGCGAGACTCTCGCCGAAGAAGAAGCCCGTGAGGCGCCCCGCGTACATGGGATTGCCGTGCAGAGCCATTCCGACGGGCTCGGCCCACGGATGGTCCTGCCCCTCGGCCTCGCGCACATTGCCTCGTGGCACCACGGCGTTCTCCATGCGGATGGAGGGCGAGCCGCTGCCCCGCAGACCGATGCCGTCGCCCCAGTCGTCGAGCACCGTGTAGCACGACCGCGGAACTACCGCTATGCCGAAGCGGGGCGTGCCGTCCTCGCCCGGCGGCAACGCGACGCTGCCGAGCGCGTGGGTCGAGTACGGAGCTCCCGAGTTGTAACCCCAGGTGCCCGTCAGTTCCCAGCCGTCACGGTGGGGAACCGCGCGGACCGAGGGGACGATGCGGTGGGGCGCGATGAAGTGTGCGTCCTTGCCCATCGCATCGGCCTGGACGTCGGGACCGAACTGTGAGGCAAACGCGAGCGCGTGTCCCGCGCCGAGGGCCAGGCACCAGCCCGTGGAGGGGCAGCCTCGGGCGATCTCGACGATCACCCGGTAGAACTCGGACACCCGCAGCTCGTAGCCGCCGAACGCCTGGGAAAGCCTCTGCCCAGAGTTCGCGGCCGACACCTCGGGTATCTACGAGTGTGTGGTCGATGTCCCACAACACGAGCAGCGACACTGTCTCGCCTTCCGATCGTTGGATACCGGCCCCTGTTGGTGACGGGCACCATACGCTGAGTGGGGATACGCACGGAGGTAGGCATGGTCGCATCCGATCTGCCCGTCGGCGACAGGATCAGGCACTATCGCGGCAAACGGCGACAGGACGTTTCGGGCTCGCCGGTATCTCTCCCGACTACCTGTCCCAGATCGAACGGGGGCTCAAGATCCCGTCGCTGCCGATCCTGCACGCCATCGCCCAGGAGCTCGGAGTGCCCACCGCCGCGCTGCTCGCTGACACGCCCACGCCCAGCCGCGTGCTCCCGGATACGACCGAGCCCGCGATCGTGCAGGCGCTAATGGGCTACGGGCCGCCTCGCAGCGCCCCCGCTGCCGAGCCGACAGCGCTACGCGAGCGTGTGGAGAGCGACTGGCGAGCCTGGCAAAGCAGCCAGACGCGGTTCACTGACATGGCTGGTGTCCTGCCCAGCCTGATCGCTGATGCCGAGCACGCTGCGCGGGCCCACCGTTCAGCCGAGGACACCGGCCGACGCCGGGACGTCATGCGCGCGACGGCTGACCTCTACTTACTACTGCGGTCGTACCTGCGACGCACTGGGCGTGTGGATCTGTCGATGATGGCTGCCGATCGGGCGGTAAGGGCAGCCGAGGAGGCAGACGATCCGCTGCGGATAGCGGCTGCTCAGTGGAACCTGGGACACATTCTCCTGGCAGCGCAGGAGCCAGACGGCGCCAAGCAGGTCGCGCTGCGCGCTGTCGACGAACTACGCCAGGTGCCCATGGCCGCCTCGGACCGGGTCGCGATGTCGGGTGCGCTCCAACTGGTGGCGGTCGTCGCCGAAGCCAGGCGCCGCAACTGGTCGGCGCCCCGGCCTTGAGCCGGGGCTGATCTCCCCTCTGCGGGGGAGGCGGACCGCGGCGCGGGCACATCGTCGACGATGTGCCGGGGGCGGTGAGCATGCTGGCCTTCACCGTCCACCGCCGTCCACGGTGCTCGACGCCGATGTATACGACGCCGCCTTTGCCGCCCGGTATGCGGCGTTGAACGCGTCCAGGGCCGCCTTGGCGAGTTCACCTGTTCACCGCACTCCGCGAAGCGCTTCCGAGGGCCCCGCAGCCTCTAGGGTCGCTCGCATGGGGCGCGTCCGACGGAGTCCGCAGCCGGGTGCGGCTCGCAGCGAGTGGTCACGGCGCGGGTACGTCTCAGCGGTCTGGTATCTGCGGGTCGTCGCCTTCATCAACTTCCTCGGTGCCGTGTGGGTGTCGTTCGGGAACGACATCCGGCGGCACAACGACGACCAGTTCTCCACGTCCTATCTGCTGACCGCCGGGTTCTTCTCCGGTGTGCTCTCCGTGTTTCTGGCGATCACCATGAAGCGGCGCAAACGCGCCGCCTGGATACTCAATCTCGCCCTGTCCGGGCTGACGCTGGTGCTGACGGCCCTGGCCCTGGGGTTGCCGGTGTACCGGCAGCACGTCCAGAACTGGCTCGCGGTCGGACTGACCGCGTTTTTCGTCGCCGCCCTGATCGCCGGGCGGCGGGAGTTCTACGCGAAGGGCGACCGCGCCAGCCCGAAACTGGCGGCGATGGTCGGCGCGGTCGGGCTGGTGGTGGGGTCGTTGCTCGCCGCCACGATGGTCACCGTGAGTAACACAGACCCGGACCCCGGGCGCTCCGACTTCCTGGAGCGCTGGCACTACGGCGTGCTCCGCATGTTCTCGCTCGCCTACGACGACATCCACTTCGAGGGAATCGTCACCCCCGGCTGGGCCAATGTGCTCATCAACCTGATGAGCACGGCACTGATTCTGCTGGTCCTGTACGCGGCGTTCAGATCCCGCCGCGCCGTCGACCCGCAGACCGAGGAAGACCAGCGGAAGATCCGCGCGCTGCTGGAGCGGCACGGCGACCGCGACTCCCTCGGCTACTTCGCCCTGCGCCGCGACAAAAGCGTCATCTGGTCGCCGTCGGGCAAGTCCGCCGTCACCTACCGAGTGGTCGGCGGGGTCTCGCTCGCGTCCGGTGATCCGATCGGCGACCCGGAGGCGTGGCCGGGAGCGATCGACCGCTGGCTGGTCCGGGCCCGTGAGCACGGCTGGACACCCTCGGTGATCGGGGCGAGCGAAGAGGGCGGCACCGTCTATGCCCGACACGGACTGAACGCTCTGGAGCTGGGCGACGAGGCGATTGTCGACATCGCCGAGTTCACCACGGAAGGCCGTGCCATACGCAGTGTCCGCCAGGCACACCACCGTGTCGAGCGCGCCGGGTACACCGTCCGTGTCAGCCGTCACGAGGACATGCCGCCTCACGAGATGGCCGAGATGATCGAATTGGCCGACGACTGGCGCGACGGAGCGACGGAGCGCGGATTCTCCATGGCGCTGGGCCGTCTCGGCGATCCGCAGGACGGTCGCTGCGTCATGCTGGTCTGCCGGGACGCCGACGGGCAGCCGCGCGCCTTGCTGAGTTTCGTCCCCTGGGGCGCCGACGGGCTCTCCCTCGATCTGATGCGACGTGACCGGGACTCGGACAACGGCCTGTTCGAATTCATGGTGCTGGAGCTGATCCAGCGTGCGGACGACCTCGGCGTCACCCAGGTCTCGCTGAACTTCGCGATGTTCCGCGCGGTCTTCGAACGCGGCTACCGGCTCGGCGCCGGCCCGGTGCTGCGGCTGTGGCGCTCGCTGCTGACCTTCTTCTCCCGCTGGTGGCAGATCGAGTCGCTCTACCGCGCCAACGCCAAGTACCGGCCCATCTGGGAACCCCGATTCCTGCTGTATGCCCAGAGCACCGACCTGCTGCGCATCGGTATCGCGAGCGCCCGCGCCGAGGGCTTCCTGGAAGCGCCCGGACTGCCGAAGTGGCTGCACCGCAGACGTCTGGGGACTCGCCGTTGAACACGACTGCCTCGTTCGCCCGGAGTGAGTGGGGCCCGCTGTACACGACCGTGCGGGCGGCGGTGGCGGCCCGGGGGTGGCGGGTCGTCCCGCTGACGCTCCCCGTGCTCACGCAGAACCACGAGCCCGACGGCCACCGCCGACGGCCCGGTGTCGACGACCTGTCCGGGTCGCCGCCCGTGGGGGCCTGAATCCCCGTCCGCCCGCGCCGGACGGGCCGAGCAGGGAGAATCGCGAGTCCCCGTCTCCCCGGCACTCCATTCGGAGCAAGTCTCGCCGTGACGGAGTGGCCGGGCAGGGGCCAGGAAAGGGAGAACGGAGTCAGCGGGCGCGTCCACACAGGCTGCGCGTCCGGTCCCCACCGGAGCGAGGTTGCGTGTCGGATGCCGCCGTCGTCCGCGCCTGAGGCGTCCCGGAAGCCGGGTCTTCAGCGAGACATCGGCCTGATCGGCCTCATCTGGACCTCCGTGGGATCCATCGTCGGCTCCGGCTGGCTTTTCGGCGCGCTGTTCGCCGCGCAGGTGGCCGGGACCGTCTCCCTCGTCTCCTCGGGGATCGGGGCACTCGCGATCACCGTTCTGGCCTTCGTCCATGCGGAACTGGGGGCCACCTACCCGGTCGCGGGGGCGCTTCGCCCCGTTCGGCGTCCAGGGCGTACTCTCCGCCGTCAGCACCAGCGGGATCATCTTCGCGCTCCTCGGATTGACAGCCCGGGCGCAATCCCGGAAACCCGACGCCGCCGTGTGTGATCACGCCTCGTCCAGAGGCACAAGCGTGGTGCTAGACCGCGCGAGGTCACACGGTCATTGGGGTGCCGTTGCTGGTGGGGGCGGAGAGCTGGAGGCGGCGGGACATGTTCAGTCGTACCTCGCCCTAGGAAGATGCTCGGCCGGTACTCCTTCCAGCTCCCCGACCTGCCCGGCGGGCTGTGGCACGTGCGGGACAAGGCCGCGTCCGACGAAGAAGCAGCCTGACCAGGCCATTAACGTCGGAGTAACGCTTGGCGTTTGCCCACTTCAGAGCAGGGGCGACAGACTCCTTCGCCATGACGACGACTCAGCGCGCACGGGGGTCACCGCCGCGGCGGCCACCCGGCGGGGAACCCGGGACCACAGCGCCGACGGATGGGCCGTCCACGCCTATCCGGTGGCGGAGTTGACAGCCGCGGCGGTGGTGGACGGCATCGGGAACTCGTCCGAGGTGGCTGAACTCTCCCGGCTCGCGGCCCAGGTCGCGGCCCGGGTCGGAGTCCGCAAGGGCCGGATGGCCGGGCTCCTCGCGGCAGCGGAGCTGTACGGCGATCCGGGCGCCACGGTCGTCGAGCCGGACGCGGTCGCCGTCCTCGCCCTGGCCGAACCGGGCGAGGACACGCGCCTCGCGTGGGTCGGAGACTGCCGGGCCTGGGGCTTCGACGGCCAGCGGCTGCGGCAGTACTCCACCGACCATTCCATGGGCGAACACCTGCGCTACAACGGCGGCAAGCGGATCGACCTGGAGAAGGCGCGGCTGTACGACAACTGGGTGCTGGCGACCCTGGGCCGGGCGGTCGTGGCCAGGGTCTGCCAGGTGGACATCCCCGACCCACTGGTGATCCTTACCTCCGACGGCGTGCACGACAGCCTCGACGAGGACGAACTCGACGGCCTGGTCCACGCCCACCCCGATGACCCGCAAGCCCTGGCGGACGCCCTCACCGCCGCCGCGCGGGCCGACGAGAATGGGTACCGGGACGACGCCACCGCGGTGGTCCTGCGGCACCACCGCTGATCAGCGCCTGCTGTCTCCGGGCGCGAGAAGGCTGGTGACCTCGGCGATCGCCCTGCTCGCTCGGCGCGGCCGGATATTCCGCGTTGTGGATCTTCGCGACGAGCCGCGGAGTGGCACAGGTGCAGGAGCGGCTGCCCCAGGCCCGGCCGGCCCCGATCACGGGTGTGTCGAGGAATTCGGTGGGTCGGTGGCCAGTACGTCCGCCCGCCAGTTGCCGTCGAGGCCGCGGGCTTCGAGTTCGGCGTGGGCGCCTGCGTCCCGGGCGGCGGTCGCCAGCTCCAGCTTCAGCAGGTGGTGGGCGGCCGACTCCAGGGCAAGCGAGCAGGCGGGGGCGCCGGGGGCGTGGGCGAAGAACCGTAAGCCGGTGCGGGAGGTCTTCGCATACATGGCGTGGCCGCACTCGTCGCAGGCCAGCGGAGCGGGCGGCCGGGTCTTCCATACCGCCTCCCATCTGCGCCCGCACCCGAGGTCGGGCAGGTGTGCAAAGACGGTCCCCCATTCGGCGTGCACGGCCCTGAACGCCACGCTGGCCCCCTGCTGGTCGGCGAGGAGGCCAGTGTGGCGCGGGGCACTGACATCGCATCAGCCCGCGGCGGGCTCGGGGTCCGGGTCCTGGGGGACGGGGTGGGCGAGCTGGAGGCGGCTGCCCATGGTCAGCCGCACCTCGCCGTAGGGCTGGATGTGCATCCAGAACAGCGGGGTCAGGGCGCGTTTGTCCTCGTCGGTGAGGACGTCGGCCCATTCCGGGTTGGCGAGCATGTACTGGATCATCAGGGTGTTCACGAATTCTCTGAACTTGCTCGAACGGGTCGGTTGGCTGACTTGTTCATCGTTCAGCAGTCCTGCGCTGGGGGCCAGGGTGGGAGAGGAAGGGCAACCCTCCTCACCCTGTCCCTAGGGCTCTGCTCCACGGCCCGCGACTTGTACTCTCGCCGTTCAGGCATCAAGTCCATTACTCGGTCAGCCTCGGCCATTTGTAATGCTGTGCTGATCACGAACCGGTAGCAGAACTCGTAGTCCTCAACCGAACGCGATTCGTGGAAGGGCGAGACGATCCCGCGGCGGTTTATGCGGGGGGTGTGCCTGAGCACTTCTGGAGTCAGAGCTTTGAATCTCGCGTACTCGTAGTGATCAACTCCAGCAGCCAGCACCTGCAGGGTCTCCTGCATCGCAGAGATCGCTTTGAGGCCCTGATCGTAGGGCTTCAGGAAAGCCGACTCACCCTGGTATACGATCCGACGCGGTTTTTCGATCCGAGGCCCCAGATGGAGTGGGCCGGACAGCTCCGGCAGCCCGGAGCGTCCATAGTGGTCAAGGAGCTCTGTGAACGCGTCCGCAAGGCCAGCAAGGCCCGCTGCGATGTCCTTGGCGTCCGCGTGTGCCTGCGCTGTTCGCAGACGATCCACTGTGGCTTGCCGCTTGACAAGGTCAATCATGTCGACGCGCTCGAAATCGACACTGAAGACAAGTGTCGTGGCGTCGATCAGGAACGTGGTCACGTCAGCCCGGCTCTGCTCGATGGCAGTGCTGGACGGGACGGTGCCGTGGTGCTTGAAGGCGACCCGAAGCCTGTTCATCCGGTCCATCGCGTTCTTGCTGGGCAGCGGGCCCGGCAGCGCGGGCTCCAGTTTGGTCCAGAACTCGGCGAACGCGGTGTTGTTGGGCAGGTTGACCTTCAGGTGATCGGCAGCAAGCCGCAGAAACATCTCGACTGAGTCCTGGAAGTGGTTCACCGCTGGCGCCGACAGGGGCTCAGCGCGCCGAGCCAGCCCGACACCTTGATCGAAGAGGAATCGGACCATTGCCAACCGCTGAACGGTGTGGGGGGTGAGTGAGGTGGTCATCGCGACTCCGAAGATCGTGGGTTGGGGGAGGCCGAGGTCGACGGTGACGCGGCGGGTGAGGCGGATGGCTTCAGCACGTTCGGTGCGAAGGAACACCACGGTCTCGTCAATCCCGTCGAGTTCGCCGCCCACCCCTCCGCTTCCGCGCGTTGCCGGCGCATCAACAAATCTTTCTCCAGTTCGTCCAGCCGCGCGACCACTTTGGGATGCCCTGGAGCAGGGCGCAGCGGATGCAGGCTTCCCTGAACTTCGTCTCGACCCGATTCAGGTCCTTGGCCCCTCGCCTGCGGTGACCGTGCGGCCGGCGACTTCGCGGAAGGTCGGCAGTCCGAGATGGACGGTAGCCGCCCGACTGGACCGCTGGTCGACCTGGGCGAGCTTCTGCTCCGTTCCGGCGAGACTGACCTTGAGGCCCTCGACCTCGCCGTGCCAGCGCTCGCGCTCGGCTTCCGCGATACGGTCGAGCAGGTTGGTCGCGGATCTGCAAGATGCGGCCGCGCTGGGCGGGGTCGGGCCGCAGGAGACTGCATCTGAGACAGCTGTGCTCATGGACACAACCGGTCCCATAGGCACGACCGCAGTCGCCCAAGGCGACCCGGCGGCGTTCGAAGTGGCCGAGGAACTCCTCCCACTCGTCGTCGGTCGGAGTGCGGTACTCCTCGCTGGGGCGGGTAGTGCGGCGGCGGGCGATGAAGGCCCGGTGACCGTTAATGACCTCCGCGGGATAGACCGCGCGTTCGTTGGCGAAGCGGAGGGCGATTTCCACGAAACGCGGAGGTGTCGTCATAATGCGGTCTGAGTATCCGAAGATGGTGGGTTCATCACCGTCGATGAATCCCTCCGCGCTGAACAACGGGCCCTCCAAATACTCTTCGAACAAGAGCTCACGTTTTGGTCGTACGCCGCGGCCGTAGGGGCGTGTCAGGCGCTGCTGGGCAAGGGCTTGGGCTTCGTCGTCGCAGGAGACAAGTGCTACGTCCCAGATGTAGGCACCGTCCACGGGTTTGACGACGCAGGGGTAGCCGATCGGTGAACTGAGGTTCTCGCTGTTGGCGGGGAGAACCGCCCAGCGCGTGTCGTCGGCTCCCGCTTTCTGAAGGGCTTTGCGGGCGCGTGCCTTGTCACGGTTGATGCCCGAACCTTCAGGGGAGGGACCCGGCAACCCTAGCTTGAGGGCTACGTGTGCTGCTACGTGCACGAAGCTGTCGACCGAACTGCGTACCCCGACGACCTGTGAGTCCAGGGCGGCAAGCATCTGTAGGACAGAGCCGGGGGATGTGCTGTCAGTGCTGAGCCAGATGTCGACCAGGTGATCGAAGTGGGCCTCGTAGTAGGAATGGTTCCTTGTGACGACGGCAGTCCGATATCCCCGAGCGCGCGCTGCGCGGAGAAACTGTTCACTGGAGGATTGCAGAGGCTGTCCTGCGGCCGGCAGAGTACGGGCACCGCCGGGCAGTCCGCCGTTTGCAGGCGGTCTTGGACAACGGCTCCACCTTTGGCATGGCCGGGGTGCTCATCGGCCAGTGGCGCCCCGGAGCAACTGCCCGCGTACGCACAGACGGCACCGTTGCCACCACCAGCGCCTCTCTGGCCAGCTACCTCCAAGGCACCCGGCTGTTCACCCTCCCGCCTCCGGACAGCCAAGCCCTGCTCAACCTGCTCAGCGAAGCCGAAGCCGACCCCCCACACCACAAACACTCTGATGTAGCTGAACTACCCACCCGTGACTCATCCCGCGAGGGAGCAAGCAGTTCCTCGCAGGCGGAAACCCTGTGGCCTGACGCCCCCACCGACCGCCCGTACAACGCTCTCCACGCCATGCTGAGCCAACTACGCCGGGCGCTGCGCACCGCAACCCATGAGGAGGCACTGTCCGAGGTGATCGTCCGCCAGGACGGCCCCTACACCCTCGATCCTGAGCGCGTCAGCGTCGACCTCTGGAAGGCGTACAAATCCCTCGATGCCGCTCGTTCTGGTCACAGCAACGAGCACCGCCTCGCCGCCTTGCAGCGCATCGGCGAGCTCTACCGAGGGAACCTGGCCGAAGACGTGACCGCTGAATGGATCGAGGCCCCTCGTGAAGCGCTGCGCCGCCACGTGCTCGACGCCTTCAGCGCCCTGGCCCACACCATCGACGACACCGACCCGGAGCGAGCCCTCATCCTTCTGGAACGTGCCCGCACACTCGACCGCTACAACCAGACCCTCTACGAGGGCATCGCCCGCCTCCAGGTCCGCCTTGGGCGGTGTGGATGAAGCTGTAGCCGATCACGGGACTGCCGCCGTTGCGTGAGCTGCGGTGCAGAGGCGGGGAGCATAGCCACTGCCCGGGGCCGCCGAGCTGGTAGTCGGCGGCCCCGGGCAGTAGGTGAGGCCCCTTCGAGGTCATGGCGCCGTCAAGCTCTCTCAGGCTCGCCTGAATGTCAGCGCCCCTCATCGCCACGAACTGTGCGCCGTGGCGATGAGGGGGTTTGCACTGCCGCCGTCAGCTGTCCTGGCCGCCGACGGGGATGAAGTTGGCGTACTCCTCAATGCGCTTGATCTGTCCGGCATCGTCGAAGCCGAAGTAGACGGCGGCGTGGACCTCGCCGCGCATGCCGCTTGTGGTGGCGACGTGGACCACGTGCTGTTGGAGGACTTCGCCCGGCTGGGTGAGTTGACGCAGGATGTCGTAGTGCATCGATTCGATGGATTCGATCTGCCCTTCCATCCCGGCGATGTTCTCCTCGATGGACTGCTCGCCCTTGCCATCGTTGTGCCAGACGGTGGTCGTCTCGGCGCATAGGGACCGGGCGGCTTTCCAGTCGCGGTTTTCCAGCGCGCGGAGGTAGGTGACGGCCTTGTCCTTCAGGTCCTTGCTCATGGAGATCTTCCTTCTTGCGTTACATATTGATGGGTTCCGGCAGGGGTGGGGTGTATCAGCTCTGGGCGGTGGCGTCGATCAGTGCGCGCTCGCCGACCTCGATGCGCATCGGCAGGTGGTTGCCGGGCGGCCTGAGCGGACAGACGAATACATCCGGGTTCAGGTGGTGGTGCGAGAGCGTGGCCTTGTTGAAGTCGACTGTCACGGTGCTGCCGGGCTCCAGCAGCGGCAGCACCAGCCAGCGGCCGATCGTCGGCGTCGATTCGCCGTTGGTCTCGTCGGTGAAGATCACCAGGCGCTGGCCGGGGAAGTCCTGGAGGACGGCCAGGACGAATTCGGCGCCGTCGATGGTCACGGCCAGGTCGACGGGGGCCAGGATGGCTTCGGTGCTGCGTGGGCTGGTCAGCCGCGGCACCTCGATGCGGCGCCCTTCGGGAGCTGCTCGGTACTGGCCTTCGAAGACCCAGGCGGGGTTGTAGGGGAAGGTGTCGATGCCTGTGAGTCCGGTGCGCTCGACGCGGCCTTGGTCCATGACGACCAGGCCGTAGGAGCCGTCCGCGCCGCCGGCGAAGCCGATCCGGTTGTCAGGGAATTCCAGGGAGGTGCCGGAGGGGACGGGGCTCGTTCCATCGACCAGTCTGCCGGCCACCTGCACGCCGTCGATGGCCTTGGCCGTCACGGTCAGGTCTCCCGCTTCGGTGGTGCGCCATTCACCGGGGATGCCGGGAAGCGTATGAGGGCCCGGGTCGGTGATCTTGGCGTTGGCGACGACCTTGGCCTTGCCGTTCGCGCCGGCGATCTCTTCCCATCGGTCCTGGCACCAGGCTTCGTAGTCGGCGGGGATCTGTGGTGCGGTCATGAATGCTCCCTTTCCTCTCCGCCCGCGCTGTGGGGTCGCGGCGATAGCGCTGCGCGGGCGTGGTTGCTCAGCCCAACGAAGCGCTTGGCGCTGCGCAGGCGGTGGTTGCGTATGAGGCAAGCAATTCGGTGCTGAGGCGGCCCGGGCAGGCAACCCTGTGTTGCGCCTGGTGTCAGGCGCGGCGGGCGGCCCAGACGGTGCGCTCGGTGCGTACGGCGAGATCCTCGCGGCGCAGGAGGCTGTTCGGGCTGTCGGTATCCAGGAGGTCGTCGAGAGCGGTGAGGTCCTCGGGGCTGAGAGCGGGGGCGGCGACGCCGCGGATGCGCTGCAGGCTGCCGTAGGCGTAGCGGCCGATCGCCTCGCTGCGCTCACCTTCGATGTTGACGGTGATGGTGCGCTCGTCCTCGACGGTGAAGCCGGCGGCTGTCAGCATCGGACCCCAGTCCGCGCCGCGGTGCGGAACGTGCTCGGCGTGGAAGCTGTCGGTCGCGGCATGGGCGCGCTCTTCGAGGCCCGGCCGGTTCTCCGGGGCGCCGGCAGGCAGGAAGCGGGGGAAGCCCGCGAGCTCGACAACGGCGAACAGGCCCCCGGGGGCAAGCAGTTCGTGGACGCTCCGGAGGGCGCGGTCGGGGTCGGCCATGTGGTGCATCGAGGCCGAGGCCCACACCAGATCCGGCCTGCCGAGATCGGGCCAGCGGTTGCTGTCGAGGTCGGCCTGCACGGTCCGTACGCACTCCTCGACACCGCGGGCGCATGCCTTCTCGCGCAGGAACTGGAGGTGCCCCGCCGAGGCGTCGACGGCGGTGACGTGCGCGTCGGGGAAGCGTTCGAGGAGTGCGAAGGTGCCCGCGCCGGTGCCGCAGCCCAGGTCCACGATCTGGCGCGGCTCACTCTTCAGCGGCAGCCAGGCGGTGATGGACGCTATGTGCTCGGCGAGCACCTCGGCATCCAGATCGAGGATCTCCGCCTGCCCGCCATCGCTGTGCTCTCGGTGGCCGCTATGGCTGTGGTCGGGGTGATGACCGCCTTCGCCATGGTGATGGTGGGGCTGGTGCGTTTGGGTCATGGCAACACCGTAAGCCCGTCATGCGCCTGCCGCATGACTGCTTGCGAGATGCGCAAGAAGGTGGCTTGGTGTGCTGCCCGGCACGCAAGATTGCCCGCCGCGCCGGGGTCCGGTCGACCGTAGCCCGCTATTCGCAAGGGCCCTGGGCGCCTCCGCAGTCGGCTTCGGAGCCGTCAGCGCCGGCGTCCTTCTGGTGGCCGCGGCGGGCGTCGCGGTCGAAGATGCCCATGATCTCGCACGGTCCGCCATCGGCGCCGATGGCGTGCGGCATCATGGTGGGGAACTCTGCGGCCTGGTTGGTCTCGATGCGAAAGCGCCGGTGGCCGAGCATGAGGATGGCGGTGCCGGACAGCACCACCAGCCATTCACGGCCGGGGTGGGCGCGCATGCGGGCCGGGTTGTCGGGCGGAGGGTTGGTCATCCGCTGACGCATCACGCTCATTCCAGGGTTGCCCTTTATGGGCCAGCGCATCAGGCCGTGGGTGCCGTCGATCATCGGGCTGATGACGACGTCGTCGGCGGCGTTCTCCACGAGCTGGTCCAAGGTGGTATCCAGTGCGCGGGCAAGGGTGACCAGCTGATCCAGGGCGAGGCGGCGCTGACCGTTCTCGATGCGGCTCAGTGAGGACTGGCTGAGGTTGGCGCGGGTGGCCAGCTCCTCCAGTGACCAGCCCTGCGCGACGCGCAGCGCGCGGATCCGTTTGCGTACGAGGCTGTCCAGCTGCCCATCTTCTTGCGTCATAAGCAACATAGTATGCCCTTGATGCAACGCGGGTTTAACGTCGAATCCAGATGGCCCAGCACGGGGGCCACGTACGACGAAAGGGCGCGACATGTCTTGCGCAGACTTCCCGCTACGAGAGCGACGCACTGCCCACCGAGACCGTGGATGTAGTGGTGATCGGCGGCGGCGCCGCGGGGCTGAACGGCGCGCTGATGCTGGCCCGCTCCCGCCGCTCGGTCGTCGTGATCGACAGCGGCACCCCGCGCAACGCCCCCGCGGCCGCCATGCACGGCTTCATCGTCCTGGACGGTACCCCGCCCCTCGAGATCCTCAAGCGCGGACGCCAGCAGATACGCGAGTACGGCGGCCGGATCGTCTTCGGGGAAGTGGCCACAGCCGAACCCGCCGCCCCCTCAGCAGACGGCGACCTGCGGTTTACCGTCACCCTGGCCGACGGCCGCACGCTGACGGCGCGCCGGGTACTAGTGGCCACCGGCCTGCGCGACGTGCTGCCCGAGGTACCCGGCCTTGCCGACCACTGGGGCCACAGCGTGGTGCACTGCCCCTACTGCCACGGCTGGGAGGTCCGCGACAAGTCCATCGGCATCCTCGCCACCGGCCCCGCCTCCGTCCACCACGCCTGGCTGTTCCGCCAACTGACGGATGACCTCATCTACTTCACCCGCGGCACCGAGTTGGACGCGGAGACCCGCGCCCGCTTCGCCGCTCGCAACATCCGCATCATCGAGACCGAGGTGAAGGAAGTCGTCAGCGAAGCGGACGCACTCGCAGGCGTCCTCTTGACGGACGGCACCTTTGTGGGACGGCGGGTTCTGGCTGTGGCCACGCAGACGCAGGCCCGTGCCGAGGGCTTGGAGGGCCTGAAGCTGCCGGTGGAAGACCTGCCCGACAACATGGGCCGCCGCTTCGCCTCCTCCATGGCCGGTACCACCGAGATCGCTGGCGTGTGGGTGGCCGGCAACGCCACCGACCTCACGGCCCAGGTTGGCGCCTCCGCCGCAGCCGGAGCCCTGGCCGGCTCCCACATCAACGCCCTGCTGGCCACCGCGGACACCGATACCGCGCTCGCCGCCGCGCAAAAGACCACCGGCTGACGATAAGCCCCCGCTGCTGAAGAACCGCGCGACCGCGATCCAGCGGTCCGCGCGTGAGCAGGTCACCACCTCACTATCTTGGCGACCGGTCCTGTCCCGGCGCTGATTCTGCATGCCCTTTTTGGAGGGAATACATGAGTACGAACCAGCCTCCCCAGACGGCGGCCGCGCCGGATGCGCGTCAGCTGCGCGCGATCCTGATCACCGTCTCGATCGCGCTGATGGCCGTCATCGCATCCGTGTCCGGGCTGAACGTCGCCCAGACCCACATGGCGGTCGAATGGGGCGCCTCGCAGACCGCCGTCCTGTGGATCATCAACATCTACACGCTCGCTCTGGCTGCCCTGCTGTTGCCGCTCGGTGCGATCGGTGACCGGCTGGGCCGCAAGCCCATGCTGATCACCGGGCTGATCATCTTCGGTGCCGCCAGCGTCGTCGCCGGCCTGGCCCCGTCGGCCGCGGTGATGATTGGCGCCCGTGTGGCGGCCGGTATCAGCGCCGCGATGATCATGCCGATCACGCTGGCCGTCATCACCTCCACCTTCCCTGAGGAGGAGCGGGGCAAGGCGATCGGCGTATGGACCGGTGTCGCCGGAGGCGGCGGCATCCTGGGCATGTTCCTCTCCGCCCTGTTGGTCGATGTCGCCAACTGGCGCTGGCTGTTCGTGCTGCCCGTGGTCCTGGTCATCGTCGCGCTGGCGATGACGCTGAAATCAGTGCCCAACCCCCGCGAACGCTCCACCCATTCGTTCGACACCATCGGTGCGCTGGTCTCCACCATCGCCGTGATCGGTCTCATCTTTGTCCTCCAGGAAGGCCCCGAACGAGGCTGGACCGCCCCCATCACCCTGATCAGTCTCGGCGTCGGCCTAGTCGCCGCCATCGCCTTCGTGGCCTGGGAGCTGCACCGCCGTGATGCCTCGCTGCTGGATGTGCGCCTGTTCCGTGAGCGCGGTCTGGCCAGCGGCTCGATCACACTGCTGGTCGTCTTCGGCGTCCAGGCGGGTATCGCCGTCGTGCTCTTCCCGTTTTTCCAGGCCGTGCTGGGCTGGTCCGGGCTGCTGTCGACCGTGGCGATGATGCCGATGGCCGTCATGATGATGATGACCTCGGGCTTGGCCCCCCAAGCTGGCCGCCAAGATCGGCGCCCGCTCCACCATGGCCGTGGGCGTCGCCCTGGCCACCCTCGGGCTGTCCCTGATGGCGCTGTTCGTGTCCGTTAACGGCGGCTACCTGTCCATCCTGGCCGGCATGCTCGCCATGGGTATCGGTATGGGTCTGTCGATGACTCCCTCCACCGAGGCCATCACCAGCTCCCTGCCCCGCGCCAAGCAGGGCGTCGCCTCCGCTCTCAACGACGTCACCCGCGAGTTTGGCACCGCCCTGGGTGTCGCGATGCTCGGCGCGCTCCTGGCCAACGGCTACCGCAGCGCCATCGACGACAAGCTCGACGGCATCCCTGCCGGTGCTGCGGACACCGCCCGCGAAGGCATCGCCAACGCCATTGAGGTCGCGCCCAAGACCGGCAGCCACGCCCAGGACCTGGTCCACGCCGCGCAGCAGTCCTTCGTCGACGGCTGGCAGCAGGCCATGTGGATCGGCGCCGCCGTCATGGCCGCACTGCTTGTCTACGTCGCCCTGCGTGGTCCGAAGAACACCGTGCCCCTCCCACCCGACGCCGAGGCGGCCCCGGAGACCGAGGTCGTGGAGAACGTCGCCGCCCGCTGATCCCGCAGAAACCGAGTGCGGACGGAGCACGACGCCGCCCGCACGGCAGGCGGCCGTCGGGCACACCGCGACATCACTGAGCCCTTTTCAAGCTGGCGGTGCTGACCGCGAGTTGGACTGTCCCGCGCAACGACCAAGCTCCTGGTAGACGGGTTCTCGAGCAAGATCACCCGTGTCCGCCACGAGCTTCGCGTGATTGCCTACCCGTCCTCGATTGATCTGTCCAGCCGCACCTTGCGGTTCCTGACCGGGCAACTGACAGCCCGGCGGCAGGAGATCGGAACGCGGTGGCGGCGCCTTCCTGCTGGACGTCAGGCCCTGCTCGCCCTGGCCCATCTGCGGTGCGGTGACACTTACGCCCAACTCGCCGCCGGGTTCGGCATCGGGATCGCGACCGTGCGTGTCTAGGCTGGGAAACCCCAGGAGGGCGGAGGAGGTGCCCCATGCCACGCCCTGTGTGGTCCGGAGCGGTCAGCTTCGGGCTCGTGACTTCTCTGAACTGCTGAGGTTTCGACGTCGGCGCCCGGGTTGAGTAGTTGAAGTACAGGGCGTACTGGCCAAGCCATCCGTGCGGGTCCCCGGCCCGTCCCGGCAAGGGGCTCGCACAGAGCCGGAATCAACTCGGCTGGTCGCCGGTGTACCGGTAGATGTCGCCGGCGCTGTTGACGTGCCACACGGTGCCGTCGGCGCCCGCGCCGATGTCGGTGGCGGCGCCGGGGATCTTGATCCACGGGTTGGTGCCGCTGGCGTCGTTGTTGGTGTACCGGTAGATGCTGCCGGCGGGGTCGATGCCCCACACGTTCGTCCGGGAGCCTACCGCGATGCGCTTGAGGCTGCCGGGGACGCTCTTCCACGTGGTCGAGCTGTCCTGGTCCCCGATGTATCGGTAGATCTGGTTGCCGCTGTTGACGCACCACACGGTGCCGTCGGCGCCCGCGCCGATGTCGGTGGCAACGCCAGAGATCTTGATCCACGGGTTGGCGTCGTTGTTGGTGTAGCGGTAGATGGCGCCGGCGGAGTCCACCCCCCACACGTTCGTCCGGGAGCCCGCGTCGATGCGGACCAGGCTCCCGTTGATGCCCACCCAATTGGTGGTCCCCTGGTCTCCGGTGTACCGGTAGATCTGGTTGCCGCTGTTGACCCCCCACACGGTGCCGTCTGCCGCGGCACCGATGTCGCTCAATCCCCCGGGAATGTTGATCCACGGGTTGGCGTCGTAGTTGGTGTACCGGTAGATGGCGCTCGCCGCGTTCACACCCCACACCGTCGTCCTGGACCCCACCGAGATGGCACTGAGACCGCCCGCGACCTTCACCCAGTCCGCCATGCCGAGCACACCCTTTCTCGAATCCGGTAGTAGCCGTCATCCTTCGCAATGAGATGAGCTGATAAGCCAGGAGAACGCCTGTCCTGATCTCAAATAAGCCAGTAAGGGAGTGTTTCAACTCCTATCTCCTTGTGGGGCGGAGGCAGGAGCGCCTCGGGAGGCAGTACTTTGGCGCGAAGCGTTGTCCCACCCTGGGGGGATCGACACGAGCGCCGGTTCATGCCTCCCACCAGGTCGGCCCTGCCGACCGGAGGTGGACGGGGTCGGCGCGGGAGACCGAGAGACGGCAGGAGTGAGCGTTCAGCGGATACAGCGCTCACACAGGTTCCCGGGCCGGCATGCCGAGCATCACCGGCCCTGTCCAGGGGCCCTGTCGACCTGGCTGATCTTGAACTGGGCTCCGGCCAGGCTGACCTGGAGTCCTTCGATGTCGCCGAGCCAGCCTTCCCGCTCTGCCTCGGCGATGCGGTCGAGTAGGTTGTCGTGGATCTCCACCAGGCGGCCGCGTTGTGCCGGATCCGGTCGAAGCAGTGAGCAGCGCACGCAGGCCTCTCTGAACTTGGGGGCCGGGTCCGTCCCAAAGCCTCTGATCTGCAGCTCTGTGAAACCGAATTGGTGATGCCAGAGGGATCACAGCGAGATGTTCCGGAGAGCGAGAGCCCGCTCCGTCTGCCGCCTTAGTACTGTGGCTTCGCATGACCGACACCGAGATCGAGATCACCGCAGACCTGGTCCGCGAGCTGCTGGAGGAGCAGCATCCAGACCTTGCAGGGTTGGCCATCCGCGAGGTGGCGGGCGGCTGGGGCAACCAAATGTGGCGTCTCGGGGACGAGTTGGCCGTGCGCATGCAGCGGATGGACCCCACCCCAGAGCTCCAGCTCAAGGAGCGGCGGTGGCTCCCCGTGCTGGCCCCGCGCCTGCCGCTCCCGGTGCCGACCCCGGTGCGGTTCGGCGAACCGTCCGAGTGCTTCCCCAAGCACTGGACCGTGATGACGTGGGTTCCCGGCGAGCCGCTGGACCACGGCTCGATCAGCCGCGGCGTCCACGCGGCCGACACGCTGGCGGGTTTCCTCCGGGCGCTCCATGTGGAGGCGCTCGCCGAGGCGCCGATCGCTACGGACCGCGGTGCCCATCCCAAGAACTACACGGACGGCTTCGAGAACTTCTTCCAGGCCGTTGCCCCCGACGACATCGCTGCCGACGTCCGGGCCGTCTGGGAGGACGCCGTTTCGGCCCGCGCGTGGGAGGGCCCGCCGGTGTGGGTGCACGGCGACCTGCATCCCGCGAACGTCGTCGTCTCGGACGGAACGCTCTCGGGCATCGTCGATTTCGGTGACATGTTCGCCGGCGATCCGGCGCGCCCGCGGGCTGGCCGCTATGAAGAGCCTCTTCCTGATGCTCATGGGGCAGAACGGAGATCGGGGCCTTCCTGGCGGCAAGCCGAACTGGGGACCCGCAGGCCGGACGGCACTTGATCGTGTTCTGAAGGGTGTTTGATGCACGCTTTTTTGAACCTGTTATCGATCTTGATTGAGGGCCATGCGGCAACACACCTTCGTGGGTCCATCGATCACCACGCGTGGTGGGGATGCCAAGGTCCAGAGCCGTATGCTGCCCGTGGCCCCGATCGAGCTGGCGGAGCTTCTCCTCAGCGCCAGCCAGACTGACCTGGAGACCCTCGACCTCGCCGAGCCAGCCTTCCGTCTCGGCTTCGGCGATTCGGGTGATCAAGTTGTCGCGGATATCGGCAAGCCGTGCCCGTTGGGACGGGGCAGGTCGCAGGTGAGGCTCAACCTCGGGAGTGGACACCGGGTTTCATGCGACGAGTGACAGCGTATGTGACGAGATCAGATGTTGTTCGAACTCGGCTGGTGTGAGGTAGCCGAGAGCAGAGTGACGGCGGCACCGGTTGTAGTAGGCCAGCCAGCAGAACAGCTCCAGTCGTGTCTGCGCCTTCGAGGTGAGACGCCGCCCGTGGAGCAACTCGCGTTTCATGCCCTGGAAGAACGACTCGGCCAGGGCATTGTCGTAACTTGAGCCGACGCGCCCCATGCTGCGGCGGATGCCGTGCCGGCGGCAGACCTCGGCGAAGGCCCGGCTGACGTACTGGGCGCCCCTGCCCGTGTGAAAGACGACTCCGTCGACCTGGCCGCCGCGGGCGGCGACCGCCATCTCGATCGCGTCGGTGACGAGCTCGGTGCGCATGTGGTCGGCGACGGACCAGCCGATCACGCGGCGCGAGCAGATGTCGATAACCGTCGCCAGGAACATCCACGACGAGCCAACAGCGATATACGTGATGTCGCCGCACCACCTGGTATTCAACGCCGTGGCGGTGAAGTCGCGCATGACCAGGTCCGGTGCGGGCGGGGCCATCTTGTCCGCGATCGTGGTCCGCTTACTGCGGCGCAGATGACGGCCGACGATGTGGTTGATGCGCATCAGCCGGGCGACACGCTTGCGGTTGATCTTCCTGCCCCGCGAGCGGAGTTCGGCGCAGGGCGGGGGTGTCGACGGGGAAGTGCACCTCCTTCCGGCCCCGCGAGCGGAGTTCGGCGTGGATCCGCGGGGCGCCGTAGGCGCCGTGGTGGTCTGCGTGGATCTGCCGGATCTCGGCGACTGCCGCGGCCTGCTCGGCCTGGCGCGCGGCGCGGGCCGACGCGGTGGCCTGGTGCCGGTAGCAGCCGGAACGGGAGACGCCCAGGACCCGACATATCCGCTTCACGCCGAAGGCGGCGCGGTTCTCGGAGATGAAGTCCCAGCGGTGGGGGCTCACTTCACCTCCCGAGCGAAATACGCGGCTGCCCGGCGCAGGATCTCCCGCTCCAGCTGCCACTCCCTCTCCGCCTTCAGCAGCCGCTGGTTCTCCGCCCGCAGCCGGGCCAGCTCTTCGGCCGGACTGGACGCACTGCCACCCGGCGGCTCGGGCGAGGGCCGGCCGGTGTCCTTGCGGACCCACGTGCGCAGCGTCTCCCCGGTGATCCCGAGATCCGCGGCCACCGCCGCATACGTGCGCTTGCCGCCGGACGCGCGGTACAGCGCGACGGCGTCCCTCCGGAACTCCTCCGGGTACGGAGACTTACGTCCCACCTGGACATCCCTCCCTGGACCATCAAGATCCATTGTCAGGGTGTCCACTCCAAAGGATCAGCCTCAGTTTAAATCCTCCCCCCGCAGGGCGGATTTGAAGGGCCATACCTTCATCCTCCGTACAGCATCGCTACAAGAAGAGTTCCTACATACTTCTTCCTTTCGCGTTCAGGACACAACAACACCGTTGCGTTTACGTCCGTGAGCGGGTTCGCGAGCCCGTGCTCGAAGAACGCGATGGCGGTATGGATGGTGTAGTTCTGGCTGGTCGTGGGGTGTTGTCCGACGTTCGGCCCGTATTTGCTGGTGGGGTTCTTACGGGTGGGTGCCGGTGGCGGGCGGGGTGCAGGGCGTCGAGGACGGCCCGCCGCCGGGGACAGGACCCCGGTCGGCGCTGACCGGCCCGTTTCAGGTAGCGCCAGGTAATCGCCGGCTCGTCGGGCGCGGGCAGCAAGGTCCCGTCGACAGCCACGGTCCGCAGGCCCCGCCAGAAGGAGCAGGACCGGTTGCGGTGGGCGACGGGCCCGGCAAGCACCTCGAACGGTTCACTGCGGTGATGGAAGCGGTCCGGGTACCCCGCGCATCGGCCTGGGCACCCCCGTACCAGGCCGTCTTCTGCCGGGACAAACCGGTGAACAGGTTCTGGATGGAGCCGCGTTCGCCCAGCGAGTGATGACGGCATCATGCCGAGTGGTGGCCGGCTCACTGCCGGGCACACCAGCCCATGGGGGTCAGTATGAAGACACCGGGCAGTTGGGACGGTGTCACGGATCAGCGAGGATTGTCGGGCGCGGGGACGGATCGGTAGGTGGACTGTTCTTCTTCGCCCTGTACAGAGGTACTCCGCTTCAGCATGAGGGTGATCGTCACCGCTGTGGCGGCGATGATAACCGCGGCGGTGACCGCTGTGAGGCGGTAGGCGTGGATGAAGGCGTCCTTGGCGGCGGCGGTGATGGCCTGGCCCACGTCGGGTTGGGCCTTGTGAGCAAGGGAAACGGCTTCGCCGATGGAGTCCGAGGCATTGTCCGGGACGGCTGCGTCGGTGGTGGGTGGCAGGGCGAAGGCGTGGCCGTACACCGCGGTGATAAGGCTGCCGAGCAGTGCGATGCCGAACCCGGCACCCAGTTCGTACGACACCGATTCGATCGAGGCCGCGGCTCCGGCCCGGTTTGGCGGGGCACCGGTCATGATCGCGTCGGAGGCCACCGCCTGGACCCCTCCGTGACCCGCACCGATCAGGATCAGACAGCCGGTGAGAGCCAGTGAGGTCCTGCCGCCGGCCCACAGAGCGATGCCCACGTACCCCAGGGCTGCCAGCCCGAGACCGGCGGGAATGATGACCGACACTCCGTACCGGGAGGAGAGCAGACCGGCCACAGGCGCGGCGGCGAACGCGGCGATCGGCATGGGGAGCAGAAAGACGCCTGCCTCCCAGGGTGACTTACCGGTCACGAACTGCAGATGCTGCGCCAGTTGGAGTTCGAAGCCGACGAGTACGAAGACCGGGAGGGTGGCCGCCATGACGCCGATACGAAAGTGCTGTTCACGGAACAGGGCAAGGTCCAGCATGGGATGTTCGGAGCGGAGCTGGCGTCGCAGGAAAAATGCCGTGGCGGCGAGTCCGATCACTCCGGGCACCCAGGTCTCGACGAGCGCCGAGCCCTGGTGCGTAGCTGATTTCACCGCGTACACGATGCCGACGGTCCCCACCACCGCGAGAACAGGGGAAGCGGCTTCCCAGGGTTCCTTGTCCTCGGGCACTTGATTGGTGAGCAGCGAGCGCACGAGGAAGACTGCTGCTGCGACAAGGGGGATGTTGATCAGGAAGACGGCGCCCCACCAGTAGTGCGCCAGGATCAGACCGCCCGCCACTGGCCCCACGGCGGCGCCGCTCGCGGCGATCGCACTCCAGACACCGATAGCGAAGGCCCGCTCCCGGGGGTCGTGGAAGACCTGCCGGATGATGGCCAGGGTGGCAGGGATGATCATCGACGCTCCGACTGCCAGGGCGGCGCGCCCGACGATCAGCGCGGCGGGAACCGTGGACAGGGAGGACAGCCCGGAGGACACGCCGAAGACACCGAGCCCGGCCAGGAGCAGCCGCTGGTGCCCCACCCGGTCCCCGAGGGGGCCGGTGACCAGCACCAGCCCCACCATGACGAGGGGATAGACGTCCACAATCCACAGCAGTTCCCGGGCTGATGCTCCCAGTGCCTCCGTCAACGACGGCACGGCGACGTTCAGGATCGTCGCGTCCGCCGCGACCGGGAGAAAACACCCCGCGACCGTTGCCAGGATCAGCCAACGCCTGCTGTGGGCGCCCCTGCCATCTGGGCTCATGTTCTCTGACCTCAACCTTGCCGGATTCTTTCGTGGACCTGGCGGACCAGGTGATGGAACTCTGTCATCGATGACGCGTAGATCACTGTGCCCAGTCGTCCCTTGGTGAGACCGGACAGTTCACACGGCACAACCCCGCTCTTCGCGTGTGCCGGGGAGCGGACCAGAGGGCCCAGCAGGCTGACCGTTTCCTTCACCGACATGCCTTCAGGCAACCCTGCGAAGTCGAAGTTTCCGACGGTCCACGACTTCAGGTACTCGGGGCCGAAGAACAGCAGGCCGAAGTCGTGAAGGTGGGTGGAACCGGTACGCCGGGCGTTGAGGTCCAGCATGAAGACCTCGCCATCGGGCCTGGCGACAGCGTCGATCCCGAAGTGCCCCCGGTACCCGCGCCGTTGCAGCTCCTTGGCGTTGGCCCGTCCGCCCTCCAGAAAGTGCCGGTGCCAGGGCTGCTGGGCCAGTGATCCCGAGGTGACGTTTCTTACTAGCCGTGTAGGGCCGGCGAACAGCATTTCGCAAGCATGCGTCAGGTACGGAGTCTGATCGCAGGTGTCCGGGACGACGTACTCGACAGATGGAAAGACGATGCCCTGCCCCGTGATGTACTCCTCGACGACCATGAGATCGTCACCGTAGAACGGACTCTCCTCCAGCGCTCGGATGATCTTGTCCTGACGGTCTCCCGGCTGGAAAACCAGCAGTCCGACGCTCGCCTCGCCCTTGTCCGCTTTCACTATGGAGGAACGCCCGGCGGCCAGCACGGGCGATGCTGAACCGGGCCAACGCTCTGCTCGGGGCCAACTGGACGCTTCACGATCTACGGCACACGGCCGCATACCGGATGGATCGGGACCCGGAGCTGGTGCTGACAGACGTGCAGTGGGTCCTCGGCCACGCTCACCTGACGGCCACGCAGATCTACGTGCCGGCCGGGCGCGATGAGATCGTCGAGGCGGTCCAGGCGCACCATCAGCGGCAGGAGCGGCTGGCCCGGGTTCCGACGGTGCCAGCGGCCGGTTACCGGGCTCTGTCCCTGAGCGACCTGTTCGGAGGCTCGTGGTGAGGGCCCGCATCCGGCATCTGAGCGGGGCATCGGCCGCGGGCCTCGGGGAGCGGTCGCCGGTTCCTCAGGCCGCTGGGGGGCCGTTGGAACGGGCCCGGGCGCGGTTCCCGGCCCGGGAGGCCGGGACGAGGTGGCCCATGACGTGCAAGTCTGCCGAGGAGGTGATGGCGGCTCTGCAGCTGCCGCCGTTTGACGCGGGCAACAGGAACACACAGTGGTTCCGGAATGCGGGAGCGCGCGCGATCCTCGGATGGCTGGAGAGCTTTCCAGGGGGTCGAGCTGGCAGGAGCGGTGGGAGACGTCCCCGGCGTCGGCCTGTCCGCGCCGGTGGACGCAGGAAGGGCGCTCCTGGGTCACCGAGGTGCGGTGGGCGACCGTACAGGCTGGGCTGCTGTTGCTGGCTTGCGGGGATGTGGTGCGTTTGCCGCTGGCCTGGCTGGTCGGGCACCAGAGCACCCATCTGCGGGACTACGCCGAGGAGGTCCGTGATCCGGTCGGCTTCGCGCAGCTGAAGGCGTATGTCGATCCGGGGCGGTGGACGGCGCTCGGGGGCATGAAGGCCCGCCTGGCACTGGCCCGGATCATCCTCGCCAAGGGCGGAGGGCTGGCGGATATCACCGTGGGCGACGCGATCGAGTACGACACCGTGCTACGGGAGGCCCGGGCAGCCGTGGTAACGGAAGCAGCCTGTTCTACTCCTGGCTGCGGGAGCTGGGGCACCTGTTGGCGGACGCTCCCGCGACCTTGCGGCACCTCGGCCGGGTCACCGGCCAGCTCACCTGCGAGCAGCTGGTGGACCGGCACGGCGTGGCCTGCGCGCCGATCCGGCGGTTGCTGATCGACTACCTGGAGGAGCGTCGCCCCCGGCTGGATTACAGCTCGCTGGACAACCTGGCCCGCAATCTGACCAGGAACTTCTGGTCCGACCTGGAGCGTCACCACCCCGGCATCGCCTCCTTCGACCTTCCGCCCGAGGTGGTCGCCGGGTGGAAGGAACGCCTGCGGACCCGGATCCAGCGGCGACGGCGCTCGGACGGCACGGTGGAGGAGACAGTGGTCGAACGGGCCGACCGGGCCATGCTGATGATGTCCGTGCGCGCGTTCTACCTGGACATCGCCCGCTGGGCGGTGGAGGAGCCAGCCCGGTGGGGACCATGGGCTGCCCCGTGCCCGATCAAGGAAGCGGAGACCTTGAACGGCAAGCGCAACAAGCGAGTCAAGGCCCGTATGGACCAGCGCACGCGCGAACGCCTCCCGGCCCTGGAGACGTTCGCGCGCGGCCATGGACCACCATCACCACCGCCTGGCCGGCCTGGAAGCCCTGCGCGCCGCGCCGCCGGGCGCAACCTTCACCGTCGACGGCGCCGTCTTCGTCCGCACTATGAACCCCGCTGGCGCCAGTGCCCGCGACACGGAGGGGACTCTCATCTATTTCGACCTCGCCGAGCACCGAGCGTTCTGGGCCTGGGCCACGGTGGAATTCCTCCGCCATACCGGCGCCCGCATCGAGGAAATGCTGGAGACCAGCCACCACGCCCTGATCCAGTACCGTCTGCCCACCACCGGCGAGATCGTCCCCCTGCTCCAGATCGCCCCATCCAAGACCGACCAGGAGCGCGTCATCCTGGTCAGCCCAGAACTCGCCGATGTCCTGTCCGCGATCATCCGCCGGGTCCGCGACCGGCGCACGGGCGCCATCCCGCTGCTTGCCGCCTACAACTACGAGGAACGCATCTGGAACCCGCCAGCTCCCCTGCTGTTCCAGTGGGACCGCGCGGGAGAACCCTCCAGCATGAACGGCGAATTCATCCGCCGCGCCTTAGCTTGTCTTTTAACGTGCGGTCCAGATCCAGCCCAGTGGGGTGAGGCCGAGTGCGCGGGCGACGGATTGGGAGGCGTGGTTGTCTGCGGTGGTGCTGTAGAAGAGCACGGTCTTGTTGCGGTGCTCACGCTGGGACCAGGCGGCTACGACGGTCGGTGCGAGGCGCTTGCCGCGGAAGTCGGGGCGGGTCCAGATGCCTGCCTCTGCGGCGGTGGCGTTCGACGCGGGTGTGAAGCAGATCGACACCGGCTCCCGTTCGTGGACGGCCATGGCCCACTCACCCATGCGCCCGTTGATCAGTTCGTTCCACTCGTCGGGCTGCCAGTTGTCCGGCCGGATCAGGTGTTGGGCGGTGCGCTGGCCGTCGGCGGTGGAGACGGTGATCGGCAGCGGGGCTGGGTCTGGGACGGCGAGACGGTCCGGGAAGACGAAACACGGGCCGCCCTCGACGGACACCGTCCGGTCGTCAAGGGATGCGACCAGACAGTGAAGTGCGTCGGGTAGACGACCGGGGCTGTAATCCTGCTCCATGCCGTCGATGGAGTTGGGGAGCGCGAGTCCGGGCGAGAGTGCCAGGCGACGTGCGTGAGGGGACCATGCCCACACCGCGAGCAGGGAAGGGTCTCTGAGGGCTGCTTGCGGGGTGCCCGGGTCCGGTGCGAGGCCGTAGTTCGCGTCGATCTCCAGGGCCAGCAGGCGTCCTTCGTCCCAACTCATGGCAAGAGGCTAGCTTCGCTGGACGGCCCGGGCAGAAGAGTTTCCTCCAAGGAGACAGTGGTGCGGCCCTGGTGTGATCATGTGCGCTGTCGAGACGCTGGTGATCAACCAAGGCCGTGAGAGTGTGTCTGCTGAACAACCCTGCCCGCATCGAGTCCCTGATGATGTTGTCCCGGTTCCGGACCGACTTCTACGGCTGCTTACCCGCCCGCGGGGATGCGCTGTTCGAGCTGACCGACGCGATCCTGTGTGCCGACGGGCCGGTGAGGTCCCTGGTAGGGCTGGCTCTGGCCCCAGAACACCGCCGTGGGCACGGTGCTCTCTATGCAGGCCTGAATCAGGGCCGGGTGGATGTGGGCCGACTGCGCCGGGCGCTGGTCTCGGTGCCGTTGCCGAGGGCAGCTGATGGGCGCCTGGTCCTGGCGGTGGACATCTCACCGTGGCTGCGTCCGGACGCCGACACCGCCCCTGACCGGTGCTTTTGCGTACGGGTACGGCGAGAACAAGCACCTGATGATTCCGGGCTGGCCGTACTCGGTCGTTGCCGCACTGGAGACCGGGAGGACGTCGTGGACAGCGATCCTGGACGCCGTTCGGCTGGCGCCCGGCGCCGACGTCGCGGCGGTGACCACCGCGCAGATCCGGGAGGTCATCGAGCGGCTGGTGGCCTCCGGCCAGTGGACGGACGGCGACCCAGACGTGCTGGTGGTGGTCGACGCCGGTTACGACGCCCCGCGGCAGACCCACCTGCTGGCCGACCTGCCCGTTGAGATCCTAGGCCGGACGCGGTCGGACAGGGTGATGCGTCGGCCGACGCCGCCGCGGGTCTATGACCCCAAGGGGGCCGGCCGCCCAAGCACGGCGGCGAGTTCGTCTTCGGCCAGCCCGGCACCTGGAGCGCCGAGCACGTGGTGACAGTCACGGACACCCGCCTCTATGGGAAGGCGACCGCGCAGGCATGGGACCGGCTCCACCCCCGGCTGACTCGCCGGGCCGCGTGGATCGAGCACTCCGCTGAGTTGCCCATTATCGAGGGCACCGTGATCCGGCTGGAGGTGTCCTACCTGCCGTCCGGCGCCGAGCCGAAGCCGGTCTGGCTGTGGTGGTCCAAGACCGGTGCGACCGCGGCCGACGTCGACCGTTGCTGGCAGGCGTTCCTACGACGGTTCGACGTCGAGCACACCTTCCGGATGATGAAGCAGACCCTGGGCTGGACTGCCCCCAGGCTCCGCGGCACCCGCCGCCACCGAATACCTGACCCGTCTTGAAGCCGGACAAGCCTAACCTCGCCCGCCGTCGCCCTGCGCCAGCGACTCCAGGCACTGACCAGCGGTTGAAGATGCAGCAGCTCGCCAGCGCTGCCGGGTGTTGGCCGCGGCCACGCCTCCGGCCGGTCACCTCTCGCGCCCCCGCCGCACCGGTGTGGGCGCTGCTGCGTGCGCGGCGGGGCAGGCAGACAACTGTCCGGGCACTCCCATGCCAGAGCGAGGCGCCGGCCCGTCGCCTCCCCACCATGATCGGAGAGCCCTATGACCGCCGCCACACCGGAGCTGGCCGCCGACGCCTTCGACCCCACCTCCGCCACGGAGACTGAGGCCCTGGTGCGCATGTTCAGCCACAGTGGCGGGGTGGTGCGGACTGGCCGGTCCGCTTCCTGGGCCGCTTGCGGGGACGAGCCCTGCTGGGGCTCCCACCGACCAATGCAGCCTCTCATCTACGGCGGTCACCAGACGTCGTCCCGAGAAAGCCGTTATGGCACAAGGGTGATGCCCCCGTCGACGCGCAGGTCGATCCCGTTGATGTAGCCGGCCAACGGACTGGCCAGAAATGCAACCGCTGCCGCGATGTCCGCCGCAGTGCCCAGCCGCCCCGTCGGGTTCGGGGCGTACTCGGCCACCACCAGCGGCTCCAACTGCGTCCACTGCTCCGGCCAGCCCCGCGCAGCCGCCCCATCTTCGAACATCTGCCGCATTCCGTCGGTGACAATTACCCCAGGGCTCAGTGTGTTTGCGGTGATACCGGATCCGGCCAGATGCCGGGCCAAGCTGGTGGTCATGTTGACCACGGCGGCCTTCGCCGCCGAGTACTCGACCATGTTCGGCAACGGAGTCGTCGCGGCCCGGCTGCCCATGTTGACAATCCGCCCCCATCCGCGCTCGCGCATCTGAGGCACCAGGGCCCGGATCATCCGTACGGCGGATACGACGTTGCCGTTCACCGCATCCAGCCACGCGGCCGGCTCCGCACTCTCCCAGTCATGCTCAACGAATGGACCGGCGTTGTTGACCAGTACCTCCACACCCCACTCGCGAGCCCGCTGGGCCACCTCCCAGGCACCCTCGTCCTCAGTAAGGTCACCGAGCACGACATCCGCCACCCCGCCGGTGTCGTTCAACTCCGCCGCAACCTCGCCAGCACGCACGGGGTTGCGGCCATGCACCAACACAGCGCACCCTTCATCGGCCAGCCGCCGGGCCACTGCCGCACCGATGCCCCCGCTGCTCGCCGTTACCAACGCGCGGCGCCCCGCAAGATTAAGATCCATGTTCCGGCAGGCTAGGCCACGCCTGTGACATTCCCGTCGAACAGGCGAGTTCACGAGGCGCCATCAAGATCAATAACTACGCCGCGTGCCTGCTCCACAAAAGATGAGCTGGAACCCAAACTCATCGACAAGTGACGTCACTACTGCGGCTCTGGTCGACTCCGTGTGGAGTGGTGACGTTCGGTCACGCTAGTAGGACGCGCTTGCGGAGAAGTTCGAATCCTGCGCGGCCGAACATCTGGCGCTTGAGCATCTTGATGCGGTTGACGTGTCCTTCGACGACGCCCGAGTTCCATGGCTGAGTGAGGCCTGCGGTGACGGCGTCGAGGTCGCGTTCGAGGTGCTGGGCGAACCGGCTGAGACTGATCAGATCGGTAGTGTTCTTGGCTGAGGCGATCCACTCCGGGAGCTGTTCGCCTTGCAGGTGGGTGACCATGTGGGCGAAGGAGCGCACGTGCTCGTCAAGCGTTGTCAGCTCGGGGCAGCTCGCCAGTACGGCTTTGAGGCAGATCCGGTCATTCTCGACCAAGGCGTCCGGGTGCGTGAGAATCCAGCGGGTAACAACGCGAGCTGAGGGCGGCCGGGGCCCGACGGGCTGTGGCTTGCCGCGCAACACCCTGCTCACGTAGGTACGGACGTTGGCGTAACCGTCCGGATAGCCCTGTTTCCTGATCTCCTCCCACAGTTTCCATGCGTTGGTGCAGCCCTCCTGCCATCGTTGGTCGAGGTAGGGCTTGTAGGCGTCGAGCTTAGTCGCCCGGCTCTGCCACTGACCGGTGAACATCTCCTCAGGGGTGGCCGCGCGGGAGAAACGCAGAATGGTGTTGAGGGTCATGCCCAGCTGCCGGGACACGGACCTCTTGCTGTGGCCGGCGGCCAGGAGCGCGTGGATAGTGGCGTGCTTGGCGCGGGTGCGTTCGGCGAACCGATGGCCTGTCGGCCAGGGTGACGATGCCGCAGGCTCCTCTTCCTCCTGCTCTTTGTCTGGCGCTGGCGGAACGGAGCGTAGGCAACTGCGGTGCCGGTAGACGCATTTCTCCGCTGTCTCGCTCAGGTTGTGCCAGAGGTGCCACCGGTCGACGACCTGGAGGGCTTGCGGGGCGCCGCGTGTGGCGCCTTCCGCGAAGAAGACAGCCCGGTCACGGCAGACGATCTCGATGCCGGGCCGCTCGGCGAGCCAGGCCGCCAGCGTGTCGGCCTCCCGGTCCGGCAGGAGGTCCACCGGTCGACGTGTCTCGACGTCGACGAGCACAGTTCCGTAGATTCGGCCCCTGCGCTGGGCGTATTCGTCAACACCGACCACGCGGGGTGTCGCGGCGGGCGGGTCGGGCAGCGAGGCGATCAGCCTCAACAGGGTGTTGCGGCTGACCGACACCTCGAAGACGTCCGTCATCCGCGCACCCGCTCGGCCTGCGAGGGCCAGGCCCACCGCAACCAGCGTGGAACGCAGCCGCTCGGTCCGCCGGCCGAACCGGCGCGTGAGTCCGGGTACCTGTTCGGTGAACGTTCTGCGCGGACATGACGCCTCCGCGCAGACGAAACGGCGCACCCGTAAGGACACCACTACGAGCTTGCCGACCGCTGGCAGATCACGAGGAAACCGCAGGTAGGAGCCGTGTATTCGCCGTGACCAGTATCCGCAGTCCGGGCAGACCGCTCGCTCGGCCGTCGTCCGAGCCCCGACCCGGACGACTATGTCGGTCACCTCCACCGACACCACCGATACGCCGTCGACCGAGGAGAATAGCAGCTCGTCCAGTTGCGGCAGCAGTTCGTTCACAGCGAAGAACTGTCGACCACTCCGCCCTCCAGCCGGGCGATTTTCGGGCGACCTCAACGCGCACCACACGAAGATCAACAGTCACCCTGCGTACGCAACCACACGAAGTGGACCAGAGCCCGCGGTGTTCTCGACCCACAGCAGTGTCCACTCGACTCCGGTCTGCCACCCGGGTTCCGCGTCGGCGTACCGGCCTTCGGCGTCGGCGCGGATGTTGGCCGCGGGGGCGCGCAGGTCCTTCTGCAGTCCTTGCCGCCGGGCTGTGTACATGGCCTGGCGCATTTCGTCAGTGATCTCACCTGATCGGAGCTCGCTCATCGCCCCACCATGGACGACTGCCCCCGCCGATGGCCATACCCCAAGGCCGCGGCCCGGGACGTGCGCTGGCGATAGCGTCCTGCCCCATGACCACCACCGACACGATCGCGACCCTGGCTCTGGGAGTTGCGGTCGTCGCTGCCGTTGCCGCCATCGGATCCTGGAAGGCGGCGCGCAACGCCAACGGGGCCGCGCAGACCCTGTCCCGGATCGAGCAGCAACGCCTGCACGCCGATCTCACCCCGGACTTCCACTGCACGATCGTGGCCAACGAGGCCCGCTCCACCGCCATGCTGCGGGTCCACCTCGAAGGCCCACCCGGGCTGCTGTCCCACCGCGCCATCGAGATCACCGTGTCCATCCGCAACGACAGCCCACACCGGGGCGGTGGGCCCCAACTCGCAGGCACCGCCACTCCCGAGCAGGTACGCGCGCACATCTGGGGGCCGTGGAAGTTCAGCGCCGACGGCCGCGACGACACCGGCCGGACGGTCGCCCCGCAGCAGCTGGCGGTCGGCGAGTGGACCCGGTACGGCCTGACTCCCACCTCACCGCCGTTGCGGTCGGCGAGCACCATGGACGACTGGCGCCGCGAGTACACGAACGCGCCGGTACGCCTGGGCATCACCGCCAGGTCGAAGGGCAGTGAGTGGACCGTACCGCTGGAAGTCCCCGTCACCGTCGAGGACGCCTGACCGCCCTACCTTCGCTGTACTGGCCGCGCCCTCGCCCGGCGACACGCACTGACCACAGGCTCAACCACGGCAGGCCAGGAGTCGGTGATGTGGTCGAATCCGCGCAGCATCGGCGTCAGCTCCCGCGCGCACCCGCACAGCGTGCACAGCCGCGTCCCGGGGTTCTCCGCGACGTTCAGCGCGTGCTCCACATCGATGTGACTTGGATCGATAGATGGCGAGGCTGGGCTCCCGAAGCACAAGGTGGGAGCGTTTCGTTGATTCCTTGTTGGCGGGTCTGTGGAACGTTAGTTGGCGAGTCCGGGCGTGAGACGGTCACGTTCCGTGGTGAACCTGAGGAACCGACGATGGGCACGACTTGGAGACGCCGAAGCAGGGCGGCAGAGCCCGCCAGGCACAGCCACTGACCAGCACGTAGATGATCGCCGCGAACAGCGTCTCATCAGGCGTGTCCCGGGGTCCCGCCGCCCTGCGGCCGCACCTTCGACGGCGGGATCAACAGCTTGGCGGTCTCCCACAACCCGTCCGGAACAATCCAGCACCGCCCAGCCGCGGGCCCGGCGCAGGGTCGCGGCGTCCGCAGCCGGTCGTCGCCTGTACGCCTGCCCACACCCCGATGGCAGGGTGCAGAGGGCACCGCAAGAAATACGACAGAAGATGTCGGTTTTTGTGGAGACAGTGGGGGCGCCGGCCGGTGCCGTGTGGTGGCGCGGGCCGGGACGACGGACAGACAAGGACCCTCATGCGCGAAACACCCGACGATCTCCACCGGCTCCAAGCCCTCCTTGACGCCTCGCTCTCTCGCTCCACGGCGCACCTGCGGTCGATCATCAGCAGCGAGCGCACACTCACCGCCGAGCAGCTCACTCGCGTGCTCACCGGCATGTGCACGCTCGCGCTGTCCACCGTGACGGCGAAGGGCGAGCCGCGGGTCAGCGGCGTGGACGGGCACTTCCTGCACGGAAAGTGGCACTTCGGCACCGCGCGCGGCGCCGCCAAGGCCCGGCACCTCGCCGCCCGGCCTGCCGTCAGCGCCGCGCACATGCGCGGGGAGGACCTGGGCGTGTTCACACACGGCACCGCGGAGGTCCTCAACCCCCACCGCGGCGAGCCGGCCGCCGACTGGCCGGACCTGCTCGCGTACTTCCGGGACTTCTACGGCGACGACGCCTTCGACTGGGACAACGACGTGGTCTTCTACCGGCTGCACCCGCAGTGGATGGCCGTGTTCGCCCCCGACCTCGCCAAGCTCGGCGGGAAGGCGGACGAGGCGTGACCCGGCCCGTATCGGACACGCGCATGCCGGCCCCCCACGCTGCCGGGGCCGGCAAGACGCGCGACACCATCGACGTCGTGTGCGCCCGCACCAACAACCTGCGCGACGTGTCCGTCAGCATCCCCAAAGGCCGGCTCGTCGCCTTCACCGGCGTCAGCGGCAGCGGCAAAACCTCACTCGCCATCGACACCCTGCACAGCGAGGCCCAACTGCGGTACCTGGAGGGCCTTTCGCCGTTCGTACGCCAGTACATCACCCAGCGCAACCGCCCCAAGGTCGACCGCATCCTCGGCCTCGGCGCCACGCTCGCGGTCGACCAGCGCCGCCTGAACCGCAACCCCCGCTCCACGGTCGCCACCATCACCGGGATCGACGGGCACCTCGGACTGCTCTACTCGCGCCTCCCGCGGATCGACCCGGACACGGACACGGACACGGACCCGGACCCGGCCGCGGACGCCGGCGCCGGTCCCCTGACCACTGCGCACTTCGACCGCCACACTCCCGAAGGCAGCTGCCCGGACTGCCACGGCGCCGGCGGACGCTGGCAGGCCCAGGAAGACCTCGTCGTCACCCGCCCGGACCTCCCCCTCTTCGAAGGTGCCTCCCCCTGGTACGCCAAGTGGCGGTCCGGAGAGCACATGTTCGTCCCCGCACTCGCCGCCAAACGCGGCGTGGACCTCGGCCGCCCCTGGCAGTCGCTGCCCGCGGCTTTTCAACACGAGGTCCTGTACGGCACCGGCGAGGAGGCGGTCGAGGCCACCGTCGACATCCCGAACAAGAACGAGACGGCTCGTATGACCTACACCTCCAGCCAACCGCTGCGCGGCGCGATCGCCGAGGTGGAACGGGTGTTCGTCAACGCCCAGACGGCCGACGCCAAGCAGCGCTACCTGCCGTACATGCGCAAGCAGGCCTGCGGCACCTGCCACGGCAGCGGATTCGATCGGGTCGCCCGGTCCGTACGTCTCGGCGGCCTGACCTACCCCGATCTGCTGGACGTGGATGTACGCGAGGTCCGCCGCTGGGCCGGGCACGTCGCCGACTCCCTCGACACCCGGCAGCGCACCGTCGGCGAGCCCCTGCTGCAAGACCTCGGACGCCGGCTCCGCCTCCTGGACCGGCTCGGCCTGGCCCACCTGCAGCTGTCCCGCAGCGCCGCCACGCTGTCCGGCGGTGAGTTGCAGCGCACCCGGCTCGTCGCTCAGCTCGGCACCGAGTTGAGCGACGTCATCTTCGTCCTGGACGAACCCGGCGCCGGGCTGCACCCGGCGGACAAGAAGCACCTCCTCGACATCGCCCTGGAGTTGCGCGAAGCCGGCAACACCGTCCTCCTCGTCGAACACGACCCCGAACTGATCGCCCGCGCCGACTGGATCGTCGATATGGGCCCCGGCGCGGGCCGCCTCGGCGGCGAGGTCCTGGTCTCCGGACCGCCCGCCCTGGCCGCCGCCGACCCCGCCTCGGCCACTGGCCGCTACCTGGCCGGCAACGGGCCGCGGCTGCGCCGTACCCCCCGCCCGGTCCGCGATGACGCCGGCTGGGTGGAACTGCACGGCCTGCGCGCCCACAACGCGGCCGCGGAGCTGCTGCGCCTCCCTGCCGGGCGGCTCACCTGCCTGACCGGGGTCAGCGGCAGCGGCAAGAGCAGCGTCCTGGGCGCACTTGCCGCGGGCGTGGCGGCCGCCCTCAAAGACACGGCCGCCGACACCGTGCACGAGGTGACCGGACTCGACGGATTCGGCTGGGTCGCCGTGGTCGACCAGGAACCCCTTGGGCGCACGCCGCGGTCCAACCCGGCCACGTACAGCAAGGCGTTCGACATCGTCCGCAAACTGTTCGCCGCCACCGACGCGGCACGCGCGCGCGGCGTCGACGCCTCCTGGTTCAGCTTCAACACCACCGGCGGCCGCTGCGAGACCTGCACCGGCTACGGCCGCAGGCTCGTCGACATGCACTTTCTCCCCGACATGTGGGTGGTGTGCGACACGTGCGACGGCCGGCGCTACGGGCCCGAGGCCCTGGAGGTCACCTACCTGGGGCTGTCCGTCGACCAGGTGCTGGGCCTGACCGTGGCCGAGGCCGGGGAGGTCTTCACCGAACCCCGGCAGCTCGCGGAGACCCTCGCTGCGCTCGACCGGGTCGGGCTCGGCTACCTCCGACTCGGCCAGAGCGCCACCGAGCTATCCGGCGGCGAGGCCCAGCGCCTCAAACTCGCGTCCGCGATCCAGCGGGGCGCGGCGAGCCGCAAGGCCGGCCTCGTCGTCCTCGATGAACCCGTCTCGGGCCTGCACCCGTCCGACGTCCAGCGGGTCGTCGACGCGCTCGACATGCTGCTCGACTCCGGCAACACCGTCGTCGTGGCCGAACACGACATCCCCGTCGCCGCGTCCGCGGACTGGGTGATCGACCTCGGACCGGGAGCCGGCCCCAACGGAGGCGCGGTGGTCGCGCAGGGCACCCCCGACACCGTCGCTGGCGCGGACACTCCCACCGCCGGATACCTCCGCCGGTACGCGGCCGGCCTGCCACTCCTGGACGCCTCGAAGGACACACGGCGCTGACGTACGGCGTGCCGACGCGACCGGCAGAGTCGCATGCGTGGTCCGCAGCGGCTGTCCGTTCGCCACGGGCCACGCATGGCTTGCCCCGGGACCGGGGCAAGCCCGAGCCGCCGCGCCCGGCGAGAATGGTGCCGAGCCCGTACCTACCTTCGACATTGCCCACGGCCCAACGAGCCATCACCACATAGTAGGACTCCGTTAGGTCTTCCGATTAGTGCTGATCACGGGCATGTTGGATGTGTGGACGCACGTGAAGTGAACCGTTTCCGGGCGAAGTTGGCGTTGTACGTGGCGGATGTGTTCGCGTCGGTGCCGCGCAGGGACCAGCGGGCCAAGGGCGACTGCTACTTGCGGGGACTGATGCTGGACGGCCGCCGCAAGTCGATCCAGGCCATGGCCTCGAGGCTGCCGGACGGCAACGAACAGAACCTGCAGCAGTTCGTGAACCAGTCAACCTGGGACCCGGTGCCGGTGCAGCGGCGGATCGCAGAGCGGATGCTGCCGCTGATCAGCCCGACGGCCTGGGTGATCGACGACGTGTCGGTGCCCAAGGACGGAAGAATGTAGGTCGCCGTGGCCCCGCAGTACTGCGGCGGCCAGTTACGGTCCCGCTTCGCCGCCGTGCGCGTCCGCCCGGCCGACAAGGCCGTCGAGCGTCCGATTCGGGCTGCCGCCTCGGCCGAGCAGGGCTGGTGGGACGGAGTGCTGCCCGACTGCTGGCTGCTGGTCGAGTGGCCCGAAGGCGCCGAGGCGCCCACCGACTACTGGCTGTCCAGCCTGCCGGCCGACACCCCGATCGCCGACCTGGTCCGTCTGGCCAAGGTCCGCTGGCGCATCGAGCACGACTACCGCGAACTCAAGCATGGCCTGGGCCTGGACCACTTCGAGGGCCGGTCCTGGCCCGGCTGGCACCACCACGTCGCCCTCGTGACCGCCGCCCACGCGTTTCTCACCGAACAGCGTCTGGCCCCAAAAGCACCCACACCGGGCTCATTCTCTACCAGATCCTCGACGCCCTCCAGGACATCCTGAGGTGCTGGACCGGCATCTGCACCACCTGCCACCAGCCCTTGCCCAGCAGGCCACACACGACATCAAGATCGAGACAGACCTAACGGAGTCCTAAGAAGCCGTATCTCAACCGAACGTGATCGTTTGATTTCTGCTGGTCAGGCATGGTTTCGCTCGGGGTGAGGGAGGCATGCGACGTCTTGTGTTCGCTTCATGGCTGAGGGGTGCGCGGTGGCGTCGGTGCTGGGAATGCTGGAGGAGCGGGAGACGGCTGCCCGTGTGCGGGTGGAGGGTCCGCGGGAGGAAGCCGCCCGACTGGCTGATGTGTTGGAGGCCGCCGAGATCGAGCTGGACCGGCGGGTGATCGCGCGGGAGGAGCTGGTCGAGGCCCTGGCCGTCTCCGCGGCCGAGTCCACTGCTGTGACCGAGGCAGAGCCGGAAACGGCGCCCGCGCCTGCGCCGGTGCCGGGATCGACGGTGCCGCCCTGGCGGGACGGGCTGCCGGTGACAGTGCTGGCGCCGGACTACCAGCGGATTCTGGCTGTGCTGGAAGAGCGGTCCTCGGCGGGTCAAGGACCGCTGAAGGCCAAAGAGATCACGGCGGAGCTGGGTCTGGAGATGACATCGGCGAAGGTCGAGGGGGTGCGCTCGAAGGCCAGGCGCCTGGCTGAGCGCGGGTGGCTCCTGCAGGAGACATCGGGGATGTTCAGCACCGGCCGGCGGCTCGTGGCCTCGCCAGACGCCGGCTCATCCGCGTGACCATCGACCACCGGATCATCGCCTCGCTGGAAGCGGGCAGAGTTTCGTAATCACGCGCCAAGCGGCGGGAGCTGAGCAACCACGCGAACGTGCGCTCCACCACCCACCGCCTCGGCAGCACCACGAAACCTGCCGTGTCGTCGGTGCGCTTGACGATCTGAAGGGGGAGGGCGAGTTTCTGCCGGCATCAGTCGACCAGGTCGCCGGTGTAGCCGCCGTCGGCCCAGACGAGGGTGATGTCACGGCGCAGGTGCCGCAGCCTCTGAAGCAGGCCCGCCGCGGCGTCCCGGTCGCCGATGTTCGCGGCGGTGACCGCGACGGCCAGGAGCAGACCGAGCGTGTCGGTCACGATGTGCCGCTTGCGGCCCGGCACTTTCTTCCCGCCGTCGTAGCCGCGTGAGGCGGCCGGCACCGACGCGGCGGCCCGCACCGACTGCGCGTCGATGATCCCCGCACTCGGCTCGGTCTCCCGGCCCTCGCGCTCACGGACCCGACCGCGCAGCCGGTCGTGGAACTCGGCGATCAGCCCGTGCTCGCGCCACCGGCGGAAGAAGGCATAGACCCGGCCCCAGGCGGGGGTCGAGCAATACCACTACCTCGCTGGTGCCCTGTGGCAGCTGCCCGGCGGGTCCATCGACCCGGACGACGACGATGCGTTGACCGCGGCGCAGCGCGAGCTGGCCGAGGAGACGGGGTACCACGGTGGCACCTGGATCGGGCACGGCTCCCTCCATCCCCTGCCGGGCCTCACCGACTGCCGGGTCTACCTGTGGCGCGTCGACCAGCCGACATCCGGTCCGGCCGCAGCGGATCCGTCCGAGGCGGACATGAGGGTCCTCCGCGTCCCCCTGCCGGAAGCCGTCGCCGCCGTACGCGAGGGCCGGCTCCGCTGCGCTCCCAGCGCCGCACCGGTCCTGTCCCTGACGGACTGAGCCGGACCGTCCACCCACCTCGCCAGCACACGAGCCCGAGCCGAGGAACCGGCCAAGGCTGGCTGACCACTCCCGGCCCATGTGGGCCAGTCGTCGGCCGGGTTGAAGTGGTCCACCACCCCGGCCAGCCCCAGATCCCGCTGCGATCCGCTGGCGGGTTCACCGTGTCGTTCATCGATGGCGACACGCAGCGATCGCCAGGGGGACAAGTACGGCCAGGAGTCCGACCCCCACCCCAACCGGGGCCGTGAGAGAGGGATGCTGATACAGCACGTACACCGTGGCTGTGCAGATCAAGAGCACCATCACCACGGTGAGCACCACCACCGTCACCAAAAGGTGCTGCGGCGGTTCGCCCTGGGACGGCCGTGACTGCTGATTGGTTGTCATCTGGATTGTTCTCCGGGTGTCAGATGCCCTCGCCGGGCCCGGCGTGCCATGCGTCGGCAAGGGTGGTGAATCGTCGGTCTGGGACAGCGGGTCGGTTCGGGGAGTCGTGGAGTCAGTCACGGCCAACCACCTCGGAGACCACATGTTTTCCCCTGTGTGATGCGTCTTCAACTGGATCGGGTGGGCTTTCTCCCGAGCGGGCGAGCGCCTGATGGGCCAGGACCAGGGCGCGAAAGGAGCGCGCGCCCTCCAGATACGGACCGGAAAGCGCTTGGTAGACCTGTTCCTGAAGGCGGATATACGGAAGCAGGCGCTCGGTCCTGGGAAGGTCGCGCAGCGACCCGGAGGGGTGGTTGAGCAGATCGCGGAGCATCAGCAGCGGCTTCCAGCGGCGGCCGAGCCGATCGAGGACGCTCCCGAGGATGTACAGCGATTCGTCCCGCATCCCGGCGGACAGCAGCAGTTCCCGTACCCCGTCGTGGAACTCGTAGCCGATGCCCGTCTCGTCCAGCGGGTCGGCGGTCCCCACCTTGCGCAGCAGTCCGCCCAGCAGGACCTCGGCCAGATCGCCCGGGCTGCCCTCCGGCTGGTGGATCCCCTGCACGAACTCCATCACGGGAATGTTCAACGGCGCGGCGGCCAGCCGGGCCGCCAGCCGGAAGGCGTTCGGCGAGGCGGTGGCGCGGAACCGGAAGACGCGGTCCCAGGCGCTCGGTTCGGGTTCGGGGTCCCAGCGCTCGGCCGGCGCCCCGGGCAGCAGCGCCATCGTGTCCTCGCCGGGCGCCGACGGGCGGGTCACCAGCCGCGCCCAGTTGGCCATCCATCGCGCGTCCAGCTCCAGCACCGGGACCGGTGGTGCGCCGCCCGGCCAGGAACCGCCGTCCGCCCGCCGCCAGGTGCCGTTGGGCGCGCCCGGTTCGGGGACCCGCACCCGCACCCGCTCCGGCGCCACACCGGTGTGGTGCCAGCGGCCCTGGTGCAAGACATGCAGCACGGCGACCGAGGCGCGCCGCGCCCAGTGGGCCAGCGCACGCTGGGCGCTCTCATCGGCCCAGGCCGCGCCGATGCCGTCGGTCAGCACCAGCACCGTCCGCTTGCCGCGCGGCGCCATCCCCTCGACCGGCGACCGGTCCTCGGGTAAGGGATGGTCGGTGTTCAGCCGGTGCACCCGCACATCCCGGAAGGCGCCGGTGCGCCGCAGCACGGTGACCAGATGCTCGGCCGTCCGCCGCCACACCACCATCGAACTGCCGCAGTCCACCACCACAACGGCGTCCATCCAGCGCTCGCGCACCGGCACCAAGGCGGGCACCCACAGCCCCTCGCGCGCCGCGCACTCGGCCGTGGCCTCCTCGTCGATCTCCATCTCGACCAGCGAGGGCGAGGTGCGCTTGAGCGGCCGCAGAGCCCGGGTCAGGGCGCGCTCGGGCAGCGGCGGCTCGGAGACCGACGCCCGGCGCGCGGGCACGAAGACTTCCGCGACGGTCACCGGCTCCCCCTCACCGGGCGGTGCGGGGAGGCCGAGCAACTCCACGGGGAGCAGCGGCTCCGCGACCGCGGACCCAGCCTCGGACTCCGCCGCGGGGCGCTCCCCCTCGCGGTCCTGCCACGGCTGTCTGCGGCGTCTCGGGCGCGGTAGTAGTTGCGTTGCCATTTCAGGTTCCAGGGCAGGCACCACCAGGGGTCGATGGCATTGAGAGCCTGTTGCCGTTTGGGGGACAGGACTTTGCGTTGTTGCTGGCTTCGTTGGCCGGCGAGCCATCGGCCCAGAGGGTATCCGTGGTGCTCGGTGGTCGCGCTGACCTGGGCGAGGTGTCCGTGTTCGGCGGTGTAGGAGCGGGCGTGGGCGAGGGCCTCTTCAGTGCCGGCGCTCATGTTGCGTCGTCTGGGCCGGGCGGCGGTCGCCGCCGCGGTGTCGATGCCGATCTGGGTGAGGAGGCTTTGTTGTTCGGGGTGGAGGCCGGGGTAGCGGGTGCACTGCAGGTATAGCCATTCGCCCAGGCTGTAGCTGGTGGTGGGAAAGCCGCGGGCGGGCTCGAGCGGGCTGTGGGCTTCGGTGTGATCGCGGGCCTGGTGCCAGGTGCGCTGCCACAGAGTGCTCCAAGGTGCGTTCCACCACGGGTAGAGCGCGTGGGGGGCGGCGGCCTGGTGGGCCGGCATTCTGGTGTGGCTGGTACGCAGGTTGACGATCCACTGGCCCAGTGGGTAGCCGTTGGGGACGTCTTCCTTCGGCACGGCCAGGTGGCCGTGCCGCTGGTGGTAGGCGTGGGCCTGGGTCAGGCCTACCTGGAAGGCTTGCTCAGCTTGGAGGCTGTGGCCGCGCATCCTTTTGATCACATGTGGCGCCTGCTGCTCGCCGTCACCGGTCGGCCCCTGGGGGAGAAGGTCGCTGAGAGGGCGGGGGGACAGAGCCTGCTGGAGACGGCCCGGCTCTTCAGACCTCTCCTCGCCGCGGGCCGCGCACTGAAGAAGGACGGCGACCGGCTGGAAGCGGTGCTGTTCAACGAGCGCAACAGGCTCGGCGAACAGACCGTCGCGATCCTCGCCGCCATCCGTCCCACCGACCGCCCATCCCAAGCGAAGGACAAAGGCCGCCTGATCGCCGCCTACAAGCCGAGTTGGTTGCGGAGGCTGCGGAAGACAACCGGGTCCGGGATTTCTTCTTCAACGCGGCTCGGATGGTTGGCCCACAAATGTTCGATGTGAAATTGTGCGTCTTGTCGAGGTATGCGAGGACATCGTTAGGCCGCTCACAGCCTTCCTCCACGTAGGCGGTGGCGCGGGCCAGCAGGTACCTGATCTGGTGTGAGTTGTTGCCCCGCAATCCGAGGGTCGATACCTGGGGGACCAAGGCATCATCGCGCAGAGCGAGTTGGCCCAGTGCGGTGGCTACGTCGGCGGTGGTGCGGCATGCTGGCAGCGTCGGAACGAGCGGCCTGGGACTGCTCGAGGGGAGGGAGAACTCGAGCATCAACGACATGCCGCTGCCCGACAAAGCCCCCTTATACGCACGGAGCAACATCCTGCTCGGCATCATCTCGCCGGGATACAACCGCCGTAACCCACACCTGCGCGACTTCATCAAGACGCACCAGCTGGACAAACTCCTCCGGTCGTTCGGGCCGAAAGAGGCAATGACACCCATTATCCAGACCCGACAGAAGCTCTACCTCCACCTCTTCGACCTCATCTGGAAGCCCGAACAACTCGGCTGTCACGTCCCAGCAAGGGATGATGTGATCCTCACGGATCGCATGCCTTTTGACCTGTGATGCTGCAAATAGAGCTGGACGATTCTCAGGGGCAGATGACCTGCATTTTCTCCGCTCGACATCCGGTTGACCTGGTACGCAGCAAGTAGTTCCGGACTCCAACTCAAGTACATGTGGACGTGTTGTTGCATGGTTGAGCCCACAAGGACGCTTCCGCACGGAAGTTCCAGCTGATCATTGCGGAGTTGTGAGGGGCAGCCGCGATCAACATCCGCTGTGCGCAGTAGCGATGGGGTGTGATCTGCGGGAAGGCGTCTGAAGCTGCAGTGGGAGCTGACGGCTGGACACGACGAGGTGCGGACGCTGCGCGGCCTGGTGGCCGGCTGCGGAGGAGAGCGCTAAAGGGCATGCCTACGCCTGACGACGTACGCCGTGCAGGCCACAGTGCACGACTGCGCCCTCACCGGCGGGGCCGCTCGTGCACGCCGTCGGGCGGTCTATGGGCGGCCCTGTTGCATCGTGCGGCTTCGCACGAACCGTTTGGCGTGTGCGGCCCGCCTCGGCAACGAGTGAAGGCTGAGGCGGGCGTGCCGGTGCATCCGAGCGCCGGTCAGAACAGGTACCCGTCCTCCTCGCTGGGGCTGGGATCCGTGGCCGATCCAGAGCAGTGGGGCTTCACGGCCGAGGCGACCGCTGCGTCGAAGTCCTCGCGGAGCTCGGGCAGGGAGCGGTCGCGCAGCGCGACAGTTTCTGTCCAGCCGCCCTGTGGCATGTCGAGGCGGGAAACGCCCTGGGGGAGGTCGAGCGCGAGCCAGTGGTTCAAGACATGCTGCTCCGCCCGGACGGCTTGGTAGCCGGACAACGGTGTAACGAGCACCTGGCGCCAGCCGTTGAGCTCGTGGGTTCGGATCCGTCCGCTGCCGTCATTGCAGATGCCGATCTTTGCGGCCCCCAGCGCGGTGTGCACCAGCAGGTACAGAAAGGCAGGCAAGGCCTGCTTGAAGCCGTACTGAACGCAGTGGATGCAAGAAGCCCTGCGGCGCTGGATGACCTTGCCGAGCACGGCATCCACCTGCTTCCCGCAGTCGATGTGCTCTGCCCTCCAGACAGCTTTGACGTTTCCGGGGAAGGCGGTGAGCGGTCTTAACCCCGCCTCCTTCATGATCTCAACGGCCACCTCGGGGTCCGTGGCGCGCTGAGCACAGAACCGGCAGGGGAACTTCGTCTTGCGGGCGTTGCACAGAGTCGGGTCGACGATCTTCTTGCACGTAGTGCAGCGGCTCCGCCACTTCTCGTTCGAGCCCGGATAGGGCACGAGGGCCTCGAGCCCGAGAGTGAGGAGTTCCGCGCGCGCGTCGGCGTCAGGTATCTGCCGGGTTCCGGAGCAGTAGTAGCAGGCTCCGTTGCCGGAGTAGACGACGCTGCAGTACCAGACGTCGATCTCGCGTAAGCAGGTAAGACACAGGCAGCGCCAAGTCCCCTGAGTGCCGGGGAACTTCTCCAGCGGTTTGACATTCGCCTCGCGGATCTTGTCCTCCGCAACTTCGGCCGGCACAGCACGCTTACGGGCCGCTGCAGCGGAGCTCTTGCGTTGCCCGCAGGTGAAGCAGGGGCCTTGCCCCTTGGTGATGACGCTGGTGTAGCTGGACTTTGTGGGCTGCATGCACGTCTTGCAGATGGCCGGCCAGGGCTTGTCCGCGCCAGGGTAGGGGGCCTTGAGGATCAGCCCGCGCGCAGACATTGCCGCCGCGCGTGAGATGGGGTCGATCTTCGCCACGTTGCCTCTCTTGAGCCGAACGAAACTACGTCCCACACCGGGTGGGCAGGAGGGCATCGTAGAGAGCCCCACTGACACCGAACGCGCTGCTTCCGACGGAGTCGAGGCTTCCGTTCCTGAAGGTGAAGAAGGGCGGGTGAGCGACAAGTCCGTCGACGGTTTGCTGCCTCATGGTTCGGGCTCCGTCGTGATCAACCGCCTGCCCACAGGGACGTTGGGGGCGTGATGGCCCTGGAGCGGCGACGGACGTGTGTGGTGGTCTACTGGGGGGAGTAGTGGACCGCTGCGCGGTGGCCGATCCCGAAGGAGATCAAGTCCGTTGCCTGACCTGCCTGCTCCGAGCTCGACGGGTGTCCGCATCGCGGGTGACCGTTATCAGTGGTTGATCGCTTGGCAGGGCTGCGCCGCAGCGGTACGGGACGCGGCCCTCCACGTGGCCAATCCGGTCGTGGCGGTCGGCGTCGAGGTCGACGGCGTGGGCAACGTCGACGATGTCGTCTTGTACCGCAAACGGCCCCCGCACACCTACACGCAGGTCAAGTACGCGGCGGACAGCAGCACGCCGGTCAACGAGGAGTACCTGCTCAAGCCCAGCGACCAGGGCGGGCCATCGATCCTGCGGAAACTGGCGCGGGCATGGGAGCAACTGGCCCGCGACGAAACCCCGGTCGACCTCGCGCTGCTGAGCAACCGGTCTCCGGACGCGGGCGATCCCTTGATCTCCCTTCGCGATTCCCGCACCCAGCTTCTGCTGCCGAAGGCGGCCCGGCAGGGCCAGCGCTCCAAGACGGGGCAGGCTCGCACGCGTTGGGCCGAAGGATCCGGCCTGAGTCAGGACAGGCTGCTGGAGCTGCTGCAGGTGCTGCGCTTCGACCTGGCGCGGGACGTGCGGCATCTGCACGAGCACCTACAGATGATGATGTTCGCTGCGGGGCTGCGGTTCGACGAGGAGGCCATGCACGCCGGAGCGGACTGGGTCGCCCGCCAGGTCGCCGACGGGCAGCGCCGGTTGTCCTTGGCGGACATCCGCGAGGCGATCGGGGCGATGCGGCTCGCCGCGGGCTCGTCACGGGCGGTGCTGTCCGTGGCCACCCTGAAGCCCGACCCGATGGCGAAGGACGCCGACCACGCGGTGGACTGGGTGGACCGCTTCGAGAGCGCCTCGCAGTACACCAAGCGCCGCCCGCTCGCCCCGGCGACCTGGGAACAGCTGCAGGCGGACCTGGAAGCGGCACCGTCCCGGATGGGGCCGGGCGCCACCGCCGTGGCCCTCACCGGCAGTCTCCGCCTGGCCCCCACGTTCCTGGTCGGCGCCGCCTTCCGGATGGTGACCGGCGCCGACATAGCCGTGGCCCAGGGGCCCCAGCTGTGGTCTCCCGGTGCGGCGTACGACAGCCCGCTGGAACCGGCCGTCGACGAGCACCGCCTCGATCTCGGCCCCGACCTCGCGGTGGCCGTCGCGGTCGCCACCGACCAGACAGGGGAGGTGCTGGACTTCCTGCGCGAGCAGCAACTGTCCATCTCCCGGCTGCTGGTGCTGCGGCCCCCCGGCGGACCGAAGGACAACGCGATCCCGGACGCGGCAGCGGCCAACGCGCTGGCCGTCGGCATCAGGGACTGTGTCCGACGCGCCTGCCGCAGGCACCCCGAGATCCATCTGTTCCAGGCCGGCCCCAAGGGGCTGGCCCTGCTGCTGGGCCACCGGTGGAACCGACTGCGCCCCACCATCGTGTACGAAGACGTCAACGCGGAGCAGGTGTACGAGAAGGCCTTCGTCGTCAACGCGTGAGCAGGACCGGGAGCCGCCGCGGGATACAGCGGGAGCGGGAGGCCCGGCATTTCCCAGGACGCCGTCAGGATCCTGCCGTTGCAGGGGGAGGCGTGCCCTGGGCCAGACGCAGGTCATGGTGGACCAGCGTGAGGCGGTCGCGGGCCGCCAGCCAGCCCAGTGCGAGGGCGACCGGCAGCGGGCCGTGGAAGAACAGCAGTCCCTCCACCGCGGTCGTGCCGCCGAGGCGCTGCGCCCACTGCCGCCGTGCGGCCTGCCAGTGCTCCCAGATGTAGGTGGTCACCGCGGCGTTGAGGCCCGGGTCGTCGGGCAGGTAGGCGTCGCTGGTGTCGATGACGAGGTAGGCGCCGCACGGACCCTGTCCACCGGAGGGGCCCGCATCGGGAAGGCGGTAGCCGGTGTGGTGCTCCGGCCCGTAGGAGACCTGTCCGGTCGCCGCCACGTGGCGGGCGTCGTCGACCATGGAGGCGGCCGATGCCAGCCGCACGATCACTGCTATCCGGTGACGCTGCTGCCCGGGCGCTTGGGGGATTGCCACGAGCGTGGGGTCCTCCGCGCGGTCGGCCGGCAGCAGCTGGCGGGCCCGGGCGCGCTGCTGCGCGCCGAGCGGGTCGCGCAGCGAGCTGCCCAGCACACCCCCGGGAACCACCGACCGCCTGGTCTGCTGCGACAGATGCATCACGACCAGCGACGTCTGGACATCGTCGGCCAGACGCCGCCCGAGGAGAAACGCATCCTGCAGATGCGCGAGGACGTAGAGCGAGACCTCCGGCTCCGCGGCCCCGGCCGCCCGCAGTTCCTCGATCTGCGCGTCGACGAGCCGGGCGACGAAGTCGACGATCTCCGGGCGGCCCTGCACCGAGACCTCGCCGGGCCACAGGAGCGCCCGGTCGACGACCAGCGTCGCGCCGTGCACCCGGCGCGACGCGTTCTTCAGCCCAAGGACGCGGGACGCCTGCGTACGGTCCGCCGGATACAGGCTGACCACCACGCCGAGCCCGCGCGGACGCTGCAGCACCCACCCCGCCAGGACCAAGAGGAGAGCCGCGGCGAAGACCACGGCGAACACCCACGGCCGACGCGTCCACTGCTCCAGAATGTTCGGCACGACCCCGAGCGCGACGGCCGTACAGGCCGCCATCAACAGCGTGCCGCCGCCCTCCCGAGAGAACACCAGTCGTCTCAACTGCCCCAGCCACCGCATGCACCCCACCCCTTCGCCCCGGCCCACCGATCGCGACGATCCTGCGCCAGGAACCGGGGGCACACCATCCCCGACACCGCGGCAGGCCACAGCGCCCGACGCCCCGGCCCGTGCACTGCCCCGCCGAACCGGCTCGTCACCTGCACGAACGCGCTGCCCCGCCGCCCGCGGACCGCACCGAGATGATCAACCGCCCCGGCAGTGCAGGGGAATTGTCAGTGGTGCGTCCTACCGTTGAGGTTGAGCAGCCAGAGATGCCGCCAGCGGCCGCGCCCGCCCCGAGAGCCCGCGGCACAGCGCGCACCCAGGGCTGAACGACGAGCCCCAGGAGGCACACCGCATGGGCATCGACGACGCATTCAACGACTACCAGAAGACCGTCAACGAGGACCTCGACAAAACCAAGCTGGCCCGCGAGCGCCGGGACCTGTTCAAGACCGCGCTGCTGAGCGAGCCCGATGTCCTGGAGACCTTCGGCTCCGGCTCGCTGAGCCGCAGCACCCAACTCCGGCCCATCCACGACGTCGACATCGTGATCGTCTACGACGGCGACGCACACCCCGGATGGGGCGTGAGCGGCCCGAGCGCCGAAGAGGCGCTCGAACACATCCGCACCCAGGTCAACCGGCTCCTGAGCCAGTCCAACGGCACCCGCGACAACGTGGTGCGGCACACCCTGCTGCGCAACCACGCCGTCAAGTGCTTCCTCGACGACCCCGATGACCCGGAGGCATTCACCGTCGACGTCATGGCCGCGCTACGCCAAGCGGACGGCACGCTGCTCATCCCGGAACAGCTCAACACCCGCTGGGTGCCGGCCAACCCCGAGTACCTCATCGACCAGGTGGCCGAACGCCAGCGCGGCTGGCCGCACTTCCGGCCGCTGGTCAGGGTCCTCAAGCAGTGGCGGCACACGGTGCACGTTGAGGGCCGCATCAAGTCCCTCGTCATGGAGGTCCTCGCCCTGCACTGCATGCCGGACTTTGGCAACCGCGCCACGGCCCTGAAGACGTTCTTCACCGCCGCCGCGGACCGGGTCCACGAAGGCGTGTGGGACCCGGCCGGCCTGTGCGGGGAGATCCAGCCAGACCTGGACCGCGAAGCACTGGCCGCAGCGTTCACCGAGGCCGCCGACCTCGCCGACCAGGCCTGCGCGGCGGCGGCCGCAGGCGACACCGGCGGCGCCCTGCGCCTGTGGCAGAAGATCTTCGGCGACGACTTCCCCGCGCCCGCCGCACCGGGCAAGACCGCCGCGGCGATCACCGCCCCGGCGCTCATCACCCCGCGCCCCATCAAGGACGCCCCCCAGGGATGACCACCCACCACCAGCGCAGCGCCCGCACTCCCATCGCCTGGTGGGAGTGCGAGCCACGCCGACTGCACCGCGACCAAGAAGAGATCACCACCCGCTTCCCGGACCTGGCCTGGCAGCAGGACGGGGCCGGCACCTGGGAAGGCCGACTGCCCCGCTGGCCCTTCCACCGGCCCGAGCCCGCGCACCTGACGGACTGGACCGGCCACGAGGGGCTCCTGCTGCGCATGGAGTATCACCAGGCCTACCCCATGGTGGCGCCCCGCATCATCCCGCTGGCCCCCCGGCCCGAGCCGCTGGAGTGGACCCAGCACCGCTGGCACGTCAGCGGCGACGCCAGCCTGTGCCTGCTGCGCGAGGACGCGGTCTGGACGGGCCGGGAGTCCGCCGTCGACCTGCTTCTCAAGGCGGCCGGTTGGCGGATCGAGTACGCGCTGATGAAGCACCACGTGATCGACGAGATGACGGCCAACGGCATCGTCAGTGACGACCGCCTCGACCACTTCCTGGCCCGGCCCCCGTCACCCGATGAGAGCGGGCACCACGCCGCGCGGCCGACCGGGCCGGGGGAGTCCGCATGCTGATCCTCATCCCGCACCGTGCCGCGGAAACCCTCCGCGGCGCGGGCCCCTGGGGCCGGCTGACTCTGCGCATCGACCGTCCCGAAGGCCGGGCCGTCGTGGCCGGCATCTCCCAGCGCGAGAACAGCATCATCCCGGTGGACCCGGATCTGCGCTCCCGGCTGCTGGGCAGCTGCGACTCCGCTCCCACCGGCTACTGGTACCGGGCCTCTGCCGAACTGCACGCGATATGGATCGAACTGCGCAAGCGCCGCAACGCCGCGACAGCGCTCGACACCTTCAAGACCGGGGTGGCCGGCGGCTTCAAGACACCCGGAACAGAGGGCTACCTGGCCCTCACATACGCCCCCGGAATGCAGGACGCCTTCCCCGAACACCACCTGCCCGACCTCCTGGCCTGGCACATCACGCCCGCGCGGGCCGCCCCCCCCTTGCCGTGTCCGTCGAGCCCGCCACCACCGGGATCCACCAGCTCGACGGCCACTGGCCCACCCAACACCTGCAGCAGACACGGGTTATGCTGATCGGCACCGGCAGCATCGGCTCCGCCACCGCGCACGCACTCGCCGGCTACGGCGTCGGACACCTCACCCTCGTCGACCCCGACCGCCTCGACTGGCACAACCTCGTCCGCCACACCAGCGCCCGCCAACACATCGGCCGCCTCAAGGTTGACGCCCTGGCCGAGGAACTCGCCGCGCTGCGCCCCGACACCGCCACCACACCGCTGGCGCTGGACGTCATCACCGACGCCGACCGCATCCGGGCGCACCTGACCGACACCGATCTCGCCGTGTGCACGGCCGACGGCGTCGCCGCGCGCCGCGTCACCGGCCACCTGGCCCGCCGCGCCGGCCTGTCCGCCGTGCTCGCCTGTGTCCTCAACGACGGGGCACTCGGCGAGATCATGCGGCTGCGCCCCCGGCCCGGCCACGGCTGCCTCACCTGCCGCCGCCAGCACCTCATCGAGGCCGGCGGCATCGACCCCGAACCCGCCCTGGACGCCGGCTACGGCACCGGAACCCAGCACCGCCCGATGACCGCCGTCGGCCCCGACCTCCACCTGGTCGCCCACCTGGCGGCCAAGACCGCCGTGGCGAGCATCCTCGAACGCGCCGGACACCCCGACCAGCGCCTGCCCGGCGAGCACGCCCTCATCGCCCTGCGCCGCCAACCCGACTGGGCCCCGCCCTTCGACCTCGCCCGCACCACCGAACTGCGCTGGCTGCCCGCCGGTCCGCCCCGAAACGGCTGCCCCACCTGCGAAACACCATGAACCCGCAACACGTCACCACCGTTCGCCTCACCCCAGCGGCCGCCCGCACCATCGCCACCGAACTGAGCACAGCCGACCACGCCACCGAGACCGGAGGCATCCTGCTCGGGCACCACAGCGCGGATGTCGTCACCATCCACCACGCCGGAACCCCCGGCCCCGCAGCGGTGCGCACCCCGACCTACTTCCTGCGCGACCGGGCACACGCCCAGATGCTCGCCGACCAGGCCTTCGCCGTCGACGGCAGCGTCTGGATCGGCGAATGGCACACGCACCCCACCGGCCGGCCTGCCCCGAGCGCCCGGGACACCGCCACCTACCAACAGCTCCTCGACGACCCCGAGCTGGGATTCACCAGCGTCGTCGCCGTGATCCTCGCCCCGGACGACGGGCACTGGACCGGCGCCGCCTGGGCAGCCCACGACGGTGGCATCGCTCCTGCAGCACTGGAGCTCCTCAAGATCCATCCAAAGAGTGCGGCAACAGACCGCCCCCACTGAGCGCCACGCCAGCTCGCGGGCCGCCGTGACCCTTCCGCATACCGCAGCGCCGCGTCGGGTCCGACGGGACGCGTAGCAGCCTGGGCAGGCGCAGCCCCCGACAGCTGGAGCCGGGCGGCCACCTCAGCGCCGGACAGGCCGGGGATCCGGACGCTACGTCCACTCGTCCTCGGCGTCCTGGCGGCCCACGAGCATGTCGTTGAGGCCCTCCTCGGTGATGACCTCGGTGCCGTCCTCGATGGCCTGCTGGGCCGTCTGGCAGATCAGCTGGTCGAGAGTGTCCATGTAGCCGCCGGTGCGTTCATGGAGCAACGTGTCGAGGGCCAGCAGGGATCCGGGTTTGTGGTTGTACAGCACGAGGTTCTTGTCGTAGGCCTGGAGCACGCTGCGCCATTCCTCTTCCGCTCCTTCCCGGAAGGGGATCGGTTTGATCTCCATGACGGGCAGGCTGCTGCGGAACTGCTCCGAGGTGCGGGGGCGCCCGCTGCGGCTGCGTTGGCGGAGGCCCTCGTTGACGATGTCGGCGGCACCGCGCCCGCAGTAGATGATCGACACGCGCAGCCTGGCCTGGAGGGAGTCGAAGTAGTCGAACGCGGTACCCAGTTCGCTGTCGTGGATGCGGTCGACACCGTCGATCAGGATGAGCGAGGTCCTGCTCTCCTGCATGTGGTGCACGACGGGTTCGGTCATGTCGGTGCTGCGGTAGTTCCGCTTCTCGATGTTGAGGGTGTGGTCCATACCGAAGAAGTCCGCGAACGGCAGGGACCAGTCCAGGTTGCTGTCGCAGCGGGGCGGGACGTTGATGTGGACGACCGGTGTCCACACACTGTCCGGCTTCCGTTCGGTCTCCAAGACTCCCTGGTAGGCGCGGCCGATCTGGAGAAGCAGGATGGTCTTTCCGGCACATCCTTCGATGATCATGCTCATGCGCTTGCCGAGGGGCCGGAACCGGTTGGTGCGTGTAGGTCTTCCGTCTAGTTACGACAGCGGCGTGGCGTTGAGCTGCAGCGTTTGAAGTACGAAGAGAACTTTTGTGATCTTGACTGGTATGGCGTCTGATCAGCAGTGGTTTGCTTTACTTCATCAAGTGCGTGATGCGCAGGTGTAGTTGGAAGGCCGGTGAGCAGCCATGCTGTGAGTAGACAGAGGATGTCGTAACTAGACGCACAACTCTTTGGCTTGGACGTAAGTTGCGACCCCGATGTAGTTGATCTTGAGAGGTGGGGAGGGGGTACTGCCGGACGTGGCTCGCGATGGCTGATCGGGGGTGATCTGAGTCTCTAGCGGAGGTGTTCTCAGTCTCCGCTGTCGGGGGCGTCGTCGTGGGTTGCTGACATGTGGCGGACGCTGATACCCGTTCGGCAGCGGGAGGCACCGATCGTGTCGCACAGGCGTGTGAACAGGTCGGGACGGATGAGGAGATCTGCTCCTGCGATCGCGGGCAGGAGAGGCTCGTAGTTTCCGTCGTGGACGAGGTGGCCGTGCCACTGGCGGCAGATCAGTGCTTCTCCTGCCGTGTCGCTGAGGCTGAACCCGCAGATACCAGCAGTGGGTTGGAGTCCGAGGGTTGCCACGACGCTGGCGGCGGGGGCCAGTACGTACAGGGGCAGGCCGAGGCCGCTGTCGCGGTGGGGTGTGTCGACCATGATGGTGGTGCCGGCGTCGGTGAGCGCCGCGAGGGCCTGGTTCTTGGTGCGGATGTGCTCGGCTGCCGTCTCGCCCTGGGACAGTCCTGGCGCTAGGTGCCGGAGCGGGCGCGTCCACAGTTGCCAGGGAGCTTGGGCGAGGGGAAGCGTGCCGGGCGGCGGATCGTCGTTGACGGCCTCCAGCCCGAGCGCGATGCGTACATGGCGGGCGGGCTGGTCCGGGTGGCGGCGTGCGGGGGTGTGGTGCTGCTCGATCAGGCCGACCTGTACCCAGCCTGCGTGAGGCCCGTTCTCGACGTGAGAAAGGGCAGTGGCGCCTCCCGTCAGGGCCTGTAGGCCCGCGACCGATGCCAGGCCGGAAGGCGGCCAGGGCAGTTGCTCCTGGCGGCTGTTACTGAACCAGGGGGCGGGATCGAGTGACCATGCCAGCGCCTCGGGGCGGGTGAGGGGGCGGGGAACACGGGCGAGTTCGGCACGCAAGGCTGCGCGGGGGTCGTCGCGCAGTCGTGCGCCCGCATTGCGTTCGAAAGTCTCGGCGGGGGCGAGGTGCCCGGCTTGGGCGAAGGCGACTCGCAGCCCGGCGGCGGCCTGTTGCAGGGCGTCTTCGGCGGCGGCCTCGGCGGCGAGGTAGGCGTCGGGGTACTGAGTCCGGCTGGGGTGGGCCAGCGCGTCCAACTGAGCAGCCATCAACGTCTCGACGTGCCCGGCGGCCAAGGCGTCGGTCACAACGTCGACGACCGTCTCGCGGAGCCCGGCCGGACTGTTGGCGGCGTCGAGGCGGGCGCCCAGATACTGGTCGACGAGGTCGGCCGCGAACTCCCGAGGATTGTTCATGCGCTGCCCTCGGTGCTGGAAAGCGCGGCGAAGATGGCGCGTGCGAGTGTCGGATGGGCGGCGGTCGCCGGAGGGGAGGGCGGCCGGCATCCGGCGCGGGTGAGGACTGCGGCGGCTTCGGCGCGCACGGACAGCATGCCGCTCCCGCACAGAGTCTTGAGCCGCTCACGCAGGGCGGCATCCAGGGAGCCCTCGGGCAGATGGCTGTGCAGGACGGTCAGGAGCCAGGTCAGCGGGCCGGCGCCCAGGTCGAAGGAGAGGACGTGAGCGAATGCGGCCTGGGCCTGGGCCGGGCGGCTGGCCAGGAGAGCCGTTGCTGCGATCAAGGCGCGGCGCTTGTCGCCGCGTTCAGGCAGGGCGACGGTGGCCAGGACGAGCCGGCACAGTGCCGTGTCGATGGCGTGTTGTGTGGCCGGCTCCGGCTGTGGGTGGTAGGCGCCGTGGCCGAGGCCGGCGTCGCCCGGCAGCCGGTGCGCGATGACGTCGTACGCTGCGTCCCAGCAGGCCAGCGCGGCGGGAGAGGGCTGGGAGGTATCCGAGGACTGGATCGCAAACGCCGACACCAGGGCCTGACTGACGCCGGTGCTGCGGCTGGAGGCCGGGTTGGCGACGGCCTGGGCCACCTGGTCTGCCAGGACGTGGGCTGCGGTGGTGGGGTCGGCTGCGTGCGCCTGCTGCCACAGATCCAGTCGGTCGCTGCCGGCGAAGACGCGCCATCCGCCGCCGCCCCGTGTCTTGGTGTAGGCGATCACGCTGGCTGTTGCGGCGAGCGGGCCGAAGACGCCGGGGTCGGTGTCGTGGCGCAGGCGCAGGCCAGCGGCGATGTCGGCGAGGAGCTCCAGAGGATTGGAGAGGCTCATCTCCTCGGGAATCTGGTGCAGTAGATGGGTAACTGCGTCGGCTCCCTGACGGTGGAGGATCTCCAGCAGCCGCCATCCGACCGCGTTGGCCAGGGCATCCCGTGACCACCGGGGGCCCGGCGGGTCGCCGTATGCCTTGCCGCTGCGGTCGCGGACCGCGGCCAGCACGCCGGCAGCGCCCGGAGGCAGGGTGGGGCGCTGCCGGGCGTGGAGATAGGCATGTGTGGCAGGGCGCCCGCGGCGCGACCAGTCGCGGGAGGTCTTGGTCGGCACGGGCCCGGGGGCCCAGTACGGGCCGCCCTCACCGCCGCAGCGGTGTGCTGCGGCGCGCAGCGCGGCGGCGGGCTCGTTCCCGGCAGCGTGCGGTGCGGCGGCCAGCGTCTGGTCGTCGTAGGTGGAGGTGATGGCGTTGGCGAGCACTGGAAGCAGGCGCACTGAGCGGGCCGCGTCGTCGGCCGGCAGGTCGGCGAGCCTGCCAAGCAGAGCGATGTCCCCCTTGATGTTGTGATCGGCGCTTCCTGCCGCGATGCGCAGTGCGGCCAGGATGACGGCGTCTGCCGTGTTCGCCTGGGTCGCCAGCAGCTGCCCGTGGGCGGCAGCCACCCTGTGATCAGGCAGCCCGGGCTCCGTCAGCAGCACCTGGGCGCCCAACTGTGCGGCAGCCCATGGGTCCAGACGTGCCAGCAACTGCCACCAGCGGCTGGGAAATCCTCCGGTGCCCCGCCCGTCAGTGCTGTGTGCGACGAGATACACCAGCGGTTGCGCGCGTGCCAGCCGCACCCGCGCCTGTACGGGATCGGCTTGCATGAGCTGGGGCAGCGGATCCAACAGTTCCTCGATGGTGATGTCCTTGTGGCTGCCGTAGGCGCCCATGTAGCGGGCGGCGCGGTCCCAGCACTGCTGCGCTTCCTGCGGGTCGCCGCAGACCAGACTCACGCGGGCCATCTCTAGTTCGAAGTCGGCGCTCTCCGTATACAGCGCACGGTACCCGGCGTGCGCCGCGCGCAAGGCGCGCACCAGTTCGCGCGCCACGTCGACCCCGGCCTGGCCGACGCTCGCAGCGAGCAAGGACAGCAGGTCGGTGGTGATCAGAGGGCCGGTTCCGGCCATGCCCATCAGGGAGGTGGTGGTGCCTTCGCTGACGGCTTGCAGGGCCGCAATGCCCAGCGCGACGTCGTCGCCGTGCAGCAGGGCGACGGCGTCGTGCAGGACCTCACGCACGAGCTGGTAAATGTCGATCAGGTCACTGGCGCTGGGACGGCCGGTGAAAGGGGCCGTGTGCTGGGCCAGTTGCTCGAGCGCCACGCGGGCGGTGGCGGAGGCGGTCGCGGCCGGGAGCTTGCCTGCCTCGACGTCCTGACGCAGGCCGAGGGTGGCAATGGCAAAGCGCAGCCAGGCACGGTAGAAACCCTCGCCCCCCAGCTGCGGGAGGAGCCGGGCGGGCGCTTGCGGGTCGGCCGTGTGCGCCACGGCCAGCAGTGCCAGCCATCTGCTCACCGGGCCCGACAGACCGCCGGCACGGTCGGTCAGCACTTCGTGCGTCGCCTCGGTGAGAACAGGCGTGATGTCTTGGGCGAAGATTTCCTCGGCCAGGTCCGTCACCGCCAGACCATGGCGAAGCAGGCGTCGCGGGTCGCACAGCCCGCTGGCCCATGCCGCCGTGGCCAGCATGCGCGCCGACAGCAGCGTGTCGTCTGCACTGTCGCGGGCATCGGCAAGATGCAGCAGAAGGGCAGTGCGCCGGTCGGGCCGCTCGATGTGCTCGGCACTGTCCAAAAGCGGCACGAAACCGAGACAGTCCAGCAGCACATCGAGGGCCTGCTCGGGCGATGTCAGAGCCTCCTGGTCGAGGAACCGGGCCACCCGCTGAGCGAGCGTGCGTGGGGCCTGCTCGGGCTCGACGTCATCGCTGGCCCGGGCCGGCAATCGGATCCGTCCGCGCAGCTCCGCCAGGGCCACCGGCTCGTCGCTCTGGGAACCGTAGTGGACCCGTTCGTCGCCGCGTACGTCGTCCCAGGCCGTCAGGTAGGCCTCCCACGGGGCGGCGTAACCGGCCCGGTCGACCGCCGCACACAGTTGCAGGCCCCACCGAGCCGGCATCGTGGGCACACCCTCATACATCAGGTTTGCCGCCAAGCGGTCGGCTCCCACCAGCTCCACCAGCACATCCGCATACGGCACCAGGGAACCCGGCAGGCCTTCGTCCTCGTAGTTCGCCCGCGCTCGGCTCAGTTCGATGCAACGCACCAGCGTGGGCCAGTCACTGCGGACCGCCGCCCGCCGCGCGGCAACAGTCAGGGTGTGGACGACGGCCTGCGGGGGCTGCAACCCGGCAATCGCACGGGCGAGGAAATCGGGCCCGATCAGCAGGGCGAGTTCGTCGTCGCGGCCCAAGGCGGCCAGCAGTTCGGGCAGATGCCGGAAGGCGCGGGGATCGGTGAAGAAGCCCCGCCGGGACAACCAGTCGGCGGCCTGGGACCGGACCTGATCGACCCACCCGTCGTCACCGTCGATCCGGCGGATGAAGCGGCTGAAGCTCTCATGATGGATCTTCAGTCCACCGATGCCCGGCTGCTGCGCGATGATCGGTGCCACGCTGGTCAGCGCGGCGCCGAGCAGCATGCCGGGCAGCGGGAAAATCTCCTCGAGTTCCCGTGCGGTCACGGCGAAGTCGCAGACCGCGAGCATGCTGACAGCGGAGCGCTGCCCAGGGCTCAGACCGGCCAGCAGATAGGCGTAGTAGTCGTCGAGGTCGTGCGCCGACGACGGAATGGTCCGCAGCCTCTCCAGAGGATCGCCGGTGCCATCCGGCGCGGGCGCCGCTCCCAGGCCCGGGAGGGGACCGACGGCCTGCCGGCACAGATAGGTGGCATACAGAGCATTGCCGCGCGAGCGTTCCTCGATCAGGGCGACCGCGGCCTCCGCCCGCGCAGCGGGATCCAGCCCCTCACCGGCAGGCGACGACGCCAGGGCCACCAGCACGCCCAGACGCTCCGCCAGAGCATGCAGTTCGCCGCGGTTGAGCGGGGCAACGGTGAGTCGCGAGGCACCGCCGTCGACGGAATTGAGGTGAGGGCCGGGCTGGCTGGCCAGGACGAGCACGACACCGGGCGGCAGCTGGAGGGCAGTGAGATCCGCGACCAGTTGGGCCGCCGAGTCCACCTGCGCACGAAAGGCGCTGCCGGCGGTGTATCCAAGAACCCGGCTGACGTGGTCGATGCCGTCCACGATCAGTGCGATCGGCCGGTCCGGAGCCAGGCCGCGCGCGGCCGTGACCGCGGCCGCGAGAGTCTCCGGCGTGGCCGCGTAGCGGGGCCTGACCTGAGCCAACGCTTCCGGAACGGCCACCTCCAGCTGCTTGAGCAGGCTGCCGATCACGACTTCGGTCAGCACACGCTGTTCCCGGTCGATGTCCGCGGCGCCGAGCCAGCAGTGATGCCGCACCGCCAGCCAGGTCTCCCGCAGCGCCTCCCCGAGCTGCTCACACAGCCACGACTTGCCGATGCCGGGAGCGCCGGTGACCACCACGACACCCCCCTGCTGCGCGGCGCCCTTCACGGCCGCGACCACGCCCGTGAGCACCGTCGGCCGGTGCACCTCGGTGGCATGGTCCACGGGGTGGCCCTCACGGACCGCTCCGAAGTCGACTTCAAGGCTCAGACGGGGAAGCAGGTCCTCGACCGTCACCGTTCCCGCCCGGCTGCGAGCCGCTTTGGCCGTCTCGATCAGGGCCAGTGCCACTTCTTCGGGCGCGCGGTGTCGGTTCGGCGGCCGTCCGGCACCGAGTTCTTCGGTGATGCGGTGCAGCAAGGCCGCTTCAGCCGGTCCGGGCTCGCGGATGTTGAGCGAGCATGCCGGAAGATTCGTGTCGACGACCAGGGAGGCGCAGGCGCGGCTGAGCAGGTCGTCATCGACCTCGGCGAGCATCTCCTTCCACGGAGCGTGTGCTCGCAGCGCGGCGGCGTCGAATCGGAACCGCTTGCTGTTCAGGCCGTGCAGTGCAGGCCCGGGATCGGCGTTCGTGTGGACCGGCCGCAGCACCCGGGTCAGCTCGGGATCCTCCGGCTCCGTGTCGCGTACCACGAGGCGGTGCGAGGCACCAGGATGCGAGGTGAGGTCGTGTTCCATGGAGGAGAAGAGAAGATCCAGGCGTAGGCCTCGGTTGTCCTTCGTGAAACTCTCCAGCGACAACGCGCGGTCATGGTCCGTGTGCTTGATCTGCAGCCGTTCGCGGCTGCTGGTGCCCCACTCGCAGGTGATGTCGTCGAACCGGTCCCCGGTGAACAGCTTCGTGTCGACCAGCACCGATGTCGTACGTCCCACTGCAAGGTCCACCAGGCGTAGCGCGGTCAGCAGGTCCTGGTAGGCGTAGCCGAGGTGTGTCGGGCGCAACCCCATGCTCACCTCCAGCGCGCCTTGTTCACGCGGCGCCCACCCCGGGCCACCGCAGCCACCCTAACCTCGCCGACCATGTGGCGGCGGGCACGGAATCCGGCGGCCGTGGTGACCGGCCGGGTCAAGAGCGGAGCGCCGACCGCCATTCAATCGGCTGCATCGCAGCACAGGTGCCGCAGCGCCCCGTACGTGCGTGAGGCTGGGTCAGGGCTGGAGCAATGCGAGCAGCTCTCGAACGTCGGCAGCTTCGCTGGCAAGACCAAGGTCTTCAAACATGCGTGCTGCACGCGTGAGATGAGCGGCGGCTTGCCTCGTGTCGCCCGCGGTGATCCAGGCCCGGCCGATGGCGCTCAGCACGTGCGCACACAGGTCGTGGGCGTTGGCGCGTTCGCAAGCTGCTTGGGCCTGCACCAGGTAGGCAATCCGCTGCTGGAGCGTGAGGTCGGTCAGCAACTCGGCACAGGTCATCAGGATCGCCGCTTCGTCGCGGGGGTTGCCCACCGCACGGCTGGCGGCTTCAATGGCCCGCTCGCAGACCGCCTGTGCTTCCTTGGACTGCCCTGATGCCTGAAGTGCGAAGGCAGCCGTGCACAGCGCTTTCGCTTCGTTGGTGGCGTCGCCGAGTTGCTGGTACAGCGAGGCGGCCTCTTCTGCTGCGGTGCACGCTGCTGTGGCGTTCCCCAGCTCCTGGTGGTCCAGGGACAGGTTGTTCAGTACCGCAGCCTGTTCCTGCAGGTCTCCACAAGCTCTCTGGATTGCCAAGGCTTCCTGGTGGATCTGTCGTGCGTCGGCGAGTTCGCCGGAATCGCGCAGGACCGAGCCCAGGCCGTTGAGTGCCTTGCCGTGTTCATTGTGGTTGTCCATGGAGGCGAAGAGGTCGACGGCTCGCCTATGAGCGAGGACAGCCTCCTCATAGCGTGAGGCCTCGGCCAGGGCGATGCCGAGGTTGTTCCATGCTCCTGCCTCGGCGGCGAGCGCTCCCGTTTGGTGGGCAAGGCCGCATGCGATCGTCGTCACGGCGATCAAGTCATCGAAATACCCGTGCCAAATGAGGTAGTCGTAGAGGATCACCGGAAGGCGCAGAGCGATGCCCTGATGCCCGATGGCGGCTGCAGCGGTCACGGACGCGGTGAGGTTGACACGCTCGCTGTCCAGCCAGGCCAGTGCCTCGTCCTGATTGGCGAATTCGTCTGGCGCAGACGAGCACGCCCCTGTGGTGAGGTGTGCGCTCGCCGCGAGGGCGGTGGTGGCGTAGTGCTCAAGCAGCCTGTTGCATGCCTGAGTGTGGAGCAGCTCTGCCGCATCCGTCGCCTCATCTTGTCCGGCACCGTGTGCTGCGGCCTGCTGGGTCTCGTGCACGAGCTCGGTGGCGTAGTCGCGGACGAGGTCGTGCATCGACCAGCGCCTGTTCACACAATCGAGCAGGTGCGCTTGGACGAGGGCCCGGAGCATGGTGCGGATGGCCGGCAGCGGGCGGGCCGCCAGGACTACCACTGCTTCAAGTCCGATGTCGGGACCGGGACTGAGCGCCATGAGGCGAAAGAGTTCGGCGTGATCCGGGGGAAGCCGACGGTAGGAGAGATCGAACGAGGCACGCACAGCCCGCTCTCCGTCGTCCAGGAGACTCAGTCGGGACCGGGCCGTGGCCAGCTCGGCCGCGAGCTCGCCGACGGTCTGGTCGGGTTCCAGGATCAGCAGAGCGGCGCTGATGTGCAGAGCCAGCGGCAGATACCCGCACAGACCGGCCAGTTCCTCGGCCCCGTCTCCGGCCTCGAGGACGCGTCGGTCGACGGGGTTGGCTCGTTGCAGCGCATGCCGCAGGAGTGCCACCGCCGCCTCGGGGCTGAGCACGGCAAGATCCACGAGCCGCGCGTTAAGTGTCGGCAGGGTGTGCCGGGAAGTGATCAGAACCTGGTGCCGGCGGCTGCCGGGGAGCAGGAGACGGACCTGGTCGGCACTGGCGGCATTGTCCGCCATGATGAGCAGGCGTTGCCCCTGATCAGCACAGTCTTCCAGCACGGAACGGTACAACGCTGCCCGTTCCTCGGCCGCTGCAGGAATACCGGCAGATTCGACGCCGAGGGCCCGCAGAAGCGCCTCTAGCGCCTGCCCGGGCCGAATCGGGCTCTCGTCGTATCCACGCAGGTCGATGAAGAGACTCCCGCTGAACCAGCCAGCCTTAACGGCGGCATGCCCGCAGGCCAGGGCAAGCGCCGTCTTGCCCACACCGGCAAGCCCGGCGATGACGTTCCGGTCGTCGGTGTCGCTGGTCAAGCGCGTCCCGGCCGGGGAAAGCGTGTCCTACGGCCACGCCTGGACCGCTTCGGAGGAGACAACCCTCGCGCTTGTGCCGGTTGGCTACGCCGACGGTGTTCCGCGCTCGCTGTCCGGCCGTATCACAGTGTGGGTGCATGGTGAACGCAGACCCCAGGTTGGGCGGATGTGCATGGACCAGCTCGTGGTCGACTGCGGTGACCTGCCCGTGCAGGAGGGCGACGAGGTGGTGCTGTTCGGCCCGGGCGACCGTGGCGAGCCCACAGCCACGGAGTGGGCCGGCGAGCTGGGCACGATCCACTACGAGATCGTCACCGGCATGTACCGCCCGCGGGTCGCCCGAACCGCGGTGGGAGCAGTACCGTGAACGGCACCGAAGGACAGGAAATCACTGACCCCGGTCACACCGCGTTCGCGGTCCCCTTGGAGCGGTATCGCGGCCGCCCTTCGCCTGCTGCGCGGTGGGAGTGGGCAGTGACAGCTACTGCCCCAGACCCGAAAGCCTCAGGAATCCCGGGTCCTCCATCAGCGTCCCCGCCCGACCCCTGCCCTTGCCGAGCCAGGCCGGTGGTGATTGGTCACTCACTCGAACTGCCATCGTCCGCAGATGTTTCATCCGTGCCGTTTGGCTCGGCTTCGTGAGGGGCGGGGGCGGGGGCGGAGGCCTCCGGCCGCTCATCTTGCTCGGCACCGTCCCTGCGCCCGTCTTCACCACCACGACGTGGCTGGTGCGTGTAGCCGGTGATGTCGAGTCGGGGTACGGCGATGTCGAGCCGGGGCATAGCAACGATCTGCCGGGCGAGACGCCGCCCGGGAGCGTTGAACACTGCATCCAGAGCAACGCGGTTGGCTGCCACCTGCCGCGTGATCTGTCGTGCCATCTGTTGTGCGGGACCGTTGAGCAACTTCGATTGGTCCGCGGCGATCTTGCGGGCGAGGGCCTGCATCGGTCCATCGATGAGCGCTGCCTGCTGAGCGGCTTGCCGGGTGAGCCCGACATTGGCCACGTCAAGCCCCGAGAGGGCAGGGGCGAGCTGGCTGGCGACCAAGCGCTCTGCCGATGTCCGGGCCGCGAGGACGCTGCGCTTGGCGGCTGCCGCGAGGGCGGCTACCCGCTTCCTGAGATCCCGCAGAATCTTCATGCACGACTCGTCACCAGCGTCCGGAGCGGTCGGCTCGCCCCACGCGAGCAGTGTCAGCGTCTTATCGTCACTCGCGGAGAAAAGGATCTTTGTCTCCCAGACGCAGGCGATGTACCCGGCAAGAGCCTCCACCTCGTCGACCGCGAGGCCGTACAGCAGCCACTGAGCGTGGGCCGTGTACCAGACGTCGCCCTCGATCGCGTGGCCGGTGACGTCCGTGACGGCGAGCAGCTCGACCTCGGGCGTGCCGGACCACGCGCACCACCGTTCCGGCACGTCGTCGTCGCCGAGGCCGGCGTAACCGGCGAGCGAGCTCAATCCCCCCGCCGCCTCCGCCACACCGGCCCGGACAGACGGCGACGCCAGCAGCTCGGCTGCGGAATCCTCCGCGTCTTTCCCGGACACCTCCGTGGTGAACTGGGCGACGACCTGCTCGAAGTCCGTCAGCAGAGTCAGTCGGCCTTCCAGACCGCGGATGTCTTCGTTCATCGGGTACGGCCAGATGGACCCGTCGCCGAAGTCGCTGGTGTTGTTCGTGACGAAGTAGACGTGTTCCTCGGGGTTCTGCTCGAGGAACTCCAGGATGGAGAACCAGATCACCACATCGCGCCCGCCCACGGACAGTTCCCGGGAGCGCTTCGCAGGCGGAAGAGCCTGGGCCTCCCGCTGGTACCCCTTGCGGAGGGCGACGTCGCTGGTCTCGATCACCTCGAAGATCCCTGCGTAGACGCCTCGCCAGTAATCAAGGAAACGCTCCATGTCCAGCGATTCCAGCGAGCTCTCCAACTCCCAGGGAACAAGATCACGCAGCGTCGCCAGAGCATCCGTGACCTTCTCGTACTTGCCGGGGTACGACCGAGCCTGGTGGGCGGCCATCTCCTCCAGCACCATCCACGGCACGGCGACCCTGTGGTGCCCCGACTGCCGCAACTTCCGGATGATGTCAGCGCGCGGCGCCTCGGGCGGCAGAAGGTGCACCGCGTTCGTATCAAAGATGATCAATTGAGCCTCCCCGTCTCATTGAGGAGGAAGTATCTCAACCGGACCAAGCCGGACCGACGCGGGAGCCACCGCGCGGGGCCTCTCCCCACGGCGGTGGGGGAGGACTGACCCGGGCCGGACGCCACTGGCCCTGGGAGAGGAGGCATTCCCTGAGGCTCGGCGTAAGGAAGCACTGTTCAATGACACCACCCCCAGGCGTCACGCGGGAGTAGGCTGCGGCGCCTCCAAGACCTCGGCAACCCTCCGGGCCAGCACCGCGATAAGGGAAGGGCGATAGCTGTCCAGAGAACGGACTTGGCTCTCGTCCAGCCTGTGCCGGTCGTGCTGCTTGGAGGGGGAAACCGAAGGCGCTGAAGCGGCTGTCCAGACCAGAATCCATATCGGACACCTGCTCGCGCACACCAAGGAGCGTCGACATCAGCAAGCCGATCTCGCCTCAGAACATGAAGAACCTGGCCTTCATCAGACTGCTGCACCGGCAGGGCATCGAGCAGTCGCTTCTCCCCGAGCCGCTCTCCTTCACCTCGGTGCTCACCTTTCACGACGCCGTGGAACTGTTCCTCATCGCCACGGCCGAACACCTGGGCGCCGTCGTGAAGGACCGAGACCCGTTCATCAAACGCTTCTTCGAGGGCCTTCACCCGAGCGTCTTCCCTGCCGGTGTGGAACTCCATGGACAGTACGGGATCAAGCGCCTGAACGACCTCCGTAACGGGTTCAAGCACACGGCCGGCTTCCCCGGCCCGGCGGCCATCACGGACGCGAAGGCCGACACCGCCCGCTTCTTCGAGGAGAACACCCCCCGTGTCTTCGGCCTCGCCTTCGACGACATCGACCTGGCCGAGGTCGTCCAGCACGACACGACGCGCGCGCACCTGAAGACGGCCGAACGCCTCGACTCGGAGGGCGACCGCCTCGAGGCCATGGGCACACTGGCAGTTGCGTTCCAGCAGCTCATGACCGATCAAGTCAACGACGAAGACGCGCCGCACGGTCTGTCTGCTTACAGCTTCGGGAAACGGATGCCGAGTCATGCCCTCCGTACCGACCAGGTCCAAGCGATCCTGCACCAGCCGGATCATGCATCCCGCAGGGGAGCACCTGCACGCGCCGCGGAAACGCTCGCCAGAGAGTACACACAGCTCCGCGACGTCACCCGAGCTCTCCAAGAGGGCATGCGCCTGATGGCTCTGGGCGTGGACTTCCACCAGTATCAGCGCTTCATCCAGCTCACTCCAGCCGTGGGCTACACCTACGCCGATCCGGAGGCCCCTCGCTTCTCGGTGGAGCCCGGCTACGCTCCCAACCGGGGAGAGTTCGAGTTCTGCCGCCAGTTCGTCATCACGGTGGCACTCCGCCTCACCGAGATCAACGCGCGCGCGATACCTCCGTCGTGGCGTTGACACAGTCGGCCGTGGGCCACCAGGCCAGCGTTCACGTGACTCTTGGACGCCCAGCCATCGACGCCGCCCACATCGCGCCCGCCGGGAATTCGCCAGCCCGACCGACCAAGTGGCGGCTTAGGAGCGCGGCCGAATGTACGCCCTGCTCCGCCCCGTGGTCCTGGGGTGACAACGGGCCGCGCCGCATCCTGGACGAGCTGAACCCGCGCCTTCCCGAACCGTCGTCTGCCATTGGCGAGGTCCGTATGACGGCCGAGGCATCCGGCAGCGGCCGGGTCTACCAGGCCGGTCGCGACCAGCACATCACCGAGCGATGAGCGTGCACGGGCCGATCGACGGCCGTGCCTCGGGTCAGGGCCGGGTTTTCCAGACCGGCGGTGACCAGTACATCGAGGAACATCACCATCACTACGGGACCGGGACGGGCTCCTTCCTCGCGCCCGAGTCCGCCAGTGCGCGGTTACCCCATGGAGCGATGGCCCCCGACTCCGTTCGGGTACCACTCGTCGGGCAGACGCCGGACATCCTGCGAGACCGCGCCGACCTCATGGAGCGGTTACGAGAAGCCGTCACCGGCCCCGGTGGGGACGGCCGACGTGGTCACTGTCCTCGCCGGCCAAGTCGCCTCGCTGCTGGCTGCGAACGCCGGACCCGACGGCGATCCGGAGGCCCTGTTCGACACGATGATCCGCGCGCAGATCGACATGGTCCGCAGGATGAATGCGATCGAGACGGAACGAGCCGACGGCTGACCGGCCGGTCAACGCCCATCGTGACCGCGATCTGGGCAACGAACACTTAGCCACGGCGATCGGGAACACGGACGGCCGGGGGGCCAAGGAGATGTACAACTGCAGTACCAACGTGCACGCTGGCGTGTCCCGTTCGAGCGAAGGGCTGAGCTGTGCCCGACCGACCTGAAATCGTCTGCATCTGCGGCTCTACCCGGTTCGTGTACGAGATGCGTGCGGTGAATCGCGATCTGACCCTCGCCGGAGTCATTGTTGTCGCGCCAGGCGAAGCAGACGAGTTGATCACCGACAAGCAGAAGAAGGCGCTGGACGCCCTCCACCTGCGCAAGATCGACCTAGCAGACCGGGTTCTGGTCGTCAACCCTGGCGGGTACATCGGCGAGTCCACGAGCAGGGAAATCGACTATGCCCACGCCACCGGCAAGCCGATTTCGTTCACCGATCCCGCCCCTCGCTGCAACGTAGTTCACCAGGGGAGCGGCCCAAGATCCCCAGGGCCTACACGCACACCAGTGCGATGCCGCAGCTCAGAACCCCCGGACATCGCACCCCAGTGCGTGTAGGACCTGGGAGCGGTGCCGCTGGCCCCGGACAGCGAAGGACCCCGGGCCGCCCTGTGTGCGATGTGCCGGTTTGGTGTCAGTGGGTGGGTGTCAGTGACGGCACATCAGAGCTGGGTGTTTTCGATGGTCGGGTGATGAGGACGGGCGGGGTCACTGCCGTGGGGCGGTTTTTGTAGCGGCGAGGCTGTCATGGGGCGGTACACCCCACTGCGCTCCACTGTCTTGAGAACGGCACTTCTGATCCTTCCGAGGGCTGCGCGGCGGCACGGTGGTCGGTGTCGGTTTTGCGCGGGCGGAAGGGTGTGGGGTGGGGGAGTCGGGCGCGTGGGGTGAGGTCACGGCGGGGCTAAGGGTGTCCAGACCGGTGCTGGTGGGACGGTTGCTGGAGCTTGAGGCGGCCGGGGCGTTGACCACGGCGCATGTGCGTGCGGGCGCCCAGGTCGGCGGGGTGAATGTGCGCACGGTGTGGCGCTGGCTGGATGCGGCGCGGACGGAGGGCCGTGTCGAGCGCAGGCCGCGGGCCCGGCTGGAGTTGTCTGACCAGGCGTGGGAGGTACTGGCTCAGGCGGGCGGGAACGTTGCGGCGCTGCACCGGCATTTGAAGGCGGCCGGGGGCGAGGTGCCCTCCCTGGCCTCCTTGCACCGGGCGGTGCGCCGGGACTTGGAGGCTGGCAGGGTCCTGCCGGACCGCGCGGCGGTGCGGCGGGAGCGTGAAGAACAGCAAACGCGGCAGGCACTGGCTGACCTCGCCCTGGCCGGACCGAGTGAGGGAAGCACGGCGAAAGTGGCTGCGCTCCGGCTGCCGCCCTCCGAGCCAGGTGCGGTCGCAGGCTCGTCGGCGGGGGAGAGCGGCGCGCTGGCAGGTGTGGCGTTGCCGGCGGGCGCGCAACTGGTGCGGACGTCGGCGGTGCGGGCGGTGACCGAGGCGGTCGGGCAGGCGATGGCGACCCAGGGCGCGGTGTGTGTCTTCGGCAATCCGGGCCGGGGCAAGACCGCCGCCGTGCGGATGGCGCTCAGCGAAGTGCCCCCGGGCTGGAAGGTGACGTGGGTGCCGGTACCGGTGCGCCCGTCGGTGGCCGGCATGAGGCGTGCGGTATTCGACGCGCTGGCGCTGGCGGGCCGCTTCCCGCACACGTCGGCGCTGGCTGACGCCGCGGTCGCGGAAGCCTTGAGTGAGGCGCGGGTGCTGGTGATCGATGAGGCACAGCGCCTGCCCGTGCCGTGCCTGGAGTACCTGCAGAGCCTGTGGGACCACCCCGACACGCGGATCACGCTGGTGCTGTGCGGGGCGGGCAGCGAGCGGGCCCTGTCCCGGCTGCCGCAACTGGCATCACGGATCGGCGCGTGGCAGGAAGTTTCACGCCTGACCGGAGCGGAAGTGACGACCGTGGTGACCGGCTTCCATCCGCTGTGGCGCAGCGTACCGGCCCCGGACCTGACGTGGATCGACCGGTCGTGCGCGCACGGCACGTTCCGCACGTGGGCCGCTTTGACTGCGCACCTGCAGAACGTGCTGCTCACCACCGCTGATGCATCCATCGACCGGGCCTTGCTGAGGCGGCTGTTCCAGCGGGTCGCGCCGCCGCTGTGAACAGAGCGCTCCTGCAAGAGAAGGGAGGGCGATCGCATGCTCCCGGCCACCGGCAAGCACACGACGTCCCACCCGCGTGAGGGGAGCTGACATGGAGGACGGTGACGCGGTCCGCGCAGGCGGTGGGCTGCCTGCGGCGTCGAGGACGGCGCTGCGTGGTCCGGCGGTGCGGCGGCTGCTCGCACTGCGGGCGGGCAAGAAGCTGACAGCAGTCCATGTACGGGTGGCCGCGGATGCGCTTGGAGTGTCGGAGCGCACGGTGTGGCGCTGGCTGGCCGCTGCCGAGCGTGACGAGTCCGCGGTCGCCAACCCCGGCGCACGCTCCCGGGTCGATGCAAGGTTCACGGTCACGCCCGAGGTCCGTGGACTGTTGGCGCTGTGGAAGGGGAACGTGCGGGCGGTTCACCGGGAACTGGTCCTGCGTGCTGCCAGGCAGTCTCCTCCTGCGGACGCACCGTCGCTGACGACGCTGCACCGGGCGATCCGCCGTGATCTGACGCCGGGGGAGCGGGCGGGTCTTGCGGGTGGGGAGCGGGCGGCGCGCAAGCATGATGTGTTCCTGGCCCGGCCGCGGGGCTGGCGCAACAAGGTGTGGGAGACCGACCACATGCAGGCGCCGGTGCTGGTTGACGTCGAGGGCAAGGCCCGCAGGCCGTGGATCACCTGGTTTACCGACTGCGCGACGAATGCGGTCACTGGCGTTGCGGTCACGCCGGGGGATCCGTCGCGGGAGTCGGTGCTGGCCGCGCTGCGCTCCGCGGTCCTGCGCGAGGACCCCTACGGCCCGTTCGGCGGCGTGCCCGAGAAGGTACGGGTGGACCGCGGCAAGGACTTCCTGTCCAGGACGGTGACGGCCGCGTTCGATCTCCTGGACGTGACGGTGGAGGACCTGCCCGCCTACACCCCTCACCTCAAGGGAACCGTGGAGGGGCTGAACCGGGCGGTGGAGAGCATGTTCCTGGCCTCGCTGCCCGGCTACGCCAGCCAGCCGCGCCCCGGCAAACGGGCTTCTCGTCCGAAGGATGAAGTGCTGCTGGGCTTCGAGGACTTCACCGCTCGGCTGCTGGATTGGACGCTGTGGTGGAACAACGAGCACCGCCCGGCGCCGTTGCGGGGCAGGACTCCGCTTGAGGCGTGGCAGGATGATCCGACCCCGCTGCGGGAGGTGCCGGCCGCGGATCTGTGGACGTTCACCCTGGAGGACGCCGGCACCCGCACGCTGAGCACCCGCGGCATCCGCTTCAGGAAGCGCGACTACGTGGGGCCGTGGATGACCGGCCAGGCCGGGATCCAGGTCCGTATCCGCTTCATGCCCCACCACGACCACCGCATCGAGGTCTACCACGCCGCCACCGGCCGCTACCTGGGGCCTGCGGACCTGGCCGACCAGGCCACCGAGGAACAGCTCCGCGCGGTACGGCGGGCGCGGTCCGCTCGCGCCCGCCGTCTGAAGAAGGACCTGGAGGCCTCGCAGCGGGAGCGCTACGCCGCCGTCACCCAGCCCGAGGCACCTCAACGGCTCGGCACGCTGACCGGTGCGCAGGCGGAGGCCGAGCTCGCCCAGACTGCCGACTCCGACCTCGCGCAGCTCGCGCTGCCGGACGCCATCCCGCACGCCGCGCCCCCGGCCGACTGGCGCACCCCTGCTTCCCTGGCCGCGCTGACCACACCAGGCCCGCCGGTCCCGCACTCATCCGGCAGCGACGGGCGGGCCGCACCTCCCACCACCGATGAAGACGGAGACGCCTCGTGACCGCGGCCACCTACCAGTACGTCGACCTGCCCGACGCCTCCGTCGTCACCACCCGCGCCCTGCTCACCGCCCGCGAGAACATCTCCGACACGGTCGCTGCCCGCGCGATGATGTGCATCCATGGCGGCGCCGGCTTCGGCAAGACCCTCGCGGTCAACACCTGCTTGCGCGCACTCGAACCCGGCGAGGACGTCCGAAAGATCACCTTCCGGGCCCGGCCCACGGCCCGCGCGGTGCGCTACGAGTTGTTCACCGCGCTCGACCTGGCCGGCGAGCCACCGCGCCACCCCAGCGAGTTCGACCGTCTGCTGAAGACGGCTCTGGCCGAACGCCCCCGTACCTTCCTCGTCGACGAGGCCCAGTGGCTCAACGGGGAGGCGTTCGAGTACTTCCGCTACCTGTGGGACGAGCCTTCCACCCAGCTCGCGATCATTTTCGTCGGTGGCGCGGGCTGTCACACCGTGCTGCGCCGCGAACCGATGCTGTCCTCCCGTGTCTTCATCTGGCAGCAGTTCACCCGCCTCACACCCGACGAGGTCCTCGAGGTGATCCCGCTGTTCCACCCGGTCTGGGCTGACGCCGACCCCGAGGACATCGCCTTCGCCGACCAGCACGCCGCGCACGGCAACTTCCGCGCCTGGGCCCAGCTGACCGCCCACACCCGCACTGCCCTGGCACGCACCGGCCGCCCGCGCGTGGACCAGGAGCTGCTGCGCTGGGCCTTCAGCCGCCTCGCCTGACCACACGGTCCATGCCTTCTGCCCCGCCGCTGCCGTTCGTCACCGTGGTTCTCGACCGTCACGACGACACGGTGCACACGCACACCGCTCTGGCCGCCCACCATCCGCCGTCCGGCCGGATCACCCTGCACCCTGGCCCGGGCACCACCAGTGAAACCGGCCTTGCCCACGACCTTCTCGTCGCCCTGGGCAAACCGCCCCTGCTCCCGGGCCGCTTTCCCGGCGGCCGGCAGCCCGCCTGGGAAGCCGCCACGGCCTGGATGACTGCCCTGCCCGTCACGCGGCTGACCGTCCTGCGCGCTCACCGCCTCACCGCCCGCCGCACGATGCGCCTTCTGCAGCTACAGGCCCGCACCGGTATCCACCTGACCCTGGTCTGCCACCGCCCTCACCTTCCCGCCGCTCTGCACCAGGCCCTGCGGACGGCCGACTACTCCGTCACCGCCGACATCGAGGCCGCCCGCCGCCACTACTACGGCACGCCTACCGCCGAACCCCCGCCCGCAGACGAGCCCGCCGCGGCGGCCAGCCGGTGGCTCACCCTGCTGGCACTGGAACGCCTCGTCTCCTACGACAGCCCCCGCCCCTGCTCCGCCCCGTGCATGCCACCGCCGATCATCTGGCGGCACCGCCCACCGCCCGTGCCTCTCACCGCGCCCACTGCCCAGAAGGTCGCCCGCCGGCTGCACGCGGCGACCGCACATCCTCGCCTGGCCGCGGCCGTCATTGCCGCGCTGTTCACCGGCGCCTCCCTCCAGCAACTCGCCACCGCACGCCCCCGCGACTACGACATTGCCGCGGCCACGCTCGCCCTGCACGACCGCGCCCGCTACACCGACGGCTGCGCCGCCTACCCTGTACCGCCCTGGGCGGGCATCTTCCTGCGGGCTGCGGCCTGCTTCACCCGGCTCGTATCCGGCGAGGACCAGGAACTGCTCGCCGCGCCAGGAGACCGTACGCCGCTGCTGCGCGTGGCGGAGATGGCCAGGCTGCGCCCGCCCCAGCCGCCCGCGGCCCGCCGCAAAGGCCCCGTCCGCCGTGTGGAGTGGGACTGGCGAGAGCGGCAGGAAGCCGAGAGGTACGAAGTGATATCAGCCAGGCACGCCAAACCCTCGCGACCCTGACCCCTGACGCGGGCGCTGGATGAGGCAGGTTCAGCCGATCGAGAATTCGGCGAACTCGACGTCGCTGAAAGCCACGTGCAGCCCGTGGGCCCGGCGGCCCCACTCGCGAAAGTAGGCGTGCCCCAGCGCCCGGGCGAGTATCACCGTCTGCTGCTGCTCGCCCGCGCCGGCATCCCGGGCGGCGAACAGCTCCCGGGCCACCTCTCCCGGCAGGTCCTGGGTGATCCACCGCACTCGCGGATCGTCCGAGGAGCCTGCCGGAGCCGCGAACCCGAATCGCGCACGGGTATGGAAGACGAACCCCTCCGCCTCTGCCTGGGCACGCCGACGGGCCTGTACCCGGGGCTGCCACCGAGCCAGGACCGCTTCCTCGATCGCCCCGACCTGCAGCGGACCCGGCGGACGACGCGCTCCTGACTTCTTCGTCACCCACCGCTGCACGGTGCGCTGCGACACCCCCAGCACGGCGGCGACCCGCCGAGTGGAACCACCGTGTGATGCCAGCAGAAACCGCAGGCGGGCCTCGGTGCTTGAAGGAACGGGCCGGGTGCGCATCGCGCGCTCCAGTCCCTGCTCGATCTGTCCCATATCCGCCTCTCGAAGCGGCCAGTCGGCAAGGCTGGCACCTCGCAGTCCGTCGTGTCAGTTCTCCCAGGTCGTCTGCCCCTGCCTGCCGGTTTCTGCGTTCTTGGGACAGCGTTGGCTGACACAAGCTACGAGCCCTTGGGTGAGCACCGGCGACAAGCTGGCGGCTCAGGTCATGACGGACGTTGCTGACATTCCGGTGTTGTCCTTCTGGTACTGAGTCCCCAAGAGGAGCGAGGCGGAGCTCCACCGGATGGAGAACTGGAGTGACCCTTCGACTGCGCCTCGTCCGCGCCGTCGTCGGGCAGGAAGCCGCCACCGAAGGCCGCCCGCGCCAGGCCCGCTGTGTCAGAAGCCGGAGGACGACGGCCAGGAGTCGGAAAAGCTACGCCGGGCCTGTTCTTTTGAGAGCTCAGCGCGCTTCGGTCCCGGCCGCGCTCCCGGCGAGGATCTCCGAGACCGGGCAGCCCCAGGCTGCGCCCGGCCGTTCGGGCCCGTAGGGCTTGAGCCCGCATGCCCGGAAGAATGCCAGCCGGCCAGCCGAATCGTCGCCGTCCTGTGGGACTAGGGCCAGGAACGTATGTCCGGCTTCTTGGGCCTGGCGGGCTACCTCGGTGAGGAGCGCGCGGCCGACTCCGCTGCGGCGGTCGGCATCGGTGACGGCCAGGGTCAAGACGAACGCCTGCTCGCCGCCGTGCGTCTCCCGGCCTTCGGCGTGTCCGAAATCGCAGTGGAGATGGAACTCGACGACCCCGACAACAGTTCCGCGGACCTCGGCCACGACGACGTCTATGCCCTCGGGGTCGTAGGACCCGCAGATGGTGAGGCCGGTAGATTCCAGGAGTTCTTCCACCACGGAGTGGTCGGCGTCGGCGATGTCGCGGATCAGGGGCACGGTCTGAGTATCGCAAGGGCGTGGGTCCGCGAGACGAGGCGACGGCCCTTGGAGGAACCGCCTGCCGGATAGGTCTCGGTGGCGTTGCATCAGCGGCTGCCTCGGGCCTTCGCGCGCTGAGCTATGAGCCGGGCACCCGTCACGTTCATCCGCCAGCGCGCGAACTCGATGCTGATGCCGAAGCGGGCGGCTACGGATTCGTCGGGTACGCCGTTATATGCCAGCCGGCGGGCTGCATCCGAGGGGAGGAGCAGTTCCCCGGAGAGCTCTGCTGCTTCGCTCTCCTGGTCGTGGTCGCTGTTGCGGCACTCACGTCCCGAGGTGCGGAGCAGTGTGGTGAACTCGTGCTCAAGGAGGATGTGAGACATCTCGTGCGCGAGAGTGGAGGCCCGCCGGGAACGTTCGTGCCCGGAGTTCTCCACGATCACCCGGCGGTGGCCCAGGCACAGGACTGCTGCGGAGAAGACATCAGGCCGGATCTCGGTGAAGTGGCGCAGGGCGGCTGTCGCTTCGGAGTGGTCTTCAGCGACGTCGTGCAGGGTGAAGACGTCGATGCCGTAGAGCTCCGCGAGGGCGTATGGGTCCATCGCTTCGTGCGCCGTGACGCCGAGCTCTTCCCTGACCTCCAGCGCCAGGCGCTTCGCGTCTGCCTTGAACCCTTTTCGCACTACGCCTCCTTGTCCCGGGGCAAGGCCTTCACGCGTCGCACCGTGGCGTTGATGACGGCCTCCAGGTACGCGACGTCCTCGGGTTCGAGATCTTTACGGGCTCGGAGCAGTGATCCGATTTGCGTGACCAGTTCCGGCTCCTCTCGCTGCGTGGGCGTGTCACCCCCCACCGCGAACTGCTCGGCCGGGACTCCGAGCCACTGCACCAGGGTGATGAAGGCGTCTGCGTCCGGGCGTAGTCCGTTGGCCATCCGGGAGAGCAAGGACGGGCTGACCTGGAGCTCCTTGGCCAGTTGCCGCCAGGAGAGCTCGCGGGCGGTTCGCTGGGCGTCGAGCGCCGAGTAGAGCGCGTCGACGTCGATCTGGTCCTTGGCCATTCAGTCCTTCCGATCCCAGGATTCATTTCCGAAACACTGTTTGACTATCACAACGATGATGATCTAATCTCGATGTACTGTCTCGAATTCGAGACAGTCAGGATAACCCGAAAGGAACCGACTCACCATGCCCAAGAAGACCTCCACCCCCAGCGGCGGCCGCGGACGCAGCGCGATCACCGGCAAGTTCGTCAAGCAGTCCACCGTCAAGCGCCACCCCAAGACCACGGTCAACGAGACCCCCAAGAAGAAGAAGTAGGTGTGCGGACGGAGACCGTCCGCACACCCACCCCGAAGAGAAGGTTCACCAGGCAACGGTGAACCTTCTCTCCCGTTCAGACAGATGCGCACGCCCACTTCAGGCCCAGTTCCCGCAGCTGTCGCGGTTCGTTCTTTCTGATCGGCATCCGAGGTGTTGAGCTGGGCTGATCAGTTGGTTGGTTGGGTCTGGCGGTGTGGTGTGTGCTGGTGGGGTGTTTGGCGTTGCTTGCGGGCCCGGACTGGGCGGGCTTGTGAGCTGCGGGTTTCCTGTTCCGGGTTGGTCTTGTTGGTGTTGATCAGTTCTGTTGGTTGGTCGGTCAGGTTGGCTGGGCGGTTGTTGTAGCGGTACAGGGGTGTGGGGCCGTGGATGCCGATGGTGTTCATCAGGTGTTGCTGGTGGGGGTGGAGCTGTTCCCAGGTGCGTTGCTGGGTGCGGATCCATTTGGTGGTCTGGTTGGGGAAGGGCTGGGCGGCCGTGTGGTGGGTGTGGGCTTGGTGCCAGCTGTGGTTCCAGGTGGCGCGCCAGGGAGGGTTCCACCACGGGTCGAGCACGGTGAGTTGCGTGTGGTGGGGCCAGGGTCGGCCGGTTCGTTTCACGTGGGTATAAGCGGCTCGGCGTTGTTTGTACAGCCACCATCCCAGGGGGAAGCCGTCGTGTTCGGTGCGGTAGTCGGCTGAGGTGAGGTGGCCGTGCTGGGTGGCCCAGGCTTGGGCGTAGGGCAGGCCGGCCGCGAAGGCGGAGGGCGGGTTCTTCAGCCGCGGGCGGGCCGGGCGGGCTGGTTGGGGAGCTTTCGGGGGCGGTGCCAGCGCGCGGGCGCGTTCGCTGGTGAGGCCGATCTCGGCGAGCAGCTGTTGCTGCTCGGGGTGGAGGCTGTCGTAGCTGGAGCACTGGGTGAACAGCCATTTCGCTGTCGCGGATGGGAGCGCGTCGAGATCGGCGGTGGTGGCAAGGGAGCGGCCGGTGGTGTGGGTGCGGGCGGTGAGGTAGGTCTGGTGCCAGCGCGGTCCTCCTGCCGGGTTCCAGTGAGGGTCGATGGCTTCCAGGGCTTTGATGCGGTCGGTGGGTAGTTTTCCTCGGGTGGCGCGGCGACGTTGGGTGCGCAGCCAGGCGCCGAGGCGGTAGCCGTCGTGGGAGGTGTCTCCGGCGACTGTGAGGTGGCCGTGCTGGGCAGCCCAGGAGCGGGCGTGGGCGAGACCGGCCGCGAAGGCTGCGGCTTGGGGGATGCGGCGGGGCCGGGCGGTGCGGGCGCCTTGAGCGGTGAGGCCGATGTCGGCGAGGAGCTGCTGCTGGCGGGGATGGAGTTCGTCGTAGACGGCGCACTGGCTGTATAGCCACTGTCCGGTCCAGTCCGGTGTGCCGGGGAAGCCCTTGTTCGGGGCGAGGGTGTGGCCGGGGGTGAGCTGTGTGCGGGCGGCCTGGTAGCGGCGCTGCCATTTCATGCCCCAGGGCGGGTTCCAGTACGGGTCGATGCGGGCGAGGGCCTCTTCGTGCGGCCAGGGGGTGTCGAAGAGTTCGCGGTGGAGGTTGGCCTGGTGTCGTTGTCGGACCAGCCAGCGGCCGAGGGGGAAACCGCCGTGGTGGGTGGTGCGGGAGAGGTCGAGGGTGCCGTGTTCGGCTGCCCAGGTGCGGGCGTAGTGCAGGCCGGTCTCCATGGCCGGGTGTCGGGTGGCCGGGTTGGGCTGGGCGGTGGCGGCGAGGGGTTTGGTGAGGCCGAGGCGGGCGAGGAGTTGCTGTTGGCCGGGCTGGAGGGCGGTGTAGTTGACGCACTGGGCATACAGCCACTGCCCGGTGAGGTCGTCGAAGTTGCGGAATCCGGCTTCGGGATCGAGGAGACTGCCCGCGGCGACGGCGGCGTGGGCGATGTGGTGTTCGCGTTGCCAGTCGGTGGGCCAGGGCGGGTTCCAGCCGGAGTCGATGTCGGTCAGCGCCTGGTCGAGTGCGAGGTCGAGTTGGCCGCGTCGTGCGCGTACTCGCTGGCTGTGCAGCCATTTGCCGATGGGGAAGCCGTCCTGGCGTGTGGAGGTTGGGGCGCACAGGTGGCCATGTTCGTTGGCGTAGGCGCGGGCGTGGTCCAGGGCGGTGCGCCGGGCGGCCTTGAGATTCCGGCGCCTGGGCGCTGCGCCGCGGGCGCGTTCCTGCGTGAGGCCGAGGTCGGCGAGGAGTCGCTGCTGTCCGGGGTGGAGGCTGCTGTAGGTGGTGCACTGCTCGTAGAGCCAGGTGCCGAGATTTTCTGTGGTGCCGGGGAATCCGCGTTCGGGGGTGAGTGGCTGTCCGGCCTGCGCCAGTGCCTTGGCGCGGTGGTAGATGCGCTGCCACCACAGGTTCCAGGGTGGGTTCCACCACGGGTCGAGGGCGTCGAGGGCGGCGGCGCGTTCGGGAGCGAGCTCGGGTCCTGCGGCCCGCTGGTTGGCAAGCCACAGGCCGACGGCGAATCCGTCGACCCGTATCGTGTTGGGCGCGCACAGATGGCCGTGCTCGGCGGCGTAAGTACGGGCATGGCGCAGGCCGCGCGTGAACCCCGCGGCAGCATTCTCGGAGCCCTCCAGAGGCGACGGCGGCTCCGGCTTCACGGGTGCCTCGTCACCGTTACAGCTTTCCGCCAGGAGCCGGGAAACCGGGACGGGCCGGTGAGGCGGGGAGAGGCGCCACATGCTCCGCGTCTTCGTTTTGTGTCCGGCTTGGCTGCGGACGCAGGCCCGTACCCAGGCGTTCAGCGGCCCTGTCGTGACCGCAGCGAGGCGGTCGGCGATCCACGGCCGCTCAAGACGCTGGGCCAGTTCGTCGACGAGGTGGGGGACATCGGCGAGCGAGTGTGGTTGATGCCTGCCCGCCTCGTCGAGCAGCCGCTGCTGTACACCCGTATCGGCCAGGGCCGCGGCCAGTGTGACGGCTTCGGGGTAGGTGACCGCATCCCGCGCCGCAGTACGCCGTGCGAGGCCGTTGCCCGCGGCCATCAGCCGCAGCCGGTCGGGCCAGATGGTCTCTTCCGGCCAGGGCTCGTCCCACCATGAGGCGAGAATCGCTTGCGCCATAGTGAACGCTTCGCCGGCGTGCGGGCAGCGCCGCAGCAGCCGTGCGTGACGGCGCTGGGCCGCTGCGATCTGCGGCAGGTGCTGCAGATCCAGCTGCCCGGGCCCGGCCGTCGCTCCGTCGACGACGGGCGCTTCGAGCATCCAGCACTGGTGTTTGACGCATACCCGTGCGTGCGGCGGGAGGTAGCGGCGTGCTTCTTCCCGGCCCTGTGTGGCTCTCGCGGTGCAGGCCCGGCATCCGGGGCCGGTCGGCGGGATGGTGGCTGCGGTGCGGACCCAGGCGGCCGGCCCGCTCCCGAGCCTGCTCGAGGGGGCTTCCCGGCTCCAGGCGGGTAGGGCATGGCGCAGGTGTTCTTCGGGCATGCGGCAGAAGGCGGTGACCACTGCCCGGGCCTCGGTGTTGAAGACGACTTCGCCGTCGGGTCGCACGGTGAAGAGGTTGGGGCGTCGTCCCACGTCCACGAGTGCGCCGATGAGTTCTTTGGCCGTGAGCCGGTAGTGGGAGGCGACTCGGCTCATGTAGGACAGCGTCGTCTCGCCGTGCAGTGGCGCTACCCGTACCGCGCCCCAAGCCCCTGTGCGCCCGGAGAGTTCGGGCTGCTCGCGCTGTGGTGGCTGCGCCTGCTGCGCGCTGATGGCCTCCGTCACCGTCGCTCCGACCTGTCAGGATCCCGCGTTGTGGCTGCGTGGGCGTGGGAGGCGTTTTCGGGGCGGGTGGGCTTGTTGTTCGGCGCGGATGTCGAGCTGGATGCCGACCAGGAGTTTCTTGGTGATCTTTTCGCTGCCGTCGAGCAGGGCGGTCAGGGCGGCTTCGCGGATGAGGTGGGAGAGGCTGCCCATGACGCCGCCGGTGCGCTGGTGGAGGTAGTCGGCGTGCCGCGCCAGGGTGTGCGGGGTGTGGTGGCGCAGGCGCAGGGCTTGTTCCATGTCGGTGACCAGAGTGCGCCAGATCTCGCGTTGCTCTTCGGTGGCGCAGGGCAGGGCGGTGTTGCGGATCAGAGTGAAGCGGCCGGCGAGCTGGGCGCCGCGCGGCCCGGTCAGCAGGGGAGAGGCTTCGACGTCGACGCCGGCGTAGACGAAGGTGGCGGGGATGCGCTCGCCGAGGTGTTTCATCTGGTCGGAGGTCTCCGCGCCGGACCGGGTGCGGGTGTCGAGCAGGTGGACGTCGTCCACGAGGACCAGCTTCGTCTCCAGCAGGCACAGCAGGTGGCAGACGGCGTCGGTGATCTGTGCCTGGTTCATGCGGGCTGCGATGGTGATGCCGAGGAACCGGGCGAATTCGCTGACCAGCATCTTGGGGGTGGAGGCCGGTGGCACGGCCAGGAAGACCACGGGCAGGCGGTCCGTGCGGCCGGGGTGCCGGCGCTGCTCGGCGAGTTCGAAGGTGCGGCCCATTTCCAGCAGAGTGGTGGTCTTGCCGGTGGTGGGTGGTCCGGAGACGATCAGGCCGCGGCGTGCGGTGCCCTGCTGGCGGCGGTTGAGGAGCATCAGGCGGCGCAGCGACAGGGAGATGCGTTCCATGGCCGGGGTGGTCAGCACCACGAACCGGGAGTGGTAGTCCAGCCGTTCCTCCAGCGACCAGTCCTCGTCCGCGGCCGGATGGGGCTGCAGCGGGGGAGTGGCGACGAACTGCTGCCAGCCGTCCCGCGTGGTCGGCGGCGCGTACGCCGCGGCCCTCGCTCCGTCGTGAAGGGCGCTGTCGGCAGAGGTCTTTGTCACCACTGTGCTGCTTCCTGGTGGGCGTCATAGATCCGGGACGGGCGCGGAACGTGGGCGGGGGAGTCTGGCCGTTCGCCTCCGGCAGGCCCATCGGCATCAGCGGGGCCGGGCAGGTCGTCGTCCTCGTCCCAGCCGTCCTCGAACCCTGCCTCCCCTTGCTGATCCTCTTCTTCCAGCGGAGTGAAGGCACCCACCAGGCCGTAGGAGAGGGTCGGAGCGGCCACGGGGTCCGGGACCGCCTGCGGCGCGGCTGGTTGGGCCAGGGATGCTGTGGCGCTGGCGCGCGCCGCCACCGTCTGCTCGCGGCGCGTCCCGGCGCCGTTGCTCGCACGCCGCAGCAGGCGGTCCAGGGACTGGGCGAGCTGCCGCTCGTGCTCGACGCGGTCACCGCGGCGCTCGACTGCGGCACGGACGTGCTGCCAGGTGAAGTCGGTGAAGGGCAGGCTGACACAGCCGCGGTGGATCCACGGCACCTCTTCCCACCCGGTGGGCAGCCGCACCCAGACCTGATTGGGGTCGTAGGGGTTGTGGTGCACCTCCCATCGGCCGTCCGGCGCGCCCGACCGGTACCCGCGGTGCGGATTGAGGACCTTGTGGTCGTAGGTGCGGTAGTCGAAGCGGATGCCGTAGTCGTTGATGGCCACCCGCTTGACGGGCAGGAGCTCGATGTAGTCGTCCGCGCTCAGCGGCACCGGGATATAGCCGGCGACTCCCACGAGCGCGCCCCACATCTCGTTCGGCGACACGACGAGCTTCGGCGCCAGCGGATGGCGCAGCGACGCGTGCGGGCGGTGCTGCCAGTCGGTGACGAGCCACTCATCCAGCAGGTCCTGCACCTGCGCAAGCGTCCAGCACGCCTCCTCCTCAACGCGCGTGCCGCGCCGGGTGACATCCGAGCCGCTGTAGCCGGCCACGTACTGGGAGAACCGGTCCCCGATGGTGCGGAACGTCCGCTCGACATGGCCCTTGGCCGGGCCGTTGGCCGGCGGGGCCGGCTGAACGGACACCCCCAGGCTCTCGCACGCGGCAATGAAAGACCCGGAGACAAACACTGCACCTTGGTCGACCACCACCGTCTCCGGCATGATCACCGGCCGGGCCGCTGCCCCTTCCAGCCGCGCATCCAACGACACCAGCCGCTCATAGGGGATGACTGACCGGGACATCGCCAGCGCCGTCTCCCACTCCGGGCGCATCCGCATGGGCGTGACCATCTGTGCCAGCAGCACCGCCGCATCTACCGATCTTGTGCCTACCGGACGCACCACCGCGGCACAGATACTGCGCGTTGCCACGTCCAACGCGATCGATAACTCGACCGAGCCCGTCACCCCGTCGGCGAGCACCACCAGCACATCCAGCGGCGTACTGTCCAGCATCACCAGCTCACCCGGCCGCAGCGCCACCGTCGGAGCGAAGGGGGGAGCCGGCCGCGAGGTGCGCCGCCGCTGCTGCGCCGCCGACCCCAGCAGACCATGGCCATCGGCGAGCGCGTGCACCAGCCGGTTGAACGTCGTCACCGGCGGCACCTCCACCACGCCGGGACCATGGGCTTCCTCCAGAACCCACCCGACCATGCGCCGCAGCCGGCTCAGCGTGCCACTGGAGCGTTCCCGCTGCGCCTCCAGCACCTGAGAGATCGCAGCGACCACACGCTCATCGGCCCGTCCCACCACAGAACGCCTACACGCCGTCCGCTGGTCAACCAGCCCCCACAGCCCCTTCTCGCGGTAACGGGCCCGCATCCGCCGCACGGTCACCGCACTCGTCGGCTGCCCCGCCACGGTCAACTCCGCTGCCTTGGCCTCCTCCCGCTCCGCCACAGTCCGCTGCGCCGGATCGAACTCCGCCCGCGGCACACCGCCCTGCCCCGGCACAGGAAGGCCGGTCTCCACCTCGCGCACGTGCCGCTCCCAGGCCTCCGCACGCTCGCGTGCCTGCACAGGCAGTTCCTCCAGGAGCCCGAACGGAGGCACCCGGGGGCGGGGTGCTCCTACGAGTTCGAAGTCAGGAGCAGCGAACAGATAGTTCACCAGCACCGTTGCTGTGGAGTTGTCCGAGTCGACCAGCCGTACACGAGCCCCTTCGAGCATCACCACCGTCCAGGAGCGGTCCTCGAACCGCACCTGGCTCCCCACCTCAAGTACTGCCGCCGTCACGCGGACGCCCACTCGCCCGGGCCTGCTGTCACGGTCACCCGTTCATGCAAGGGCTCGTTCAGCGGGGCTGACAGTGCCCCGGTCCATAGGGCGTGGAAGAGGGCCGGGAGAACCCTCATGGTGTCTCCGAGGTCACGTGCTCCTTCGATCAGCGGCCGAGGACGGGCAAAGACCTGAACCGCCTCTTCCAAGAGCGCGGTGTCCCGGTAGCGAGGGTGCCGGTATCCCGACAGCCAGCCCAGGTTGGCACCGACAACCGGTTCCGGAGGCGAGGCGACCCAGTACTGCCATCCCACCGCACGTGCCGCCGCTGCCATGACGTCAGCACGGTGTGCAAGTCGGGGAGAGATCTCCCCTCGCCCGGCACAGTCGAGCAGCAGACCGCCGCCGTCGCTGAACCGAGCCATCAGATGCGGCGCATGCGACACCACGGCCCCATCAGATCCCCGCCAGGACAGCTCTACAGGGCGGCACGCCATCGCCATGACCGAAGAATCACGGTCCAGCAGCATCACCTGGGTGCGCATGACACCCGACCCGTAGTGCACCAGCCGCCCGGTAGTAGCCGACCACCACCAGCCCGGCGCGAAACGACGGCCAGATCGCAGGGGAAACGGACGTACCGGACCGCAGTCCTCCAGACGAACGACACGAGCGGCCTCGCCCCACGGCATCCGCTGTTCTCCACCGCACGGATCCAGGAAACGGGCGCTGTACGAACCTGGATCAGCGACCGCCAGGTGCGCTGAGGAGCCTTGCTGCCACACGCACCATCAACAGACGAGCATCCCATCAGGTAATGGGCACATGGCGACCTACTCCGTCACGCCCATGCGACGCCCAGCTCCCGCAACGCATTCAGCTGCTCCTGGGTGAGCTTGTCGCGCCTCGATTTGGTGTTGGAGACCCATACGCCCAGCTTCACGGCCACCGGCTCTGCCTCGCCGTGGACGGCGATCTCCTCAGCGTGGCCCCTCGGCACAGGCCGGTGAACGCCTTCCCGCTCGACCCACTGGGCGAGGGCCGTAAGTCCGCGCTGGAACGCCTGCTGTGCCTTGCTCGGCCCCTTCGCCGCGCGCTGGGCCGCCGGAGCGGGTGACGGGGTCTCAAGCGGCTTGATGCCCAGCTGGGACAGCCGTTCCTGTTGCTCGGTGGACAGCGGCGCCCAGGTGCTCGCCTCGCGTTGCCGTGCGAGCCATCGTCCGATGTCGTCGCCGTCCATGAGTACGCCGGGTGCGATGTCGGGCAGGTGGCCGTCGGCGTCGACCAGGTCGGCGAGGACGCGGTAGTGGCGCTGCCAGTCCAGCGGCCACGGGCAGTTCCAGTCCGGGTCGATCGCCGCCAGCTGCTCCGCGCGCTCCGCCGCACGCTTCGGGTCCTTCCCGAGGCCGCCCTTCCGGCGCAGGTTGGCCATGTGCTGGCCGATGGGGACCATCGCCTCGCCTTCACCCCACACCGCGTCCTGACGTGGTGCGAGGTGCCCGGTGGCCCGCCGGTAGGACCGCAGCGCGGCCAGCTTGGCCTCCCATGCTTCCTCGCCCGGCTCCCAGACCATCCTGGCCTCCGGCGCGTCCAGGAGGACCTTGCGCCGGTCCTCCAGCTCACCCGCCCGCAACGCCTTGCGCTGCTGGTGCACCCACCGTCCGAGGGGGAAGTCCTTGGTGACACCGACCTCGACCTCGACGTCGTACGGGACGGCGTAGACGCCGGTGATCTCGTTCTCTGCCCGCCAGCGCAGCAGGGCCTGGTAGCCCTCCAGCCACACCAGCGACTCCGGCCGGTAGACCCGGGTGCGCAGGAACGCCGCGATCGTCGCCGCGTCCCGGGGAGAGGAGAAGTGCAGCAGGGCCGACTCGGCAGCGGCGTCGGTGTCGTCCTGCTCCTGGTCCTCGCCGTCGCTCTCGCCGCTGGCCCCGACGATCCGCCCGTCCTCATCACGCTGCACGTGGACCTTGCGCTGCCCGCTGGTGAGCGCGCGGGAGGCGAGCTGCTCGACCAGACGCTCATCATGCGAGCGCAGGCCCTGGAGGACCACTACGAGGGGGCGGAAGCTGGCGCTGGCGACCATGTCCGTCGGGTCCTCGTTCGGCTCCAGGAACACCGGGACGATGATCCGCGCCACCTTGGTGGAGCCGTCCTTGTTGAGGCGGAGCGCGCGGCCGATGTTCTGGACGATCTCGACCTGGGAGCCGCGGGTGTCGGCGAAGCAGATCGAGTCGACTCCCCGCTCGCCGGTGATGTCGACGCCTTCCCCGAGGACGCGACAGCTTGCGAGGAAGGCGCGGTGGACCCGGCGCCCGGCGGCGTCGATGCCGTTGGCGAACTGGCGCAGGACCTCGCGCCGTTCGCTGACGAGGTGGTCGCCGCACAGCCATGCCGACCAAACGCGGTCCGGGGGGACGTGGCGGCCGGCCTCAAGTTCGTAGAACTCCGCGTCGATGGAGGACTTCGGCAGCTTGTCGGCGGCGGCCAGGTCGTCGCCCGTGGCGTCGTTGACGTACAGCTCCGCAGCGGTGGCCGGGAGCTTGTCCGCGAACGCGGCGGCCTCCTCGACCTTCTGGTGGAACGTCATGATGGTGCGGAGGTTGTACGCGGCCGCGTGCTCCAGGAGCGCGGTCTGCAGCAGGGCCAGGCGCCGGCCCCGCAGCGCTTCCTCCGACAATCCGAGGACGGGGGAGGGGTCACGGATCTCAAGTACGTCGATCTCGAACCCGGCGAGGATTCCGCGCTCGATCGCCTCCGAGAGCCCGAGCTCCGCCCCGGGCAGCCAGGCACCGAACGTGCCGTCCGGGTCGTCGGCCATGGTCGCGATCTCCACCTTCTGGCCTTCCACGCCCTTCTGCGGCCGGGCCGCGGCGAGGATGCGTGGGGTCGCGGTCAGGTAGAGCCGGAAGTCGGCGGGGATCCGCTGGTTGTCGTGGATCGCCGCCCACGGCCGCCCAAGATCACCGGCGGTGCCGTGCGCCTCATCCACGATCGCGAGGTCGAAGCCCGCCATGCGCTGGCCGTAGAGCCGGTCTCCGCCCGCCAGAGCGGCCTCCAGCGGCCCGCGAACCTTCCGCTGGCCCGCGGGTGCATCGATGTCCTCGCGGTCCACCAGCGAGGCGTACGTGGCGAACACGACGACCGGCCCGGACCCGACCCACAGGGCGAGTTGGATCGGGTTGGTGGTGGTCCGCACGCTCAGTTCGTTCAGCACCGGGTCGTTCTCCAGCGAGCACACCGCGACCATCGGGGCGCGGTGGCCCACCAGGCGCCACGCCTGGGCGGTCTGGGCGAGCAGGTCCAGGGTCGGCACGGTCACGAGGATCCGGCCGTCCGCGAACGACTCCAGCGCGCACGCGGCCGCCGTGATCGTCTTGCCTGAGCCGGTCGCTGACACGATCGTGCCCCGGGCGCCCTGCGGGGGTACTGATGACCTTGCAGGAAATCCCACCCACTTACGAAACGCGGAGCGCTGCTCTACCTGGTGTTCCTTGAGCTTAATCGCTGACATTTCCGTGCCTCCCCGAGCGCTGAATTCCTGTGATCTTTCAGAGGGCCGCGTGCGGAATACAGGCCGCGCCCAAGTCGTTCCAGAGCGACGCATCTGCCTTGTGCCAGCCGCCCGGCTTTCCGTCCTTGAAAGGCGGCTTGTCGTCTGGGTCGTAGTGCCCGGCATCGAGCGTGCAGACCACGACGTCCCCGTCCGCGTTCCGGGTCCGGGCCGTGCACAGACCGCCGGCCTCGCCCAGCGCCTCCAGCACCCGGCGTCGCGCCGTGGTGTGCGGGTGGGTGCCCGGCAGCACGCTCTCCCGGACGAACTTCTCCAGCCGCACCAGGTCCGCCCGCTCCCGCCGCCTCACGTCCGTGATGTGTACGGCCAGTTCAGCGGCCCCGGCCGACCGGCCGCCGCGCCGGGACCACTCCCGGTCCGCGATGCCCACCAGGGCCTCGCTCACCGCCCTCACGCCGTCATCCCACCCGTCCGCGAACAGCGAGCCCCGAGAGGCCGGCGCTATGCCGCCCAGCTCCACCACCTCGCACTGCGCCCCAGCGACCGCCCCGGCCTTCAGCGCGGCCACCAGGTCGTCCGCCTCGCTCGCGGGCACACCCTGCGCCTCCAGGAGCGCAAACACCTTCAACCGGGCGTTCACGCCCGCAGTCTGGTACTGCGTCACCCGGCGCACAGAATCGCTGCTCAGCGCGGGATCGGGTCGGGTAGATTCGTGGTGACCGGTCATCTGCGGTCGTTCCTCTCGGAATTCGGGGAGGTCCCCGGGTGGTTGGGGGGTGTCCCGTGTTTCCGCCAACGGTACATGGTGCATCAACCTGATGTACCCACTACACTGGAACTCACACGAACGAGCGACCCCCACCCCTCGTAGCCAGCCCGGCCCGCGTCAGCGGGCCCAGGCGGTTCTGGAGGCGCAGCCGGAAGGACCGTCAGGCGGGGGAGCGCAGCGGACCCGCCGGGAGTGCGGAGCACTCCCCAACTCCCGTACTGGGGACCCCACTAGCCGCACCTGACGTCCCGCCAGTCACGGCCGCGCGATGCGCGGCCAGCCGGGCGCGCAGCGGCCGGCCCCACCGGTCCCTGGAGCGCAGCGGAAGGGACCGCCCTCGCATCGCGAGGGCCAGCGGGAGCGCAGCGACCGCAACAGCCGGGCGCAGCCCGGCTGTTCGCTTGCACATCGCGCAGCGATGTGGTACCCGCTCCGCGGG